>NZ_JBIVGP010000001.1:0-271803 GCF_044748725.1 Pseudomonas sp. NPDC089752
CTGTACGGCCCGACCGAGGCCGCCATCGACGTCACCCACTGGACCTGCCGCGACGAAGGCCTGGACAGCGTGCCGATCGGCCAGCCGATCGCCAATCTGGGCACCTACGTGCTGAGCAATGACCTGGCGCCGGTGCCGGCGGGCGTGGTCGGCGAGCTGTACCTGGGCGGTGAAGGCCTGGCGCGCGGTTACCACCGCCGCCCGGGGCTGACTGCCGAGCGTTTCGTCGCCAGCCCGTTTGGCGAGGGTGAGCGCCTGTACCGCACCGGCGACTTGGCGCGCCAGCGCGCCGACGGGGTGATCGAGTACATGGGCCGGATCGACCACCAGGTGAAGATCCGCGGCTTGCGCATCGAGCTGGGTGAGATCGAAGCGCGGTTGCTGGAACAGGACGAAGTCCGCGAAGCCGCCGTGCTGGCGGTGCAGATCAGCGGGGGCTTGCAGTTGGTCGCGTATCTGGTGCCCACCGACAAAACCTTGGTGCATGCCGGTGCCGATGCGCAGCAGGCCCTGCGTGAACACTTGAAAGCGCAACTCAAGGTGCACCTGCCCGAGTTCATGGTGCCCCACCATATGCTGCTGCTCGACCTGCTGCCGCTGAGCCCCAATGGCAAGCTCGAGCGCAAGGCGCTGCCCAAACCGGATGCCAGCGACGCGCAACGCCGCTACGTGGCGCCGCGCTCCGAGCTGGAAGCCCAGATCGCCCAGGTTTGGCAGGACGTGCTGAAGCTGCCACAGGTCGGTGTCACCGACAACTTCTTCGAACTCGGCGGTGATTCGATCATTTCCATCCAGGTGGTCAGCCGTGCGCGCCAGCTGGGTATCCGCTTCACCCCCAAGGAGCTGTTCCAGCACCAGAGCGTCGAAGCGCTGGCTGGCGTGGCGCGCCAGGGCGGCGAGGGCCTGGTGATCGACCAGGGGCCGGTGACCGGCGCGGCGCAGCTGCTGCCGTTTCAGCAGGTGTTCTTCGAAACGGTCAGCGAGCAACGCCACCACTGGAACCAGTCGGTACTGCTCAAGGCCGAACGCCGCCTCGAATCGGCACTGCTCGAACAGGTGCTGCAGGCGCTGGTCGCGCACCATGACGCCTTGCGCCTGGGCTTCAGCGAACAGGCCGAGGGCTGGCAGGCACAGCACCGCAGCATTGCCGAGCAGCGTCGGCAACCGCTGTTGCAGACCGCCCAGGCCACCGACGGCGATGCCCTGGAGGTGCTGGCCGAACAGGTACAGCGCAGCCTCGACCTGGCCCACGGGCCGTTGTTGAAGGCGTTGCTGGTAGACCTGGACGATGGCAGCCAGCGCCTGTTGCTGGTCATTCACCACCTGGTGGTCGATGGCGTGTCCTGGCGGGTACTGTTCGAGGACGTGCAGAACGCCTACCAGCAACTGGAGCGCGGCGAGCCCCTGGCGCTGCCGGCCAAGACCAGCGCCTTCAAGGCGTGGGGCGAACACCTGCAGGCCTATGCCGGTGAGCCTGCACGTCAGCAGGAGCTTGCCTACTGGCAGGCCAGCCTGTCGGGCGCAGCCAACACATTGCCGTGCGAGCGCCCTCAGGGCTCCTTGCAAAACCGCCACGCCGCTGCGGTGCGCGGCAACCTCGACAAGGGCCATACCCGGCAATTGCTGCAGGACGCGCCGGCGGCCTACCGCACGCAGATCAATGACCTGCTGCTGACCGCCCTGGCTCGCGTGATCGGGCGCTGGGCCGAGACGGAAGACGTGCTGATACAGCTGGAGGGGCATGGGCGCGAGGACCTGTTCGAGACCCTTGACCTGACCCGCACCGTTGGCTGGTTCACCAGCCTGTTCCCGGTGCGCTTGTCACCTGGTGGGCAACCGGGCGCGGCGATCAAGCGCATCAAGGAGCAACTGCGCGCGGTGCCGGAAAAGGGCATCGGCTTCGGTGTGTTGCGCTACCTGGGTGATGCCCAGGCCCGTCAGGCCTTGCAGGCGCTGCCGGTGCCGCGCATCACCTTCAACTACCTCGGGCAGTTCGACGGCAGTTTCGACAGCGCGTCCGCGGCATTGTTGAGCCCGGCCGGCGAGAGTGCCGGCCGCGAGCAAAGCCCGCTGGCGCCGCTGGGCAACTGGTTGACCCTGAACAGCCAGGTCTACGGCGGCGAGCTGCGCGTGACCTGGACCTATAGCCAAGCGATGTTTGACCACGCCACCGTGCAAAGCCTGGCCGATGACTACATGGCCGAGTTGCAGGTGCTGATCGCGCATTGCTGCGACACTGAGGTGCAAGGCGTGACGCCTTCCGACTTCCCGTTGGCGGACGTCTCGCAGGCCTGGCTGGACGCGCTGGCGCTGCCGGCACGGCAGATCGAGCACCTGTATCCGCTGTCGCCCATGCAGCACGGCATGTTGTTCCACAGCCTTTACGAGCGCAGCAGCGGGCAGTACATCAACCAGATGCGCCTGGACGTCCAGGGCCTGGACGCCGAGCGCTTCCGCCAGGCCTGGCAGGCCACCGTGGATGCCCACGATATCTTGCGTACCGCGTTCCTCTGGCAAGGTGACCTGGCGCAGCCGCTGCAACTGGTGCAGCGCCAATTGCAGGTGCCGTTTCGGGTAATCGACTGGCAAGGCCGCGAAGACCACGAGTTGGCCTTGGCACAACTGGCCGACGACGAACAGCAAGGGTTCGAACTCGACCGCGCACCGCTGCTGCGCCTGGTGCTGGTGCACCTCGGCGAGGGTCGCCAGCACCTGCTCTACACCCATCACCACATCCTCATGGACGGCTGGAGCAATTCGCAGCTGATGGGCGAGGTGCTGCAACGCTACCACGGCCAAGCCGTGCCTCAGGCAGGGCACTACCGCGACTACATCGATTGGCTGCAGCGCCAGGACGGCGAGGCCAACGCGCGCTTCTGGAAACAGCAGCTGGCCAACCTGGAGCAGCCGACCCGTCTGGCCAGTGCCATCGGCCAGGCGTCGGCCGAACAGGGCCAGGGTGATCATTACCTGACGCTGGATCCCTCGCGCCTGAGCGCCTTCGCCCGTGAACAGAAGGTCACCGTGAACACCGTGCTGCAGGCAGCCTGGCTGTTGCTGCTGCAGCGTTACACCGGCCAGCCCAATCTCTGCTTCGGCGCCACGGTTTCTGGCCGGCCGGCAGACCTCAAGGGCGTGGAACAGCAGATCGGCCTGTTCATCAACACCCTGCCGCTGATCAGCCAGGTCAGCCCCGAGCGTTTGCTGGGCGACTGGTTGCAGGCGCTGCAGGCGCAGAACTTGGCGCTGCGCGAGCACGAGCACACGCCGCTGTTCGAGGTGCAGCGCTGGTCGGGCCACGGCAACGATGCCTTGTTCGACACCTTGCTGGTGTTCGAAAACTACCCGATTTCCGAGGCGCTGCAGGAAGAAGAACGCGATGAACTGCGCTTCGGTGCGCTGACAACGCGCGAGCAGACCAACTACCCGCTGACCTTGTCGGTCGGCCTTGGCAGCAACCTGGCGCTGCATTTCAACTATGCCCGCGCGCACTTCAGTGATGCCACCATCGCCCGTATCGGGCGTCACCTGGAGCAACTGCTGGCGCAACTGCCGGATGCAGCGGGCAAAGCGCTGGGCGAGCTGCAGATGCTCGCCGACGACGAGCAGCAGTGGCTGCTGCACAGCTGCAACGCCCTGGCGCTGGACTACCCCGGCGAGCAGTGCATTCATCAACAGATCGAACAGCAAGCACGCCGCACACCCGACCAGGTCGCGCTGATCGCAGGCACCGAGCAGGTCAGCTACGCCGAACTCGACGCCCGCGCCAACCGCCTGGCCCATCGCCTGATCGAGCTAGGCGTCGGCCCCGAAGTGCGGGTCGGTGTGGCGATGGCGCGTTCCACCGAACTGCTGGTGGCGCTGCTAGCGGTGCTCAAGGCCGGAGGCGCCTACGTGCCGTTGGACCCGGACTACCCGAGCGACCGCGTGGCCTACATGCTGCAGGACAGCCGCGCCCTGGTGCTGCTGACCGAGGCCGAGTTGCTGGCGGGCCTGCCCACCGACGCGTGTGAGCACGTGCTGCTGATGACGGCGCACGACCCCCGTCTGGCGAGTTACCCCAGCACCTGCCCAGGCAGCGACGTAAGCGCTGATAACCTGGCCTATGTGATCTACACCTCGGGCTCCACCGGGCTGCCCAAGGGCGTGGCGATTGCCCACCGCAACGTCGCGGCGCTGATCGCCTGGACCCGCCAGGTCTACAGCCAGGACGACCTGCAAGGGGTGCTGGCCTCGACCTCGGTGTGCTTCGACCTGTCGGTGTGGGAGCTGTTCGTCAGCCTGGCCTGCGGGGGTTCCATCGTGCTCGCGCGCAACGCCTTGCACCTGCCCGAGCTGCCGTGCCGCGATCAGGTGCGGTTGGTCAACACGGTGCCGTCGGCCATTGCCGCTCTGCAGCGGGCAGGGCAGATTCCTCCCAGCGTGCGTATCGTCAACCTGGCCGGTGAGCCACTGAAGCAATCGGTCGTTGAGGCGCTGTACCAGCAGCCAGGCATCGAGCACGTCTACGACCTGTATGGCCCTTCGGAGGACACCACCTATTCGACCTGGACCCGACGTGAAGCGGGTGGCAAGGCCAACATTGGCCGGCCGCTGCACAACACTCGCGGTTATTTGCTCGATGCCCAGCTGCAGCCGGTGCCCGAAGGCGTGGCCGCCGAGCTGTACCTGGCCGGTGCGGGCATCACCCGTGGCTACCTGAGGCGACCTGGGCTGACGGCCGAGCGTTTCGTGCCCAACCCCAATGCGGCGCCGGGCGAGCGCATGTACCGTACCGGTGACCTGGTGCGTTACCAGCCAGGCGCGCTGCTGGAATATGCCGGGCGTATTGACCACCAGGTGAAAATTCGCGGGTTCCGTGTGGAGCTTGGCGAGATCGAGGCACGTCTGCTGGCCTTGCCTGGCATGCGCGAGGCCGCCGTGGTGGCGGTCGACGGTGCCAGTGGGCAACAGCTGGCCGCCTACCTGGTGCCCGGTGAGGTGCCTGCGGACCTGGACAACTGGCGCGAACAGCTGCGCCAGGCGCTGAAGGTGCAGCTACCGGAATACATGGTGCCGGCTTACCTGATCTTGTTGCCCAAGCTGCCCTTGACCCCTAACGGCAAGCTCGACCGCAAGGCGCTGCCGGCGCCGGATGCGGCGCAGATGCAAAAGGTCTACGAGGCCCCGGGCAACGCCCTGGAGCAAACCCTGGCGAGCATCTGGGAGCAGGTGCTTGGGTTGCCGCAGGTGGGGGTTGGCGACAACTTCTTCGAACTGGGTGGCGACTCGATCGTGTCGATTCAGGTCGTGCGCCTGGCCGCCCAGGCTGGCGTGGTGTTCACGCCCAAGCAATTGTTCGAACAGCAGAGCGTGCGCAACCTGGCCGCAGCCATTGCGGCAGCGCCGGACCAGGCGGCGGACGCTGCTGGCGACCTGCGCCAAGCGCAGCAAACCGAGCTGGCCTTCTGGCAGCGACAGTGTGCAGGCGCGGCGACCGTGCTGGGCCAAGGCGTGCCATCGGCGACCGTCTGGCAGCGCAGGATCGCCCTCGACATCCCTGCACTCGATCTGGCGGCGCAGGCCTACCGCTGCGTCCGGGGTGAACTGTTGCTGGCGGTCCTGGCCCAGACCCTGGGCGGCCTGCTGGTGCGTGTTACTGCCGCGTCGAACCGTCAGCTGTTCATCGCCGACGGCGTAGCGGACGGCGCCAGCTTCCCGTTGCGGCTGGACGCCGAAACCGAGCTGGCAGCGACCCTGCAGCAGGTCAAGGCCCAGTTGCGTGCGGTCACCCATGCCGGCCAAGGCTTTGCTGCGCTGCAGCACTCGACTGATCGCAGCATCCGCGAAGCGCTCGCCGCACTGGCTCAGCCCTGCGTGGCGTTCAGCGCAGGCCAGGCTGCTTCGATTGCGGCCTTCGAGGGGCTGGCTGTGCACTGGGCGGAAGAAGGCAAGGCCCTGCACTTCGTCGCTCGCCACCTGCCGGGCGACGAAGCCTGGTTCGACGCGTTGGTCGCCGGCTATCAGCACGCCCTGGCGGCGTTTTGCGAGCAATCCCAGGCGTCGGGGTGCCAGCCTTTGGTGCCGATCGACTTCCCGTTGGCGCGCCTGTCCCAGGCTGACCTTGATCGCCTGCCGGTGGCAGGCCAAGACATCGAAGACATCTATGCGCTGTCACCGATGCAGGAAGGCATGCTGTTCCACTCCGCCGGGGACAACGAAACCGGGCTGTACATCAACCAGGTCAGCCTGCCGATCGACGGTGTCGACCCGCAGCGCCTGCTGGCAGCCTGGCATTTCGTCTGCGAGCGCCACGACATTCTGCGCAGCAGCTTCCATTGGCAGGGCGACCTGGCCAAGCCGTTCCAGGTGGTGCATCGCCAAGTCGAGCTGGCCATGGCCGAGCATGACTGGCGCGGCCAGGCTGACCAGGCGCAGCGCTTGCAGGCCTTGGCCGAGCATCAGCTGGGCCTGGGCTTCGACCTTGGCCAGGCGCCGTTGCAGCGCCTGGTGCTGGTGCGCCTGGACGAGCAGCGTTACCAGCTGATCTGGACCAGCCATCACATTCTCATGGACGGCTGGAGCCAGTCGCGCCTGTTCGGCGAAGTGCTGCAGTACTACGCCAACGGTCAGGTGGCCGGGGAGGTGGGGCGTTATCGCGACTTCATCGCCTGGCTGGCCGACCAGGATCAGCAGGCGTTGCGGGGCTTCTGGGAGCAGCGCCTGGCGCAACTCGACCAGCCTACCTCGCTGAGCCAGGCCATCCACCCGCGCCACAGCGCCACCGCGTTCGGCCACCGTGCCCTGTACTCGAACTGGGACGTGCAGCAGACTGCGCGGATGCAGGCGTGGTGCCGCAACCAGCGGATCACCCTCAACACCCTGGTGCAAGGTGCCTGGCTGCTGGTGTTGCAGCGCTTTACCGGCCAACGCACGGTGACCTTCGGCGCCACCGTGGCCGGGCGGCCGCAGAACCTGGCGGGTGCCGACAACATGCTTGGCCTGTTCATCAACACCCTGCCGGTGATCCAGACCCTGGAGCCAAGCCAGCCACTGGAGCAGTGGCTGCTGCAACTGCAGGACTACAACCTGGATATCCGTGACCATGCCCATGCGCCGCTGGCCGATATCCAGCGTTGGTCCGGGCAAGGCGGCCAAGGCCTGTTCGACAGCATCATCGTGTTCGAGAACTACCCGATCGATGAACGTCTGAATGAGGAAGCCGACTCAGGCCTGAGTTTTGGCCAGTCGAAGAACCACGGGGTGACCAGCTTCCCGATGGACCTGGCAGTGATGGTCGGCGAGCGCCTGAGCATCGAGTACATGTACATGCTGGAGGCCTTCTCCGAGGTGGCGGTGGAGCAGATCCGCCACTGCATGGAGGTGACCCTCGAGGCCATGCTGGTGGGCGCGGGGCAAGCGCTGGGCAGCCTGCAGCGCCTGGCTGAGGACGAGCGTGGTGCGTTACTTGACTGGGGCCGCACAGCGGCCAGCAGCGCGCAGCCGCAGCTGCTGCCGGTGCTGATCCAGCGCCAGGCTCAGGCGCAGCCGCACGCCATCGCCGTGCAGTGTGCCGGCGCGTCGTTGAGCTATGACGAACTGGACGCGCGGGCCAATCGCCTGGCCCATGCCCTGCAGGCCCAGGGGGCTGGGCCGGAAGTGGTGATTGGCGTGGCCATGCCGCGTTCGGTCGACACCGTGGTGGCGTTCCTGGCCGTGCTCAAGAGCGGTGCTGCCTATGTCCCGTTGGACATCGCGTATCCACCCGAGCGGCTGGCCTACATGATGGAAGATTCGGCCATGGCGCTGCTGATCGGCCACAGCACGGTGAATGACCGCTTGCCGACCCCGCCAGGCCTGGCGAGCATCGCGCTGGACCACGTCGACCTGTCGGGTTACCCGGCCTCGGCGCCGCACAGTCAGGCGGATGCCGATACCCTGGCCTACCTGGTCTACACCTCGGGTTCCACCGGCCGCCCGAAAGGGGTGGCAGTGCCCCAGGGGCCGCTGAGCGGGCATTGCCAGGCCATCGCCAAGCTGTACGAGATGGACAGCAGCAGCTGCGAACTGCACTTCATGTCGTTCGCCTTCGATGGCGCCCACGAGCGGTGGTTGACCACGCTTTACAGCGGTGGCCGCCTGGTGTTGCGTGACGAGGAATTGTGGACGCCGGAGCAGACCCACCGCGTGCTCGTCGAGCAGGCGGTGACCATCGCCTGTTTCCCGCCGGCATACCTCAAGCAACTGGCCGACCATGTGCGTGAACGTGCAGTGGCCCCGGCACCAGTGCGCATCTACTGCTTTGGCGGCGATGCGGTCCCGGAGCAGACGTTCGAGCTGGTCAAGCAGACCCTGCGGCCGCAGTACTTCACCAACGGTTACGGCCCGACTGAAACCGTGGTCACCCCGGTCTTGTGGAAAACCCCGGCCAGTGCCCAGTGTGAAGCAGCCTACGCACCGATCGGCCGTGCCGTGGGCGAACGCAGCCTGTCGGTACTGGATGCCGACCTTGAACTGCTGCCGCGCGGCCTCGCCGGCGAGCTGTACATCGGTGGTCAGGCCTTGGCGCGAGGTTACTATCGCCAGCCGGCGCTGACCGCCGAGCGTTTCGTGCCAGACCCCCATGGTGCCCCGGGTGCACGGGTGTATCGCTCGGGTGACCTGGTGCGCCTGCGTGACAGCGGCGTGCTCGATTACGTCGGACGCATCGACCATCAGGTAAAGATCCGCGGCTTCCGCATCGAACTGGGCGAAATCGAAGCCAGCCTGCGCTTGCAAGCCGGCGTGCGCGATGCCCTGGTGGTAGTGCGCGATGGTCCTTCGAGCAAGCAACTGGTGGGGTATGTGGTCAGCGACGATGGCCGCGATTGCAGCGAACGTCTGCGGGCCGGGCTGCGCCTGAGCTTGCCCGAGCACATGGTGCCGGTTCAGGTGATCAGCCTGACCAGCTTCCCGCTCACGCCCAACGGCAAGCTCGACCGCAAGGCGCTGCCTGAGCCGCAGTTCGAAAGTGATGCCTATGTGGCGCCGACCACTGACGCCGAGGGCTGGATGGCGCAGATCTGGGCGCAGGTACTGCAGCTGGAAAAAGTCGGCATCACCGACAACTTCTTCGAACTGGGGGGCGACTCCATCCTCAGCCTGCAAGTGATCTCGCGGGTGCGCAACCACGCCGAGCTGCACATGGACTTGAAACTGCGCGACCTGATGCGCTACCAGACCATCAAGGGCCTGTTCGAGCAGAAGTCGGCCGGCAGCGTACGCCAGGGCGAAGATGTCACGCACCAGACCAGCGCCGGGCTGTTCAGCCTGCTGCCGATCCAGGAATGGTTCTTCGAACAGGACATGCAGGAGAAACACCACTACAACCAGGGCCTGCTGCTGCGTGCCCGTCAACCGCTGGACCACGACCGCCTCCAGCAGGCCCTTGGCCTGATGCTGCAGCAGCACGATGCACTGCGCTTGCGTTTCCGCGAGGAAAACGGCCGCTGGTATCAGCAGTACGCTGCACTGGAAACCCTGGACCCGGCCGATTGCCTGTTGCATTGCGCGGCGGCCGACGATCAGGAGGTCGCCGAGTTCGCCGACTGGGCGCAACGCAGCCTCGACCTGGAAAAGGGGCCGGTGATGCGCGTGGTGCATTTTGTCCTGGCCAATGGCGAGAGCCGGCTGTTGCTGGCCATTCACCACCTTGTGGTCGACACCGTGTCCTGGCGCATTCTGCTGCAGGACCTGCAACAGGCCTATCAGGCCTTGGCTGTCGGCAGCGAAGTCAACCTGCCGCTGCGCAGCAGCAGCTACAGTGCCTGGGTCGAGCGCCTGCGCGCGCATGCCCCGACCCTGGTGCAAACCGAGCTGGACTGGTGGTTGCAGCAGCTGGATCGGCCAAGCGTTGAGCTGCCGTGCGACAACCCGCGCGGCAAGGACGTGGTCGAGCACCTGGTGGGCCTGCCGGTGACCCTCTCGGAAAGCTGCACCACGCAGCTGCTCAAGCGTGTGCCGGTGGTGTACCAGACGCAGATCAACGATGTGCTGCTGGCTGCCCTGAGCCGGGTGCTGTGCCGCTGGAGTGAACAGCAAAGCGTGTTGATCCAGTTCGAGGGCCATGGCCGCGAGGACCTGTTCGATGAGGTCGAGCTGTCGCGCACCGTCGGCTGGTTCACCAGCATGTATCCGATCCGCCTGGAACCCGGCGTGGAGGCCGATTTCGGCCACTCCATCCAGGCCGTCAAGGCGCAACTGGCGGCCTTGCCGAACAAGGGCCTGGGCTATGGCGTGCTGCGTCACCTGGCGGAACCTGCGGTGTGCCAACGCTTGCAGCAACTGCCGCCGGCGCGGGTAACGTTCAACTACATGGGCCAGTTCGACCAGAGTTTCGACGACCAGGCGCTGCTGGTGCCCGCCGAGCAGGGAGCTGGGCAGTGCTACAGCCGCAAGGCACCGCTGGGCAACTGGCTGGAGATCGTCGGCCAGGTGTTCGATGGCCAGCTGACCCTGCGCTGCCTGTTCAGCAAGCGTCGCTACCGGCCGCAGACCATCGAGTGGTTGATGGCCGAGCTGCAGCGTGAACTGGAAGCGCTGGTGGCGCACTGCATGGAAGAAGCGCTGGCCTGATGGCCGTTTGACGATCCTCTCGGGCGAGCCTGGCTCGCCCCTTTTTTTTACAAGGAGTGCCTTCGATGGCATTGCACCCGGAACTGGACGCTTTTCTCGACCTTGCCGACGACGCTGCGGCGGGCGGCACACTGCCTTTTCATCAATCCACGGCGCAACAGGCGCGCGACGTCTTCGAACAGACCACCCGGCAACTGGCCTGGGCACTGCCGGAGGACGTCGCGTGGCGCGACCTGCAGGCCTTGACGCGTGACGGCCAGGCCTTGCCCTTGCGCTTGTATCTGCCGCGCGGGCGTGCGCTGGGCGAGCTGCCGGTGATGGTCTATTTCCACGGTGGCGGCTACGTGGTGGGCAGCATCGATTCGCACGACGGGGTATGCCGCGAGTTCTGCTCGAAAACCCCGTGTGCGGTGCTTTCGGTAGGCTACCGCAGGGCACCTGAACACAAGTTTCCGACGGCTTTGCACGATTGCGCCGATGCCTTGGCCTGGTTGCACGAGCACGGGCAGGCCGAGGGCCTGGACTGTGCGCGGGTCATCTTCGCCGGCGATAGCGTGGGGGCCTCATTGGCCGCGACCTTGGCCACCCAGGCCGTGCATCAACCGAGCGAAGTGGCGATCCGGCCAGTGTTGCAAATGCTCTGCTACCCGATGACCGATGCTTCACGGCGTAGCGTCTCGGTGGAGTTGTTCGCCGAAGGCTACCTGCTGGAGAGCGAGACCCTGGAGTGGTTCTACACGCAGTACGCCAACACCGCAGAGGATCGGCAGGACTGGCGCTTCTCGCCCTTGCTGACCCCGGACCTGCGCGGTGTGGCCCCGGCTTTGGTCGTGCTGGCCGGTTTCGATCCGCTGCTCGATGAAGGGCGTGAGTACGCCGCGCGGTTGCAAGCTGCTGGCGTCGAAGTCGCGTTGATCGAGTACGCGGGGCTGACCCACGATCTACTGCGCCTGCGTTCGGTGGTCAGTGAGGTGGCAGCGATTCACCAGGCACTGGCTGCGCGGGTGGGGGTAATGCTCGAGTCCGCGGCGGGTTGAATGCGAAAGGGCCGCTAAGCGGCCCTTTTTTTGTGGCTGTTGTGAGCGATCAGAAGGTGCCGCGCAAGGTCAGCATGTAGTTGCGTGGGGCGCCATACCAGTTGCCGCCATCGCTGGAGTCGACGGTCTGGTAGTAAGTCTTGTCGAAGATGTTGTTGGCGTTGACCTGGGCGGTCCAGTGATCGTCGATCTTGTACTCGACCAGGCTGTTCCACACCGCATAGCCCGCTTGGTCGAAGGAGTAGGCTTCAGCCGTGCTTAGGCCGCCGGTAGGCAGGCGATGCTGGACGAAGCCGCTCTTGGAACTGTCGCTCTGGATAGTCGCGCCGAGGCCGACTTTCCAGCGGTCGAAGTCACCCGGCAGCTGGTAGGTGGTGAAGAACTTGAACAGGTGCTTGGGCGTTTGCGAGCTGACGCGGCCACCGTCGAGGTTGGCGTTGTTGCCTGCGCGTTGCTTGTTGAGGTTCAGCGTGTAACCGACGATGGCTTGCCAGCCGGGTGCCAGTTCACCGGAGATCTCGGTGTCGATACCCTTGCTGATCACCTCGCCGGTTGCCACGTAATAGCCGGTACCGGTGCTGATGGCCTCGTTTTCGCGCTTGGTGTAGTACAGCGCCGAGGAGATGTTCAGGCGGCCGCCGAACAGTTCGCCCTTGGTACCGAATTCGTAGGTTTCACCTTCGATCGGGTCCAGGGGTTGGCCGCTCAGGCTCTTATAGGCGGTCTGCGGCTGGAAGATCTCGGCGTAGCTGGTATAGAGCGACCAGTCCTTGCTCACGTCCAGTACCAGGGCACCGAACGGGGTGATTTCGCCGCGGTTGCTTTCCTTGACCCGGGTGTCCATGTTGAAGCTCGGCACTACGGTGCGCACATTGTCGCGGTAATCCGAATAGCGCGCGCCCAGGGTCATGTGCAGTGGCTCGGCCAGTTGTGCCTTGAAGGTGGTGTACGCACCGGATTTGCGCTGATTCCAGTCAGGGTTGTAGTAGTAGATCCCGGGTTTGGCGGGCTTGGGCATGTTGCCGGCATCGCCGGTGGTGATGTCGAACGGCCGGTTGATGGCGCTCGGCGTGGTCAGGTCACTGTTGTCGGAATAGGTGCGGGCGACTTCGGAGTAGTCGGCACCGAACAGCAGCTCGTGTTGCAGGCCGAAGGCTTCGAACTTGCCAGAAACGTTGGCATCGAAGAGGTCCTGCTCGTTGGTGTAGCCGCGGATGAAGCGGGAGAAGGTGGTGAGGTTGGTGACCTGGTTGACCGAAGCCTTGACCTCGCCGATGTCCTGGGTGGAGTCGAACTTCGACTTGGTATAGCTGGTGTTGATCTTCCAGTTGTCGTTGAACGCGTGCTCGACCTTGGCGAAATACTCGGTGCGTTTATAGTTGTTGGACGACCAGTCGGCGGCCAGCGAGGTGCTGCGCGAGGCGCCGATCTCCTTGCCATCCTTGTAGCGCACCAGGCCGCGGTCCCAGTAGCCGTCCATGTCACGCCACTCGTAGGTGCCCCCTACGGTCAGCAGGGTGTCGGGGGTCAGGTCGGCTTCCAGGGTGCCGAAGACCACGTGTTTCTCGCTGTCGGCATTGTCATAGAAGTATTTCTTGTCCTCATAGGACATGGCCACCCGGCCGCGCAGCGCGCCGTCGAATGCCAGCGGGCCTGTGAGGTCGATTTCGGTGCGGTAATTGTCCCAGCTACCGGCCGACTGGCTGATTTTCAGCTGGTTGTAGGGCAGGGCACGTTTGCGCACCAGGTTGATGCTGCCACCCGGGTCACCGGTGCCACCGTACAGGCCGTCGGAGCCGCGCAACACTTCGACATGGTCGTAGGCGGTCATGTCAGGCAGGGTGTCGTAGGTCTCGTTACGCAGCATTGGCGCACCGCCGTCGGTCTGGATGCTACGAATGACGAAACCCCGGGAATAGATCTCGTTTTTCGAGTCGTTGCCACCGACCACGGTGATGCCGGTGGTCTGGTCCAGCACTTGAGTCAGGCTGCTGAGGTTCTGGTCTTCCATGCGTTGTTTGGTCATGACCGAAACCGACTGCGGCGTTTCGCGCAGGGTCTTCTGGGTCTTGCCACCAATGCTGGCGGTCCCGGTGGTGTAGGACGCGGTGCCTTCGGTGCTGGCGCCCAGGGTGTTGGCGGTGACCGAGGTTTCGTCCAGCTGCAGGCTGGAGCTGTTGTGTTCGGCGGGCGGCGGCAGGATGACGGTGTTGCCTTCGACGCGATAGCGGATGCCGGTGCCGCGCAGCAGTTGGCCAAGTGCGTCATTGGCTTCCATCGAGCCTTTTACCGGGCTGCTGCGCAGACCGCGCAAGGTTTCGGGGCTGTAGACGAATTGCAGCTGAGTCTGCGAACCCAGTTGACGCAATGCGGAATCCAGTGACTGGGCCGGGATGTCCAGGCTCACCACTTCGGCGTTGGCCTGGCTGGCGCAGGCCAGGATGATAGCGGCGCTCAATGTGCGCAGGGTCAGTGGCCGGAAGGTGGATGCACGCGGGTTGCCGATGCCTTTGGAGTTCTTGCTGATCATTGAGCTGCAGTCCGTCAAGTGTTGTAGTTGAGTTTAAGAATTATTGTGATTTCTAATGAGACGTACTTCTCATCCGGAACCGGAAAAAAAGATCACAAAATTTTCACAATTGCTCGGCCTCGACGGCGCGGTCACTCACTACACGGCCAGGCGCCATGCGCACCAGTTGGTCGGCGACATCGAAGTAGCGGTCATCATGGGAGATCACGATGATGGTCTTGCCCAACCGCTTCAGGTCGGGCAGCAACTCGGTGTAGAACACCCGGCGGAAGGCCGGGTCCTGATCGGCGGCCCACTCGTCGAACACCAGCACCGGGCGCTCCTCGACCCAGGCGTTGACCAGCGCCAGGCGCTTGCGTTGCCCGGTAGAGAGGTCGGTAGTGGTGAAGCTGCCATCTTGCACACTGACCTTGTGGGCGATTTCCAGGCGCTCCAGGTATTTGTTGGCATCGGCAGGGATTGGCTGGTCGCCCTGCACGACGTCATCGAACAGGTAGTAGTCGGCAAAGATAGTGGTGAACAGCTGGCGATAGTCGTCGCGGTTGCTGGCATCCACGGCGGCACCATTGAGGCGGATCTGGCCCTGGTCAGGGGTGTAGAGGCCGAGCAGCAGCTTGATCAGGGTGGTCTTGCCGCAACCGTTTTCACCGACGATGAAGGTGATCTCGCCCTCTGCGATCCGCAGGTTCACCGGGCCCAGACGGAAGGGTTGGACACCGGTAACGGCGGGGAAGGTGAAGCTGACGTTGTCCAGTTCCAGGCTGTGCATCCGGCCAGGCTTGGCCCGCGGCGCGCTGAGCAGCAGATGGGGTTCGGGCGAGGAAAACTGCTCGGACAGTTCGGCGATGCGGCGGAAGGCGATCTGTGCGCGGCTGACGATCGGCAGTGTGCCGACCAGGTGTTCGAGCGGGCCTTTCATGTACAGCAGCACCAGAACGAAACCGCTCATGACCGTGGCATCGTTGCTCGGCCAGTAGACCTGGAGGGCAAGCGCCAGGCCGATGACGACGAAGAACAGCATCGAACCAAAGGTCTTGGCGACCACGAAGATGTTGACCGATTTCACCTGCGTGTCGCAGATCTTGTCGGCGGTCTTCTGGATACCCGAGACGAACATTCGGTGGCGCCGCAGGCGGTGGATACGCAGTTCCTTGGCCCCCTCGGCGATGGCGTTGTAGTGCTTCTGCAGCTCATCCTCGGCATCCCGGGCGGCGAAGAACCCCTCGATGCCGCGTGCGCGGGCAACGTACTGGATGGCCGTTCCGATGGCGATCGCCACCACGATCATCAGGAACATCGGCATCGACAGCATCGCCAGGTAGCCCATGCAGCCCAGCGTGACGGTCAGCGAGATGGCCAGCGGCGCAAAGGCGAAGGCAAAATCGCTGACGGTGTCGACATCGTGGGTCAGCACCGGGATCAGGCGGTGGCTGCGGTAGCGTTCGATCTGGCTGATGGGGGCCGAAAGCACTTTTTCGCCCAGGCGCTTGCGCAGCGTGGCGATGATGTTCTGGCCTACATAGTTGGTGCCCATGTCGGAGAGGATGTTGCACAGCAGTGCCGTCACACACAAACCGCCGAAGGCCAGCAATGCGCCTTGGCCAAGGCCTCCTGCCTGATGCAGGGCGGTGTTGATGGTGGCCAGCAGCGCCGTGACACTCAGGCCACCGAGCATGCCCAGGAAAATCGAAGTGGCCACCAGGAGTCGGTAGGGTCGCAGCAGCTGCAATAGCTCGCTGAGTGCACCACGGTTTTTTACGGTCATGAGGCAGTCCAGTCGTTGACAATAGATTCCCTGTAAACGACTGGCTGCCTGGCTAATTTACCGCCTGGTCAGGCGCTGCTTCAGAGCTCGCGCGCCACCCGCACGCCGAGCCAGTCGCCGCGCACGGTCCGTATTGCCGTATTGCGGTTGCCCGAGCGCGAGAAGATCGGTGCTTCACCCCAATCATTGCCGCGTATCTGCGCGGTCTTGCAGTTCCCCTCCATCCAGGCAGTGCCGTCGCCGGGGGCGCCCTGGTAGCTGTCGTGCCAGCAGTCGGCGACCCACTCGTAGACATTCCCGTGCATGTCGTACAGGCCGAACGCGTTGGCCGGGAAGCTGCCCACCGGTGAGCTGTAGCTGTAGCCGTCCGCCGGGCCGTAGACGTTGGCGTGCTCGCTGATCTGGTAGTCACCCTTGGCGTCGAAGGGGAAGGGGAAGGGGCCGCTGCTGCCGGCGCGGGCGGCATACTCGCGCTCCGCTTCGCTGACCATGCGGTAGTGCTGGTTAGTCTTCTTCGACAGCCAGGCCACGTAGTGCTCGACGTCTGCGTAGCTCATGCACACCGCCGGCTGGCGCGGGCCCTGTTTGTAGCTGGGTTTGCCGTTGCTGCAGCGCCGGCCGGGGCGGTCATCGCCGTCGGCGAGGAGGGTGCCGGTTTCCTTCTGATAAGCGGCCCATTCGCCGGCGGTTACCTGGAAGCGGCTGATGGCGAAGGGTTTGGCAAAGGTCACCGGGTGCAGTGGGCTTTCGTCGTCCTGACGCCCCCTTTCGTCGTCGGGGGTGCCCATCATGAAGCGGCCTGCCGGCAGCACCACCATCTCCGGGCAGAGCGTGTCGCAATCGCGGAACACCGTGCCGGGTTTGTCACCGGGTGTTGCGGCAAGGGCCGGCAGGCTGCAGGCGGCCAGCAGTGCGGCCAGGGTCAAGTGATGCAGGGGTACGCTCATTGGCTAGGGCCTTGTTCAGAGTTGCTGGGTTATCAGGGCCATGGCCCGGTCGATCTGCTGCTCGTCATTGAGCAGGCTGGGGGCCATGCGGATCACCGCGCCGACGTCGCGGTACACCGCGTCACACATCACTTTGTTGGCAGTGAGGTGGGCGGCGATGGCGTCGGGGTCGCGATCCTTGATCCGGAAGAACGTGAAACCGGCCGAGTAACGCTCGCTGCGCGGCGTCACCAGCTGGATCTGGCGGTGCTCGGTGAGGCGCTCCTTGAGCAGGCTGTTGAGCTGGTGGATGCGTTGCTGTACGTCGGCCTTGCCCAGTTCCAGGTGCAGCTTGAAGGCCTCGCTGGCGGCCCAGCGGTGTTCGAAGGCGTGGTAGCCGCCGGGGGTCATGATGGTGGCGAAGTCTTCATCGCGGGAGAACGTGGGGATCGTCGGGGTGAGGTGCTGCATGCCGGTGGAGGCCGCGCAGATGATCCCCGTGCCGCGCGGGCCGAACATCCATTTATGGGTGCCGGCGATGAAATAGTCACAGTTGAAGTCGGCGAAGCGCGCGTTCTCCACACCGAAACCATGCACGCCATCTACCACGTAGAGGATGCGCTCGGCTTCGCTGCGGTTGCGGTTGTGCTGGCGCACCAGCTCACCGATCTCGCCCACTGGCAGCTTGACGCCGCTGCCTGAGTGCACCCAGGTCATCCCCAGTACCCGGGTCTTGGGCTGGATGGCTTTGTCGAGGGTGCTCAGCACCTGGTCGGTGGAGACCGTCCAGGGGTCGTCGAACAGGCGAATCCTGCGTACTGCGGTGCCCTCGCGCTGGCTGCGCGAGGCCAGGGTCTTGTGGGTGGAATAGTGCTCGTGCTCGCTGACCAGGATCTCCTGCTGCGGGCCGACTTCAAGGCCGCCGAAGATCATCGCCAGGCCCTCGGTGGTGCTGCCGGTCAGGGCTATCTGGCGAGGTTTCACGTCCAGGTAGCGCCCGGCCCACTCGCGGACTTCGTCCTCGCGCTGCCATTCGTACTGGCTCTCCCAGTCCATCAAGGCCGCGGGGTTGCGGTCGAGGTCGGCGCGGTGGCGGTCGATCGCCGCCTGAACCGGGCGCGGGTGGGCGGTGACCAGAAAGTTGGCGAAATGCATGATCTGCGGGTCGAGGGGGAACAGCGCGCGCAGGTTGCGCCATTTGTCGGTGCCGCTCAGCGCGTTGCTGTTGCCAGCCAGGGCCTCGGGCAGCAGTGGTAGGCTGGCGGCCAGCAGGCCGGCCTGCTTCAGGAAGCTACGTCGGTTGTTCATGATGGGTCGGGCTCGGATCAACGGTCGGCGACGGGGCGGGCAGACTTTTGCACCTGCTCCCAGGCCCGGAGGAAGTTGACCGCCCACAGCTTGGCGATGTCCGCCTCGCTGTAGCCACGGGTCAGCAGTTCGGCGGTGACGTTGCGAATTTCGCTGACGTCCTTCCAGCCTTCCAGTCCACCGCCGTCGTTGAAATCGGAGGCGATGCCGACGTGGTCGATACCGACCTTCTTGACTGTGTAGTCGATCGCATCCACGTACTGCTTCAAGGTAGCCTTGGGCTCTTCTTCGAGGATGCTGTACAGCGAGCTTGCGTACTCGCCGAAGCGCGACTCGGGCCAGACGGTGATCACCGCATCGCCCGGCATCAGCGCATTGGCGAGGCCTTGCAAGGGTTGCAGGTCGAAACGTGCACGCAGGGCTTCAAGCTTGTCCAGCACGGGCTTGGTCAGGGGCTTGAGGTACTGGCCGAAACCGACCACCTGGATGACGCCGCCGCTGTCACCGATCAGCTTCATCTCTTTGTCGGACAGGTTGCGCGGGATGTCCACCAGAGCCCGGGGTGCCGAGTGCGAGGCGATGATCGGCGCACGGGTCAGGCGGGCAACGTCCTCCAGCGCAAGCGTGGACATTTGCGAGACGTCGATGATCACACCCAGGTCGTTGAGGCGCTGAACCGCTTGCTCCCCCAAGGGTGACAGGCCGCCGAGCGCGTCGGCGGTGTCGTTGAGAAAGGGCAGCGGTCGCGAGGAGTCGGCCCAGTCGTTGTTGCCGACATAGCTGAAACCGAACATGCGCATGCCACGAGCTGCCCACAGGTCCAGTTGCGACAGGTCGTTGCCCAGTGGGTAGGCGTTGAGCATGCTGATGAAGATGGCGAACTTGCCTTCGCCATTGAGGCGACGGAAGTCATCGGGGGTATAGGCGATGCCGACCTGATTGGGGTAGTCGCGGACCATGCCGGTAATGATCTTGTAGCGGGCTTCCTGTTCTTGCCGGGCCGCGTCGACAAAGCCAGGGGTAGGGCGGTGCGGTGCGTTGGCGCCGTTCCAGATCTCTGGCCAGCCGAATACCGTGAGCGCCGCGCCGGACAAGCGACCGCGGTTGGCCTTCACCAGGTCGAACTGCCCGGGGCCGTCCTTGTCGGCTTCGTGACCAGCACTGCCCAGCGCCAGTGGCACGGTGACGTGGCTGTCGAACGAGAGCATGTGGTCGTGCAGCGCGTCGGCCTGCTGCACGATCGCCAGGGGGTAGCCGGCGTGCAGGTCGCGCCAGTAGAAATAGCCGGCGGCACTGCCCAGGGCAATGGTCAGGGCCATGGGCAGGCCGATGTACAAGGCTTTGCGGGAACGGGTCTTGGTCATTGCCATCTCGTTGCGCGGTGGGTCGGTGTGCGCTGCCAGCGCTCGGGGAGTGGCGGGCAGGGCTTGGGTATCAGGTGGACGAACAACGGCTCGGCAAATTTATCGCCGCTGCCTGGCGTGGCGAGAGAGGGCGTTAAATTTCGTGGGGTGGGCAACGTTCTAGCCTTGAACAGGCCGTGCTCCATGGCCGCAATGAATGCTCAGGTAGTGGCAATGACGATTTCTCGACGCGGGTTCATCGCCGGTGTGGCATTGACCGGGGTGGTCGTGCCCGGTGCGTTGTACGTACAGCATGTGCAGCGCCAGCGGTTCGACGAGCAGTTTCCGGAAACCCCGGGCGAAGCTGTTGTGGAGCTTGCCGATACGCCACTGCAGCGATTGGGCGACCAATTGCGCGGTATTTGGCACTGGCGTGCGCTGGGCGACGATGGCGGGTTGCAGGGGCTGCCTGCGGGTGACCTGGAGTTATTTCTGGATGTTGCCCCCAGTGGCCGAGGCCTGCGCGGCTATCTCGATACGCCCGATGGTCTGCGGGGTGTGAGCGAACCGCGCTACCGGGTGGTCGGCGACCTGCAGACGGACAAGCCCGGGAAACTGCGCTGGCGGCTGTTCTCGACCCGCTCGGGGCAGGCGCTCTATGAATGCCATGTGGTGCTCGACGAGGTCTGGGGCGGGTTCGGCAATGCCGGGCAGGCGACACTCAATGGGAAAATCGCTGCGCTCGATCGCGCGTTGACCCTGCCGGTCCAGGACAACCGATTCCTGGCGCTCAAGCGCAGCTTCCCCGAAGCCCGCGAACGCGCGCCGTTGTCGCCCGCGTTGCTGGCGGTGCTGATCGAGCCGGAGCATCGCCTGTTTCACCAGCTGTGGCATGCCTCGCGTGACAAGTGGCACAAACTGGACAAGGACAAACAGGGCGCATTGCGTGGCCTGGGCTGGCAGCCAGGGCCGCGCGACCACGAGCGTGATGCGCGTGGCCGGCACAAGGACCGTAACGGTTCGGGCGAGGACTTTTTCTTCATGCACCGGCATATGCTGCGCGCCGCCCGCGCGCACCAGGAGCTGCCGTCGTGGACGCGGTTCCCATTGCCGCAGCCGGAGCTCGAGCGCGACCGTGTCGGTTTCGCGCGCTACTTCGACAATCATGACGGTAATGCCTTGCCGCCCACCTGGCAGGCGGCGGGCGATGCGGCTTATACCCAATGGGTCCGCGATATCAAGACCCCCGATACCTTCTATGGCAACTTCCAGGTCTGGGAGTCGAAGTACAGCGACCCGGACTACCTGAGTACGCTGACCCTTGGCCAGTTCGGCTCGGAAATGGAACTGGGCCTGCACGACTGGCTGCATATGCGCTGGGCCTCGGTGCCGCGCGATCCGTCGAGTGGCCTGCCGGTGCCGATGGCGCGCAACCCGGAAGATTTCGCCGCGCGTTGGTTCGAGGCACAGAACGACTTCCTGGGCGATCCGTTTTCATCCCATGTCAATCCGGTGTTCTGGCACTTCCATGGCTGGATCGATGATCGCATCGAGGACTGGTTCCGTGCCCATGAACGTATCCACCCCGGGCAGGTGCAGCGCCTGGAAGTCAATGGGGTGCCGTGGTTTGCGCCGGGGGCGTGGGTGGAAGTGTCCGACCCGTGGCTGGGCCCGGATACCCACGGTTGCTCGACGGTGCCCGGGCTGCGGCCGGGGCGCAGTGTAGAGATGGACCCGGAGACGATGAAGCTGGCGTTGCGCATCATCTTTGCCGACGACGACCTGTTCGCCAGCCTGCGGCCAAGAGTCCCGCAACGTCCCTGGTACGCACGTCATCTGAAGTTGGCGCAGCGCTAAAAGCCCGGGCCATCCAGCCCTCGACCCTCAGCGCTGGACCTGCCAGCCCCCTCCCAACGCTTTGTACAGCGCCACGCTGCCCTGCAGGCGGGCCAGGCGCAATTGTGCTTGCTGGTCCTGGGCCAGGTACAGCGTGCGTTGGGTTTCCAGCACGGCCAACAGCGTTTCGGCGCCAGCGCCATAACGCTGCTGTGCCAGGTCGAAAGCCTGGCGCGCCTGCAGCACCTCTTCATCCTGCCACTGTCGTTGACGCTCCACGCCCTGGATGGCATTGAGCGCCTTTTCGACATCGGCAAAACCGGCCAGGATGCTGCTGCGATAGTCCTCGAGCAATTGCGCCTGCTCGCCTTCAGCCAACTCACGCGAGGCGCGTAGCCGGCCGTTGTTGAACACCGGCGCGACCAGGCCGGCGGTGAGCGTGTAGTAGGTGCTGTCGAGGAGCCTGGCGAAGGTGTTCGCGCCAGTGCCCAGGCTGGCGCCAAGGGTGAGTGTGGGCAGCATCGCGGCCCTGGCGACCTGGACATTGGCACTGGCGGCCGCCAGGCGTGCTTCGGCGGCCGCGATGTCCGGTCGGCGGGTCAGCAATTCACTGGGCACACCGCTGCCAATCGCCGGCCATTGCACGGTGGAGATCGTCTGGATGTAGGCGGGCAAGGCCTGAACCGGGTCACCGAGCAGGGTCGCGAGGGTGACGCGGCTGTCCTGCCACTGTTGCTCGAGCAGCGGTACCTGCCGCTCCTGCGCGGCCACCAGGCTGCGTTGCTGGGCAAGCTCCAGGCGCGTGGCGGACCCCGCGCTCTGGCGGGTTTCCACCAGGTGCAGCACGTCACGGGCATTGCGCAGGTTCAGGTGGGCGATGCGCAGTTGTTCTTCAAGGGCCAGGCCTTGCAGGTAGCTGTCGGCAACGGCGCTCACCAGGGTGAGCTCCACCGTCTGGCGGTCGAAGATGCTGGCGTCGAGTTCGCGCAACGCGCTTGCCCGCGCTGCGCGCAGGCCACCCCAGAAATCCAGTTCATAACTGGCCGTAAGCTGCGTTGCGAAGCTGCTGTAGGTTCTCTGGCTTCTGCTGACATCCAGCGCGTTGTTGCCGTGGCCATGCAGCAAACGCTGTCGGCTGCCGTCAAGGCCGAACTGCACTTCGGGCAGCAGCGGGGCGCCGGCGATCACCGCGCGGGCCTGGGCTTGGCGGACTCGGGCCGTGGCGGCGGCAAGGTCATGGGCATTGCGCCGGGCGCGCTCGACCAGCTGGTTCAGCTCGCTGCTGGCGAAGGTACGCCACCAGCGAGCCGAAGGCGGGCCGACCGTGGGCAGGGCAGTTGCACCTTGCCACGCTGGCGGGGCGGTGATGCCGCTTGCGGGCGTGGGTGGGGTGCTGCAGGCGGTGAGGCCCAGGTACAGGGTCAAGAGGCTGATGCGGCATGGCAGGGTCATGGTTTATTCGCTGGTAAGGGCTTTCACCGGGTCGAGTCGTGCGGCCTTGCGAGCCGGCATGAAGCCGAACACGATGCCGGTGACGACGGCGCAGGTGAACGCGCCGAGGATGGCGGGCAAAGCAAAGGCAACGGAGATGCTGGCCAGCATCAACCCACCACCGATCGCCATGGCCAGGATGATGCCGGTGACGCCGCCAACCATCGACAGCATCACCGCTTCGCTGAGGAACTGGCGCAGGATGTCGCGCTGGCGCGCACCGGTGGCCATGCGGATACCTATTTCGCGGGTACGCTCGCGAACGGTCATGAGCATGATGTTCATCACGCCGATGCCGCCGACCAGCAGCGAGATGGCGGCGATTGCCCCGAGCATCAGCGACAGGCTGTTCTGCGTGCGCGCTTCGGCCTGGATCAGTGCCGCGTCGTTGGTCAGTTCGAAATCGTCCTTGCCCTGATGGCGCTTGCGCATCAGGCGGTTTATCGCGGCCTCGGTCTCGGCCACCCGGGCTGAATCGGCGGCAGCGATGATGACGTACTCCGGGTCATGGCTGCCGAACAGGCGCATGGACGCCGCGGTGTAGGGCACCACGATGCGCTCGTCGCTTTTCTGGTCACCGGAACTGGCGCCCTTGGCGGCCAGGATGCCGACCACCTGGAACGGCACGTTGCCGATCAGCAGGTATTGGCCCAGCCCGTCGGTGCCTGCGGGCAGGAGTTTTTCGCGTACCTTCTGGCCGATCACCGCGACAGCGGCGCCACTGCGCTCATCAGCCTCGCTGAAGAAGCTGCCTTCGACCACGGGCCAGTTGAGGATCAGGGGGAACTCGACGTTGTTACCGCCCACATAGAACTTCTGATTGTTATTGCCGTGGCGCACCATCACGTCGCTGCCGATGACCGGCATGATGCGCTTGACCTGGGGCAGTTGGGCAATCGCCGCGACGTCATCGAGGGTGACGATGCCGCCCGGTTCGCGCAGTGTCGCAGGGCGGCCGTTGAGGTAGAGGATGTTGGAGCCGAACGCGGCCATCTGTGCCATGACCTGGCGCTTGCTGCCTTCGCCAACGGCCAGCATCACCACCACCGAGGCCACGCCGATGACGATGCCGAGCAATGTCAGGGCCGTGCGGAACCGGTTGACCCACATCACTCGCCAGGCCGCCTGCAGGGCTTCGAGCAGTTCGCCTTTCCAGGCACCTTGTTGGGTCGCGCCCTGGTCCAGGCGCTGGCGCAGGTCGTCGGCCTGCAGGCCCGGGTGGGTCTCGATGGGCGGCTGGTCGGCCGCCGAGTCGCTGATCATCAGGCCGTCGCGAATCTCTACCACCCGCCGCGCGCGCGCCGCCACTTCGCGGTCGTGTGTAATCAGGATGATCACATGGCCTTGGCTGGCCAGTTCGTCCAGCAGGGCCATGACCTCGGTACCGCTCTGGCTGTCGAGCGCGCCGGTCGGCTCGTCAGCGAGGATGATATGCCCGCCGTTCATCAATGCCCGGGCGATCGACACCCGCTGCTGCTGGCCGCCGGACAATTGGTGCGGGCGGTTGCCGGTGCGGCTGGCCAGGCCCAGGCGGCCTAGCAGGGCGGCGGCCCGCGCATGGCGTTCAGCGGCTGGTGTGCCGGCATAGATGGCGGGCATCTCGACGTTTTCCTGCGCCGAGCCCGACGGGATCAGGTGGTAGCCCTGGAACACGAAACCGAAGGCCTCCCGACGTAGCCAGGCCAGCTCGTCACTGTCCAGCTGGGCGACGTCCTTGCCGGCGAACAGGTAACTGCCGGACGTGGGGCGGTCGAGGCAGCCAAGGATGTTCATCAGTGTCGACTTGCCCGAGCCGGAAGCGCCGACGATGGCGATGAACTCGCCGGGATGGATGCTCAGGCTGATGCCGCGCAGTACGTCGACCTTGGGGCTGTCGATGCCGCCGTAGGACTTGCGGATATCGCGAAGTTCGATCAGGGGCGTAGTCATTCAACCTCCACTGGCCAGCGGTGCGCCGATGATCAGGCGTTCGCCTTCTTGCAGGCCGTCGAGAATCTGCACCCGCAGGCGGTCGCTGAGGCCGGTGCGCACCTGGCGTTGCTCCATCTGCCCATCCTGTCCCAGCACCTGGGCCAGGCGCAGGCCCTCGACTTCACTGTCGTCCAGCGCGGCCAGCGGCGCGGTCAGCACCTGGCTGGCCTGGCCGGCGACAAAGAACACCTGGGTGGTCATCTCGGCCATCAGCGCTCCGTCGGGGTTGTCCACGTCGAGCAGGACGGTGTATTGCACCACCTGGCTGCCGGTGGTGCCGCTGACCGCACTGGCTGGGCCGCCGCCTCCCTGGCTGGTCAGGGCCAACGGCTTGGGTGGAATCGGCAGGATCTGGCGCACGGTGCTGTTCCAGCGGCGCTTGCCACCGGCCAAGGTGGTGAAGTAGGCAGTCATGCCTGGCTTGACCTTGCCGATATCGGCTTCGGATACCTGCGCCCAGACGGTCATTGGGGACAGTTTGGCGATGCGCAGGATCAAGGGGGTTTGTTGCTGGGCATTCAACGTCTGGCCTTCGCGGGCATCCACGGCCACCACGGTGCCATCCATTGGGGCATAGATGCGCGTGTAGCCCAGTTCGGCCTCGTCGCTGCGCAGGCTGGCCTGGGCCTGGCGGATCTGGGCCTGGAACATTTCGATGCGGGCCTGGGTGACTTTGAGCTGGGCATCGGCTGCCTGCAGGTCTTCATCGCGCGTGGCACCGGCGGCGGCCAGCTCACGTTGGCGCTTGAGTTGTTGCTGGGCGAGCTGTTGCTGGGCGCGCTGTTCGGCCAGCTGCGCCTTCAGGTTATCGATGGAGAAGCGACCGGCGTCCAGGCGGGCCTGTTGCGTGGAAGGGTCGATTTCCACCAGCAACTGGCCTTTGCGCACCGTATCACCGGCTTCCACATGCAGTGTGCGGATCTGCCCGGACGCCTGGGCGCCGACGTCGACGTAGCGACGCGGCTGCAAGGTGCCGAGTGCGGTCACACTGCTTTCGATGTCGCCGCGGGCGACTGCAACGGTGCTGACCGGCAGTGCACCGAAAGGCAGGCTTTTCCACGCCAGCAGGCTGCCCAATGTCAGCAGGCCGAGGCCGCCCAGAAGGATACGTCGGCGGGTGTTGGGTAATCTCATGCGGACTTCCAGCCAAGGGTGGTGGCCACGCGCTGCCGGGTCAGGCGCGCACGGAGGTGCCAGTTAAACGAAGGCTGTTGGGGTGGATTTAGTAACGGGGACAGTGAGTTGCTGAGAATCATTATAATTTGTAAGATTGCAGGTTGATATTATTCAGACCCTGTCCCCTCCCGTCAGGACGCTCTCAGGTGCCTTCGTGGAACATTATTATCGCGAGCTGGTGAGTTTCCTTGCCGCGCGCCTAGGCAGTCGCCAGGCGGCCGAGGATATAGCCCATGACGCCTATCTGCGGGTGCTCGAACGCACCGATGCGCAGCAGATCGAGCACCCGCGCGCGTTCCTTTACCGCACCGCGCTGAACCTGGTTATCGATCGTCATCGGCGACACAGGTTGCGCCAAGTCGAGCCGCTGGAGGTGCTGGACCTCGATGAGCGCTGGCATAGCCCGGCGCCGGCCCAGAACATGCAGCTCGATCAACGCCTGGCCTTGATGCGCAAGGCGCTGGATGAACTGAGCAAGCCCTGCCGCGACAGCTTCCTGCTGCGCAAGCTCGATGGCCTTTCGCATCAGCAGATTGCCGGGCAGCTGGGCATCTCCCGCAGCCTGGTAGAAAAGCACATCGTCAATGCCATGAAGCACTGCCGATTGCGTATGCGCCAATGGGAATCCTGAAAAACGAGTAAATTGCGGGTGAAAATTCTGTGTGCTGGCAACTTGATTTCCAAGTGTTTCACGACAACTATCTAGATTGACCCCTCCAGGTGTTCGACCCTGGTGGTTGCCTGTTGCTGGCGCAGTTTGGTCAGGGAGCGTGTCCTATTCACCTGACTGCCCAGGTCCGACCATGACCAACAAGACCCTGCGCATCCTGATTGCCGACGAGCACCCTTACCAGCGCTTGCAGCTGGAAAAACTGCTCAATGGCCTGGGCTATTACCGCATCGCACCGGTGGAGAGCTTCGATGAGCTGCAGCGCCTGGTGCATTGCGCACTGCAGCCGTTCAACCTGCTCGTGGGCAATATCGAGCTGGCCAGCCATGCCGGGGTCGACCTGGCGCGCTTTTGCCGGGTCAGCACGCAGATCCAGCATGCCTTGCTCTACCACTCCCGTCATTTGAAGGTGCCTGCAGTGCCGCAGACCGAGCGCCAGGCGGTGAACGTGAGCTTGCCGCAGGTGCCGGACAACGAGGCCCTGGAGGCCTTCATGGCGATCATCGATGCACCGATACTGATCGGTAGACTGCCGATGCCGTCAGGCCTTGGCGGCGGGCCAGCGGCTTATCCCCGCAGGAACTTCGCCCATACCGTGTTCAACCGCTAGCGGGGGCGGTGCGGGGCAAGGCGGCGAGTATTTGCTATCCTCCTGGCCTTTGCCGATTCGCGGAACCCTGCCATGACAGCCATCGATACCGCTCGCCCGCCCAGGTTCAGCCGTGGCGACCACCGGACCCTGGGCCTGGCGGCGCTGGGCGGCGCGCTGGAAATCTACGATTTCATCATCTTCGTGTTCTTTGCCCTGACCCTCAGCCAGTTGTTCTTTCCACCCGAAATGCCCGAGTGGCTGCGCCTGCTGCAGAGCTTCGGCATCTTCGTCACCGGCTACCTGGCGCGGCCGCTGGGTGGCATCGTCATGGCGCACTTCGCCGATCATCTGGGACGCAAGCGGGTATTCAGCCTGAGCATCCTGATGATGGCTCTGCCATGCCTGCTGATCGGCGTGATGCCGACCTATGCCGACATCGGCTACGCGGCGCCGCTGATTCTGCTGGCGTTGCGCATTCTGCAGGGCGCCGCAGTCGGCGGTGAGGTGCCGAGCGCCTGGACGTTCGTTGCCGAGCACGCACCGCAAGGGCGGCGCGGTTATGCCTTGGGCTTCCTGCAGGCCGGATTGACCTTTGGTTACCTGCTGGGGGCGCTGACGGCAACGCTGTTGGCCCAGGCCTTCACCGCGCAGGAGATTCTCGATTACGCCTGGCGCTACCCGTTCCTGCTCGGTGGCGTGTTTGGTGTGATCGGTGTCTGGCTGCGCCGCTGGCTGAGTGAAACACCGGTATTCCTGGCCTTGCGCGAACGTAAGGAACAGCCGGTGGCGTTCCCGCTGCGGCGGGTGCTGGGCGAACACCGTGGAGCGCTGATCCCGGCCGCGCTGCTGACGTGCGTATTGACCTCGGCGGTGGTGGTGCTGGTGGTGATCACGCCGACGGTGATGCAGCAGCGCTTCGGCATGACGGCGGGGCACACTTTTGCCCTGAGTAGCGTGGGCATCGTCTTCCTCAACCTAGGCTGCGTGCTGGCCGGCCTGCTGGTCGATCGCCTGGGCGCGTGGCGGGCGCTGATGATCTACAGCCTGTTGCTGCCGCTGGGCATTGGCGTGCTTTACGCCAGCCTGGTGGGGCAGTGGGGCGTGACCTGGCTGGCCTATGCGTTGGCCGGGCTTTCATGCGGTGTGGTAGGGGTGGTGCCGTCGGTAATGGTCGGGTTGTTCCCGGCCGAGATTCGCGTATCGGGGATTTCCTTTACCTACAATGTCGCCTATGCCCTGTGGGCCAGCACCACGCCACTGGCGTTGATCGCGCTGATGCCGTGGAGCCCGTGGGTGTGCGTTGGCTTTTGTCTGATCATGGGCACGGTCGGCGTGTGCACGGCGATGTATTTCGGGCGCCGTGATCAAACGCCAGTGCTGCAGTGCCCGACGTCCTGATCCGACGATCGCCACACGGGCTTCATGCAGCCGCAAGAGACGTGGCTGACAGCCGGCCACTGATGGTTTGGGTAGCTTGCCAGGGTCCGAATCATCGGACCCTGTACCCACGCCAGAGGAGGCAAACGGCATGTATGGTTTTACCGTGCACTGGCAGGCACGCGAACTACTTCCACAGATACCGGCGAATATGGTGTTCGCCGGTGTTTCCAGAAAAATGAGAGAAACGGCGCAGGTGCTGACCCCAATGATCAGTTGGGGGAAGAACCGGGCCTACGTGTTCGATGACCGCATACAGCACCAGCATGCATGGCTGGTGGTTTATGGTGAGGGCGGGCAGGTCACCGGAGGCCATCTGCTGGCAGATTTTCGACACGTCCATGACATCCAGGAATCCCCCACCGGCGTAGCTTTGGATCTGTATGACGCCAAGGGTCGCCGGGTCGAAATCCATCACCTGCTACTGCAATCATTGGATGGAAAGCTGCGTCGGGGCGATGAGCTCGAAGGCTTGCCCGTGGGTATCCCCTTTTGCTTGAGCACTGGGCACGATGTTCTGACAGTGGACAGAGCTGGCGTTCGCGTTGCCGCGGCGTCCGATGCGCTGGCGGCGACCTGGTTGTTCAAGGATGGCCGCCTGACCAATCTTGAAACGCGTCAAGCACTGGGCATGGGCATCCGGCCATTGCCAGAGCCCCAGGAAGCGGACCATTGGCATCTGTCGCCGGCGGGTGAGCTGAGTTATGACGACGGTGCCCGCGGGCTGCTTGCCGACCCTTACTCGGGGGACGTTCGACTGCAGGCCCGAAGCGAGGTGGCGGCTGCCACGAGATGGCAGGTGAAGTGGCCGGGGCAGTTCGCACGCGGCAAGACCTCCGGCTTGCTGGTCAGCAAACTGGAGATTCATGTGCAGGTGGCCGATGAGTACAGGGCAGGCACCAGCGACAGGATCAGCTTCTCGATCAATGGCAGCCTGAGGCATCAGTACCTGGCCGACAACTTCGAATACAACGCTGCGTTGCAGGCCACCGTCGATTTGCCGTTGATGTTCCCGGGGCGGGCCGTGTTCGCCGATGACCTGGACAGCATCGAACTGTACCAGGAAAGTGTGGGTGGCTATGGCCCGGCTTGGCGCATGCGTTCCATGGACCTGGTGGTCAATGACCACATGATCAATCGTGTACTGGGGTCGGATAGCCCCTGGTTGCTACCGGCCAAGGGGGCGAATTGGACCGGCAAGGTGAATTGGCTCGACTGGCGGCAGGAGTATGGCACTACGCCGCTGGATTATGCGGGCTATACCTATCCGGTGAAGTGGACGCCTACGATTGGCGACTGGTTGGCCTGGCGTTCTTACGATCCTGCGACCATCGAGGGTGTATGCCAGCTGATCGGCGTGTCTGACGGTCAGGTGCTGGCCTACGATCTGAAAGGCGGGCACCCGCTGTACCTCAAGCCCAATACGGACAATGACGCCTATACCTGGGTTTACACCCCCCAGGGCAGCATCATCGTCAAACACTGGGACAAAGCTGCCTCGCGTGACCACTATATCCGCCACAGCCAGTTGGGCGCGGGGAAGCCGGTGGCGTGCGCTGGCGAGTTCACTATCCGGCGCATCACCACCCACCTGGTTGTACGGGATTTACTGGGCATGATCAACGACGCGTCAGGACACTATCAACCCGATGGCGGGGCATGCCTGGGGCATGTGCTCGAACGCTTGACCCAGCTGGGGTTCGATACCTCCGAGAGCCAAGTCCATACCCGCAATGGGCCATTCGAACCTGCCTCATCGAACAATGAGAAGCCGGCGGCCTGAGCGGTCTTCAACTGCGCGCAAAAAAGCCCCCAGGCTTACGCGCTGGGGGCTTTGGCAAAAGGGCGAAGGTTACATGTTCGGGTAGTTCGGCCCGCCTGCGCCTTCAGGGGTAACCCAGGTGATGTTCTGGGCCGGGTCCTTGATGTCGCAGGTCTTGCAGTGCACGCAGTTCTGCGCGTTGATCTGGAAGCGTTTGTTGCCGTCTTCCTGGGTGACCACTTCGTACACACCGGCAGGGCAGTAGCGTTGCGCCGGCTCGTCGTACAGCGGCAGGTTGCTGGCGATCGGAATGTTCGGGTCAGTCAGCTTCAGGTGGCAGGGTTGTTCCTCTTCATGGTTGGTGCTGGAGAGGAATACCGAGCTGAGCTTGTCGAAGCTGAGCTTGCCGTCCGGTTTCGGGTAGTCGATCTTTTTCGAGTCGGCCGCGAGCTTGAGGCAGGCGTAGTCCGGCTTGGTGTCGTGCAGGGTGAAGGGCAGCTTGCCGCCGAACCAGTTCTGGTCGACGTAGTTGAATGCTCCACCAAGCAGTGGGCCGAACTTGTGCAGCGCCGGGCCGAAGTTGCGGCTGGCGAACAGTTCTTCATGCAGCCAGCTGGCCTTGAACGCCTCGACGTAGGTATTGAGTGCGTCGCCGCCTTCGCTGCCGGCGATCAGTGCGTCGGCCACGGCTTCGGCGGCAAGCATGCCGGACTTCATCGCCGTATGGCTGCCCTTGATCTTGGAGAAGTTCAAGGTACCCAGGTCGCAACCGATCAGCGCGCCGCCATTGAACACCATCTTCGGCAGCGAATTCAGGCCGCCCTTGCAGATGGCGCGGGCGCCGTAGCTGATGCGCTTGCCGCCTTCGAGGTACTGCTTCATCACCGGGTGGTGCTTGAGGCGCTGGAATTCGTCGAACGGCGACAGGTACGGGTTGGCGTAGGACAGGTCGACGATCAGGCCGACCACCACCTGGTTGTTTTCCAGGTGATAGAGGAACGAGCCACCGGTATTGTCGGAACTGACCACGTCCAGCGGCCAGCCGGCGGTGTGCACCACCAAGCCTTGCTCGTGCTTGGACGGGTCGATTTCCCAGATTTCCTTGAGGCCGATGCCGTAGTGCTGGACGTCGGACTCGCTGTCGAGGTTGAAGCGCTTGATCAACTGCTTGCCGATATGGCCGCGGCAACCTTCGGCGAACAGCGTGTACTTGGCGCGCAGTTCCATGCCCGGGGTGTACAGGCCCTCTTTCGGATTGCCTTCACGGTCGACACCCAGGTCACCGGTGACGATGCCGCGCACCACGCCGTTGTCGTCGAACAGCGCTTCCTGGGCGGCGAAGCCTGGGTAGATCTCCACACCGAGGTTCTCGGCCTGCTGGGCCAGCCAGCGGCACAGGTTGCCCAGCGAGATGATGTAGTTGCCATGGTTGTGCATGGTCTTGGGCACGAACAGGTCAGGGACCTTGGTCGAGCTGCCAGCATCCTTGAGCACGTAGATGTCGTCGCGCTTCACTTCGGTGTTCAGTGGCGCGCCGAGTTCTTTCCAGTCGGGGAACAGCTCGTTCAGGGCGCGCGGTTCGAACACCGCACCGGAGAGGATGTGGGCGCCGACTTCGGAGCCTTTCTCGACCACGCAGACGCTGATCTCGCTACCGGCTTCGGCGGCCTTCTGCTTCAGGCGGCAGGCGGCTGACAGGCCCGCCGGGCCAGCGCCGACGATGACCACGTCGAATTCCATGTATTCGCGTTCCACTGGTTCTCTCCTACTCATCAAGGCTGTGCTGTTGCTAGGTCTTATGGGTGTGGGGTGATCATGCGCACCGCGCTTCACGGGAGCGGAGCTGTAGCAGCGCAGAGGATGGACTACACCGTTTTGTCTTGGCCGCGCATTATATCTACACCACTTGGCGGGTCCAATACAAACGTTTGTTTGAATTTGCCGCAGGCCAGTAAAATCACAGGAACGCGGCTGGAGGGTGACCGATTTGCCGTATTGACCGGATGGGGTGATGCGGTCAAGATACGAGCGGTTTTACGTTCGCCGTAGGCTTGCAGCCGGGCGCAGGTACACCTCTAAAAACCAGGTGTGGAGCAGGGTTTTGCGGCTTTTGGCCGGTTTGTAGTGGAGTTTACACGCCACGACAGAAAATGACCCGTGAGTAATTGCCGCAACGGTCGCGACAGGACTGTTCGGTCACGCTGAAGTTTACGCCTCCCAGTACGTTTTTAGAGGTGCCCTTGTACCCACGCGCATCGCCGGGCTCAGCCCCAGGCGACTATCTATTCACCGGAGAGTAACGAGGAATCCATGAAGGTTCTTGTAGCTGTCAAACGAGTGGTCGACTACAACGTCAAGGTTCGCGTCAAGGCGGACAACTCCGGCGTCGACCTTGCAAACGTCAAGATGTCCATGAACCCCTTCTGCGAAATCGCTGTGGAAGAGGCCGTACGCCTGAAAGAAAAGGGCGTGGCGAGCGAGATCGTGGTCGTTTCCGTTGGCCCGACCACTGCCCAGGAGCAGCTGCGTACCGCGCTGGCTCTGGGTGCCGATCGTGCCATCCTGGTCGAAGCCGCCGATGAGCTTAACTCCCTGGCCGTGGCCAAGGCGCTCAAGGCCGTTGTCGATAAAGAGCAGCCGCAGCTGGTAATCCTCGGCAAGCAGGCCATCGACAGTGACAACAACCAGACCGGCCAGATGCTGGCCGCGCTGACCGGCTACGCCCAGGGCACCTTCGCCTCCAAGGTCGAAGTCGCTGGCGACAAGCTGAACGTCACCCGTGAAATCGATGGCGGCCTGCAGACCGTTGCTCTGAACCTGCCGGCCATCGTCACCACCGACCTGCGCCTGAACGAGCCGCGCTACGCGTCGCTGCCGAACATCATGAAGGCCAAGAAGAAGCCGCTGGAGACCGTTACTCCAGACGCGCTGGGCGTATCGCTCGCCTCCACCAACAAAACCCTGAAAGTCGAAGCGCCTGCTGCTCGCAGCGCTGGCATCAAGGTCAAATCGGTGGCCGAACTGGTCGAGAAGCTGAAGAACGAAGCGAAGGTAATCTAAATGACTATCCTGGTTGTCGCTGAATACGAAAACGGTGCCGTAGCCCCGGCTACCCTGAACACTGTCGCCGCTGCCGCCAAGATTGGTGGTGATGTGCACGTGCTGGTCGCAGGCCAGAACGTCGGTGGCGTTGCCGAATCCGCCGCCAAGATCGCTGGCGTGGCCAAGGTGCTGGTTGCCGATAACGCCGCCTACGCCCACGTTCTGCCAGAGAACGTCGCGCCGCTGATCGTCGAGCTGGCCAAGGGCTACAGCCACGTGCTGGCCCCGGCCACCACCAACGGCAAGAATATCCTGCCGCGCGTTGCCGCGCTGCTGGACGTCGACCAGATCTCCGAGATCATCTCGGTCGAATCCGCCGATACCTTCAAGCGCCCGATCTACGCCGGTAACGCCATTGCCACCGTGCAATCGAGCGCTGCGGTCAAGGTCATCACCGTGCGTACCACCGGCTTCGACGCTGTCGCTGCCGAAGGTGGCTCGGCTGCCGTCGAAGCGGTGGGCGCTGCGCACAACGCCGGTATCTCCGCCTTCGTCGGTGAAGAGCTGGCCAAGTCCGACCGCCCGGAACTGACCGCTGCCAAGATCGTCGTTTCCGGCGGCCGTGGCATGGGCAATGGTGACAACTTCAAGCACCTGTACAGCCTGGCCGACAAGCTCGGCGCCGCCGTCGGTGCCTCGCGCGCCGCGGTCGACGCAGGCTTCGTGCCCAACGACATGCAGGTCGGCCAGACCGGCAAGATCGTTGCGCCGCAGCTGTACATCGCCGTCGGTATCTCCGGCGCGATCCAGCACCTGGCCGGCATGAAAGACTCCAAGGTGATCGTTGCGATCAACAAGGATGAAGAGGCGCCGATCTTCCAGGTAGCCGACTACGGCCTGGTCGCAGACCTGTTCGAAGCGGTTCCGGAGCTGGAAAAGCTGGTCTGATCCGGCTGCTTCACTTATAAAGAAGCCCGGCCCTTGTCATGAGGGCCGGGCTTTTTTTATGCGGGCAAGGAGTGAGGGATGGCGTTTCGCAAATCAGGCAAGGTGTTGGCATGCACGCTGGCGCTGTTGTCGCCGCTGGCAATGGCGGCAGGCAAGTGTGAGCGCCTGGTGGCGACCGGCAGCCCGGATGCGCCGCCTTATTCCTGGCAGGACCCGAAAGATCCGAAACACCTGATCGGCGCCAACGTTGATTTGTTGCGCCAGGTGGCCGGCGAATTGGGCGTCAAGGTGGAAGTGCTGAATGCTGGCCGGCGCGATCAGGCGTTGGAAGAGGTGCGCAGCGGGCGCATGGACCTGCTGCTCGATACGCCAATGCAGGTAGAGCAATTGACCGCGCTGGACTACATTCACCCGCCCTTGCAGCTCAACGAATATCTCGTCTGGACCCGACATGACGGCCAAGTGGAGTTCGAGGGCCCGGCCGACCTGGCCAATTACCGAGGCAGCCTCTCGGAGCGCGCCCGGTTGACCCCAGCCTTCAGCGCCTTTGCCAAAACCCAGCTGAAGCTGGAGCCAGCGCAGAACCTCACCCAGGCGTTCCAGAAACTGGTGCTGGGCCAGGTCGATTACGTCCTGGCTGGGCGTTACTCAGGCATGGCCATGACCCAGAGCCTGGGCATGAGCAACGACCTGATCGCGCGTGGCCTGCCGGTTGACCGTCCGGGCCTGTACCTGGCCGTTTCGCACAACTCGGCGTGCAATGACAGCTGGTTACGTGGGCAACTGGCAAAAAAGCTGACAGAATTGCCGATCTCCGGTGCGTCCGAAGCCGTGCTGCAACGTAACGTCGAGCGCTGGAAGGTGCAGATGCATGTGCAGGCGGACGCCCCCAAACAGTAGGAAGAGTGCGTGAGAACCCAATCACTGATCCTTGCCGTGGCCATGCTCGGCCTGGCCGGCTGCGCCAATGATCCGGCGCCCAATGAACAGATGCGTCTTTCCGAACAGGCGCTGGAGCAGGCCAAGGCGGTCGGGGCCACCGACCAGGTCGAAGAGCTGAAGCTGGCCGAAGACAAGCTTGCTCGGGCCAAGAGCAACATGCTTACCGAAGATTACCGCGACGCACGCATGCGCGCCGAGCAGGCCGAGCTGGATGCGCGACTGGCCGAAGCGCGGGTCCTGAACCAGAAGAGCGACGAGCAGCTGAGTGCATTGCAATCGCGGGTCAAGCGCTTGCGCAAGCAGCTGGAGGTGCAGCCATGATGCGTTTCAAATCGATGGCCGCACTGACCCTGCTGGCCCTGGCGGCCGGCCTGCAGGGTTGCGCCAGTCAGCGCAGCGAGGCGGCGCTGGACGATGCGACGACCGCCTTCCAGAAGGTCAAGGATGATTCCGACGTGCTGCGCAGCGCGCCGCGCGATGTGATCCGTGCCGGTGAATCGCTGGCCCGGGCCGAGCGCTTGTCCAGTTACGTTGGCACTGGCAGCGACGTGCGCCACTACGCTTATCTGAGCCAGCGCTACAGTGAAATCGCCAGTGAACACGCCAAATTGGCGTTGAACCAGGAGCGCATCGCCAAGCTCGACCTCGAACGCCAGCGCCTGCAGTTGGCCTTGCGTGAAGCCAAGCTGGCCAGCGTGCAGCAGCAGGGCAAGTGGGTCGAAACGCAGATCGCTGCGCTGGCCTCGGAGCAGGCTGACCGTGGCCTGGTCATGACCCTGGGCGATGTGCTGTTCGACACGGGCCGTGCGGACCTCAAGAATTCGGCCAGCCGCACTGTGCTCAAGCTGGTGCAGTTCCTCCAGCTCAATCCGCGTCGCATCGTGCGGATCGAAGGCTACGCCGACAATACCGGCGCGCCGGAGGATAACCTCAAGCTGTCGCGTGATCGGGCGCAAGCGGTAGCCGACATGCTGGTTGACCTGGGTGTCAACGAGAAGCGCCTGCAGGTTGAGGGTTATGGCGACCAGTATCCCATTGAAGCCAATGCCTCGGAGCGGGGCAGGGCGCAGAATCGTCGGGTGGAAATCGTCTTTTCCGATGACAAGGGTAAGCTCGCGCCAGCGCGCTGACTGGTGATGAAAAATGGGATCGAAATTCGGTCCCATTTTTTTTACGAAAGGTGAAGGGTTAATCGTTTCGACAGATGCCACGCAACTGTAATGTCGACTATTCTGCAATCTGTCCCAGTACACTTTGCAACTGTTACGGTATGCTCTACCGCCAGTGAGTCGCACAAAAACAACGAGTCGCCCGCCATGACCAACCTGCTGCTGTACCAGCGTATCGCCCAGCAACTGGCCGATGACATCCGTCGCGGTGTCTACCAGCCAGGCGAGCGCGTACCGTCCGTGCGCAAGATGAGCGCCCAGCTCAATGTCAGCCATGCCACGGTGCTGCAGGCTTACGCCAACCTTGAAGACCAGGGGCTGATCCGCGCCCGGCCGCAGTCGGGCTATTACGTGCACCAGACCCCGGCCCTGACCGCGCAAACGCCGGACATAGCCCGGGTCGAGCGCCCCGGCCTGGTCACCCGCGCCAGCATCATTCAACAGGTGCTCACCGAGGCGCGTCGCGATGGCGTATTCCCGTTCGGTGCGGCTGTACCGCATGTCGATTACCTGCCTGTGCGCGCTTTGCATCAGCAGATCGCCAAGGTCACCCGCTTTCACAGCCCGCGCGCGTTCAGCTACATGTTCAGCCCCGGTTTCGAGCCCTTGCGTCGGCAGATCGCGATCCGCATGCGCGATGCCGGTGTGCTGGTGGATCCGCGCGAAGTCATCGTCACCCATGGTTGTGTCGATGCCTTGCAGATGTCGCTGCGTGTGCTGACCCGCCCCGGCGATCTGATCGCCGCCGAATCGCCGACCTACTACGGGCTGCTGCAACTGGCCGACCTGCTCGGGCTGAAGGTGATCGAGATCCCCAGCGACCCGTTCACCGGCATCAGCCTGGAAGCCCTGCAGTTGGCGGCCAACCAGTGGTCGATCAAGGCTCTGGTGTTGACCTCGCGCCTGAGTAATCCGCTGGGCGGCACCATTCCCGAAGAGCGTCAGAAGCAGTTGTTGCGCCTGGCGTCGGACTTCGACATCCAGATCGTCGAGGACGATATCTATGGCGAACTGATGTTCGAGCAAGGCAAGACCAAGGCGCTCAAGGCGTTCGATCGGCTGGATCGGGTGATCTACTGCTCGAGCTTTTCCAAGACCCTGTCCCCCGGCGTGCGGGTCGGCTGGATGGTGGCGGGGCGTTATCAGGACGAGATCCAGCGCCTGCAGACCTTCACCACGCATTCGGCCTGCAGCGTGACGCAGATGGGGGTGGCGGCCTACTTGGAAAATGGCGGCTATGACCGCCACTTGCGCTATATCCGTCAGGAGTACCGCAAGAACCTCAGCGCTTACCAGTTGGCCGTGCAGCAGCACTTCCCGGAGGGCACGCAGATGACTCGGCCCACCGGCGGTTTCATTCTCTGGGTCAGCCTGCCGGGGCGGGTCAATACCCAAGAGCTGCACGTACGTGCACTGGAGCAGGGCATCAGCATCGCACCTGGCTTGATCTTCAGTAACACCGAGCAGTTCAACCACTGCATACGCCTCAACTGCGGCATTCCGTGGAACAAGGAAGCCGAGCGGGCGGTGATGACTTTGGGGTTGTTGGCTCAGCAATTGTGCAGGGAGCCGCAGCCCACACTTTTGTAAGGCTTGCCAGGCGCGAGCGGAACGGAGAGCATACGCACATTTCCAGCCTGGCTGCCGATGTCCATGAAACTGTTGCGTTGCGTTGCCCTGATCGTTTGCTTCATGCCGTTGTGTACGCTTGCTGGCGTAGCCCAGGCTGCGCAGCCAGCGGCGCAAGCGCAGCAGGGCAAGCATGCACCGGTAAAGCCGACGACCAAGCAGCCCGCCAAGCCCAAAGCCAAGCCAGCGCGCAAGCCGGTCAGCAAGGTGGCGTCCAAGCCGCTGCCCAAAGCCAAGCTCGATTTGAGTCTGCCCGAGGAAATGGTCAACGATCTCGAACCTGATGTCGGCAACTCTCCAACGCGTCGCAAACCTTTGCTGCCCGCCATGTTCACGGAGAAGCCGCAGAGCGACGACAGCCCGTTCCAGCTCAACGGCCGGTTGATCAGCAACGAAATGCAGCTGCAGATGCGCAACGACAGCCGTCGCGATGTCGAAGGCGCGGCCATCGACTTCGAGTTTCGGCAGTAGTGCCTGGCAACTGACTGCCAGGTCACGGCCGATTTCATCCGGCCAGCAATTTCAAACGTATGTTTGAGCGGTTACTATCCAGGGACGTTCGTCCCGTTCTGTTTCAGGGAGTCCTGTTGTCATGAATTGCCGTGAGGGCTGCGGTGCCTGCTGCATCGCCCCGTCCATCAGCTCTGCGATGCCGCGCATGCCCGAGGGCAAGCCAGCTGGTGAGCGCTGCCTGCACCTGACCGTTGAAAACCTCTGCGACCTGTTCGGCAAGCCCGAACGGCCAGCGGTGTGTGGTGGTTTCAAGGCAGATATCGAGGTGTGCGGCAATGATCGCGACGAGGCAATCAGGATTCTCGGTTGGTGGGAGCAGATGACGGCGGCGTGACAAGGCTGGATCTTCGACAACAAGGATAAAGATGATGAGATCGTTCAAGCGTATTGCACTGCTGTGTGGCATGGGTGTCCTGCTGGCGCCGGCCGCCTGGGCCGAGAACTGGCAAGTGGCCAAGGACGAGGAGGGGATCAAGGTTTCGCTCAGTGAGGTGCCAGGCTCCAAGTACAAGGCCTACCAGGGCGTGACCTTGATAAAGGCGCCGCTGGCCAAGGTCCAGGCGCTGCAGGAAGATGTGGCGGGGGCGTGCAAGTGGATTCACGAGTGCAAGTCGCAGAAGCTGCTCAAGCATGAGGGCGACCAAAGCTGGACCTACACCCAGTTCAACACACCATGGCCGGTGACACCGCGTGATTCGGTGCTGCATGTCACCACCCTCAAAGGTGCTGATGGCAGCCTGACCCGTAACCTGAAAGAAGAGCCGACCTATATCCCCGAAGAGAAGGGTTTCGTGCGGGTGGCCAAAGTTGAGGGCTTCTGGAAACTGGTGCCCAAGGGTGACGCTACCGAAGTAACTTACCAGGTGCACACCGAGCCGGGTGGCAGTGTGCCGGCGATGGTTGCCAACAAGTTCGTGGTCGATGCGCCGTTCAATACCCTGAAGGGGTTGCGCGAGCGGGCTGAAAAGCCCTGAGGGTCGCGTAGCGAATACAAAAAAAGGCTGCCCGAGGGCAGCCTTTTTTGCGTTCGGCTCGCTGAGCTTACTTGCGGTCGCTCAGTGCGACGATATCGCGCTTTTGCTCGCCGGTGTACAGCTGGCGCGGGCGGCCAATCTTGTACGGGCTGGAGAGCATTTCTTTCCAGTGCGAGATCCAGCCCACGGTACGTGCCAGGGCGAAGATCACGGTGAACATGCTGGTCGGAATGCCGATGGCCTTCAGGATGATGCCCGAATAGAAGTCGACGTTCGGGTACAGCGAGCGCTCGATGAAGTAAGGATCGGTGAGTGCGATCTCTTCCAGGCGCATCGCCAGTTCCAGCTGCGGGTCGTCTTTGATGCCCAGCTCGCGCAGGACTTCGTCGCAGGTCTGCTTCATCACGGTGGCGCGCGGGTCGCGGTTCTTGTACACGCGGTGACCGAAGCCCATCAGCTTGAACGGGTCGTTCTTGTCCTTGGCCTTGGCGATGTACTTGTCGATGTTCGAGACATCGCCAATTTCATCGAGCATGGTCAGCACGGCTTCGTTCGCACCGCCGTGGGCAGGGCCCCAGAGTGCGGCGATACCGGCGGCGATACAGGCGAACGGGTTGGCACCCGAGGAGCCCGCCAGGCGCACGGTGGAGGTGGAGGCGTTTTGCTCGTGGTCGGCGTGGAGGATGAAGATCCGGTCCATTGCCTTGGCCAGCACCGGGCTGATCGGTTTGATCTCGCACGGGGTGTTGAACATCATGTGCAGGAAGTTTTCCGCGTACGACAGGTCGTTGCGCGGGTACATCATCGGCTGGCCCATGGAGTACTTGTAAACCATCGCGGCCAGGGTCGGCATCTTGGCGACCAGGCGCACCGCGGAAATTTCACGGTGTTGCGGGTTATTGATGTCCAGGGAGTCGTGGTAGAACGCCGACAGGGCGCCAACCACACCGCACATCACCGCCATTGGGTGAGCGTCGCGGCGGAAACCGTTGAAGAAGGACTTCAGCTGCTCGTGAACCATGGTGTGGTTCTTTACAGTGCTGACGAACTGGGCCTTCTGCTCGGCATTCGGCAGTTCGCCGTTGAGCAGCAGGTAGCAGGTTTCCAGGTAGTCCGATTGTTCGGCGAGCTGTTCGATCGGGTAGCCGCGGTGCAGCAGCACGCCCTTGTCGCCATCGATGTAGGTGATCTTCGACTCGCACGAGGCGGTCGCCATGAAACCTGGGTCGAAGGTGAAGTGACCAGTGGCCCCCAACCCGCGGACGTCGATTACATCAGGACCAACGGTGCCGGTTAAAATGGGCAGCTCGACGGGGGCAGCGCCCTCGATGACCAACTGCGCTTTTTTGTCAGCCATGTGGCCTCCTATTAATGCTTGAAATCATCAGACAGTCCCCCCACGCAGGGCCCGCACCACTATAGAGAACTAAATTCGAATGTCAATTTGCCTAAAGGCTGGTTGAAAGGGGCCCTGAAGCCTGATTTTTCAAGAACTTCTCGCCCATTTACGCCTTTTGCTCGCTAAAGGCAATGCGCTATTTGGGCTACCCCGTCACGTTGTCATAAGCAGCCTAACTGTCTATACTCGGCACCCGACTCCCAGGGGCTTGCAAGCCCGAACTGCTGGGGGTCGCCGTTCCCTGGGTGGTGGGTACCTGACCAGTACACTTACCAACAACTTTGCCCTGATTCGCTAGGGGCTCTTCAGTGTGAAAAAAGCCGTGAAAAGCCAACGACCTGTAAACCTAGACCTAAGGACCATCAAGCTTCCTGTCACTGCGTACACGTCCATTCTGCACCGTATCTCCGGCGTCATCCTGTTCCTCGGCCTTGCCATCATGCTTTATGCACTGGGCAAATCGCTGGGTTCCGAGGAAGGCTTCGGCGAGGTGAAGGCGTGTCTGACCAGCCCGCTGGCCAAGTTCGTGACCTGGGGCCTGCTGTCCGCCCTGCTTTATCACCTCGTGGCAGGTGTTCGTCACCTGATCATGGACATGGGCATCGGCGAGACGCTGGAAGGCGGCAAGCTGGGCTCGAAAATCGTGATCGTCATCTCCGTGGTGCTGATCGTTCTGGTGGGAGTTTGGGTATGGTAACCAATGTCACGAACCTGTCGCGTTCGGGCCTCTATGACTGGATGGCGCAGCGCGTATCAGCGGTCGTTCTCGCGGCTTACTTCATCTTCCTGATCGGCTACGTGGTCGCCCACCCAGGCATCGACTACACCCAGTGGCACGGTCTGTTCTCCAATAACGCGATGCGGATCTTCAGTCTGCTGGCCCTCGTTGCCCTCGGCGCTCACGCCTGGGTCGGCATGTGGACCATTGCCACCGACTACCTGACGCCAATGTCGTTCGGCAAGTCGGCAACTGCGATTCGTTTCCTGTTCCAGGCGGTATGCGGCGTTGCGATGTTCGCTTACTTCGTCTGGGGTGTGCAGATTCTCTGGGGTATCTGATCCATGGCTAGCATTCCTACTATTTCCTTCGACGCCATCATCATTGGCGGCGGCGGCGCCGGCATGCGTGCTGCGCTGCAACTGGCTCAAGGCGGCCACAAGACTGCCGTGGTCACCAAGGTCTTCCCGACCCGTTCGCACACTGTATCCGCCCAGGGCGGCATCACCTGCGCCATCGCTTCGGCCGACCCGAACGACGACTGGCGCTGGCACATGTACGATACCGTCAAAGGTTCCGACTACATCGGTGACCAGGACGCTATCGAATACATGTGTCAGGAAGGCCCGGCTGCGGTCTTCGAGCTGGACCACATGGGTCTGCCGTTCTCGCGTACCGAAACCGGCCGTATCTACCAGCGTCCGTTCGGTGGTCAGTCCAAGGACTTCGGTAAAGGTGGCCAGGCCGCGCGTACTTGCGCAGCTTCCGACCGTACCGGCCACGCGCTGCTGCACACCCTGTACCAGGGCAACCTGAAAGCGGGTACCACCTTCCTCAACGAGTACTATGCCGTTGATCTGGTGAAGAACCAGGAAGGCGCCTTCGTCGGTGTGATCGCGATCTGCATCGAAACCGGCGAAACCATGTACATCAAGTCCAAGGCCACCGTTCTGGCCACTGGCGGTGCTGGCCGTATCTATGCCTCCACCACCAACGCCCTGATCAATACCGGCGACGGTATCGGCATGGCCCTGCGTGCCGGTGTACCGGTGCAGGACATCGAGATGTGGCAGTTCCACCCGACCGGCATCGCCGGCGCCGGTGTACTGGTGACCGAAGGTTGCCGTGGTGAAGGTGGCTACCTGATCAACGCCCACGGCGAGCGCTTCATGGAGCGTTACGCGCCGAACGCGAAAGACCTGGCCGGCCGCGACGTTGTCGCCCGCTCCATGGTCAAAGAGATCATCGCCGGCAACGGTGTGGGCCCGAACAAGGACCACGTACTGCTGAAGCTGGACCACCTGGGCGAGGAAGTGCTGCACAGCCGCCTGCCAGGTATCTGCGAACTGTCCAAGACCTTCGCCCACGTCGACCCTGTGGTCGCGCCGGTTCCGGTCGTTCCAACCTGCCACTACATGATGGGCGGCGTTGCCACCAACATCCATGGCCAGGCCATCACCATGGACGAAGAGGGCAAGGATCACATCATCCCGGGCCTGTTCGCCGTAGGTGAAGTGGCGTGCGTATCGGTTCACGGTGCCAACCGCCTGGGCGGCAACTCGCTGCTCGACCTGGTGGTGTTCGGCCGTGCTGCCGGCCTGCACCTGGAGAAGGCGCTGAGCGACGGCATCGAGCATCTCGACGCCAGCGACACCGACATCGATGTTGCCCTGAACCGCCTGAACAAGCTCAACGAGCGCTCCACCGGCGAAGACGTCGCCAGCCTCAAGCGCGAGCTGCAGAGCTGCATGCAGAACTACTTCGGCGTATTCCGTACCGGCGAGTACATGCAGAAGGGTATCGAGCAGCTGGCTGGCCTGCGTGACCGCATCGCCAACGTGAAGATCAACGACAAGTCCCAGGCCTTCAACACCGCGCGTATCGAAGCGCTGGAGCTGCAGAACCTGCTGGAAGTCGCCGAAGCTACCGCCATTGCGGCCGAAGCCCGTAAAGAGTCGCGCGGCGCTCACGCCCGTGAAGACTTCGAAGACCGTGACGACGAGAACTGGCTGTGCCACACCCTGTACTACCCGGGTGAGAAGCGCGTTGCCAAGCGTGGCGTCAACTTTGCGCCGAAGACTGTTCCAGCCTTCGAACCAAAAATCCGGACTTACTAAGGGTGGCTGCTATGTTGAAAGTCGAAGTTTATCGCTACAACCCCGACACCGACGCGGCCCCCAAGATGGAGTCGTTCGACGTCGATACCGGCGGCAAGGACTTGATGGTCCTGGACGTGCTGGCGCTGATCAAGGAAAAGGACGAGGGCTTCTCGTACCGTCGCTCCTGCCGTGAAGGCGTGTGCGGTTCCGATGGCATGAACATGAACGGCAAGAACGGCCTGGCCTGCATCACCCCGCTGTCGGGTGTGGTCAAGGGCAACAAGCTGGTATTGCGCCCGCTGCCTGGCCTGCCGGTCATTCGTGACCTGGTCGTCGATATGAGCATCTTCTACAAGCAGTACGAGAAGGTGAAGCCATTCCTGCAGAACGACACCCCGGCTCCGGCCATCGAGCGTCTGCAGTCGCCGGAAGACCGCGACAAGCTGGACGGCCTGTACGAGTGCATCCTGTGCGCTTGCTGCTCGACCTCCTGCCCATCGTTCTGGTGGAACCCGGACAAGTTCCTGGGCCCCGCCGCTCTGCTGCAGGCCTACCGCTTCCTGGCCGACAGCCGTGACACCAAGACCCAGGAGCGCCTGGCGTCCCTGGATGACCCGTTCAGCGTATTCCGCTGCCGCGGGATCATGAACTGCGTCAACGTTTGCCCGAAGGGTCTGAACCCGACCAAGGCAATCGGCCACGTACGTAACATGCTGCTGCAAAGCGGCACCTGATTCAAAGCGTTGCAACTGCAGTAAGCCGAGGTGCGGGTGGTGAGCCCGCACTGAGGTAAAACCTGAGCAAGGGCCCACAAAGCCTGCGTTCGATACCTATGAAGATATGAGACCAGCAGGGGCTTTCCGGGCTGGTACCCGGAAAATCAGCAAGATCCAAGTGGCGTGGTTCAGTCGCTGTGTTCGGACTTTTCCAGGTTTTCTATGGCTCTCGCCGATCAGTCCCCTAACCGAGGGTGACCAAGCATGCAAGAAAGCGTGATGCAGCGCATGTGGGAAAGCGCCCACCTTTCAGGTGGTAACGCTGCATATGTGGAAGAGCTCTACGAGCTCTACCTGCACGACCCTAACGCTGTGCCAGAAGAGTGGCGCACTTACTTCCAGAAGTTGCCTGCTGATGGCAGCACCGCTACTGATGTATCGCACTCGACAATCCGCGACCATTTCGTACTGCTGGCAAAGAACCAGCGCCGCGCCCAACCGGTATCTGCCGGGAGCGTGAGCAGTGAACACGAGAAGAAGCAGGTTGAAGTTCTGCGACTGATCCAGGCCTATCGTATGCGCGGCCATCAGGCTGCCAAGCTCGACCCGTTGGGGTTGTGGCAGCGCTCCGCGCCCGTAGACCTGTCGATCAATCACTACGGCTTGACCAATGCCGATCTTGATACGACCTTCCGTGCCGGCGACCTGTACATCGGCAAAGAAGAGGCGAGCCTACGCGAGATCGTCGACGCGCTCCAGAAGACATATTGTCGCACCATCGGTGCCGAGTTCACCCACATCGTCGATTCCGAGCAGCGCAGCTGGTTCCAGCAGCGCCTGGAAAGCGTGCGCGGCCGTCCGGATTTCTCCGCCGACGTGCAGGCCCACCTGCTCGAGCGCGTGACCGCCGGTGAAGGCCTGGAGAAGTACCTGGGCACCAAGTACCCGGGCACCAAGCGCTTCGGCCTTGAGGGCGGCGAGAGCCTGATCCCGATGCTCGACGAGATGATCCAGCGCTCCGGCTCCTACGGCACCAAGGAAGTCGTGATCGGCATGGCCCACCGTGGCCGTCTGAACGTGCTGGTCAACACCTTCGGCAAGAACCCGCGCGAGCTGTTCGACGAGTTCGAAGGCAAGAAGATGAACGAGCTGGGCTCCGGTGACGTGAAGTATCACCAGGGCTTCTCCTCGAACGTGATGACCACCGGTGGCGAAGTCCACCTGGCCATGGCGTTCAACCCGTCCCACCTGGAAATCGTATCGCCAGTGGTCGAAGGTTCGGTGCGCGCCCGTCAGGACCGCCGCAACGACACCGTCGGCGACAAGGTGCTGCCGATCTCGATCCACGGCGACGCGGCCTTCGCTGGCCAGGGCGTGGTCATGGAAACCTTCCAGATGTCGCAGACCCGCGGTTTCAAGACCGGCGGTACCGTGCACATCGTGATCAACAACCAGGTCGGTTTCACCATCAGCAACCCGCTGGACGCGCGCTCCACCGAGTACGCCACCGACGTTGCCAAGATGATTCAGGCGCCGATCCTGCACGTCAACGGTGATGATCCGGAAGCCGTGCTGTTCGTGACCCAGCTGGCCATCGATTACCGCATGCAGTTCAAGCGTGACGTGGTCGTCGACCTGGTCTGCTACCGCCGTCGCGGCCACAACGAGGCCGACGAGCCGAACGGCACCCAGCCGCTGATGTACCAGCAGATCAGCAAACAGCGCACCACCCGTGAGCTGTATGCCGACGCGCTGATCCAGGCTGGTCGTATCGACGCCGAACGTGCTCAGGCCAAGATCGACGAGTACCGCAACGCCCTGGACAACGGTCTGCACGTGGTCAAGAGCCTGGTCAAGGAGCCGAACCGCGAGCTGTTCGTCGACTGGCGTCCATACCTGGGCCACGCCTGGACCGCGCGTCACGACACGCGTTTCGACCTCAAGACCCTGCAAGACCTGTCGGCCAAGCTGCTCGAGCTGCCGGAAGGCTTCGTCGTCCAGCGTCAGGTGTCGAAGATCTACGAAGACCGCCAGAAGATGCAGGCCGGTGGCTTGCCGATCAACTGGGGTTATGCAGAGACCATGGCTTACGCCACCCTGCAGTTCGAAGGTCACCCGATCCGCATGACCGGCCAGGACATCGGCCGTGGCACCTTCTCGCACCGTCACGCGGTGCTGCACAACCAGAAGGACGCCAGCACCTACGTACCGCTGCAGAACCTGTTCCCGGGCCAGCCGCGCTTCGACCTGTACGACTCCTTCCTGTCGGAAGAAGCGGTACTGGCCTTCGAATACGGCTATTCCACCACCACGCCGAACGCGCTGGTGATCTGGGAAGCCCAGTTCGGCGACTTCGCCAACGGTGCGCAAGTGGTGATCGACCAGTTCATCACCAGCGGTGAGCACAAGTGGGGCCGCCTGTGCGGTCTGACCATGCTGCTGCCACACGGCTACGAAGGGCAGGGCCCGGAGCACTCCTCCGCGCGTCTGGAGCGTTACCTGCAGCTGTGCGCCGAGCACAACATCCAGGTCTGCGTACCGACCACCCCGGCACAGATCTACCACCTGCTGCGTCGCCAGGTCATTCGCCCGCTGCGCAAGCCGCTGGTGGTGCTCACGCCGAAGTCGCTGCTGCGCCACAAGCTGGCCATCTCGACCTTGGAAGACCTGGCAGAAGGCTCGTTCCAGACCGTGATCCCGGAAATCGACGCGATCGATCCGGCCAAGGTCGAACGCCTGGTGCTGTGCAGCGGCAAGGTCTACTACGACCTGTTGGAAAAACGCCGTGCCGAAGGCCGCGAAGACATCGCGATCCTGCGTCTGGAGCAGCTGTACCCGTTCCCGGAAGACGACCTGGTCGAAATCCTGGCGCAGTACAGCAACCTCAAGCACGCCGTCTGGTGCCAGGAAGAACCGATGAACCAGGGCGCCTGGTACAGCAGTCAGCACCACATGCGCCGTATCCTGGGCCGCCACAACAAGGCGCTGGTCCTGGAATACGCCGGCCGCGACGCCTCTGCCGCGCCAGCCTGTGGTTACGCTTCGAAGCACGCCGAACAGCAGGAAAAACTGCTGCAAGACGCCTTCACTGTTTAACGCCTTCGCGCACCTGAAACCGAATTTAAGGAAACACTGATAATGGCTATCGAGATCAAAGCCCCAACCTTCCCGGAATCGGTTGCCGATGGCACCGTTGCCACCTGGCACAAGAAGCCGGGCGAAGCCGTCAAGCGTGACGAGCTGATCGTCGACATCGAGACCGACAAGGTCGTCCTGGAAGTACTGGCCACCGCCGATGGCGTGATGGGCGACATCGTCAAGGGCGAGGGCGACACCGTCCTGTCCGATGAAGTGCTGGGTTCGATCGTTGAAGGCGGCGCTGCTGCCGCTCCTGCTGCTGCTCCAGCCGCTGCTGCTCCGGCAGCCGCTGCCGCCGACGCTGGCGAAGACGACCCGGTCGCAGCGCCTGCTGCGCGCAAGCTGGCTGAAGAGAACGGCATCGACCTGGCTACCGTTGCCGGCACCGGCAAAGGCGGTCGCGTCACCAAGGAAGACGTGGTGGCTGCAGTCGCCAACAAGAAGTCGGCACCTGCCGCTGCCCCGGCTGCCAAGCCGGCCGCTGCCGCCGCTGCTCCGGTCGTGACCGCCGCTGGCGATCGCACCGAGAAGCGCGTGCCGATGACTCGTCTGCGCGCCAAGATCGCCGAGCGTCTGGTCGAAGCCCAGTCCAACATGGCGATGCTGACCACCTTCAACGAAGTCGACATGACCGAAGTCATGGCCCTGCGTTCGAAGTACAAGGACCTGTTCGAGAAGACCCACAACGGCGTGCGCCTGGGCTTCATGTCGTTCTTCGTCAAGGCCGCCACCGAAGCGCTGAAGCGCTTCCCGGCCGTCAACGCCTCGATCGATGGCAACGACATCGTCTACCACGGCTTCGCCGACGTCGGCGTTGCCGTCTCCAGCGACCGTGGCCTGGTGGTACCGGTACTGCGTAACGCCGAGTCGATGAGCCTGGCTGAAATCGAAAACGGCATCGCCACCTTCGGCAAGAAGGCCCGTGACGGCAAGCTGTCGATCGAAGAAATGACCGGCGGCACCTTCACCATCACCAACGGTGGTACCTTCGGTTCGATGATGTCGACCCCGATCGTCAACCCGCCGCAGGCCGCCATTCTCGGCATGCACAACATCATCCAGCGTCCGATGGCCATCAACGGCCAGGTTGTGATCCGCCCGATGATGTACCTGGCGCTGTCGTACGATCACCGTCTGATCGACGGCAAGGAAGCGGTAACCTTCCTGGTCACCATCAAGAACCTGCTGGAAGATCCGTCTCGCCTGCTGCTGGACATCTAACCCTCTGGCTGCGTACCGTTCGGCCCCTGGCTTCGAAAGAAGCGGGGCCGCGCGGTTCGCGGCTTGTAGCTTGTAGCTGATAAGGAATCTTTTATGACCCAGAAATTCGACGTAGTGGTGATTGGTGCAGGTCCTGGCGGCTATGTGGCTGCCATCAAGGCTGCCCAACTCGGTCTGAAGACTGCCTGTATCGAGAAGTACACCGACGCCGAGGGCAAGCTGGCCCTGGGCGGCACCTGCCTGAACGTAGGTTGCATCCCGTCCAAGGCGCTGCTGGACAGCTCCTGGAAGTACAAGGAAGCCAAAGAGAGCTTCAACGTCCACGGTATCTCCACTGGCGAAGTGAAGATGGACGTGGCTGCGATGGTTGGCCGCAAGGCTGGCATCGTCAAGAACCTGACCGGCGGCGTTGCCACCCTGTTCAAGGCCAACGGCGTCACTTCGATCCAGGGCCACGGCAAACTGCTGGCTGGCAAGAAAGTCGAAGTCACCAAGGCTGACGGCACCACCGAAATCATCGAAGCCGAAAACGTGATCCTGGCTTCCGGTTCGCGTCCGATCGACATTCCGCCGGCTCCGGTCGACCAGAACGTCATCGTCGACTCCACCGGCGCCCTGGAATTCCAATCGGTACCCAAGCGCCTGGGCGTGATCGGTGCTGGCGTGATCGGCCTGGAGCTGGGTTCGGTATGGGCTCGCCTGGGTGCTGAAGTCACCGTGCTGGAAGCCTTGGACACCTTCCTGATGGCTGCCGACACCGCCGTGTCGAAAGAAGCCCAGAAGACCCTGACCAAGCAAGGCCTGGACATCAAGCTGGGCGCCCGCGTCACCGGCTCTAAAGTCAACGGCAACGAAGTCGAAGTGACTTACACCAATGCCGAAGGCGAGCAGAAGATCACCTTCGACAAGCTGATCGTCGCGGTCGGCCGTCGTCCGGTGACCACTGACCTGCTGGCCTCCGACAGCGGCGTGACCATCGACGAGCGTGGCTACATCTTCGTCGACGATCACTGCGCCACCAGCGTACCGGGCGTGTTCGCCATCGGTGACGTGGTGCGCGGCATGATGCTGGCCCACAAGGCCTCGGAAGAGGGCATCATGGTCGTCGAGCGCATCAAGGGCCACAAAGCCCAGATGAACTACGACCTGATCCCATCGGTTATCTACACCCACCCGGAAATCGCGTGGGTCGGCAAGACCGAACAGTCCTTGAAGGCAGAAGGTGTTGAGGTTAACGTAGGCACCTTCCCGTTCGCGGCCAGCGGCCGTGCGATGGCAGCCAACGACACCGGTGGTTTCGTCAAGGTCATCGCCGATGCCAAGACCGACCGCGTACTGGGTGTGCACGTGATTGGCCCATCGGCTGCCGAACTGGTGCAGCAGGGCGCAATCGCAATGGAATTCGGCACCAGTGCCGAGGATCTGGGCATGATGGTCTTCAGCCATCCAACCCTGTCCGAAGCGTTGCATGAAGCAGCGCTGGCAGTGAATGGCGGCGCCATTCACGTGGCCAACCGTAAGAAGCGTTAATTATAAGAAACCACGGCGGGCTGCCCGTCGTGAGTCTTGCGTGCATGACTCACCGCGGAACGTCCGCCGGACCGGACTACACGGGAAAACCCGGGGTCAACGGTCACAGGTGGTGCGGCGCCAGTAATGGCGCAGCGCCGAAGCGCAGTACCTAACGAAGACGGTAAAAAGCATGAATCTTCACGAGTATCAGGGTAAGCAGCTGTTCGCTGAATACGGCCTGCCAGTTTCCAAGGGTTTCGCAGTCGACACCCCTGAAGCTGCAGCAGAAGCCTGCGACAAGATCGGCGGTTCCGAGTGGGTAGTCAAAGCCCAGGTTCACGCTGGTGGTCGCGGTAAAGCGGGCGGCGTAAAGCTGGTTCGCAGCAAAGAAGACGCCAAGGCGTTCGCTGCACAGTGGTTGGGCAAGAATCTGGTTACTTACCAGACCGACGCCAACGGTCAACCCGTCTCCAAGATTCTGGTCGAATCCTGCACTGACATCGCCAAAGAGCTGTACCTGGGCGCTGTCGTGGATCGTTCGAGCCGCCGTATCGTGTTCATGGCTTCCACCGAAGGTGGCGTGGACATCGAGAAAGTCGCTCACGACACGCCTGAGAAGATCCTCAAGGCCACCATCGACCCGCTGGTCGGCGCTCAGCCGTTCCAGGGCCGTGAGCTGGCGTTCCAGCTGGGCCTGGAAGGCAAGCAAGTTCAACAGTTCGCCAAGATCTTCGTAGGCCTGGCCAAGCTGTTCAAGGATCACGATCTGGCCCTGCTGGAAGTGAACCCGCTGGTGATCAAGGCCGACGGCGACCTGCACTGCCTCGATGCGAAGATCAACATCGACGCCAACGCCATGTACCGTCAGCCTAAGCTGAAGACCTTCCACGACCCGTCGCAGGACGACGCCCGTGAAGCCCACGCTGCCAAGTTCGAACTGAACTACGTTGCCCTCGAAGGCAACATCGGCTGCATGGTCAACGGTGCCGGCCTGGCCATGGGTACCATGGACATCGTCAACCTGCACGGTGGCAAGCCAGCCAACTTCCTCGACGTGGGCGGCGGCGCTACCAAAGAGCGCGTTACCGAAGCGTTCAAGATCATTCTGTCCGACAGCAATGTCGCGGCCGTTCTGGTCAACATCTTCGGCGGCATCGTTCGCTGCGACATGATTGCCGAAGGCATCATCGGTGCAGTGAAAGAAGTCGGCGTCAAAGTACCGGTCGTCGTTCGCCTTGAAGGCAACAACGCCGAACTGGGCGCTAAAGTACTGGCAGAAAGCGGTTTGAACATCATTGCGGCAACCAGCCTGACCGACGCTGCTCAACAAGTTGTCAAAGCTGCGGAGGGCAAGTAATGAGCGTCCTGATCAATAAAGACACCAAAGTCATCTGCCAGGGCTTCACCGGCTCGCAGGGTACTTTCCACTCCGAACAAGCCATCGCCTACGGCACCAAGATGGTTGGCGGCGTGACCCCAGGCAAAGGCGGCACCACTCATCTGGGCCTGCCGGTGTTCAACACCGTGAAAGAAGCCGTAGAAGCTACCGGCGCTGACGCCTCGGTCATCTACGTACCGGCTCCTTTCTGCAAGGACTCGATCCTGGAAGCGGCTTTCGGCGGCATCAAGCTGATCGTCTGCATCACCGAAGGCATTCCTACCCTGGACATGCTGGATGCCAAGGTCAAGTGCGACGAGCTGGGCGTTACCCTGATCGGCCCTAACTGCCCAGGTGTGATCACCCCGGGCGAGTGCAAGATCGGCATCATGCCAGGCCACATCCACCTGCCAGGCAAGGTCGGTATCGTGTCGCGTTCCGGCACCCTGACCTACGAAGCTGTGAAGCAGACCACCGACGCCGGCTTCGGCCAGTCGACCTGCGTCGGCATCGGCGGTGACCCGATCCCAGGCTCCAACTTCATCGACATCCTGAAGCTGTTCCAGGAAGACCCGAAGACCGAAGCGATCGTCATGATCGGTGAGATCGGCGGTTCGGCTGAAGAAGAAGCTGCGGCCTACATCAAGGCCAACGTCACCAAGCCAGTGGTTTCCTACATCGCCGGTGTTACCGCACCTGCGGGCAAGCGCATGGGCCATGCTGGCGCCATCATCTCCGGCGGCAAGGGCACTGCGGACGAGAAATTCGCCGCACTGCAGGACGCTGGCGTGAAGACCGTGCGGTCCCTGGCTGACATCGGCAAGGCCCTGGCCGAGCTGACTGGCTGGGAAGCCAAGAAGTAAGTAACACGTAATACCCCCACGCGCACAAAGGCCACCTTCGGGTGGCTTTTGTCGTTATGCGGTCTTAGGAAAATTCGATCAAGCTCATCAGGAATTTCAACCAGACATTTGCTCGAATCAGCAATAAATTGTCGTCCAGCACAGACATCCAGACGACAAACATGTACGCACATCGGACAAGCAGCACTATTGCGGTGCGTTTGCCGGGTAAAACGGTTAATCTACGCGCTCACTCTGTGCCCGTACCCCAAAAGGGAACGACACGCTAAACGGGTCTGGCCTACCAAGCCGGGCAGCATTTCCCTCATCCATGGGGAAATCCCCTCTCGAATCCCGATTTCAGCAGTGTGGTACTACCCTAAATGAAAGTTTTGAAAGGCCAGGATATCCTGGCACTTGGCTTTATGACGTTTGCGCTTTTCGTAGGCGCCGGCAACATCATCTTCCCGCCTATCGTCGGCCTGCAATCCGGGCCCCACGTGTGGATGGCAGCACTAGGCTTCCTGGTGACTGCCGTGGGCCTGCCGGTCATCACCGTGGTCGCCCTGGCCAAGGTCGGTGGCGGCATGGATGCGTTGAGCAGCCCGATTGGCAAGTTCTTCGGTGGCCTGCTGGCGGCTGTGTGCTATCTCTCGGTCGGCCCGCTGTTCGCGACCCCGCGTACCGCGACCGTGTCGTTCGAAGTGGGCGTGGCGCCGTTGACCGGTGAAAGCCCGTTGGCGCTGTTCCTCTACAGCCTGGTGTACTTCATCGTGGTGCTGGCGGTTTCCATGTATCCGGGCAAGCTGCTCGATACCGTGGGCCGTTTCCTGGCGCCGCTGAAGATCATCGCCCTGGCCGTGCTGGGCATCGCCGCCTTCGCGTTGCCGGCGGGCACCATTGGTGAAGCGCAACCGCCCTACGCGGCCGCGGCCTTCTCCAAAGGCTTCTCCGACGGTTACCTGACCATGGATACCCTGGGCGCGTTGGTGTTCGGCATCGTGATCGTCAACGCCATCCGCTCGCGCGGCGTCGAGTCGCCGAAGCTGATCACCCGCTATGCCATCATTGCCGGCCTGATTGCCGGTGTGGGCCTGGCGCTGGTGTACATCAGCCTGTTCCGCCTGGGTGCCGGCAGCCACGATATCGCGGCCGACGCCACCAACGGCGCTGCGGTCCTGCATGCATATGTGCAGCACACCTTCGGCTCGCTCGGCAGTGGCTTCCTCGCCGTACTGATCGCACTGGCCTGCCTGGTAACGGCTGTTGGCCTGACCTGTGCCTGCGCCGAGTACTTCAGCCAGATTCTGCCGCTGTCGTACCGCGCGCTGGTGGTGATCCTGGCGGGCTTCTCGCTGCTGATCTCCAACCTGGGCCTGACCAAGCTGATCATGTTCTCGATCCCGGTGCTGACCGCTATCTACCCGCCATGCATCGTGGTAGTGGGCCTGAGCTTCGTCAAAGAGCTGTGGAATTCGCCAACGCGCATCCTTGCGCCGGTGATGCTGGTGTCGCTGGTGTTCGGCATGGTCGATGCGATCAAGGGCAGCAGCATTGCCCATGTGCTGCCGGACTTCATGGCGCACCTGCCGCTGAGTGACCAAGGCCTGGCGTGGTTGGTGCCGTCGGTGGTGACCCTGGCTGGTGCCGTGGTTTGCGACCGCATGCTCGGCAAGCCGCGCGAAGCGCTCGCCTGATGTGTTGACACCCGTGCCTGGCACCGGCCACAAGCCTCAGGGTGCCAGTTGCGGGTCGATACCCTAAGCCCCGTGTCCGTGAGGACGCGGGGCTTTTCGGTTTTTGGGGAGGGCTTTTCCGTGTTTGCAGGCTTGGCGCCAAGGGATCTAATCCAAGCGCGTCTGGCTTTTGGGATCCCTGCATGACTTTCATTGAAGAACACCTACTTAACGTATTCGCCGCTTTCTGGTTTGTCCTGTGCTGGAGCGGCTTTACCCGCTATGCCACCTGGAAAGGCCGCGATACCGTTTGCCTGGCCAGTGTCATGCACCGCTATCGGCAGGACTGGATGCGGCGCATGCTGCTGCGTGACGGCCGTATTGCCGATGCCAGTGTGATAGGTGGCCTTGAGCGCAATGCCTCGTTCTTCGCCTCCAGTACGCTGATTATCCTTGCGGGCATTCTTACCGTGCTGGGTGCCTCGGACCGCGCCGTGTCGCTACTGGCTCACCTTCCGCTGGTCCAGCAGGATTCTCAGGGCGTTTCGGAAATCAAGTTGCTATGCCTGGCGATGGTCTTCGTCTATGCGTTCTTCACGTTCAGCTGGTGCATGCGCCAATACAATTTTGCTGCCGTGCTGGTCGGCTCGGCGCCTGTGGTTGGCGAGCGTCTGGGCGATGAGCGGGAGCGCAAGGCGTTCGCTTCACGGGCAGCGAGCGTATTGTCGCTGGCCGCCAACCAGTTCAATTATGGTCTGCGTAGTTACTATTTCGGTATGGCCATGCTGACGTGGTTCATCAGCGCCTGGCTGTTCATGGTCGTGAGTGTTGCGGTGGTATTGATCCTGTATCGCCGCGAGTTCCATTCCAGCGTGCTGCAAGTGATGAGGTTCAAGCCAGCAGCAAGTACCAGCCCGGAAGTGAATCTCGAAAGTATCAGTTCCTGAAACGTTTAATCGCTAAATGGCAGGCACAAAAAAACCCGACATCGTCGGGTTTTTTCGTACAGCGCGATTACTGCTTGGCAGGTTCGGCTGGTGGGGTTGCAGGTGCAGCCTCTTCGGCAGCCTTCTGCTCGGCTTCAGCCTGATCTTTGGCGGCTTCGGCGTTTTCCTTGGCAGCGTCGTTCATCTTATCCTGAGCTTCGCCCATTTTTTCCTGGGCTTGCTCGGCGTGTTGCTGTGCGTCTTGGGCTTTGTCTTCGCTCGCTTTATCGCAAGCAGCCAGGCCCATGGCAGCAGCCAGCATCAGAGCAAAAGCAAATGGTTTACGCATGGGGGTGTTTCTCCTTGGTGGAATAAGTGACTTGTTCCTTCGAGTTCGAGCTTAGCGCATTAGTTCCGCATCTTTTACAGATATATAACACCGCGTTCCAGATAGACTTTTTTCTGATTTTATGCAGCGGACTCAGGACATGCAGCGATGACCGATTCGAATTTGCAGGCGATGGCTGAACGCTTCTTGTCGGCGTTAAAACATTGCCAAGTGTTACAGATGCAAGTTGCCCATGCTGACAGCGATGGCATAACCCTGTTGATGCCTTGGTCGCCCGCCATCGTCGGCAACCCGCAGACCGGCGCAGTGCATGGTGGCGCCCTGACCACGCTGATGGACACTACCTGCGGCATGGCCACGCTATGCGTGCTGCCGAGCTTCGAAGTGTGCCCGACCCTGGACTTGCGCATCGACTATATGCATCCGGCAGAGCCCGGCAAGGCCATCTACGGCCATGCCCAGTGCTACCGTGTCACTCGGGACGTCATCTTCACCCGTGGCACGGCTTATCAGGACGACCCCGATCGACCGATTTGTCACGTTGTCGGTACATTCATGCGCCTGGGGCAGGAAATCAAAGGCGGAATTCGTTTCGGCAAGAGCCTGAAGGAGGGCGGCGCATGATTCCTCTGGATGTCCGCAAACAGCTGAACGCAGCACATGCTGTGGGGGATTATCAGCCCTTGCTGGCCTTGATCCCCTACGCAGGCCTCATCGGCATCGAGTGCGAGCGCCAGGGTGAAGACCTGCTGTTCCGCCTTCCGGCCAACCCCGACAACATTGGCAACCCTTTGCTGCCGGCCATACATGGCGGGGTGATCGCAGGCTTCATGGAGCTCTCCGCGGCCCTCTATCTGCTCATCTACAGTGAAAGCGTCAGTATCCCGAAAATCATCGATTTCTCCATCGACTACCTGCGCGCCGGGCATTTTCGCGACACCTACGCACAGTGCCAGCTCTGGCGCCAAGGCCGGCGGGTGACCAATGTCGCGATCACCGCCTGGCAGGGTGATCGGCAGGCGCCGATCGCCACGGCGCGTGCGCATTTCAAGATCGAACCGGAAAAGCCCTTGAAATCGTCCGGGCAGCCCCCATCTGCATGACATCCGCCGCTAACGCAGGCCAAACCGGCCGCCAGGCGTCCCTTGCCATCAGATCGGAGTTTTGAAGACCATGAGTGTGGAAACACAAAAGGAAACCCTGGGCTTCCAGACCGAGGTGAAGCAGCTGCTGCACCTCATGATTCATTCGCTGTATTCGAACAAGGAGATCTTCCTTCGCGAGCTGATTTCCAACGCCTCCGACGCCGCTGACAAGCTGCGTTTCGAGGCCCTGGCCAAGCCGGAACTGCTCGAAGGCGGCGCTGAGCTGCGAATCCAGCTGAGCTTCGACAAGGACGCCGGCACCCTCACGCTCGACGACAACGGCATCGGCATGAGCCGCGAAGACGTGATCACCCACCTGGGTACCATCGCCAAGTCCGGCACCGCCGACTTCATGAAGAACCTCACCGGTGATCAGAAGAAGGATTCGCACCTGATCGGCCAGTTCGGCGTGGGCTTCTATTCGGCGTTCATCGTTGCCGACAAGGTCGACGTGTTCAGCCGCCGCGCCGGCCAGCCGGCCTCCGAGGGCGTGCACTGGTCCTCCAAAGGCGAGGGCGAATTCGAAGTCGCCACCGTCGACAAGCCAGAGCGCGGTACCCGCATCGTCCTGCACCTGAAGAAGGACGAGCAGGAGTTCGCCGATGGCTGGCGCCTGCGTAACCTGGTCAAGAAATACTCCGATCACATCGCTCTGCCAATCCAGTTGCCGAAGGAGCAGGCTGCCGCCGAAGGCGAAGAGCAGCCGGCCCTGGAATGGGAAGTGGTCAACCGTGCCAGCGCCCTCTGGACCCGTCCGCGTACCGAGATCAAGGACGAGGAATACCAGGAGTTCTACAAGCACATCGGCCATGACTTCGAAAACCCGCTGGCCTGGAGCCACAACAAGGTCGAAGGCAAGCTTGAATACAACTCGCTGCTGTACGTGCCGGCCCGTGCACCGTTCGACCTGTACCAGCGCGAAGCACCGCGTGGCCTGAAGCTGTACGTGCAGCGCGTGTTCATCATGGACCAGGCAGAGTCGTTCCTGCCGCTGTACCTGCGTTTCATCAAGGGTGTGGTCGACTCCAACGACCTGTCGCTGAACGTATCCCGCGAGATTCTGCAGAAAGATCCGATCATCGACTCGATGAAGACCGCGCTGACCAAGCGCGTGCTGGACATGCTGGAGAAGCTGGCGAAGAACGAACCCGAGCAGTACAAAGGCTTCTGGAAAAACTTCGGCCAGGTGCTGAAGGAAGGCCCGGCCGAAGACTTCGCCAACAAGGAAAAAATCGCCGGCCTGCTGCGCTTCGCCTCCACCCAGGACGAAAGCGGCGAGCAGAGCGTCGCCCTGGCCGATTACCTGGCCCGCGCCAAAGAAGGCCAGGACAAGATCTACTACCTCAGCGGCGAGTCGTACGCGCAGGTCAAGAACAGCCCGCACCTGGAAGTCTTCCGCAAGAAAGGCATCGAAGTGCTGCTGCTGACCGACCGCATCGACGAGTGGCTGATGAGCTACCTCAACGAGTTCGACGGCAAGTCCTTCGTCGATGTCGCCCGTGGCGACCTGGACCTGGGCAAGCTGGATTCCGAGGAAGACAAGAAAGCCCAGGAAGAAGTCGCCAAGGACAAGGAAGGCCTGGTCGAGCGCCTGAAGGGCGCACTGGGTGACAGCGTCGCCGAAGTGCGTGTGTCGCACCGCCTGACCGACTCGCCGGCGATCCTTGCCATCGGCGAGCAGGACCTGGGCCTGCAGATGCGCCAGATCCTCGAAGCCAGCGGGCAGAAGGTGCCGGAGTCGAAGCCGATCTTCGAATTCAACCCGACCCACCCACTGATCGAGAAGCTCGACAACGAGCAGAGCGAAGACCGCTTCGCCGAGCTGTCGCACATCCTCTTCGATCAGGCGGCCCTGGCGGCCGGTGACAGCCTGAAGGATCCGGCGGCGTACGTTCGTCGTCTGAACAAGCTGTTGGTCGAGCTGTCTGCTTGAGTTGATGCACAGGAAAGCCCGCTTCGGCGGGCTTTTTTCATGGTGAAGGCATAAGGAGTGCTTGATGAGCAAGGTAATCGTCGAATCGTTGGTCTATCACCTGTCCGGCAAGACCTACGAAAGCCGCCTGGTGTACGAGCCTGGTGCGCTGGGGCGCCCGGGCCTGGTGATGGCGCCGAACTGGATGGGCATCGGCGAAGGCGCCGAGCGCATTGCCAAGGAAGTGGCCGAGAAGGGTTATGTGGTAATGATCGCCGACTTGTATGGGCAATCGGTGCGTCCGTCCAATGCCGACGAGGCGGGGGCGGCGATGATGCCATTGAAGAATGACCGCGCCGAGCTGCGCAAGCGCATGCAGGAAGCCTTGGCGCAGTTGCTGGGCCAATCCAAGGCATTGCTGGAGCCGGGCAAGGTGGCAACCTTCGGCTTCTGCTTCGGTGGGTGCTGCGCCCTTGAGTTGGCGCGTACTGGCGCCGACCTGAAGGCTGCGGTGTCGTTCCACGGCACGTTGGATACGCCGAATCCAGAGGATGCCAAGCGTATCAAGGGGTCGGTATTGGTGCTGCATGGGGCGTCCGACCCACTGGTGCCGAAAGAGCAGCTGCCGGCGTTCGAGGACGAGATGAACGCGGCCAAGGTCGATTGGCAGTTGCTGAGCTATGGCGGCGCGGTGCACTCGTTCACCGACCCTAATGCCAATGTGCCGGGCAAGATGCAGTATGACCGCCGGACTTCCGAGCGGGCGTTCCGCGCGATGCACAATCTGCTCGCTGAAGTGTTCCAGCGCTGAGGTTGCCTTGGGGCCGCAAGGCGGCCCCAATCAGCGGGGCAGCTCGATACGCGACGTTTCACCCGGCACCGTCGGCCAATCGCCGGCAGCCCATTTGGCCCTGGCCCGCTCGATCAGCTCAGGGTCACTTGCGACGAAATTCCAGTTCATACGCCGCGGCCCATCCAGAGGCGAACCCCCAATCAGCACCAGCTGGCATTCCCCTTCCGCATAAAGAGTGACTTCTTCGCCCTCCGGCAGCACTACCAGGCTGCACGGCTCAACTTCCTCATCGTTCAGCATCAGCTCACCTTCGAGCACATACAGCCCTCTCTGCGCATGTTCATCGGGCACCAGCAGCGTTGTCGCCGGTTGCATTTGCACGTGCGCGTAAAGGGTAGGGGAGAGCACCGGCACGGGTGATTCCAGGCAAAAACCGCTGCCGGCGATCATGCAGATGCGCACACCCAGGTTCTCGCTAATCGGCAGGCTGGCTGCAGGATGATGGCTGTAACTGGGCTCGCTCTGCTCATCGGCACGAGGGGATGCCAGCCATACCTGCAGCCCATGCAAGCGCGAACCATGGGCCAGCGCGTCCGCAGGCGTGCGCTCGACATGTGCCACACCGCTGCCCGCGGTCATCCAGCTGACATCGCCTGGCAGCACCTGCTGGTTGGAGCCCAAGCTGTCCTTGTGCAGGATCGCCCCTTCGAACAAGTAGGTCAGGGTCGAAAGCCCGATATGCGGGTGCTGGCGGATGTCCATGCCATGGCCCGGCGCATAATCGGTCTCCAGCATATGGTCGAAAAACACGAAGGGCCCGACGCTGCGGCACTGAGCCGATGGCAGCGGGCGCAGGATCGGCTGGCCCTCGACCGATTCGGCACGCGGGCGGATGATCAAGGGGCTGCTCATGTGGGGCTCCAGGCGGGGTGCGGGAGCTCCCAGCATAACGGTTTGCCAGGCAATGCTGAACCGCCTGCAGCACTGCCGGGTCTACTCTGTTCATACTCGATAAGGAAGCTGCCCATGATTGCCAGAGCGCTGGCCTGCCTGCTGTTGTGTGGAGGGTTGTGCCAGGCGGCACAGGCGCGTGACTACCGCTACAGTGATGCCCACCTGCACTATGTGGACTTCTTCCAGGAAACCGAGGGCATGCCTGCCTTGATCATGGCGATGGACGACGCGGGTGTCGAGCACTCGATGATTTCCGGCGTTCCGGTGGCCAAGAAATGGCACGAAGACGAGCCCAAGCGTCCGCGCTACTACGCAGGTGATGACGCCGACGCCTATTGGTACAGCGCCACCGACACCTACGTTGCGGCTGCGCTGCAGAAGCTGCCTGAGGAGCAGCGCAAACGCTTCCATCCTTTTCTGACCGGCTTCAACCCGGTGGACAAGAACGCCGCCAACCATATCGAGCGCATGCTCGATCTTTATCCGGGGTTGTGGCAGGGGATCGGCGAAGTCTTCACTCGCCACGATGACCTGACCGCGCTGACCAGCGGTGACACACCACGGGCCAACAACGAGGCCATGACGCGCATCTATCATCTGGCGGCCGAGCGCGACATGCCGGTGCTGCTGCACTCCAACATCACCTCCAAGCGCGAGCGCAATCCGCTGTATCTGGCCGAGATCGAGGAGCCGCTGCGCAATCATCCGCATACGCGGTTCATCTGGGCGCATGCGGGCACCAGCATGGAAATCCATCGCCATCAGACGCAGATGGACTTTCTACTGCCGGTGCTGACGCGCTTGCTGGAGGACTACCCGAACTTGTATGTGGACTTGTCCTGGAGTGTGCTCAAACCTTATCTGCTGGATGACAACGGTGTGCCGCGCAAGGAATGGGTGGCGTTGGTCGAGCGTTACCCAGAGCGGTTCATGCTCGGCTCCGATGTCGTAGGGAAATTTGGCAGTGTTGGCGAGCAGATGCATGGCTTCAAGCCGTTCCTGGATGCCCTGCCGGAGGGGGTGGCCAAGCGGGTGGCGCGGGATAACTTCTTGGCGGTGTTGCCCAAAGCGCAATAAAAAAACCCGGCATTTCTGCCGGGTTTTTTCTTACAGCTTACTGCTAATCAAGCTTGAACGACTGGAATCTTCGCGTTGGCCGCGGCTTCGCGGAACTCGGCGATCTGGTCGAAGCTCAGGTAGCGGTAGACGTCGGCAGCCATGCTGTCGATGTCCTTGGCGTACTGCATGTACTCTTCGACGGTCGGCAGTTTGCCGATGATCGAAGCGACAGCGGCCAGCTCGGCCGAGGCCAGGTACACGTTGGTCGCGTCGCCCAGGCGGTTCGGGAAGTTACGAGTCGAAGTGGAGACCACGGTCGAACCGGTCTGCACACGTGCCTGGTTACCCATGCACAGCGAGCAGCCTGGCATTTCCATGCGCGCGCCGGCCTTGCCGTAGATGCCGTAATAGCCTTCTTCGGTCAGCTGGTGGGCGTCCATCTTGGTTGGCGGGGCCAGCCACAGACGGGTTGGGATACCACCCTTGACCTTGTCCAGCAGCTTGCCGGCAGCGCGGAAGTGGCCGATGTTGGTCATGCACGAACCGATGAACACTTCGTCGATCTTCTCGCCCTGTACCGAGGACAGCAGGCGGGCGTCGTCCGGGTCGTTCGGCGCGCAGAGCACAGGCTCCTTGACGTCGGCCAGGTCGATTTCGATGATTTCGGCGTATTCGGCATCGGCGTCGGCCGACAGCAGCTCAGGCTTGGCCAGCCAGGCTTCCATGGCCTGGGCGCGACGCTCCAGGGTACGTGGGTCGCCGTAGCCTTCGCCGATCATCCAGCGCAGCAGGGTGATGTTGGACTGCAGGTACTCGGCGATGGCCTTTTCCGGCAGCTTGATGGTGCAGCCGGCAGCGGAACGCTCGGCCGAGGCGTCGGACAGTTCGAACGCTTGCTCGACGGTCAGTTCGTCCAGGCCTTCGATTTCCAGGATGCGGCCGGAGAAGGCGTTTTTCTTGCCCTTCTTCTCGACGGTCAGCAGGCCCTTCTGGATGGCGTAGTAAGGGATGGCATGCACCAGGTCACGCAGGGTGATGCCTGGTTGCAGTTTGCCCTTGAAGCGCACCAGGATCGACTCTGGCATGTCCAGCGGCATGACGCCGGTGGCGGCGGCGAAGGCCACCAGGCCGGAACCGGCCGGGAACGAGATGCCGATCGGGAAGCGGGTGTGCGAGTCGCCACCGGTGCCGACGGTGTCCGGCATCAGCATGCGGTTCAGCCAGCTGTGGATGATGCCGTCGCCTGGGCGCAGCGACACGCCGCCACGGGTGCGGATGAAGTCTGGCAGGGTGTGGTGGGTGGTGACGTCGATCGGCTTCGGATAAGCAGCGGTGTGGCAGAACGACTGCATGACCAGGTCGGCCGAGAAGCCCAGGCACGCCAGGTCTTTCAGCTCGTCGCGGGTCATCGGGCCAGTGGTGTCCTGGGAGCCGACGGTGGTCATCTTCGGTTCGCAGTAGGCACCTGGGCGCACGCCCTGGCCTTCTGGCAGACCGCAAGCACGGCCGACCATTTTCTGCGCCAGGGTGAAGCCTTTGCCGGAGTCGGCAGGCTGCTCTGGTTTCTTGAACAGGTCGGATGCACCCAGGCCCAGCTCGGCGCGGGCTTTTTCGGTCAGGCCACGGCCGACGATCAGCGGGATACGGCCGCCAGCGCGGACTTCATCGAGCAGCACTTCGGTTTTCAGCTCGAAGCTGGTGACCAGCTCGTCGCTTTCGTGACGGCGCACTTCACCTTTGTACGGGTAGACGTCGATCACGTCGCCCATGCCCAGGTTGGTGCAGTCGAATTCGATCGGCAGGGCGCCGGCGTCTTCCATGGTGTTGTAGAAGATCGGGGCGATCTTGGTGCCGAAGCAGAAGCCACCGGCGCGCTTGTTCGGCACGTTCGGGATGTCGTCGCCGAAGAACCACAGCACCGAGTTGGTGGCGGATTTACGCGACGAACCGGTACCGACCACGTCACCGACGTAGGCCACCGGGAAGCCTTTGGCCTTGACCGCTTCGATCTGCTTCAGCGGGCCGACCGAACCAGGTTGCTCAGGCTCGATGCCGTCACGGGCCATTTTCAGCATGGCCAGGGCGTGCAGCGGGATGTCAGGGCGCGACCAGGCGTCCGGGGCAGGGGACAGGTCATCGGTGTTGGTTTCGCCAGGCACCTTGAACACGGTCAGGGTGTACTTGTCGGCGATCGCCGGGCGGGCGGTGAACCACTCGCCAGCAGCCCAGGACTCCAGCACGGCCTTGGCGTGGGCATTGCCCGCCTTGGCTTTTTCGGCCACGTCGTGGAAGGCATCGAACATCAGCAGGGTGTGCTTGAGCTGTTCGGCCGCGACGGCGCCCAGTTCGGCGTCATCCAGCAGCGCGACCAGCGTTTCGATGTTGTAGCCGCCCTGCATGGTGCCCAGCAGCTCGGTGGCGTGCTTGCGGTCGAGCAGCGGGGACTGGGCTTCGCCCTTGGCCACGGCGGAGAGGAAAGCGGCCTTGACGTAGGCAGCTTCGTCGACTCCTGGCGGAACGCGGTTGGTGATCAGGTCTACGAGGAAGGCTTCTTCGCCGGCCGGCGGGTTTTTCAGCAGCTCGACCAGGCCTGCAGTTTGTTCGGCGTTCAGCGGCTGGGGCACGATACCCAGGGCGGCACGCTCTTCGATGTGTTTGCGGTAGGCTTCAAGCACAGTTATTACCCTCATCAGTGGTCCCTAAAGGGAGTCCGGGACGCTCATCCAGCATTCCCTGCACCCATGCGCAATCACGGCTTCTTGGGCCGCCCAGCCAGGGTCGCAGAGAATCCTTACAGAAGCTGCTTTCAAAGTTTTACGCCTGCAGAACGGGGAGCTGATGAGGGCTGGCGCGGGCATGCGAGGGTGCATGGCCCGGGCCAACGCCGTTCTACCGGATGAACTGTGCTCGTGACGCTTTGAAAACAGCTTCCAACGGACATTGTTGCCTTGAAAAGGCGGAGTGATTCTACGGCAAATTATCGCGCAAGGTAAGGCGGCGAACATGACTTTAACGGGTGACCCTGGTTAGACAAAGGGCTAACATGGGCCTGTGTTCCTCCGCCAAGCCGTTGTTTTTTCATGTCCAACCAGTCCATCAAGACCCCTTGCGTCGGCCTTTGCTCCACGGTGTATGGAGACACGGTGTGCCGTGGCTGCAAGCGTTTTCACCATGAAGTGATCAACTGGAATGGCTATGACGAAGCGCAGAAGCGCGCGGTGTGGCTGCGTTTGGAGCAGCTGCTGGCGCAGGTGATGATGGCCAAGCTGGAAGTGTTCGACAAAAGTCTGCTGCGCCAGCAACTGCAGCAGCGCTCGATTCGTTTTGTCGAACAACAGTCGGAATATTGCTGGGCTTATCAGCTGATTGCCCGCGGGGCGCGGATGATTCGTGATGTGGAGGCTTACGGGATGGCCTTGCTGCCGGAGTTTCGCGATTGGGAGCTGCCGCAGTTGCGCGATGCCATCGATCGCGAGTTCTTTTTGCTCTCCGAGGCGCACTACCAGCGTTACATCGCGCCGAGCTTCCTGCGTGATGCCCTGGAAAATGGGCAAGGCTGAGTCGTTGCAGTGAAGCGGCCGGCCTCATCGCGGATGAATCCGCTCCTACGGTAGGAGCGGATTCATCCGCGATGGGGCCAGTGAAGATCCCCGATCAGTCGCCGGTATATTCGCACCCGCTGGTGCAAGTCTCGTGAATCCGCACCTTCGACAGCTCCGGCAGCAACGGCTTGACCTGTTCCCAGATCCACTTGGCGAGCACTTCGCTGGTCGGGTTCTCCAGGCCAGGGATGTCATTCAGGTAATTGTGGTCCAGTTGCTCATAGAGCGGCTTGAAGATCGCCTTGATCTCGGAGAAGTCACGAATCCAGCCGGTGTGCGGATCAAGCGGGCCGGTCAGGTGCAGGGCGACCTTGAACGAGTGGCCATGCAGGCGGCCGCACTTGTGCCCCTCAGGGACATGAGGCAGGCGGTGGGCCGATTCGAAGGTAAACTCTTTGAAGATTTCCACGCTGTCAGAACTCTGTGTGTAAATATTGCGCGCAGTCTACCAGCATGGCCGCTACAAGGCTTGACGCCAGCTGTTTTCAGGTTGAGTTAAGGACCGGTGGTTAATCTTGACCCCGTAGACACATTAAACATCTCGATGGAGAGACCCCATGAAGACTTTGACTGCCCTGTTCACCGCCGCTGCCCTGGCTTTCGGTGCCAACGCTGCCCTGGCCAAGGACGTCCAGCCTGACGAAGTGGTCAAGCTGGTCAATGCCAAGACCATCAAGTCGCTGGACGAGCTGAAAGCCGCCGCCGTGGCCAAGCACCCCGGCGCCACCGTCACCGATTCCGAACTGGAAGACGAGTACGGCCGCTACATCTACAAGGTCGAACTGCGCGACCAGCAGAACGTCGAGTGGGACGTCGACCTGGATGCCAAAACCGGTGAAGTCCTCAAGGACGCACGAGACAACTGATGATCCACTTACCCCGGCCGGCGCATTACCTGGCGCTCTCCCTGCTGGCCGTCTGCTCCATGGCCGTTGCCCGCGATCTGGACCAGGATGAAGCCCTCAAGCTGCGCCAGGAGGGTGTCATTCTGCCGCTCGAGCAATTGCTGGAGACCGCCCTGGGGCGTTACCCCGGGGCGCGTCTGCTGGAGGCCGAGCTGGAAGAAGACGATGATCGCTACGAATATGAAGTCGAGCTGCTGACCAGCGCAGGCGTGGTGCGCGAGATCAAGCTCGACGCCAGCACCGGTGCCCTGCTCAAAGACGAGGAAGACGACTGAATGCGCCTGTTGCTTGTCGAGGACAACGTACCGCTGGCTGACGAGCTGATGGCCGGCCTGCAGCGCCAGGGCTACGCCGTGGACTGGCTGGCCGACGGCCGTGATGCCGTGTACCAGGGCCAGAGTGAACCCTACGACCTGATCATTCTCGACCTCGGCCTGCCGGGGTTGCCGGGCCTGGAGGTGCTCACGCAGTGGCGGGCCGGCGGCCTGGCCACGCCGGTGCTGATCCTTACCGCACGCGGCTCTTGGGCCGAGCGCATCGAGGGGCTCAAGGCCGGTGCCGATGATTACCTCAGTAAGCCCTTCCACCCGGAGGAGCTGCAACTGCGCATCCAGGCACTGCTGCGTCGGGCACGGGGCCTGGCCAACCAGCCCACGCTCGAAGCCGCCGGCCTGCATCTGGATGAAAGCCGTCAGTGCGTGAGCCGGGAGGGGGTGGACATTCAACTAACGGCCGCCGAGTTCCGCCTGTTGCGCTATTTCATGCTGCACCCGCAGCAGATTCTGTCCAAGAGCCACCTGGCCGAGCACCTGTACGACGGTGAAACCGAGCGCGATTCCAACGTGCTGGAAGTGCACGTCAACCACTTGCGCCGCAAGCTAGGCCGCAGCGTCATCGAAACCCGCCGTGGCCAAGGCTATATCTACGCCGGGAGCACCGAGTGAAATCGATCCAGGCGCGCCTGAGCTTGGGGTTGGTGGCCGTGCTGGTAGTGGTCGGTGTGTTGCTCGCGCAACTAACGCTCTGGCTGTTCGAGGCCGGCCTGCAGCGTTACCTGGAAAACGGCCTGCGCAAGGAAAGCGAGAACCTGCTGGTAGCGCTGGTGCGTGGGCCGTCCGGCCTGCAGCTGGATGAGCGGCGCATTTCCGCTGCGTATCAACGACCCTTTTCTGGCTATTACTTTCGCATCGACTTCGACCAGGGGACGTGGCGTTCTCGCTCGTTGTGGGACCTGGACATGCCCAAACCATCGTCGCCCGGGCTTTCCGACAGCCACGAACTAGGTCCGGAAGGTCAGCAATTACTGGCGCTGCGAGCCGACTATCGGCGTTTGGGGCAGGACATCTCGATCAGCGTGGCCCAGGATTACTCGCCGGTGCGCGAGGGCTTCCGGCGCTTGCAGCAAATTGGCCTGGGCATGGGGCTGGTGGCCTTGATTCTGGTGCTGATACTGCAGCGCATCACCGTCACCCGCTCGCTGCGCCCGCTGGAACGCGCGCGCCGGCAGGTCGCCCAGTTGCAGCAGGGCCAGCGCTCGCAGCTGGATGCCGAAGTGCCCAGTGAACTGCAGCCGCTGGTGGGGCAGATCAACCATTTGCTCAGCCATACCGAAGACAGCCTGCGCCGTTCGCGCAATGCCCTGGGCAACCTTGGCCACGCGCTGAAGACGCCGCTGGCGGTGCTGCTCAGCCTGGCCTCCAGCGAGCGCCTGAAAGACCTGCCCGAGGTCCAGGCGCAATTGCGTGAACAGCTTGAGCAGATCCAGCAACGCCTGGCCCGCGAGCTGAACCGCGCACGCTTGGCTGGCGATGCGCTGCCTGGCGCGCAATTCGACTGCGACGCCGAGCTGCCGGGGTTGCTGGCCACCCTGGGCATGATCCACGGCGAAGGCTTGCTGCTCGAGCGCGATGTGCCGCCAGGGCTGTTGCTGCCCTGGGACCGTGAAGATGTCCTGGAGCTGCTCGGCAACCTGCTGGACAACGCCTGCAAGTGGGCGGACAGCGAGGTGCGGCTGGGGATCGCGCCGACTGGCGAGGGCTATCGACTGATGGTCGATGACGACGGCCCCGGCATCCCTGAAGGCCAGCGCCTGCAGGTGCTGGAACGGGGTTCGCGGCTCGATGAGCAGGTCGATGGACATGGCCTGGGGCTGGGGATCGTGCGCGATATCGTCGATGCCTGGGGCGGAACGTTGGCCCTGCAGGAAAGCCCACTAGGCGGCTTGCGAGTAAGCATCGAATTACCGCGCAAGGGCCGCTGACCCGATCCCCGTAGGAGCGGATTCATCCGCGATCACCGGCGCAGCCGGTGCCACCCACCGCGTCGCCTGCTTCGCGGCTAAAGCCGCTCCCACTGCAAAAAAATTGCAGTACAGCCGCATTTTTTTGAATTGGCCCAAGCCCGCCGCCTACCGGCACAATCCCCTCACGAAACCCTGCGGTTTCCATCTCTCCACGGACGGAGCCCCTAAGGGCCCAGGCCAATCCGGCTGGGCTTTCTTTTTAACTAAAAAAACATGACCACGATTACTTAAATGTCTGCCTTGCGTTCCGAAAGTCGTCTGCAGCGGCTGTTGCCGGCGCCGCTGAATATTCCCCCCAAACAATGGTTGCGTGCTGGAATCGGCGCTCTGCTCGCCCTGTTTCTCGCGGGCTGGCTGACCAGCCTGGCCTACGGCCCCGGCATTGCCTTGCACCTGCTGGGTCCGCTGGCGGCGTCTGCCGTGCTGGTCTTCGCCGTGCACTCCGGGCCGCTGGCGCAGCCGTGGCCGGTGCTGGGCAGCTATGCCCTGGCCGGCGTGGTTGGCCTGGGCATGCGCGAAGGTTTCGGCCCTGAGCTGTGGGTCGCGGCTGCGGCGTTGGGCATCTCGATCCTGGTGATGTGCCTGTTGCGCTGCTTGCATCCGCCTGGTGGTGGTGTGGCGGTGAGCGCGGTGCTGGCCGACTCGGGGCTGACGGCGCTGGGTGATCACCTGCTCGAGCCCGTCCTGCTCAATGCGCTGATCCTGGTAGCGGTGGCGGTGGTGTACAACCGCCTGACCGGCGTGCGCTACCCCAAGGGTGCAGCACCGCGCAAAGACCTGCACCACACCCACGACCCGTTGCCCAGCGAGCGCGTCGGGGTCAGCGGCGCGGACCTTGACCAGGCTCTGAAAGAGCTGGGTGAGTACGTGGACGTCACCCGCGACGAACTGGAGCGCATCATCCAGGCTACCGAGCAGCAGGCCCTGAAGCGCAGCCTCGGGGGTATCACCGCCGCCTCGGTGATGTCCCGCGATGTGCAGTTCGCCTCGCCAGACACCACCCTGGAGCAAGCCTGGAAAATGTTCGACAGCCATCACCTGAAAACCTTGCCGGTATTGCAGCAGGGCAAGCTGGTGGGCATCGTCAGCCTCAGCGACCTGGTCGGCCCGGCCATGCAGCGTGGCCAGTTCAGCTGGCGTGGGCTGTTCGGTCGCAAGGCGGTGCGCATGGAGCAGGTGATGAGCCGGCGGGTGATCAGTGTCGGTAGCCAGCACCCGCTTGAGCGACTGTTGCCGCTGTTGTGCGAGCAGGGCCTGCATTGCTTGCCGGTGCTCGACGGCGATCAGTTGGTGGGGGTGATCACCCAGACCGACCTCATCGCCGGCCTCAAGCGCCAGTTGCTCAGCGCCGCCGGCAGCGTTTCAGATCAGCGGGTCCCAGCGTTGTGACCAGTCGCTGGCGCCGGCGGCCACCAGCCGGCGCAACACCGCGAAGGCCTGTTGCAGGGCCTCGCTGTCGCGCTTGCGCGGGTACACCAGGAAGGTCGGGTAGGTGAATTCCGGCGCCTGCGTCACCCGCTCGAACACACCGTTGTCCAGGTAAGCCTGCACCACGCGAGTACGGAAATAGCCGCTGCCGCCCTGGTCGAGAATGAACTGCAAGGCCAGTGGCCCGAGGTTGAAGCTGAGCGCCGGGCGCGCACAGTCGGGCAGGGCGGCGTCGTGCTGGCGGCGGAAGGCTTCGCCCCAGTCGATGTAGATGTACGGTTCGGGCTGATCGACCCGGCGAATGCGGATCAGCTTCTCTTCCATCAACTGCTCCACCTGCAGCCCCGGGCCATAGGTCGGCTGATACACCAGCGCGGCGTCGAGCAGGCCCATTTCCACCTTGCGCAGCAACGATTCACCGTCGCTGACTTCGCTGCGGATGGCGTGCGTGGGTAGTTCACGGTGCAGAGCGCTGACCCAGTCGAGCAGTATCGGGTTGCCCAGGCTGACCTCGGCGCCCACGTGCAGCACCTGCTGGCAGCCCTCGGGCAATGGCAGGTCGCGGCGCGCCGCCTCCCAGGTCTGCACCAATTGGTTGGCATAGCTGACGAAGGCTTCGCCGTCGCTGGTCAGACTGGCGCCGTTGCGGCTGCGGACGAACAGCTGGCAGCCCAGTTGCTGTTCGAGGCGCTGCACGCGGGCCGTGATCGCCGTTTGCGAGACGAACAGGCGCTCGGCGGCGGCGACCAGGCTGCCGCTACGCACGATTTCCAGAAAGGTTCGGGCCTGATCGATATCCATGGGCTGCTCGGTGGTGGAAAAGGGCGCCTATTCTAGAGCCTTTGCACCGTTATGGGGCGCAATTGGCGTTCTCTGCAAATGTGCATATGGGTTGTGACTTTAGTCCCATGGCGGGCCCGGCGTGGCGGTCCATACTCAAGATTCGCCCTTCAATAACAACAAGTACCGGGTTGCCCTCGACATGACTTACCAGCACAGCTACGCCCATTCCATTGCCGACCCCGCCGCCTTCTGGGCCGAACAGGCCGAACACCTGGCCTGGTACCGCAAACCGACCCTGACCTTGCAGGAAAACGCCGACGGCACCCATCAATGGTTCGCCGACGGGCGCTTGAACAGCTGCTACCTGGCCCTGGACCGGCAGATCGAACTGGGCCGTGGCGAGCAGACGGCATTGCTTTACGACTCGCCGGTGACGGGTGTGCAGCAGGGGTTCACCTACAACCAACTGCGTGACGAAGTGGCGCGCCTGGCGGGCCTGCTGCGCCAGTTGGGTGTGGGCAAAGGGGATGGGGTGATCATCTACATGCCCATGGTGCCCCAGGCGGCCATGGCCATGCTCGCTTGCGCGCGGATCGGGGCGGTGCATTCGGTGGTGTTCGGCGGTTTTGCCGCCAACGAACTGGCGTTGCGGATCGACGATGCGCGGCCGACCCTGCTGCTGACGGCCTCCTGCGGCCTGGAGTTCGACCGGGTGATCGAGTACAAGCCCTTGGTCGACCGCGCCCTGCAGCTGGCGCGCCACCAGCCGCGTCATGTTCTGGTGCTGCAACGGCCCCAGGCCCGCGCCCAGTTGCAGGCCGGTCGTGACCTGGACTGGCAGGAAGCGCTGACGCGTGCTCAGCCGGTGCCGCCGGTGGAGCTGGATGCCGCCGATCCGCTGTACATCATGTACACCTCCGGCACTACCGGCAAACCCAAGGGCATCGTCCGAGAAAACGGCGGCAACGCGGTCGCGCTCTGCTATGCGATGCGCCACATTTATGGCATGCAGGCCGGGGATGTGTGGTGGGGAATTTCCGATGTCGGCTGGGTGGTCGGCCATTCGCTGATCGTCTACGGGCCGCTGATGAGCGGCTGCACCACGGTGTTCTACGAGGGCAAGCCGATTCGTACGCCGGATGCCTCGGCCTATTGGCGCGTGGTCGAGCAGTACAAGGTCAATGCGCTGTTCTGTGCGCCGACCGCCATGCGGGCGATTCGCAAGGAAGACCCGGACGGCGAACTGATCGCCCGGCATGACCTGAGCTCGCTGCGCCAGCTGTTCCTGGCCGGGGAGAAGCTCGACTCCAGCACCCATGAATGGCTGGAGCGGGTCAGCGGCAAGCCGGTGCACGACCACTGGTGGCAGACCGAGACCGGCTGGCCGGTGACTGCGCCTTGCGTCGGCCTGCCAGGCAGCGCGGCGCGGCCAGGGTCAAGCAACCGCGCAGTGCCGGGCTATCACGTACGCGTGCTGGATGACGACGGGCATTTGCTCGGCCCGAACCATCAGGGCGCGATCGTCATTGCCCTGCCGTTGCCGCCTGGTTGCAGCCAGACCTTGTGGGGTGACCACGAGCGCTACCTGCAGGCTTACCTGCGTACCTATCCGGGCTATTACCACACCGGCGACGGTGGCTATCTGGACGACGAGGGTTTCGTCTACATCATGGGCCGCACCGATGATGTGATAAACGTCTCTGGCCATCGCCTGTCCACCGGCGAGATGGAAGACCTGGTGGCGCGCCATCCGGCGGTTGCCGAGTGCGCGGTGATCGGTGTGCATGACGAGATCAAAGGGCAGGTGCCGCTGGCGCTGGTGGTGCTCAAGGATGGTGAGGGCATCGGCGAGTCGCAGTTGCTGGTCGAACTGGTGGGCAGCGTGCGCGAGGAGATCGGTGCGCTGGCGTGTTTCAACCGGGTGCGGTTGGTGAAGCGGTTGCCCAAGACCCGCTCGGGGAAGATCTTGCGGGCGGTGCTGCGCAAGATTGCCGATGGGCAGGATTATGTGCCGCCGTCGACCCTGGATGATCCGGCGGTATTGGGGGAGATCGAGGCGGTGCTGGCGGATTTGCCCAGGGCTGGCTGAACTGGCCTATTCGCGGGGCAAGTTAGGCCCTACCTGATGCAACTGCCCCAACCGGCTGCGAGTACGCATCAAGTCGGCAATCGCCCCGCCCAGGCTTTTTTCCAGTGGCCTGCGCCCGATCACCGTCACCTGCCGGTCCTGGTCATACAGCACATCGACCAGGTTGACGAAGCGCTGCTGCGCCGCCAAAGAACATTCCGAAAGGTCATCCAGCCCATCGATTACCCAGGTGTCGTACTGCTGGGCAAGCTGCAGATAATCGATCACCGCCGTGGGCTGCTCGCACAGGTCATCGAAGGCGAACATCACCTGGCTGTCACTGATTCCCAGCGCCCGCAGCTTGCGTTTGTTCACTTCCAGAAAAACCGGTTGCGTGGCGGGCACATTCAAGGCCTGGCGCTGCACCGCGGCGCCCGGCCACACATAGTGCCCCTGGGTAAAGCGCTGATGCTCACGGTTGGCCGGCAAGCTGCGAAAATCAGTGTCGCCGCCGACCTCGAGTACCTCCATCCGGCCGTTGATCAGGCGGATCACCGGCAAGAAACGCTCATGGTACAGCGGGTTGGGCAGCAGCCCTTCGGGCGCGTAATTGGAGGTCACCAGGACGAAGATGCCACGCTCGAACAACGCCGTGAACAGGCGGGTGAGCAGCATGGCATCGCCAATGTCATGCACATGGAATTCGTCGAAGCACAGCACCTGGCAGTCGCCCAGCAATTCGTCCAAGGTCGCGCCGAGCGCATCGTCCAACAACCGATGACGGTGCATCCCCTGATGCAGGCGAGCGAAGAAGTCATGGAAGTGCAGGCGCTGCTTGGCCTCGACCGCTATCGCCTGGAAGAAACCGTCGAGCAGCCAGCTCTTGCCTCGGCCTACCGAGCCATGAAGGTACAGGCTGCGTGGCTCGCCATCCGGCAGCCGCGCCAGTTGTTCGGCCATGCTGTGGATGACACGTCGCTGACCATCGCTGAGCTGATAACCACGGCTGCGGGCCTTGTCTTCGAACCAGCTGAGCAGTTCGCTGTTGTTGGAGGATGCAGCACGCCGACGCAGGCCGAGCTGGCGCAGTGGGGTAGGAATCCAGGCTGACAAACGCGAAGCTCCTTGGGCGAAAGAGGGCAGGGTGCAGCTTGCCCCAGCTCGGCCATTTTGACCAACGCAAAAACTGCTGCGCATCGATCGGCTACCGCGATAATTCAGCTTTTGCGCTCTAGCTGGCGCTCGATCATGTACTTGACGGTCAGCCGCCGCTCCTTGAGCTGGCGCAGGTCGTCATCCTGGAAGTTACCCGCCGAGATCGATTCGGCAGCGAGCACCTGGTTGTCGATATCGATGTATTCGTCGAGCAGACGGTCCAGGGTCTTGTCCTGCTGGCGGCGCTGTTGGACGATTTCGCGGGGGTAATGCAGGTCCTGGTACAGGTCGTGGGAAACGGGCATGGCATCCTCCTTGGTCGAAGCAGATCGCTTATCTGATTGGAAGGAAGGAATGCCAATCTGTTAAAGCGAAGCGGCGGAAAAACGACGGGTGGTTGCTCGAGACCGCATTGGACCAGGTGAAAAACACTAACTTGCTGTTTTAAAGCATTTTTTTTGCGTCAGGGGGTTCCCAGGTTGAAAGAATGTTGTTAAAGTGCCGCGCATTCCAAGACAACAACCCAGTTGTCACTCAGTTGGAATTGTCAGAGCAGCTCACGCTGCATCCGATACAGGGGCGTCGCCAAGCGGTAAGGCAGCAGGTTTTGATCCTGCCATGCGTTGGTTCGAATCCAGCCGCCCCTGCCATTTTTCAAACACCATTTCTTAATTCAGTGCAGATTATGTCGGCGCTGGGTTTTGTCGTTTCTGTCGTTTGTGCCGGCCCTTTCGCGGGCAAGCCCGCTCCCACAGGGGCCGGTGCAAACAATGCAAAACTACCTGGCCACCCGCAGCAGCTCATCCAGCACCCGCGCCAACTCTTCAGCCTGCACCGGCTTCTGCATCACCAAACTGTCTGGCAACTCCAGCCCCTGCAACTCCGCATACCCGGTGAGAAACACCACCGGCAACCGCGGATGCCGTTCGCGCGCCGCCAGCGCCAGCTGTGCGCCATTGAATTCGGGCATGGCAAAGTCAGTGAGCAACAAGTCGATACCGTCATCCAGCAGCGCCAGCGCCTGTTCGCCGTTGTGCGCCTGGCGCACCTGATAGCCATACAGGCGCAGCACATCGCCGAGCATGTCACGTACCAGATGGTCATCATCCACCAGCAGCACAGTGCGGTCGCGGCCACTGTCGCTGATCGCCTGAGAGGCCACCGGGGCAACCGGCTCGGCCGCCAGCTCATGCTTCACCGCCGGCAAGTACACGGCCACTTGCGTGCCGTGGCCTGGTTGGGTCTCGATGCGTACCCCTCCGCCTGATTGCTTGGCAAACCCGAACACCTGGGCCAGGCCCAGGCCAGAACCTTTGCCGATGTCCTTGGTGGTGAAGAACGGCTCGAATACCTTGGCCACGACCTCTTCGCTCATGCCGCAACCGGTGTCACGGATGCTCAGCATCACATACTCGCCGGGCTCGGGGTCTTCTGGACGTTGTGGACGGGCCTTGATCCGCGTGTTGCGGGTCGCGAGCGTCAGCTGGCCGCCTTCGGGCATGGCATCGCGGGCATTGATCGCCAGGTTGAGAATGATCATTTCGGTCTGGGTAGGGTCGGTCAGCGCTTGCCACAGGCTGTGGTCCAGGTCCAGGCGCACGGAAATGCTGCCGCCCAAGGTCCGACGCAGCAATTCCTCCAGGCCGGTCAGGGTGCGGTTCATGTTCAGCGGCACCGGCTCAAGGCGCTGGCGGCGGGAGAACGCCAGCAGTTGCGAAGTCAGCTTGGCGCCACGCTCGCCGGCTTCACGAATATGCGTCAAGCGACTGCGGGCCTTGTCCAGGTCTCCCTTGCCCAGGTCACGCTCCAGGAAGCTCGCGCCGGTGAGGATGACCGTCAGCAGGTTGTTGAAGTCGTGGGCGACCCCGGCTGTCAGTTGGCCTACCGCCTCCAGTCTCTGCATTTGCTGCAACGCCGCCTCGATCCGCTCGCGCTCGGTGATCTGTTCGCGCAAGCGGTCATTGGCTTCGGCCAGGCCCAGGGAAGCTTCGCGTTCGCTGGTGATGTCGCGCGCCACCACATAGAGCAGCGTGTCTTCCGGTACCACAACCCAGGACAGCCAGCGCAACTGGCCACCGGCATGCTGGATGCGGCCGACGAAGCGGGCACTGGTGCGACCATGGGCGAGGGCGGCCAGCTCGGTCAGCAGCGACTCCTGGTCCGGCTCGGGCAGCAAGTGCAACAGCGAGGTCTGGCTCAGGCGTTCGCGGGACAAGCCCAGGCTCGCCTCCCAGGCCGGGTTCAAGGCAACCGGGGTAAGGTCCTTGTTGAGTACGGCGAGCAAGTCCTGGGACAGCTCCCAGGCCCGGTCGCGTTCGCGGGTGCGGCGCTCGACCCGTTCGCCGAGCATCTCGTTGAGTTGCTTGAGCGCCTGGGTGGCCAGGCGCTGGGTGTGAATGTCCTGCAAGACACCGGAAAATCTCGTGCACTGGCCGTTGACGAACTGGCACTGGCCGCTGCTGAGCAACCAATGTGGCTCACGGCCATTGGGCTGGGCAATGCGGAATTCGACCCGGTACAGGCCATCGCTGTCCGGGCGCATGGCGAACTCTACGGCGTCACGCACACGGGGCAGGTCGTCTGGGTAGATGCCGGCATAGAACACCTCAAGGGTCATCTCGGTGTCGACGGGCAGGCCGAACAAGGTCTTGCAGCGGTCGTCCCAGACCAGCCGCCCTTCATGCGGGCGAAAATCCCAGGTGCCCATGCCGGCCGCATCAATGGCGATGCGCGCACGTGCCTCGAGATCCGCCAGCGCCTCCTCGGCGCGGCGCCGACGCTGGCGCTCCTGCACCTCGGTCAACGCCCGGCGCACGGCCTTGGGCAGCAGCGGCAGGTTTTTCTTGAGCACATAGTCAGTGGCGCCCAGGCGGATCATTTCCACGGCGTGCTCTTCGCCGTAGATGCCCGAGAGGTAGATGAACGGCGTGTCCGGCGCAAGGCGCTGGGCGATGGCCAGCACCGCGGTGCCCGATGAGCCAGGCAATACACAGTCACAGAGAATCAGGTCATAGCTGGCCTCACGCAGGGCGTGCTCGGCCGCGATGTGGTCGAACACCAGCCGCGATTGCACGTGCAACCCGCTGCGCTCCAGGCTCAGCAAGGTCAGCTCGGCATCCAGCGAGCTGTCTTCGACCATCAACAATTTAAGCGGCGTTGGCTGCATCTTCGCGGCGGGCCTCAGTTGCTGCCACGCCGGTTCAGGCGCAGCGAGCCGGGCGGGGGTTCGTTGAGCACGGCCCAGAACACGCCAAGGTCGGAAATCGCCGCCACGAATTCCTTGAATTCCACGGGTTTGACCACGTAGGCATTGACGCCGAGCTCGTAGGCGCGCAACAGGTCGGGCTCCTCGCGCGATGAGGTCAGCATCACCGTCGGGATGCTGCGCAGCTCGGCGGTGGTGCGCACTGCCTTGAGCACTTCAAGGCCGTCGACTTTGGGCAGTTTCAGGTCCAGCAGCAGCACTGCCGGGTTGCCGTCGTCGCGATCAGCGTAGGCGTTGCGGCGCAGCAGGTAGTCGAGGGCGTCGGCACCGTCGCGCAGGACGATGACTTCATTGGCCAACTGGCTGCGTTCCAGTGCCAGGAGGGTCAACTCCAGGTCCCGGGGGTTGTCTTCGACCAGCAGGATAGGTTTTAGCATGATGATTCGGGTGCCTCAGGTGTTCGCTGGGTTACGGGGAAGTGTGAAATGGAAACTGGCGCCCTGATCGACCTGGCCTTTGGCCCAAACCTGGCCATCGTGGCGCTCGATGATGCGACGTACGCTGGCCAGGCCGATTCCGGTGCCCTCGAAGTCTTCCATGCGGTGCAGACGCTGGAACACGCCAAAAAGTTTGTTGGCGTAGGCCATGTCGAAACCGACACCGTTATCGCGAATATAGACCTCCGTTTCGCCTGCATGCAGGCGCGCGCCGATTTCGATGCGCGCAGGTTCCCGGCCACGGGTGTATTTGATGGCATTGGCGATCAGGTTGTGCAGCGCCAGGTTGATGAACGCCGGGTCGGCGAACACCTTCGGCAGTGGTGCGATATCCCAGACAATCTCGCGTCCTTCATAGTCGGGGGCCAGCTCCTGGCGGATGGCTTCGACCAGGGCGTTGAGGTCGACATCCGACAAGCGCAGCGCCGAGCGTCCCATCTGCGAGAAGTTGAGCAGGTTGTCGACCAGGCTGCCGGCGAATTGCGCTGCCTCCTCGATGTGCTTGAGAAAGCGCCGGCCGCGTTCGCTCAAGCCCTGGCCTTCGATCTCGCCAAGCAGCTCGGTGTAGCCGGCGATATGGCGTAACGGCGCGCGCAAATCGTGGGACACGCTGTAGGAGAACGCTTCGAGTTCCTTGTTCGAGCGCTGCAGCTCGTTGGCCAGTTGCGCCAGCTCTTCAGCCTTGCGCAGCACGATCCCCAGCACTGCGGTGCGCAGCTCGTTCACGCCTTCGATCATCAGCGGGTCCCAGGGCTCGCAGTAGCCGCTGAGCTGCTCTTGCCAGTGCTCGAAGCTGTGCCTGGGGTTGAGCGCGCCTTGCGGGCCGATGTGCTTGTCCGGCTTGCCGGCCCAGTTGACGGTGCGCACTTGCTCGGGCCGGAACCACAGCAGGTAATGCGAGTGGATCTGCGAGATGGCCACGGCCAGCACGCCACCGGCGTGCCCGGCCAGTTCAGGCAGGTCGTCGATGTCGCGGCGCACGTTGTCGCTGTAAAAAACCGTTTCGTCCTCCCGCTGGCCCAGCCAGTGCACCAGGGCGGTGACCTGCGCGGCAGGTGGCGTCTGGCCGATCAAGTCGCAACGTTCGGCGGAAATGACGGCCGCGCCGCTGGCCCCGGCAAATGCCAGCAGCACTTCGGGCAAGGCGCGCAGGCCGTCGCTGACGCTGTCGTGGTCGGCCATGGACGAGATCATCCGCACGATGTGCTGGCGCAGGTCGAGCAGCTTGCGCGTACTGGCATGGGACTCGCGCGACTCGATCTGCAGCGACAACACGCTGGCCAGCAGCTCGCAGGCGGTGCGGGTGCGCAGTTCGACCGGGCGGGGCTGTTGATCGTGGCACGAAACAAGGCCCCACAACTGGCCGTCGACCACGATCGACAACGACATCGAGGCCAGGGTGCCCATGTTGCGCATGTATTGCAGGTGCACCGGCGAGACGCTGCGCAAGGCGGCGAACGTCATGTCCAGCGGCTTGCCGGTGCGCGGGTTGGCGGCGGGCACCAGCGGCGAGGCCTGGTAATTGGCATCCTCGATCACGCGGATGCGGTTGACCCGGTACAGCTCCCGGGCCTGGCGTGGGATATCGGCCGCTGGGAAGCACAAGCCGAGGTAGCGCGGGTAGCCGTCGTCGGCCACTTCAGCGAGCACCTGGCCATTGCCGTCGGCATCGAAGCGATAGGCCTTGACCCGGCCAAAACCGGTGATGCGCTTGATTTGCAGCACCGTCTGCTGCAGCAGCTCTTCCAGGCTGCCAGCATTGTTGAGGCTGCTGACGAAACCGCGTACCAGCGGGTAGTAGTCGCCTTGGTCGGCAATGCCTGGGGCCTGGCGCAAGGGTTCGAACTCGGCGATCAGCACCTGGTCATGGCGGTGGGTGAGCAGGCGCAGTCTGTCGTTGCTGGGCGCGCCCGCGCGCAGGCGGACATCGCCGATGTGAAACGGGAAGACGTCGTCACTGGGCAAGCGCTCGAGCTGGGCGCGCAGGTCGAAGCTGTCGCTGACCACGTCGGCGAAGGTACAGCCCACCAGCTCCTGGGCCGGCACGCCCAGCCAGCCTTCGACGTTGGCGCTGGCCTGGAGGATGCGCAGGTTCTGCTCGTCCAGCACCAGCAGGAAACCATGGGGCTGGATGCTGCCTGGGACCTGGATCGGCTCCTGGGCGCAGCGTTCCACGGCTTCGGCGAAGGCGATGTCTACGGTCGTCAATGGATACGCTCCTGTCATGTTCGTCCATGCATGGCGCGCATGCGTCTACGGTCGGCTCGATGGTCGAGGTGTACCGTAACAGAATGTGCACTGGTTTGCCGGCCCCTGGCCATTGGAGGCGCTGAATGTTCAGGGGTTCGCTGCGCGCAGCGAATTTGTCGAGGATTTTTCATAGGCCGCTAGCGCTTTGTCGTTAGCACAAAAGAATGGCACCCAGCCATCACGGCCTTGCAACTGGCTGCTACGCTGAAATTCAGCATAGAGGAACAAGGAACATGAAGTGACGGAACGCTTTCTGGCCGCGCTGTTGGGCCTGTTGTTGAGCGGCAGTGCCGTGGCGGCGGACTTCCTCGTCGAGGTACGGGTCCTGGTGCAGCGGGGCTGCATGCTGGTCAACCAGCAACGCGATGCGGGCGCACAGGCCCTGGGGCAAATCGACCTGGGTGAGGCTGCTCGCCTGGACGGTCCGGGTGCGCCATTGAGCGGTGTGCTGCTCAATCGTCGTCCTCCGCGCCTGGAGTGCAATCCCGATACCCCTTACCAGGTGCGGGTGGACGGTGGCCAGCATGGGGGCGTGGGGGAGGTGCGGTTCCTCGCCAGTAGCGATGCCAAGGCCCGGCCGATTCCCTACCGCCTGTACCGCGACGCAGCCTGGCGCGAGCCTGTTACCGTGGGTGAAGCACATGCCGCCCGTGTGCCGGACAGCGGCACGGTCGAGCTGCCATTGTACGCGCGAATCGACAAGATGGCCTGGGTGCCCCGCGCCGGGCAGTACGCCGACCTGGTCAAAATCACGGTTACCTGGTAGCGAGGCCGCCATGCACAAGGACGTCATGCCATGAACCGCACTTCGCTCCTGCTGCTCAGCCTTGGCCCGCTGCTGCTGCCCGCTGGCACGGCGCACGGCACCACCACCGGATTCATCCAGGCGCGCCTGGTCATCAGTGCGGCCTGCCAGATCAGCAGTGGCGACCAGCCGCCCGCCACCCTCGGCAATCCTGGGTTGATGGACTTCGGCCAGCGCGGCCCGAACTGGGACCAGCCACTGCGCACGCGGGTCGACGAGGCAGGCGGCGAGGGTAGCCTGCAGATCAGCTGCACGCCCCAGGTCAGGGCCTTCAACGTGCGCATCAATGCCGGCATGAACGGCAGCGATGGCGTGCGCCGGCTGAGCAATGGCCGCGAAATGATCCCCTATCAATTGGCCGTCGACCCGGGTGGCAACAGCCGCTACGGCATCGGCCAGGCCCGCGCCTTCACCATCAGCAGCACCGATCAGATCCCGATTCCCATCTACGGCGTGGTGGTGGCGCAACCGCGCTCGCTGCCGGCCGGGCTGTACCGCGACACCCTGAGAGTGACCCTGGACTGGTAATCAACGCAAGGAGACTCCGATGCGAACGAACCTCACCCATTGCATCCTCGCTGGCCTCGGCCTGGCATTGGCATCCCACGCCCAGGCCGCCACAGTGACCGGGACCATCAGCTCGACCCTGACCTTGATTTCGGCTTGCCAGGTCAATGGCAGCACGGGCACCTCGGGGTTGAACTTCGGTACCCTCAGCTTCGGTACCCAGGAGGCATTGTTCACCACCGCCAACGGCCAGGTGCTGGGCGGTGGTGGCGGTGCCATGAGCATCCTCTGCTCGGCAGGCACGGTACCAGCGATCCGCGTAAGGGCAGGGGCCCATGATGGCGCCTCTAGCGGCGGCACGCGGGCACTGGCTGACGGTGCCGGCAACTTCGTGCCGTATGACTTCTATACCGACACCGGGCGCACTCAGTTGCTGGCAATCGACGGCACCATCACGCTGCCGACCAGCACGGGCGTGGCGCAGACCGTCAACCTCTATGGCCAGGCACGCGGCAAGGCAGGCCTGCCGGCCGGGGTGTACACCGACACGGTGGCCGTCGAGCTGTCGTTCTGAGCCGCCGCCATGCGCAGCTGGATGTACGGCTGCTTGACCGGGCTTGGGGTGTTGCTGGCGCCGCCACTGGATGCCGCGACCACCAGCACGTTCCAGGTCTCGGCGACGATCGCCGCGGGCTGCCTGGTGGTCGGCGGTGTCACCAGCTATGGGGTGCTCAATTACGGCACGCAGTCGGCGTTGTCGACCGGCATTCTCAGTACCGCCTTGGGCGGCACCACGGTGACTTTCCAGTGCACCCCTGGCGTGAGCCTGAGCATGAGCCTGGACGCTGGCCAGAACGGCGTGAGCGGCACGCGCTACCTCAAGCGCGGCGGCGGCACCCAGGTCTTGGCGTATCAGCTTTACCAGGACGCGGCGTACAGCCAGAACATCGCAGTCGGCCAGAGCGTAGCCCTGAACACCAGTAACCCGGCGGCGATCAAGCTGTCGGTGTATGGCCGTACGCAGCTGACTGGCCTGCTGCCGGCGGGCACCTACACCGATGTGGTGCAAGTGGCGGTGACCTGGTGAAACAACCGGGCACTCAGACAATCGAGCAAGGAGAGCGGTATGTGGGCAGGCGCGAAGTGGGCGCAGGGTTTGATCGGGTTGTTGCTGTTGGCGAGCCTGCCGGTGGGGGCGGCGACCTCGGTGTTGATCTGGCCGATCGACCCGGTACTGGAGGCTGACCAGAAGGCCGGCGCGTTGTGGCTGGAGAACCGCGGCACGGCCCCGGCCAGCCTGCAGGTGCGGGTGTTCGCCTGGCGTCAGGGCGACTACCAGGAACAGTTCCAGGCCCAGCGCGAGATCATCGGCAGCCCGCCAGTCGCCACCATCGCCCCGGGTCAGAAGCAATTGATCCGCCTGACCCGCACCGGCAGCTCACCGGCGGGCCAGGAACAGGCCTACCGCATCATCATCGATGAAATCCCATCGCCACTACCCACCGACAACGCCAGCCAGGGCACCACAGCAGCCATTCGCCTGCAGATGCGTTACTCGGTGCCACTGTTCGTCTATGGCGAGGGCTTGTGGGGCAAGCCGGACCCGGAAGGTAAACGCAATGCCAGTGGCGTGGGCAAACCGCAGCTGAGCTGGCGCCCGGTGATGGTGCAGGGCAAGCCGTATGTAGAACTGCGCAACAGCGGCCCGGTGCATGCCCGCCTGACCGACGTGGTGGTGCAACAGGGCAGCCAGGCCAAGCCGCTGGCCGAAGGTTTGCTCGGCTACGTGCTGCCCGGCGCCAGCATGCGCTGGCCGGCCCCCGTGGCACCGAGCAGCAGCGGCGTGTTGAAAGGGAGGGTGAACGGCCAGGAAACGGCCGAAGCGATCCGGCAAGGGCAATGAGCCCTTTCTTGAATGATGGGCCAGGGAGGACCCGGCAATGGTCGGAATCCGTGTGTGAAATGGCTGTCGCGGGCGACGCGCCGCTGGTGCCTGGGGCTGGCCGTGATCGGCCCCGGCCTGGCTGTGGCCGACGACCTGCCCCCGCCGCCCACCGAAACCGCCGCCATCGCCGACGCCACGCTGTACCTCGACCTGTTGGTGAACCAGGTGCCCAGAGCTGAATTGGTGCCCGTGCAGCAACGGGCCGGGCGGCTGTATCTGGACAGCGAAGTGCTGCGCGCCGCCGGCATCGCCGTGCCAGGTGCCCCCCAGGGCGAGGTGGCGCTGGATGGCGTAGACGGCTTGCACACCGACTACGACAGCCAGAACCAGCGCCTGCTGCTGCAAGTGCCGCCGGCATGGCTGCCGGACCAACAGGTCGGCGATCGCAACCTGTACCCGGCCAGCGACGCGCGCAGCAGTTTCGGCGCGCTGTTCAACTACGACCTGTACCTCAACGACACCGACGATGGCGGCACTTACCTGGCCGCCTGGAACGAGCTGCGCCTGTTCGACAGCTGGGGCACCTTCGCCACCACCGGCCAGTGGCGCCAATCGTTCAACGGTGCGCAAACCGACGACAGCCGTCAGGGTTTCCTGCGCTACGACACTACCTGGCGCTTCACCGACGAGCAGCGCCTGCTGACCTACGAGGCCGGCGATTTTGTCACCGGTGCCTTGCCCTGGACAAGCTCGGTGCGTGTGGGCGGCCTGCAACTGTCACGCGATTTTGCCGCACGCCCGGACCTGGTCACGTATCCGCTTCCGGCCTTCGCTGGTGAGGCAGCGGTGCCGACGTCGCTGGATCTGTTCATCAACGGCTACAAATCCAGCAGCACCGAGCTGCAACCCGGCCCCTACACACTGACCAATGTGCCCTTCATCAATGGTGCCGGTGAGGCCGTGGTGGTGACCACCGACGCCCTCGGTCGCCAGGTGTCCACCACTTTGCCGTTCTACGTTACCAGCAGCCTGCTGCAAAAGGGCCTGTCCGACTTTACGGTGGCCGCGGGCAGCCTGCGGCGTGACTACGCCGTGCGCGATTTCAGCTATGGCCCCGGCGTGGCCTCGGCCAGCTTGCGCCATGGTGTCAGCGACTTCTTCACCCTGGAAAGCCATGTCGAGACGGCCGAATCGCTGCTGCTCGGCGGCCTCGGTGGCAACGTGCGCCTGGGTAACTTCGGGGTGCTCAACACGGCACTGGCGCAGAGCCAGTTCGACGGCGAAAAGGGCCATCAGGTCGCCCTCGGCTATCAGTACAACAGCCAGCGCATTGGCTTCAGCTACCAGCGCCTGCAACGCCACGGCGACTATGCCGACCTGAGCCGTGTCGACAGCCCCGAGATTCAATTGAGCCAGCGCAGCGAGCAGGTCACCCTGAGCCTCAACCTCGACCGCTTCGGCAGCCTGGGTGCCGGCTATTTCGATGTGCGCGCTGGCGACGGCACGCGCACCCGGCTGGTCAACCTCAGCTGGAGCAAGCCGCTATGGGGCAACAGCAGCCTGTACCTGTCGGCCAACCGCGAAGTCGGTGACAGCCAGTGGGCGGTGCAGGCGCAGCTGGTGATCCCGATCGACTTCAGCGGCACCCTGGCCGTGAGCATGGAGCGCAGCAAGGACGGCGAAAACCTGCAACGGGTCAACTACAGCCGCGCGGTGCCGGTGGCGGGCGGTGTGGGCTACAACCTGGGTTACGCCACCGGTGGCGACCGTGATGCCTACCGCCAGGCCGACGCTACCTGGCGCCTGCAATCGGTGCAGCTGCAGGCCGGCGTGTACGGCACCAGCGGTGAGATGACCCGCTGGGCCGACGCCAGCGGCTCACTGGTGTGGATGGATGCTGGCGTGTTTGCCGCCAACCGCATCGACGATGCTTTCGTGGTGGTCAGTACCAACGGCTATGCCGATGTGCCGGTGCGCTATGAAAACCAGGAGATCGGGCGCACCGACAAGGGTGGCCATTTGCTGGTGCCGTACAGCAGCGGGTACTACCGAGGGAAATACGAGATCGACCCCATGGACCTGCCGCCCGACGTGCTGGCGCCGAATGTCGAACAACGTGTCGCGGTGCGCCGTGGCAGTGGCTACCTGCTGGAATTCCCGCTCAAGCGCGTGCTGGCGGCGAGCCTTGAATTGGTCGATGGCAATCGGCAGCCGCTCAAGCTGGGCAGCAAAGTTACCCACCAGGAGAGTGGCAGCCAGGCGGTGGTCGGCTGGGATGGTCTGGTGTACCTGGAGAACCTGTCGCCGCATAACCGCTTGCAGGTCGAGCTGGAGGGGGGAGGGCAGTGCCAGGTCGAGTTCGAAATGCCAGAGGCGGAGGGCTCGATCCCATTGATCGGCCCGCTGGTGTGCCGATGAAAGCTTTACGCCGCGGGCTATGGGGCGCCATGCTTTGGCTGCCGGCAAGTTCGGTGTGGGCGTTGTGCGCGTCTGTACCGACGTTGCCTGCAGGATTCGGCACCATCAACTCGACGCTGGTGCGGACCACGGTGCAGACCGCCTCGACCACCAACTCGGGGCTTCAGTGCACGGGATCGTTGCTCAGCCTGCTCAGTTCCGGTGATCACTTTTATGCCACCATCACCTCCAGCACGGCGGGGCTGGTGGGCCCGACCGGCGATGTGATCGGCTATACGCTTTACGCGGACAACAGCACCAGCTACCCGATTACCCGTGGCGTGGCCTTCGACTTCGCCCGCAATGGCATCCTCGACCTGCTGGGCCTGCTCAACGGCACCACGCCCAAAGCCGTGCCGCTGTACCTGCGCACCCAGATCGGCAGCAACGTGGCGGCGGGTGTGTACCAGGAGACGCTGACGGTGGCGTGGAGCTGGAACTACTGCTCGGGAATCGGCATCGGCGCCATCTGCCTGGGGCGCGACATCGGTTCAGGCAGCCAGTCGCTGACCGTGACGCTGACGGTGAGCAACGACTGCCAGATCACCACGCCCAATATCAATTTCGGCAGTGCACCGGTGGTGGCCGGGTTCGGCACGGTGAGCCAGAGCGTCAGCCTGTCGTGCACCAAAGGCAGCAACTACACGGTGGGGCTGGATGACGGCCAGAACGTATCGGGCGGGCGGCGGCGGATGAAATCGGCGGCCAACAATTACCTGGCCTACGACATCTTCAAGAGTGCCGGAGCCGTGCGCTGGGGCTCGGTGAGCAGCGCGCGGCGGTCGAGCAGCGATGCCGATGTGAACCCAGGGGCGGGCACCGGGACCGGCAGCCAGGTGTTCAACTACAACGCCAAGGTCTATACCGACCAGGCGACACCACCGGCCACGACCTATACCGACAATGTGATTCTTGATGTGCAGTTTTGACGTTGGTCTGCTGTGCCGGCCTCTTTAGCGGGCTCATCGGGGCCCCCAGTGGGAGCGGCTTCAGCCGCGAAGAGGCCGACCCTGATCAGCGCAAATCCCCAACCATCTTCAGCAACGTCTCCAACACCGCTCCGGCCAGCGCCTTCGACCGCTCCCCCGACCAGCCAGTAACTGGGTCAGGCGCATCATCATGATCCTTGAACGGCATCTCCAAGGTCAGCGACAAGCAGTCATACGCCATACCCACCGCATTGCACGCCAGCGTCGTGTTGGCCTGGCCAGGCTCGTCGCGGGTGTAGCCATATTTCGTCTGGAAGTCCGGCGTTACGCTGCACAAGGTAGTGCGGAACTGCTCCTCCAACTTGGCCAACCGCGGTGTATACCCCGGATTCCCCTCACACGCCGCCGTGAATACATGCGGAATTTCCTCATCCCCATGCACATCGATGAACGCATCAACCCCATACTGCTTCATTTGCGCCTGGGCAAAGAACACCTCTGGGCTCAGCTCGATACTTGCATCCTGCCAGGCCCGGTTGAGGTCTTTGCCCTTGAAGTTGGTGCGCAGATGACCGTGGAAGGCGCCATCGGGGTTCATGTTAGGAATCAGGTACAGATCGGCTTTTTGCAGCAGTGCTTGAACAGTTGCGTCATTGGCCTGCAGCCGGTCGATCACACCCTCCATGAACCACTCGGCCATGTGTTCACCCGGGTGCTGCTGAGCGATCAGCCACAGCTTGCGCTTGCCCGCTGCGCCATCGCCTGCACGCAGTAGTGGAATGTCACGGCCCTCGACACTGCGGCCATGGGCCAACAACTCGACGCCTTCGATCTGCTGAGCACGTTCGATCAGTTGGTTATGGCGTGCGCGCGGGTAGGGTTCGAAGTAGGCGAACCAGATCTGCTCCTGCTCGGCCTTCACTTCAAAGGCCAGGGCCTTGCCATCGAACTGGCTGGGCACACGGAACCAGGTCTTCTGGTCGTAGGACGCCACGGCGTTGTACCCCGCCCAGGCATTCTTGTAGGAAGACTCGCTGGCGTTGTCCAGGCTGAAGCGGTGGACCTGGCCTGGGGTGAGGCCGCTGACCTTGAAGTGGAACCACTGGAAGTGGCCGCTGTGGGTATCCGGGCGGATGGCCAGGTGAACCTGAGCCGGGTTGCCGGCATCCAGCACCTGGATGTTGCCGGAATCGAAATCGCAGGTGATCTGCAGGGGGGGCAGCGTCACGGTCATTGGCGGGCTCCTTGGGCATTGTTGTGGGGGTACTGTACACCGCTTGAACAGTCGAGGAAGCGGAGTTTACTGGTTGTAAATGAGCATTCCGAGGCAAGGCTTTTCAGGCAGAGCCTAGTGAAGGGGGCAGATCACTCGACCAACCAACTGGCGTCGCCTTCGATCAGCGTACCGCCATGGCTGGTGGTGTCACCGACACGGGCAGCGGGGCTGCCTTCGATGAGCAGGTGGCTGGCACCGGTTTCGATGATGGCGCCGCAGGAAATCTTGTCGCCGATGCGGGCGATGGGGTTGCCGTTGACACAGGTGGAGGGGGCGCCGGTGATGACAGTAGTTTTGCCGTGGAGGGGGCAGTCGTGGAGGTGGCCGACCAGGACGATGGGGGGCATTAGTGTTCCTTGAGTATTGTGGTTGCCAAAGTTGCCGCAGGCGGGTCAGTGCTGAATGCTCTGTTTATCGAGCGCTACAGCAGCTTCTGGATCTGGGGCAGTCCTTGATTCCAGGTCCATTTCAGGGGGCCAGACGACTTTGGGGGCCAAGCGATAGGGGAATTGATACCAGCGCAGGTCGTTGTGGGCGTCGGGCTCTTGCGCAGGGACTAACGCGCAGGGTTCACCTTGCATGTAGGAGCAGATAAATGCCCAGGCGTATTCATCTGCGGCGTTGGTCGTGAGATGAAAGCGGTCTATCACTTTAGTTGTGCCGGGCCTAATGATTGACAGCATGACGCCGACTGTAAATGTCATTCTCCCGTTGGAATGCTGCGACCAACGCTCAGCTCTTGCCTGAGACCAGTCGTAGGCAACGGGGACTGCCCGCCATCTTACAAAAGGGTTCCACGGCTCGTAGGTGAATTTGTAGGCATAAATCTTTTGCCTTGCCCTATTGAATCGAATGGGTTCGTCGCGTGGAGGTAGGAAGCTTAGTTTCAGGCACAGGGCAATGCACCAGATGTAAAATATCGAAATGAGGTATATGAGTGCTGAGGCTTCGTCGTCTCCCTTTGTAAGCGCTACTGATAATAGGAATGGTAGTGCGGGGGCGGTCAAAATCGGGCACAGGGCCATTAACAAGTAGCTATCTCGTGGGATGGCCCTGGTTCTTGGCGTTTCCAGATATATTTGATCCAGATGGTTAGGCTTGAGGGTTCCAAGTGAACTGACGGTTTTGGGCGGTTCAGTGGGTAATGCCAAGTCTTCTCGCCAGCCTTCGCAGGCGGGATGTAGTAGAGGTTGAGCCATGGCGATTCTCCTGCAGGGTAAATGTCGCCGTATTTGATTGCGTTTTTGCGCGCGCTGAGAATTTCGCGTTTATCGAGTCAGTATTTGAAAAGAGTGCCAAGCTGGAGTGTCAGGGCTCTTGTGTACTGATGGCATAGTACTTTTCGCATCAAGCATTACTCAAATCTGCCTCCTTGGCAGACCTTGACTCAAGGTCCATTTCACTAGGCCAAGCTACTTTCGGAGCCAGGCGTGAGGCGAACTCACACCAAAGTACATCGTTGTGGTCCTTCGGTTCACCGGGAGGGGGAAGTGCAGAAGGGCCTTCTTGCATGTAGGTACATATATACGACCAGGCATGCTCATCTGCGCCCATCGTCGTAAGATGAAATCGGTCTATCACCTCAGTTGTTCCTGGACGAATGATTGATAGTACTACCCCACATTTGAAGATCAGCCCGCCGTCAGGTAGTGCTCCGCTCTGCGCCCAGCGTTCGGCCCTTACCTGGAGCCAATCGTAACTGGTTGGAGTCACTCTGGTTTTTTCGAAAGGGTTCCACCAGCAATATATGTAATTGTAGGCATAAATCTTTTTTCTTGCTCTATTGAATCTAATGGGTTCGTCGCGTGGAGGTAGCGCACTTAGTTTCAGGCCGTATGTTAGGCACCATATGTAATTCAGTAGGAGTGAGAAGAATACTGCAGAGATGCCTATGTGCTGGCTGGAAAGGCTTTCTGCTAATATGATTAGAATTGGAGGTCCAGTGAGTGCTACTCCTATTACTATCAGGAAATATAAGTTCCTTAATATGGCGGTTTGTCTTGAGATTTCTAAGTATATAGAATCGATATGGTTTGGTGTCATGCCCCCAAGCGATGGTGTTGTGTTTGGAGTTTCATTAGGTAATGATAAGTCTTCCCTCCAGCCTACGCATGGTGGATCCAGTAGAGGTCGAGTCATTAGATTATTCCTATTAGGAGAGCTTGTCTTTTTTGATTGTGATTTTTGCGTATCCTTGATTGTCGCTTTGGTCGGGCCAGTATTTCAGGGACAGCTCTAGAGCTCGAATGTCATGGTTCTCTCGCAACTTAAGATTGCCGCGAATGTTAAGAGTCTCACGCTTTTCATCGAATCTGGGTGTCGGATCAGGTAGGCGGATTTGGGTGAATATTCTATGGGCTTCACTGGAAGACTTGATTTGGTGGTTGCTGCTGTTAGAGGAGAGTAATATCGCCTTAGAATTGGTTTGGTAAAGTGTGATTTTCCATTCGCAATATGATGAGGTGGCGTTGAAGTGAGGAAGGGAAAACGAGTATTGCAATATTAATTCGGCCGGCAGGGAGGCGTGATCGCGAAGTAACAGGTATGGTAAGTCTGACTCGTCTTGAATGTGGGGTGAGTGAAAATCAACCGCAATCGATATATCGGCGTCCATCCCAAGAGCTGCGGAATTTAGCGCGCCTATCGCGTCGTCAACTTGTTCCGCTTCGACCCATTGTTGGTGCTTGGTTGGAATTCCCCATCGACTGTTTCGAGCCCATAGTTCCAGCTGTTTTGATTCCTCCCGTTTCGCAAGCGTGGCTGCAGCGTAAGCGGCCATTCCAAGTATTATCACACCTCCAAGAGGGCCAAGAAGAGTACTGGCAGCAATCGCTGCACCTACGCCGGCAGCGGCTGCGAAAAAGGCTGCAACACTAGCCGCTGTATAGAGTTTAGATGATGTTTCGTCGCCTTGTTTGGCGGTTCTTATAGCTGCATGAGTGAATTGCTTAGCATCTGCTATGTTTGCAAGCGCTGCAATTGCGCTGCCATATCTAACGATCCTTGTGGCTAATGTGACGGTGGTGCCTACTCCAGATGCGGCCGCCTTGGGTGCTAGAATTTCAATTGCAAATCCTGCCGATTCAATGCCTGCCCCCAGCGCGCCCAACGATGATGAGCCAATGGCTGCGAGAAGTTCCGAACGGATATGCGGGTTGTCCGCTAGCTTTTCATAATTAGTTCGCAAGCTGTCCTGGTGAAGCCAGATGCTCCCCAGGGCCAGTAACAAACCGGGCCCACTTGTATTGGAGGCGGCACCGCGCAGCCCACGAAACCCGTCACTCGCCAGCTGCTGAGCCGCATCGGCGGTCAGCTTGACGCTCTCCATCGCGCGCACTGCGCTGTTTCGGAATGCCCCTTCGCCGATTGAAACTTCACGCAGCAACTCGCCCACACCACCTGCAGCACTTTCGCGCAAATTCTTCAAACGCGCCTGCAAGCTTTCTGCACTCTCCAGCGTCCACACCACCACATCTACCAGTTGCTTCCGGTTGCCAGCGGACGCGATATGAATGGCGCCACTGAGCACCATCGCCCGAACCTTCCGCCCTGCGGGCTTGCGGAACTGTTCCTCCAGTTGGCTGAGGTACGCGTCGGTACGTTCCTGCAGCGCTTCGTTGAGCACGCTCAGGTATTCGCCGAGGGTCAACGTGACCTTGATCTGGGTGACAGGTTGGCCGGCGAACAATAGAAAGGCGGCGCTGTGGGCGTGGCCTATCAGCTTCTTGGTTCCACCGGAGATATGCTGTCCCAAAGCGTTACCCGCGCTGGCGGTGGCGGCAAGGAGCTGGCCGATCGCATCCTGCGTCGGCTTGATCATCAGCCTTCCACCGTCCTGGCTGGTCAGGATCCCTTTGATCGTGTCATGCAGTTTGGAGGCGTCGTCGCCGATGAGGGCCTTTCCAAGTTGCGACAGTAGATCCTGATGCTTGGCGACCAAGGCTTGGTACAGGAGACTTTTAGGGTCTTCAAGCAGTTGCTGCCACAACTCTTGCGTGGCGCCGAGTGGCGAATCTTCTGCAGGAGGCGCTTCGGTAGGGCCGCCGGCGAGGCAGGCCGACAACATGCGGATGAAGTATTCAGCTGACAGTAGATTGGTGACGCTGTAGTCGAAGTGGCCGATGCGCTGAAAGGCGCGCTGCGCGTAGAAATGGGTGTATTGGGCGCCAACCTGATCAATCATCGATTGCCAATGGTCAAGCTCGCTGTCGTAGGCACGCTGGAAGGCCGCGCGCGCAGTTTCGTCGTATCGTTCCTCCAGGCGTTCCCGCGCTTCAATACGCTTGCGCTCGATGGCGCGTTGGCCTTGCACTTCTATATCTACAGGAGGCATGTAGACCTTCGCGCTGATCGGGCTGTCGTTCCAGCGCTCGATGTCCTTGGCATGCTGCTCGGTATCTTCCAGCGCCTGGGCAGCGGCCCTGGCCTGGTTCAGTTCGCGAATGCCCAGCAATGCCTGGGACGTGAAATATTCGAAATGGCGCTGCGGCTCGGCGCGCCACTCCTGCATGGCCCGGACCAAGTCCGTGCGCTGTGCGTTGGCTTCCGTGACCATGCCGACGGGGTCGGGCAGGGTCAGCGCCAATACCCCGTTGTTCAAGGCTTCCTGCTGAATGATGGTGCGCACATGATTCCGGGTAGCCAGTGAGCGGCTTATGCGCGGGTAAAAACCGTGGGCGCTGATGAACTTGCCGGTGTGGGCCGTTGCATATTCCAGCACCTCGCTCAGCCCCAGCTCGGTCTCCGTCATGGCAATGCCAATGCTGCCGGGGTCGTTGCGTGCTGTGCCAAGGTCGAGCTCGATGAAGCGCTCGGTGCTGTCGGCCTCGCCGTTGACGATGCCCTGCTGGTAGCAGTCAAGTACATCGCGCGGCCAAGGATCGTTGGCGAAGGCGAGCCAGGCTTTGCTGAACAGTTGGGTATCGATGTTGATGAAGGACGCGACGACATCGTGATGCTGGGTTCGGCAAGCTTCCGCCAGCGGCCTGCCTGCGGCCAATGGCATCTGTGAAGCCGGGAACCGGCGCAGCGCGCCCTCTGGGGTCACTTGATAGGCATGCCAGATCGCCTTGTCTAACAGTACGTAGACATAGCCCTGACGCAGTGTTCGCAACTGGTTGGTGCGCATCTGTACATAGGTGATCTCGCTGTCGTGCGAAACACGGTAAGACTGGGTTTCCTGCGGGTGCGGCGCGTAAGCCTCGCGCAACAGCAGAATGGGCAGGCCGGAGCGCTCGCAGGCATTGCAGGTGCCGTAGGGGTTGGGGATTTCTTCCTGCGTGACGATGCTGATGGTTTGGCTGATGCTCATCAGTAGCTCCTTGCGGGTGGCAGTGCGGCGACGATCTGCTGCCATGCAGAGTCGTTATATGAAGCGAATGTGGAAGCCAGGCGCTGTTGGCCTGAAGCCGCGTTTGCCACGTCGCCTTGAATGGTGGGATGGAGCAGCAGTCTTGGGTGAACCATCAACAAGTGCAGGCACAGGCAATGAACATCAGCAGGGTCGTACAAGCCTCGCTGATGAGCTTCGAAGATCAGGTTAAAAACGTACGCGGGGGTAGGGAGGGCGCGCGAAACAGAGAGGCGAGTGGGCGGATTGGTTTGTTGCAGGTGGTTCAAGCGGCGCCAGGCTGCGAGCAACTGGACTACCTGCGGTGCGATGTGCTGGACGTCCTGGGCGATCTGCGGTATCTCCAATTGGCCACTCTCCGGCCGGCTTTCCAGGGACCTGAAACCACCATTGCTGTCTGGATAGAGCCAGCAGCGAATAGGCCCGAGCAGGGCTCCCGCGTTGTTCATCGCGGCATGCAGCAACTCGAAGCGGGTAGGTTCAAACCAAGGGGCGGCCCTCGTTGTACCGCGAGGCGATAGAGCATGACACTGCTGTGCGATCTGTTCGGCCACCCGCTCGGCAGAGTGTTCGCTGAGTAACCATGCGCAGATATAGCGCTTATGCGCGTGTGTTTCATGCGTTGCGTAGTTCGCACTAGCGGCAATGTATTCGCATGGTTTTCCTCTGCAGCCACTCAACGTGATCAGTGCTGGCCAATGATGCGGCGTATGGTTCAAGTCACCACGTGCAACTTTTGTGACAGCCTCACGTCCCAGCGTAGTGGTGAGGCTTGCAAGGCCCAGTGGGTGGTCAGGATCGCACTCGGCAGTTGGGTCGACCAACAAGTAACTGAATTCCTTGGCCTCGCGATGTTGGCTCAAACGTTCGTTCAGGTGGGCAAGGTTCATGCTCACTGCTCGGTGCATTTGTCTGCATCCTGCATTACTTGGCCAGTCACCGATAGTGCATTGCCGGAACCTGTCGCCTCAGTCTTGATCGGGCCTTTGATGAAGACGTGGGTGCCATCCAGCGTAATGCCATCGGCGTCGATGCGAAGGGTGCCTCCAGGCGCTTTGAGCGTGATGCTCTGTGAGGCGTCGAGTTCAAAGGTCTGGGTGTGGTGCCGTACCGCCTGGCCAGCGGTGATATCGATGACCTCCTGCACCCGTTGCACATATTGGCCACCGACCTCGACCGTATGGTTGGCCTTGATGCTGTCCTGGCGGTTGTTGCCCACTGCTTCGATGCGGTCTAAAGCAATCGCGACGTGCTGATTTCTGCCAATGCTGACTGATGCGTTCTGGCCGATGATGACGTCTTCGTTATTGCCGACTGTTTTGCATCGGTCACAGCCGATTGTTATTGATTCGTTACGTTCGACCTGCTCCGTGCGGTCATTGCCAACCTGCGTGGTTTCATCGTGCTTGACCACGTTGTTCTGGTCGCGCTCGGCGTGGATGAACACCTCCTGCTTGCCAAGTTCATCTTCGAAACGAAGCTCGTTGAAGCCCTTACCCTTGTGGGTCTGGCTCTTGATCGTCATGCGTGTCTTGTGTTTCGGAAGGTCGTAGGGCGGTAGCTGGTTGCCGCAGTAGGTGCGCCCGGTGATCATCGGTTGGTCGGGGTCGGCATTGACATACTGGATGATCACGTCCTGGCCGATACGTGGGATGGCCATCGAACCCCAACTGCCCCCGGCCCAACCTTGCGAAACGCGAACCCAGCAGGAGCTGAATTCGTTATCCTGGCTCTCGCGGTCCCACGGGAAGCTGACCTTGACCCGGCCCCACTCGTCGCAGTAGATCTCTTCGCCCGGTGGCCCGACCACGGTGGCCATCTGCGGACCATCGATGCGGGGTTTGGGCAGTGGGGCAGGGCGCCATTCGGTCAGGCCAGGCACCAGTACGGCGGTTTGTTCGTACTGTGTACTCTGGTCGACCCCGACGGCCTCTTCCTGCAGGCTGGTGAACTGCCTGCCCTCATGTTCCACGCGGGTCACCCGCCAATGCATATTCAGGTCGTCACGCGGGTGATCGGTGAGGGTGAAACTCAGGCCCGGCTGCAGGCGTACATCGTCACCGGTGACTTCGGCGAGGCGAGCATCGTGGCGCAGTGCAGTGATGCGGTTCTCGGTAAACGGCTTGCCTACCGCATCGCGCTTGTAGCGGCCGGGGTAGTCGAAACGTTCGTAGCTGGAGGATTGATGCTTCAGTTCCGCGCTGGGCGCATGGGCGCTGTGCTGCTGGCGGTAGGCTGGGTTGGTGAAGGTGTAATCCCGTTGTACCTGGCGCGAACTGCGCACCTGCTCGCTGTAGCGCAGGCGCCGCAGGCATGGCTTCGGTTGGTCGCCACCACCGGTGGCGTGGTACAGCACAGTATCGGGGCCACTCGGCCGGTCATCCTCATGGAAACCTTCGTCGTCATCCTCGGTTTTGATGACACCGTGGCCGATCATGCCCATGGATCGCAGCCGGTCTGTGATCAGCAGCTTGTGCTGGTTAGGGCTGTGCTCGAAGCGGTAGACAAACCCTTCTTCTGCAGCCAGTCGGGCGATGAATTCGAGGTCGGTCTCGCCGGCCTGTACGCAAAATTCGCGGGTCTGATGATCGGACATCGCGCGCAGTTCGAACTGCTGGATACCTTGGCGCTGAAGCATTATTTCCAGAATTTGCGGCACGCTCTTATGCTGAAAGATGCGCCAGTTGGAGCGCAGGTCTGCGCGTGCCAGCTGAGGTTCGATCAGGGCATGGTAATAGGTGCGGTAGAAGCCGCTTTCACCTTGGCTGAAGCTGCTGACCAAACCGTGCACGTAGCGCAGCGGTCGTTCACCTTTCCAGATGGTGAACAGCACTGGCTTGTCGAGGAGCCTGCCGAAGTCGATATCGTCTTCGTGGCTGACCAATTCCAGATTGAGTGCGAAAGGTTTACAGAGTTCTTCCGTGAGCGTGAACGACACCACCTCGAACTCAGCCCCACCGACCAAGGGCTGAAAGGTGTAACGCAGGTCAGAATGGCAAGTCATGTTGGCTCCTGAGCACGGTCAAGGCTGCAAGATGGAATTAAGGGATGTCAGTACGTTCTCGGTCATCAAGTGAAGTTGATAGCTGTAATAGCTGTACATCGCCACAATAGTGCCGGCGCCGGCTAATAAAGGACTCCACCATGGCCAGTATTTGCGTTTGCGAGCATTGCAGGGAGCAACATTGCTGATTGTGTCGGGAAGCAACTCTGGAAGCGGTCCGCGCAGTTCACGGATGGTCCTGCGCAGGCTTGTTATATGTTTTTCACGCTCTTTGCCATCGTTGGGGTCCATGGCGTACTTCCCCCTCAGCCCCATGCAAAGCACCACATAGATAAACTCCAGTACGTGCAGGAAGCGCTTGGGCTCTTTATTCAGTCGGGCTATCAGGTCATACAGTTTCTCGCCGCCAAGCGCATCATCATGGAAGACACTGAGAAGTGATTGTTGGCTCCATTCGGACTGCCTGCCCCACGTTGTGAGCATTACAGTTTCATCGAGGTGAAGGCAGAGTGCATAGGAGTAGGCGGAGATCAGCACAGACTCATAACGAAGCTGGCGCATCTCTTCGAGAATAGTGGTCACTGCAATATGGACCCGCCGATAAAGCTCTGTCACATCGTCGTGATGGTCCAGCGTCTTCAGGCGCATGGCCAGCCCGAGCAGAGGCATGGCGGCATCGCACATGGGGTTCATCAAGCCGGTGCGCAACGTGAAGTCGGGGTCGGCAGGATAGGCGTCTGAGAAATTGGAGGCGCTAGTCAGCGCAGCAGGTCCATCTTTGGCGCCGCCTGGAAAATCGATTCGTCTTGTCAACACTGGGCGTAATCCGTTCGGCTCCATTGAGCGAGTTGTCATTTGTTCACTCCTTTTCGCACCGTGCAGCAGTACTCGACCTCATTTTCGCTGTGGTTAAGCGTGTAGGAAAAATCCTTGATTGCAGTATTCGCCTTTATATTTGTAGGAACTTTCCTACAGATAAATGTCTTTTTTGATGAAAGTTCCTACGGTCTTTGTCTGTTGTTGCTTAATATGTTGGTGTCGTAGCTTTCTTGTTAAAAACGATGCTCGCTACGAGCGACTTAGGTCGAGAGTAAAAGTGTAAGTTTATATTTATTTGTATGATGCGGCGGGCTGCACTACTCTCTCGCGGCGCTTGATGTTTGGAACAGGTCTTTCTGGGCTGGCCTCCATCGAATTGCGCCGAGTCTCGCAGCGCGTAAAGCAACTAGGCAGGACCCAATGAACAAACCATGGAAGCTCTTGAGTGTCTGGCGTTCTCCCCCAGCCACCCCCCTCCTGCCGCTCGCAACGGGAATCGTACTGACCCTCATGCTGATCGGCATCTGGTGGCTCGGCCCTCATTGGGCCTGGGGTGAATACCATCCGCTGGCCCGTGTGGAATATCGGGCGGTCGCCAGCTTAGTGCTAGTCATAGTGCCGATGCTTTGCGCGTTGCTCGTACTGCGCGCACGCTTTCGACGGCTACAGTTGGAGCGCGACCAGGCTGCCGCCGCTGAAGCAGACCCGAGCCTCACCTATATCCAGGATCAGCAGCGGGCCCTCGATCGACAGCTTGCACGCTACCTCGACCACGCAGGCGGACATCGGGCCTTGTATCAGTTGCCGTTTTATCTGGTGCTTGGCTCAAGGGGCGCAGGCAAGAGCAGCCTGGTCGAGCGTTCCGGCCAATGCTTCTCCCTGACCCATATCGACAAAGCTCAGGCCCTTGGCCGGCAGGAAGATCCATCCGCTTATGCGGTGGATTGGTGGGTCAGTGACGATGCAGTCCTCATTGACCCTCCAGGGGATTTCCATACCCATGGGGGAGACCCCTTTGGGCAGACCAATGCAGACGACCCTCCCAAGCCGCCTGCAGGTACTCAAGCCAAGCTATGGATGCACCTGCTGCATTGGCTCGTGCTCAACCGCAAGCAGAGGCCGCTCAATGGGTTGGTATTGGTCGTCGACCTCGCAGCAATCCTGCATGCCTCGCCGCAAGACCGCTCGGCACTGGCGCACCTGCTGCACGCACGCCTTCGCGAGTTGAACAGTGAACTGGGCATGCGCCTGCCTCTGTACGTCGTGCTGAGCAAGGTAGATTTGCTCACGGGGTTCGAAGAGCTGTTCGGCAAGCTGAGTAGCTTGGAACGCGAGCGAATTTTTGGTTTTTCCTTCAGCTTGCGAACGGACAGCACTACCGATGCCTGGCGCGATCAAGCCGCCAATCAATACGACCTGATGATCAACCGTGTGCAGCAGCATGCCTGTGATCGGATGGGTGATGCGCTCGATCAGGACCTGCGCGATCGCCTGTTGTCATTCCCAGCGCAATTGGCAGGGTTGCGCCCGGCCCTGTTGGGTTTTCTGCAAGAAACGTTGGCAAGTGACCGACCGCCAACCCCGGCTCTGCTGCGTGGTATGTACTTCACTTCGGTCTTGCAGCAAGGGGGGCCCGATAATGCATTTGTGCGGCAGGCTGCCCAGCCCTATGGCAGCCCTGCGCCGCTTGTAGCCAGCAGGCGGCAAGGGAAGGATGTGTATTTCGCGCAGCAGCTTTTTCAACGCGTCGTTTACCCAGAGGCTGGATTAGCTGGCGATAATCAGGAAACCACCCATTACAGACACCGGCGGCTGTGGATTGGCAGCGGGGTCAGCATGCTGGCGGTTGCAGTCGCGGGGGCAAATCTGCACCGCTTTTTCGATATCAACCAAGCCAACACTCACAGCATTCTGGTCAAGAGCCAAGCTTTCAGCATGGGTGAATCAGACGAGCAGCTCGACCCAACCGGGCGAGACTTGCTAACGCCGCTGCAACAGATCCGGGATGCGGTATCGGTGTTTGGCGACTACCGCTCGGCATGGCCAGGTGTGAGCGACGCTGGGCTCTACCAAGGACGAGCCATTGGTCCGAGGGTCGATGAGGCTTACCTGAGGCTTCTGTCCCGGCGTTTTCTACCGGCGTTGGCCAGTGGCCTGGTAGATGCCATGGAGGCCGCTCCACCGGGCAGTGAACAACAGATGGCGCCACTGAGGATCTTCCGCATGATCGAGGACCGGCCACACCGGCGCGCGCCGTGGGTGGAGGCCTGGATGGCGCGTGTGTGGCAAAGCGCGTTCCCTGGTCAAGGGCAGGTTCAGCGTGACCTGATGCGCCACCTTCAATACGCCCTTGAGTATGCTGATGCCGATCTGCGGGCGTTTCATCCGCGTGTCGCTGAGGTCCAGCGAAATCTGCGCTCGGTCCCTTACCCGCAACGGCTGTATGCCAGCCTCAAGCATGAATCGGGGTCGGTGCTGCAGGCCGATCTGGATCTGCGCCAGCACGTGGGTCCGGCTTTTGACGTCATCTACTCAGGCAGTGAGTACACTCGGCTGGCGCCTCTGCTGACGGCAAAGGGTTTCAACGTGTTCTTTGGGCCGCGTAGCCAGCAGCTGAGCGAGATGGCCATGGTCGATCAGTGGGCTTTGGGTGATCGCCAGCAACTGGGCAGCTCCGAAGCCGACCGCGCAGCACTGGCTGAGCAATTGAACAACCTCTACAGCGCTGACTACATCGCCAGTTGGCGACAGGCATTGCAGCAGCTTTCGGTGACCGATTTCAATAGTCTGGACGGTGGTGTTGAAGTGCTGGCGCAACTTACTGGCCCTGCAGCACCTTTGCGTCGGCTTCTGGAGACGGTGCGCGAGAATACTCTCATCCAAACACAGCCTGCTTCAATTGAAGGAGACCAGCAACCAGGGGCTCAGGCAGCAGATATTCGTCGGGCCTTCGCCGGTTTGAACGAGATGCTCGAAAAGCACGGAGAGCGCCCCAGTCACTACGATGAGACCCTCGCGGCCATCAAGGCGGTGCTCGATCATGCGAGGGCAGTTCAGAAGGATCCTCAGCGGGGCAGTGCAGCGCTCGAAGCGGTACTCCAACGTTTTTCCAGTAAAGGGGCCGACCCGATCACCGCATTGCAGCGGGTCGCATCAGGTCTGCCTGAACCCATTCGCCAACACATTTCGTCAGTTGCCGAGCAAATGGCTTCTGTAATGATCAACGAAGCTTTACAAGAGCTGGACCTTCGCTGGCAAACCGATGTTTACAGCTTCTTCGAGCAGCGCTTGGCAGGGCGTTACCCGTTCACGGCACAGCCGTTCGATGCCTCGCTGGAGGATTTCGAAGCTTTCTTCGGGCCGGATGGGAAGTTGCAGCAATTTCACACCGACTATCTGGATGCGTTTCTGCTGGACAGCGCCACTGCACTGGCTATCAACGACTCAGGTGGCTCGCTGATAAGGCATGAGGTCAGAAAGCAATTGCAGGCGGCTGCAGATATTCGCGAAACCTTCTTCGATAACCGCGGTAACCTCAACGTGCAGTTCAGCATCGAGCCCTTGGGCCTGAGCCGCAACCAGCGCACCAGCCTGCTGGAACTGAGTGGGCAACAAATCGCCTACACCAGCGGTTCTCGGCACAGCGTAAGCATCACCTGGCCAAACGCACAGCTTCAACGCAGCACATTGACGCTGCTTCGGAGCAACGGCCAAATGAGCTCCCTGGAATCCCATGGGCCTTGGTCAGTGTTCCGCTTGCTAAGCCGTGGCGGGCTCAATGGCCGTACCCCCACCAGTGTGGACCTCAGTTTCACGGTCGGGGATGGAGCGGTGCGCTACAAGGTGAGCGCGGAAAAGGCCTACAATCCAATTACCCAGCAACCCTTCAAGGGCTTCAAGCTGCCGTTTAGCCTCATTGATCATTCCGCTTCGAACGGGTTGCAGGCTTGGCGATAAGCCCGTCAGCAAGCTGATCTTGCTTACGCCCAAAGGCCAAAAAGCAACAGTGCTGCAATCCCCAACCCCACAGCAATCGAACACCCTCCCAACGAAAGCGCCGCACGCCCTTGCCGATACCACTCGTCCTGCCCTAACTCGCGCGCCGGCGCCAGCAAACGGCGCCAACGCAGTTCAGTGTCATGAAAGGCCTGCAGGTGTGCCGGGTCGGCATCAAGCCAACGGCGAAAGTCGATTCGTTCGCAGGAAGTCGCAGCAGGGCTCTGCAGCCGCACATACCATTGCCCGGCAACGCTGGCCAAAGCATCGTCTTGTGGACGAGCTGCTTGCAGCGCTTGGTTCATGTGCCGTTCGATGCTCAGCAAGGGCAAATCGAGGCGATTGGCGATGCTGGCGAAATCCAGCTGATCGAGGCGGTTGAGCAGGAACACTTGTTGGACCCGGCGCGGCAAGCGCTTGAGGCCATGCAGCAGGGCGTCCTCGGCGTCATGGCCAGCAGCAGGCGTGGGGTGCTCAAGGGGCAGCAACAGGCGGCTCATGGACAGCTCCTTGCTCAAGGGGGGGAGGGGTGGGGGCATCTTCCTTGATGCGCAACCAGCGTAGGCGAAACGAGATTGATTCTCAAGTGCTGATTCCGCAAAGTTTTGTAATGAGCGTTCACGCTCTGACACACTTTTGCTATCATCGCCGCCATCAACGATCTTCATTAGCCTGAAGAGCCAAAAAAAATGACCCGGCAAAAAGCCGGGTCAAAAACCGTGATTAGCCTGATGAGGAGATAATCTGAGAGCGACCTAAGCTTTCAGGTTATCCAGCTGATCTTGCGACCAGCTGAGTGCAATAATAATCGTTATCATTTGCCAGTCAAATGATTTTTCTCTTATCCGGTAAAAAACTTTTACCGGAGCGCTTCCTTGTGCCGGCAATCGGGGCTTTTGCCGTTACCCGGCCATCACGTTTTTCCTTTCTTTCATACCTCTACACACCGATTTGCGCGGCGCGCTTGTGCTCCAGCAGGGCCCGGGCCATGTCCATCATGTGCATCAGCGCGAAGGTCAGTTCGCGCTGGCTGCCTTCTTGATGGCTGGCTGTTTCATGGGCTGTGGCGGCGGCGCAGCGCAGCAGTGCGATGGCGTGCTCCTGGGCCTGCTCGCTGCTGACGCCGTCGTGCAGGGTCCAGATGCGGTTGTGTTCGCTGGGGCGGGTGGGGTTGGGATTGAGGTAGTAATCGAGGGCGCGGCGGGCTGCTTCGCTGTCGAGTTCTGTTTCGTCGTTTTTCGGTGGTTTCATCCTGATACCTGCTTATGCCAATAGGAAAAAGGTCCGCGTTGATTTTAATACCTGAAGTATTTTTTGGCTTTGAGATAAATAATACTGAATGTTTATTGAGCGCCGGAGGGCAGTCCGTATCGTGCCAGCGATGAATATGGATAAATGGATTGCCCTCGTCCGTGACCGGATGGAGGAGCTCGATATCTCCCAGGAGCAGCTCGCCGAACGCGTTGGGGTTTCCCAAGGCAGCGTGGGGCACTGGGTGAACAAGCGGCGTCAGCCCAAGGTCGATTCGATGAACCGGGTGTTCGTCGAACTGGGCATGCCGCATTACCACGTCAGCCTGCAGTTGCGCGTGCTGGGTCAGGTGGGAGAGGAGAGCGCCCGCTACGAAATGGACGATGCGGATGACGCCATCGACCTGATGCAGTACATCGTATGTTTTCGCTATCCGTTGCTGGCCTGGGACCGCTTGGGTGCACTAGAAACCGACGAACCTGTTGTCTACGAACAGACCGAGTATCTGGCGCAGGGCAAGGCGTTCTGGCTGACCGTGGAAAATGATGCGATGAGCACCGCCAGCGGCCGTAGCGTGCCACAAGGGATGCGCATTCTGGTGGACCCGGGGCTCGAGGCAGCGCCTGGGCGACTGGTAATTGCGCGCCAGCCGGGAAAATCGGCGATATTGCGTGAGCTGGCCGAAGAGGGCGGGCAGCGGTACCTGAAGGCGCTGAACAGCAGCTATCCGGCCCTGGTGTGCGAGGAAGGTTGTGAGTTTCTGGGCGTGGTCGTGCGGGTGCACGGCATCTTCTGAAGTTGTGGGGCCGCCAAGCGGCCCCCCTCTACATCATTCCACCAGTTCGACCAGTGCCGTCCCTTCGCTGACCATATCCCCTTCCTGGCAGAACAACGCCTTCACCGTGCCGCCATGCGGTGCGCGGATGCTGTGCTCCATCTTCATGGCTTCCAGCACCACCAGCGCCGTTCCGGCTTCCACCACCTGGCCCGGCTGGACCAGCACGCGCACGATGCTGCCGTTCATCGGCGCCCCGAGCCCACCCTGGTGGCTATGGCTGGCCTCGGCTTCGGCGATGGGGTCGAAGGCCTCGACCGCCTGCATCTCGCCATCCCAGCGCAGGAACAGCGTATTGCCCCGGCGTATCGCCAGATAACGTCGACGCACCCCATCGGCACCCAGGCTCAGGTGTTCGCCGTCCAGTTGCCAAGCGGACGCAGGGTGATGCTCAAGGGCAATCGCCTGGCTTTCACCACCACTGCGCAGGTGCAGGCTGCTGTGCGCCGGCAGGCCCAGGCGCAAGCCGTTGCGCTCGGCCCAGGGCGAGCAGTTGTCGTCGACACGCTGATGGGCTGGCTGGCCTTGCAACCACGCCTCACCGGCTGCTTGCCAGAAGCTTGCGGGCAACGCCTGCGGTGCTGGTAGTAAAACTTCCTGATGGCGCGGGATAAATCCGGTGTCCAGCTCGGCTGCGGCGAATGCTGGATGGGCAAGGATGCGCCGCAGGAAGGCAATATTGGTTTTCAACCCGCCGATGGCAAACTCATCGAGCATCGCCAGCAAACGCAGGCGCGCCTGTTCGCGGTTCTCGCCCCAGGCAATCAGCTTGCCCAGCATCGGGTCGTAGAACGGCGACACCTCGTCACCTTCGCTGACCCCGCTGTCCACCCGGCGGCCTTCACCTGGGGCCGACTCGCGGTATAGCGTCAGGGTGCCGGTGGCCGGCAGGAACTCGTTGGCCGGGTCTTCGGCATACAAGCGCACTTCGATGGCATGGCCGATCAGCGGCACCTGCTCCTGGCTGATCGGCAGCGGCTCGCCACAGGCGACGCGGATCTGCCACGCTACCAGGTCGAGGCCAGTGATGGCTTCGGTGACCGGGTGCTCCACCTGCAGGCGGGTGTTCATCTCCATGAAGAAGAACTCGCCACGGGCGTCGAGCAAAAACTCCACGGTGCCAGCGCCGACATAACCGATGGCTTGGGCCGCGCGCACCGCCGCTTCGCCCATGGCCCGGCGCAGTTCAGCCGAGAGCCCTGGAGCTGGCGCTTCCTCGACCACTTTCTGGTGGCGGCGCTGGATCGAGCAGTCACGCTCGTTGAGATACAGGCAGTTGCCGTGCTGGTCGGCGAACACCTGGATTTCCACGTGGCGTGGTTTGAGCACGTACTTTTCCACCAGCATGCGCGCATCGCCGAACGACGACTGCGCCTCACGCTGGGCCGAGGCGAGGGCATCGGCCAGCTGGCTTTCCTCCTCGACCACTTTCATGCCCTTGCCGCCCCCGCCGGCGCTGGCCTTGAGCAGCACCGGGTAGCCGATGCGCTCGGCCGCTGCACGGAAGGTTTCCAGGTCCTGGGCTTCGCCGTGGTAACCGGGCACCAGCGGTACGCCGGCTGCTTCCATCAGCGCCTTGGCGGCCGATTTGCTGCCCATGGCATCGATGGCGCTGGCCGGGGGGCCGAGGAAGATCATCCCGGCATCTTCGATGGCGCGAGCGAAACCTGCGTTCTCGGAAAGAAAGCCGTAACCCGGGTGAATGGCCTGGGCGCCGCTGGCCTTGGCCGCAGCGAGCAGTTTGTCGACGACCAGGTAGCTGTCGGCAGCCTTGCTGCCGCCCAGGTCCACGCGGGTGTCTGCTTCACGGCTATGGCGGGCATCGCGGTCGGTGGCGCTGTGCACGGCCACGGTGGTCAGGCCCAGGGCCTTGGCGGTGCGCATTACCCGGCAGGCGATTTCGCCGCGGTTGGCGACCAGCAGGGTGGTCAGTGTCGGGCGGCTCATGGGCGCGGCTCCTTCTTGGGTTCGGTTTGCCAGGCGGGGCGACGCTTTTCCAGGAAGGCGCGCAGGCCTTCCTGGCCTTCGGCGCTGACGCGAATGCGGGCGATGGCGTTTTCGCAGTAGCGGCGCAGGGCCGGGCTGAGTTCGCCGTCGTCGACTTCGCGCAGCAGGTCCTTGGTGGCGCGCAGAGCCTGCGGGCTGTTCTGCAGCAAGTTATCCACCCAAGCCTCGACCTGCGTTTCCAGCTCAGCGGCAGGGTACACCTCAGCCAGCAAGCCCAGTTCACGGGCGCGCACGCCGCTGAAACGCTCGGCAGTCAGGGCATAGCGGCGCGCAGCACGTTCGCCGATGGCCTTGACCACGAACGGGCTGATCACCGCCGGGGCCAGGCCGATGCGCACTTCCGACAGGCACAGCTGCGCGTCCTCGGCGCCGATGGCCATGTCGCAACAGCTGATCAGCCCCAACGCGCCGCCAAAGGCCGCGCCTTGCACCACAGCCAGGGTCGGCACTTTGAAGCGGTGCAGGGCATACATCAGCTCGCCCAGCTCGCGGGCATCATCCAGGTTGGTATTGAAGTCCAGCTGCGCCGACTGCTGCATCCAGGCCAAATCGGCGCCGGCACTGAAATGCCGGCCGCGACCACGCAACAGTAAAAAGTGCAGGCTGGCATCGTCGGCCAGTTGATCGAGGGCGACGATCAGTTCGCGGATCATCTGCGCGTTGAAAGCGTTGTTCTTGTCCTCGCGGCTCAGCCACAGGGTGGCGAAGCCGCGCGGGTCGCGCGTCACTTCAAGGGTGCTGAAATCGCTCATCGGTCACATCCGGAAAATGCCGAAGCGGCTCTGTTCGATTGGCGCGTTGAGCGCGGCGGACAACGCCAGGCCAAGCACGTCGCGGGTTTGCGCCGGGTCGATGACGCCGTCGTCCCACAGCCGGGCGCTGGAATAGTAAGGGTGGCCCTGGTGTTCGTACTGGTCGAGAATCGGCTGCTTGAGCCGGGCTTCATCCTCGGCGCTGAAAGCCTGGCCGCTGCGTTCGCTCTGTTCACGCTTGACCTGCGCCAGCACCCCGGCCGCCTGTTCGGCGCCCATCACGCCAATCCGCGCGTTGGGCCACATCCACAGAAAGCGTGGGTCGTAGGCGCGGCCGCACATGCCGTAGTTGCCAGCACCGAAACTGCCGCCGATGATCACCGTGAACTTCGGCACCTGGGCGCAGGCCACCGCCGTCACCAGCTTGGCGCCGTGCTTGGCGATGCCGCCTTCTTCGTACTTCTTTCCGACCATGAAACCGGTGATGTTCTGCAGGAACAGCAGCGGAATGCCGCGCTGGCAGGCCAGCTCGATGAAGTGCGCGCCTTTCTGCGCGGCCTCGGCGAAGAGGATGCCATTGTTGGCGAGGATTGCGACCGGATAGCCGTGCAAATAGGCGAAGCCGCACACCAGGGTGGTACCGAACAGCGCCTTGAACTCATCGAACACCGAGCCATCGACCAGACGCGCGATCACCTCGCGCACATCGAACGGCTGCTTGGCATCGGCCGGCACCACGCCATAGAGCTCTTCGGCGCCATACAGCGGTGCGACCGGGGCCAGGCGCTGCAGCTTGCCGAGCTTGTGCCAGTTGAGGTTGGCGACACTGCGCCGGGCCAGGGCCAGGGCGTGTTCGTCGTTGTCGGCATAGTGGTCGGCCACGCCGCTGGTGCGGCAGTGCACATCGGCGCCGCCGAGCTCTTCGGCGCTTACCACCTCACCAGTGGCGGCCTTCACCAGCGGTGGGCCGGCGAGGAAGATGGTCGCCTGCTGGCGGACCATGATCGCTTCGTCGGCCATCGCCGGCACATAGGCGCCGCCTGCGGTGCACGAGCCCATGACCACGGCGATCTGCGGGATGCCCAGCGCGCTCATGTTGGCCTGGTTGAAGAAGATCCGCCCGAAGTGCTCGCGGTCGGGGAACACTTCATCCTGGCGCGGCAGGTTGGCGCCGCCGGAGTCCACCAGGTAGATGCACGGCAAACGGTTCTGCAGGGCGATGGTCTGTGCGCGCAGGTGTTTTTTTACTGTCAGCGGGTAGTAGGAGCCGCCTTTGACCGTGGCGTCGTTGGCCACGATCATGCATTCCACGCCTTCGACCCGGCCAATGCCGGCGATCACACCTGCGGCGGGCACGTCTTCGCCATACACCTCATGGGCGGCCAGCTGGCCGATTTCGAGGAAGGGGGAGCCCGCATCGAGCAGGCGATTTATCCGTTCACGCGGTAGGAGTTTGCCGCGCGATGTGTGCCGCTCCTGGGCTTTCGGCCCGCCGCCCTGTGCCACTTGGGCGAGCAGGCCGCGCAGGGCCTGGACCTGTTCGAGCATGGCCGCGCTGTTGCCGGCGAACTCCGCCGAACGCGGGTTGATCTGGGTGTGCAAGGTAGCCATGTGCGCCCGTCCCTTGTGCTCAGCGGGTTTCGTTGAACAGTTCGCGGCCGATCAGCATCCGGCGGATTTCGCTGGTGCCGGCGCCGATTTCATACAGCTTGGCGTCGCGCAGCAGGCGGCCAGCCGGGAACTCGTTGATGTAGCCGTTGCCACCGAGAATCTGGATCGCTTCCAGGGCCATTTGGGTTGCGCGCTCAGCGGTGTAGAGAATCACCCCGGCAGCGTCCTTGCGAGTGGTCTCGCCACGGTCACAAGCTTGGGCCACAGCATACAGATAGGCGCGGCTGGCGTTGAGCTGGGTATACATGTCGGCGATCTTGCCCTGGATCAGCTGGAACTCGCCGATGCTCTGGCCGAACTGTTTGCGGTCGTGGATGTACGGCACCACCAGGTCCATGCAGCTTTGCATGATGCCGGTGGGGCCACCGGACAGCACCACGCGCTCGTAGTCGAGGCCGCTCATCAGCACCCGCACGCCGCCGTTGAGTTGGCCGAGGATGTTTTCTTCCGGCACTTCGACGTCATCGAAGAACAGCTCGCAGGTGTTGGAGCCGCGCATGCCCAGCTTGTCGAACTTGTTGCTGCGGCTGAAGCCTTGCCAGTCGCGCTCGACGATGAACGCGGTGATGCCGTGGGCGCCCTTGTCCAGGTCGGTCTTGGCGTAGATCACGTAGGTGTTGGCGTCGGGGCCGTTGGTGATCCAGGTCTTGCTGCCGTTGAGCACGTAGCGGTCACCGCGTTTTTCGGCGCGCAGCTTCATCGACACCACGTCGGAGCCGGCGTTGGGTTCGCTCATGGCCAGGGCGCCGATGTGCTCGCCGCTGATCAGCTTGGGCAGGTATTTGAGCTTTTGCTCGTGAGTGCCGTTGCGGTTGATCTGGTTGACGCACAGGTTGGAATGGGCGCCGTAGGAGAGGGCCACCGAGGCCGAGCCGCGGCTGATCTCTTCCATCGACACCACATGGGCCAGGTAGCCCAGGCCAGCACCGCCGTATTCCTCGGAAACGGTAATACCGAGCAGGCCCATGTCGCCGAACTTGCGCCACATGTCGGCGGGGAACAGGTTGTCGTGGTCGATCTGCGCGGCGCGTGGCGCCAGCTCGGCGGCGACGAAGGTGCGTACCTGGTCACGCAGCATGTCGATGGTTTCGCCCAGGGCGAAGTTCAGGGAGGGGTAATGCATGGGGGGCACCTTCTTGTTCTTGAAATATGGATTGCACCGTAGCTCATTGACGGAATCACGGCCTCTGTGGGAGCGGGCTTGCCCGGCGAATGCATCAGCTGGGCCGCCATCATTGCCCGAATGATCGCTTTCGCGGGGCAAGCCCGCTCCCACAGGGTTCAGAGTCGATCGTCGAGAGCGGTGTCGTTTTCACCTTTACGTTAACGTAAGCCTGTCATGAATCACTGTCAATCTACTCATCACCTTTACGTAAACGTAAATCTGCGCCAGAGTATTCGTCGCTTGTTTCAGCCGTGCCCAGAACAACCACAAGAAGGGACACCCATGAGTCAACTCAGCTACACCCGAGGTCGCCAGGACCACCCTTTGCTTACCGCGACCATCGGCCAGGCCTTCGATGCCACCGTGGCCCGTTTCCCCGACCGCGAAGCGCTGGTGGTGCGCCACCAGGGTGTGCGCTACACCTGGCAGCAGTTGGCCGAGCAGGTCGATACCCATGCCCGCGCCTTGATGGCCCTGGGCGTGACTACCGGCGAGCGGATCGGCATCTGGGCGCCCAACTGTGCCCAGTGGTGCATCCTGCAGTTGGCCAGTGCGCAGGTCGGCGCGATTCTGGTGAACATCAACCCGGCCTATCGGGTCAGCGAGCTGGAGTACGTGCTGCGCCAGTCCGGCTGCCGCTGGCTGGTGTGCGCCGACGCCTTCAAGACATCCGATTACCACGCGATGGTGCAGGAACTGCTGCCAGAGCTGGCGACCGCAGCGTTGGGCGAGCTCGCCAGCGAGCGCCTGCCTGAGCTGCGTGGGGTGGTCAGCCTGGCAGTCAATCCGCCTAGCGGCTTCCTGCCCTGGCAACACCTGGCCGAACGGGCAGGGCAGACCTCCGTCGAAGCCTACACCGCGCGCCAGCATAGCCTGCAGATCGACCAGCCGGTAAACATCCAGTACACCTCCGGCACCACCGGTGCGCCCAAGGGCGCCACGCTCAGCCACTACAACATCCTCAACAACGGTTTCATGGTAGGCGAGAGCCTCGGCCTGACCGAGCGCGACCGCATGGTGATCCCCGTGCCGCTGTACCACTGCTTCGGCATGGTCATGGCCAACCTCGGCTGCATCACCCACGCCAGCACCATGATCTACCCCAACGACGCCTTCGACGCCGAGCTCACCCTGCGCGCCGTCGCCGAAGAGCGCGCGAGCATTCTCTATGGGGTGCCGACCATGTTCATCGCCATGCTCGACCACCCATCACGCCCGCAGCTGGACCTCTCGACCCTGCGCAGCGGCATCATGGCCGGCGCCACTTGCCCGATCGAAGTGATGCGCCGGGTGATCGACCAGATGCACATGGCCGAGGTGCAGATTGCCTACGGCATGACCGAAACCAGCCCGGTGTCGCTGCAGACCGGCCCGGACGATGAGCTGGAACTGCGCGTGACCACGGTCGGCCGCACCCAGCCGCAGTTGGAGACCAAACTGGTGGACGTCGACGGGCGCATCGTCGCGCGCGGCGAGATCGGCGAGCTGTGCACCCGGGGTTACAGCGTGATGCTCGGCTATTGGGACAATCTGCAGGCGACGGCGGATGCCATCGACCCGTCCGGCTGGATGCATTCGGGCGATCTGGCGGTGATGGACGAGCAGGGGTATGTGCGCATTGTCGGGCGCAATAAGGACATGATCATTAGGGGCGGGGAGAACATCTACCCGCGCGAGCTGGAGGAGTTCTTCCACACGCACCCGGCGGTGGCCGAGGCGCAGGTGGTGGGGATTCCGTGCAGCAACTATGGCGAGGAGGTGGTGGCGTGGATTCGTCTGCATCCGGGGCACAGCGTAACTGCGGATGAGCTGCAGCAGTGGTGCAAGGCGAGGCTGGCGCATTTCAAGGCACCCAGGCATTTCCGCTTTGTCGATGAATTCCCGATGACGGTAACGGGGAAGGTGCAAAAGTTTCGCATGCGTGAAGTCAGTGCGGCAGAGCTCTCGGTGCGATAAGGCGCTGCTCCGGTGTTCTGGTCCAGGCCTGAACACCGGAGCACTTCTCTGATTTGGCTACAACAGATTCACCAGGTCACTGATGTCGCTGGCGCCCTCCAGTTCGCTGATAGATAAATCGACGTCGAACGCTTCTTTCAGGTAGGCAGGGAGTTTGCTGGCGTTACCGACGATCTCCTTGATGAGCGTGGAGTCCTCGAGGTCTTCCACTTTTTTTCCATACTTTTTGGCGAGCAATGCCTTGACTTCAGCTGTTGTGGCCATGGTGTGATCCTCGTTTTCTGGTCAGTTGTCGTGTGGTTTACAGGGGTAAGCAGCTAGCAGAACGGGCGTGTTCGTAATCACCTCTCATCAAGTCTTCAAGGTAGGGGGCAAGTGTCGACCACCATCACGCCGGGACGCAGTGCCCGCTAAAAGCTGGGCGCTGCGCCGACGTTGAGGGCAAGGTCAGGGCTTGGTTATCACTTCGATGTCCGCCATAGCGTGGAAGTAGATAATGCTCTCCGAGGTACTGGTTGCTGAGTTGCGTTTAAACAGGCTAACCGTGAAGTGCTCGGGCGTTAGCAACTCACCAGTGAAATAATCCCCGTTCTTTTTGGAGACCCGGACATACGAACCCTTCAGCTTCTTCGCAAGGGTCCTCAATTCTTCCACCGACTTCACGCTTTCGTTGGTAGCCGCCTCGACATTGGGGGCTGTTTCTGTTTCTGTTTCTGTTTCTGTTTCTGTTTCTGTTTCTGTTTCTGTTTCTGTTTCTGTTTCTGTTTCTGTTTCTGTTTCTGTTTCTGTTTCTGCTCCTGTTTCTGCTCCTGCTCCTGCTTCTGCTTCTGCTTCTGCTCCTGCTTCTGCCTCTGCTTCTGCCTCTGCTTCTGCCTTAGTGGCTTGCTCGGCATCTGCGGCTTTGGCAACTTCGGGTGCTTTAACCTTTGCAAGCAGCTGCTTGACCTGCGTCGTGAAATCCTTCCCGCCATCCATTGCGCTGTAGCTGATCTCGACCACGATATCGGTGACCAGGCACTTGCCATCAGCATCGAATAGCGGAGCGTTCTGCTGGAAGTCAGGTTGGTCGGCATTCGGGAACGACAGCACCCAGCTCGAGATCGCGCCTGTGCCCTCGAACGGTTGATAGCGAGTTTCATCCTTGGGTGAGGGTTGCAGGTCGAAGTTGCGGGTGATTTCCTTGGCCGACCAGATGGACACTTGCTGGTTCGGTCGCAGGTCGCGCAGCAGGCTCTGCTCGCTGCCTTCTTTGGTTGAATAGAGCCGCTTTGCGCCAGCCTCGTCATTGCTGAGCAGGACATTGTTCGTGGTTTGGGTCAGCATGGCTGCCACAGGTCCGGACAAGGACTTGGTACCGTTCTTGAACGTCAGCACGATTCGTTCGATCCGGCGCAGGTAGTGGCCCGGATACTGTTCGTCGAAATGCCGGGACATCAGTTCGAAGGGAACTTTGCCTGCCTTCAGGTGCTCTTGCAACTTGTCGCTGGTCCAGCCCATCACTTTGCACACCGACAAGTCCAGGCGGATATCCAGCGGCCGTTCGTTGTTGGTGATCGCCGCAACATCCATCTGCATCAAATCGCGTTCCAGCGCCTCCCCGGCGAGCATGCCGCGCCAGTTGTCGAGCCAGCCATCAGTGCGGATCCAGGTGCTGCGGAAATCGCCTAGCTCGTATTGCAGGCAGGCCTCGGCCATCAGGCACAGCGACAGGGTAGCGTCGTAGGCGGTGCTGTAAATGTCCGCCAGCCGCCCGATCAGCCAGAGGTAGGTCGGGTGGCTGGCAAATACCGTGGTCATGACCTGGAACTCTGCACGGTGGGCCGCAATCGTCGCTCGGGCCTCTTCAACAGCAATGTGCGCGGCACGAATATGGATGTCCTGCTCAAGCAACTGCTGGTCGATGACCCGTAGTTCCAACCTTGCTTGATCAGCTTGGAATTGCCATTCCTGGCTGCGCAGTTGATAGCCAGCTTGTCGGTGCAATTCGTTACTGGTGGTCTCAAGTATCTTGCCGAATATTTCGGTGCCCGTTGCCAAGGCTAGCACCGCACTCGCAGGCTCGGAACCACCGAAGGCCAGGCCAAAGATCTTGGGGATTCCATCCGTCACCCCGGCGGCAGCCTGGAAGGGTATGGACATCGCGTACTGTGCTCGTGACGCATAACCGATACCGATAGCGGCTTCTTCCAGAGGGGTGATGCCGACCTCCACGAGGCCTTCGTAATAGCCCAGGCGTTGCTCAACCATTCGTTTGCTGGCCAGCAAGGTATCCCGCCCGCGCTTTGCCGACTCCAGTGCCTGCGCCTGCAGGCGGCAGGGGAACTCGAGCAGGTTGATGATATTGGTCTTGCTCAGCAATGCCAGTTTCTGCGCGCCCTCGCTTTCGTAAAAGCGCAGCTGGGTCTGCCCCAGCTCGATCAATTGCAGCACCGCCGCATCGGCGCTTTTGCGCACTTCTTCGTACCGGCAGGGAGGTACCGGGCGTGCAACCTTGATGCCGCCACCCACCTCGTGGCTGGGGCCGCCATAACCCAGGGCCAGCTGGTTGTAGGCACTTGGTTCAAGCAGCACGCTCGCAGGCTTGCCATCGAGGGTCAGGCCGTGACGAAGGTTGAACAGCCGGTTGCGCAGCAGGTCGCGCAACTCGGTCAGCTTGTTGTTGAGCGGTGGCACGAAGTCTGTCGAGCGGGCAGCGGCCAGTGCAAGTGCGTCTTTGGGCGCGGTAGAGAACTGCTCGGGTAGTGGGCCGATCAGGCGCAGCGCCTTGTCATAGCAAATGGCGGCTTCCACCAGCGTGTCGCGGGTAAGCTGGCGGTACAGGTCGTCACCCTGGCGCTTCCAGCTCTCGGCCACGAACAGGTGCAAAGCCTTGCGATAGCGCTGGGGGGCGGCGTAAGCCAGCAGGTCGGGGTCGTTCTCCGCCTGGCTGGCAGCCAAGGCAGTCGGGCCGCTGATCGGTTGGGTCATCCAGTAGGGCGGAGCATGATCGCCCGCAGGTGCCCATGTGCGATAGGGGTCGAACAAGTGACGAGTACACCAGCGCCAGGCTTCGCGGTACTCGCGGTTCTCACGCAATTGCCAGGCCACCAGGAACGGCACGTGGAAGAACAGCTCCCAGAAATAAAGGCCATTGGCGCTGTTGAAGTCGACAGTAGTGCGATTGTCCGCTGAGGCGAGTGCGGGCTCGGGCAAACACTGAGCTTCCCACGAAAGTGCGCGTTCTACCGACTGAGTTGCCAGTGCTACCAGTTGTTTGCCAAACAGGGTATTGAGGCGCAGGTTCGGAACCATCGTGTCGGCCAACTTCATGTTGGCTTCGGTAAAATCGATATACAGTGCCTGCTCTTTGTTTCGCCTGATCTGGACGCTGGGTACCGCGTCGTCTGGGTGCTCTTTCCACTCAAAAGGTTGAGAGGCAGAGCCGATCTCTTGGTTTTTGTCGTCATACACCCTTAAGGTGAATGTGTAACGAGTGAGATCATGGGGCAACGGGCACCGGAAGACTACACGTCCATCGCCCTTGGCAGAGAGTGTGTCTTCGAGCTGCATGGTGTGTGTGGGGTCAAGGTACAGAAGTATCTTTCTGCAGGCTTCGGGGTGCAGGTGGCGTAGACGAACAGCTGACTCCAGCGAGAGGTCAGCAGGCAGCTCGACACCATTGTTCTTCAATGTTTCAACTTCTTGCTGAACAAGGGCAGTCACAGCATCGGCGCGGTTCAAGGTGCACGCTTTATTGATTGCATTTTCCAGGGTGATCGAAGTGTCTGGGTCCCCAGCGTCGGGGAGTTCAAGGAGCTGATTGAGCGACCGTTCTGTAATGTGCCGATTTTTAAGAAGAAGCCGTTTGAAGGTGCTGAATGTTTCTTCGGGTGTGATGGCAAAGGATCTAAGCGTATCGAGCTTGAGAGCGCTAAGGAGATTATTGTCTGAGGCAGATAAAGTCCACGTAGCAGTGTTGGCTGTTGGGCTTTCTATATTGAGGGTGACAGGGAGATCGCTGGCATGAGAGATAGGGCGCAGCGGTAGCTTGGTTTCCTTACGGCGCTCCCCAAAGTCGGCAATGAAGTAATCGATGAGTTCAAGGATTTCCTTAAGCGTGTAGTCGTCGTAAGAATGCCAGTGTACGGTGTATGTTTTGGTCTCTCCTGGCGCTAAATTGCTTACTCTGAGTTGATTATTGCCAGGGGTGCTGATAGTCTCGATGTTTTTTATGTCCTGGCTAATAGATTTTATCTTAAAATTAGTTTTGTATTCATAGATTATGGAGAGCCCTGGTTCTGTGGTTTTCTTCTGGTAGCTCGCCATAACCTCCAGGATGGGGCCGTATGCAGGGTGTGTTAAGATGATTTTTTGTTCACTGTTTTTAAACTTGACTTCAAGCCCGGAGTTGACAATGATTTCCATTTCTTGAGATTTTGCATGCGGCTGCGGATCAAACTGGAAGCTCGGGGTCTGCGGTGCTTCATACACTTCAAGCTGATCGCTAGAAAGCCCTTTCCATACGGGTGTTAGTTCCCCTGCTTTTTCGAACGTCATTAACGGACCGACGTAGGGGTGCTGAACAACACGAGGGTCGCGGAAAAAACGCAGCCAGTTGGAGACCAGACTTTTTTCGATAGTCATGCCGGATTCTGATGTTGCATCCAGTGTTCTATGTTCCAGCAACAGCAGGTCTTTGCTGATGATGAAGTATTTGTTGTCTTCTTTCCACTTCTCGATGTCATTGGGGGAAGGCGTGTCAGCAGACGCATTGTCAAACAGGAGCACTGTCAACCATGGGTCGTTGACCCGATTACCCATGTTATTGACCATTACGGCTAAGCCTGGCTTGTAGTCTTTAGTCTTTAAAAAAGCATTGCCAGCAGTCGAACCCTGTACCGGCTCTGCCAATTCTTTTTGGGTATTGAAGTTGCCATTTTTATCGTGCCCATCCAGCCGTAGCAATTCATTTGGCGGGCTCCAGGCCCCATCGGTTTGCTGATAGGTGAAACACACCCGCAACGGGTAATACTGGCTGGGTTTGTTGTCGGGCCCCATGGCGATGGAAGTGGCTTCCCACTCCACCCAGACGACATAGCGCCGCCCGGCGACGATGACCGGGCGGATCAGCTCGATATGCGTACGCTCGTCTTGTTTAAGCAGCGAGTCTTCAGTTTTTTTCGCCGCTTCGGCGTGCGACTTCTTCTTCTTATCTTCGGCGGCCTTCTCAGCCTCGGGAACTTCTTTGGGCGCGATGTATTGCAAGGGCGCTGCTGTTGCCAATGGCGTCAGCGCCACGGCGCCGCTGATCGGCAGCGCAATTTTCTCCCATTCCCCCCACGCCAACATACTCGGGGCACCGACCCCGTCACGTTGGCGCATGTCCAAAGTGCGCCAGTAGTATTCGACGGGCTCGACGTTGGTCTTGCCTATGAAGTGATAGGTATCTTCAAGCGGTGAGGTGCCATCGGCGTACGCTGAAATCGGTTGTATATTGCTGAGCGTCTCGAACGTGCTCAGGTAACCCACCATGGCGGTCTGGATGTCCTGCGGTTGGCACTTGCCTTGTGCGATCAGGTTTTCAAGCTCTTTGAATGCCGTGGTCTTGCGCGTGCGGCGGGTCGGGTCGATGAAGTTCTGCGGCTCGTTGCGCACCTGCTGGCGCAACTTCCAGTTCTCGTAACGGCTGGCAAAGTTTTCCCACTCGTCACGTTCGGCTTCATCAAACAGCGTGCTGCGGTAGCCGTTTTCCTGGCGCGCATATACCTGGTGCAGGTAACGCTGCAAGCTGGCAATGGCAGCGGCTACCCGGGTGGTACGCGGCTCATGGGAGACTTGCAGGTCTATCAGCAGGTAGTCGGCCAGCGCTTGTGGCTTGGTGATCCAACTGCGCTGGGTGTTTGCTGGTACCCAGCTGGCAAGCATCCAGTTAACCAGTGCGTCACGCCAGGCCACACTCAATTGCTCGTCCAATACCTTGCGCTGCTTGGCTGTACAACTTTGCCGCAGTGCCGTGGCGGCTTGCTGGAACGGCATGTGGTTGCTTGCTGACGGCAGTGCACCGAGCTCGACCAAGGTATCCACCGACAGCCGCTGTTGCTGCGACAGGTCCAGCAGCCGCAGCAACCGGTCAATTTCTCCCAGCGTGGTGGGAGGCGTCAGCGAGGTAAGGCGTGCCAGACTGCCTTGAGGCTTGCCAAGCAAGGTTTCCAGTGCGGTCCAGGCCGTGGTAATCCGCTTTCCGGTCATTGGGCCGTGCTTGGAGGTATCTACGTCAGCCAGGTAACCCGTAACATGGCTTTCTATGTTGCCCTCCGGCAGCCTGGCAATAAGCGCCTTGTAGCGGGTGAGTAGATAGGCAGTCGTGAGGTCAAGGCCGCGCAGCACCGCCCCGGTTTCATCAAGCAAGCCAAACCACGCGGGTTTTTCCACCAGCTGTTTAAGCGTCCCGGCACTGAGCCCGAGCAGCTTCACGAACGTGCTGTATTGATCAAGCAGGGACCAATCTTTGATATCTTTTTCAGTGAAACAGGCGAGCGGGGGCAGTTTTTTCTCAGCGTGCTTGCGCTGGATGGCGCATACGTTGGCGCGAAACTTCACTGTGTCGAGGCCAGCCCAGCGCAACAATGGCTGCACCAGCGCCACGTCTTCGAGCTGCAGTGCCTGTTTCAGCGCCGTATGCAGCGTGCTCTCCTCACCTGCCGGGTCAAGGGCGGGGGCATCGCAGATGCTATGCCAACCTCGCCGAGCTGGGGTGAATTCGGACTGCAGCGACAAGTAGAGTTGATTGACACCCCATGTTTGCTGCTGCATCCATTGTATAGCGCCCATCATGCCTACGATCACATCGACGATATCCGCCTGCGCCGCGTCGGTGCCAAGGCTAGGCGTGCCTGCCAACTGGGTTTTGTAGGCCGGGTCTTTCTGTGCGAGTAGCGCAAGGGCCATCATTCCGTCCCGGGGGCTCATGCCGAACAATCGGGGCAGGGCAGCCAACCGGTAGCAAGCCGACACCACTTTGATGGAGCGCGTGGGTTGCGCCAGGCCCTGGGCTTTGACCACCCACTCCAGTATCGCGCGCAGCACCGGTTCGTCCACCTTGAGGGCCAGGCACAACTGCTTGACGGTGAGCGCGTCGGCACCGCTGGTGGCTGTGGGGTCGAATGCACTGTTGTCGAGCCGGAAAACAGGTGCCGCAGGGGCATCTTCGTCGGTGTTTTTGGGGGCGAACAGCTGGTCGTAGAAGGGTTTTTCGCCGTCGGCGCCGTAGGGCAGGATCTCACAGATGAACGCTGCGAATTGATGGGCGCTCACAGCGTATTTTTCGTGCAAGTGGCGGAACAGGCCGAGTGCGCGCAAGGTGTGAGCAGTGATGGTATGGTCTTCGCCTAGTTTCTCGGCCCGGATCGCTGCCATGACTACTGCGTCGGCCTCGGCGGGCTTGAGGTCCAGCGCCCGCTGTATGTACAGGATGTGCTGCAGGCGAACGAGGTGATCATCGGTGACGCCGTTGATCTGTACGGTGCTGTCCGCCACGTTTGGCTGGGTGAGGAAAAGTGGCGCTTTGCCATTATTGATGTACCCTGCGCCGTAACGCTCGCTTGAGCCGGCATGGAATTCCGCAGCTGAGACATGCTGGCTCAGGGTCACCGAGCTGTTGCCGTTGCCAATAGCGCGTACGGCCAACAGCCGACGCAACGCCTTGCGTGTCAGCCCCAGGGCTTTGCTCACCGCTTGGGTGGTGGTCAGGCCGTTCAAAGGCGAGTGGGCAGTGCTCGCGTCAAGCAACCGTGCCTGCAGCTCGGGTGCGAAGCCGCTGCTCAAGGTGGTGGCCGCACGCTGCGTGGGTCGGGTCAGTTTGTCGCAGATGAATGTGGGGTGGTCGATGTCGCTGGTGCGTAGCACATCCCAGAGTGGTAGTTGCTTGAGTGCCAGGGTGGCCTTGACCGACTCCCAGGTATGCTGGAACGGTACACTGCCCTGGTGTACGACACTGGCCACGGCTTGTTCCAGCGTCTGGTTGGCTGCAAGCACCTCGCGCGCGCGACTTTCCAGAAGGCCAAGCACCAGGCGCAAGGTGGGCAGCGCTTTTTTCGCGGCCTTCTCGTCGAGCTTGAGCTGCAACAGGTCGGGGCGCCGTTGGAACAAGGTGACCGGGGCGGCGACATCGGCGCGAACTTCCAGTGCCTCGATCATTTCCTTCAGGTAGACCAGGTACGCCATCTGGCTGGTGTTGGCCTGTGGAGCGCCGAGTGCGCAGCGGATGCTGGCATCCGGGAACAGGCCCATGTAGGTGGCTGCATCCTTGCGGGTGGCTGGGACTGGCGAGAGGTCGTTCATGCTAAGACTTCCTTGCTCATGAGCGTTGAGGAAGCTATTGGTATGCCGCATCGAACATCGGCGTGGATGCGATAACACTACTTCGGCAAAGGCATCGCCGCACCTGGCAAAAATATCAGGTGGTGGGAATCAGGAAGGGGTGATGGCGGGGGGATGTTTCGGATGAGATACGTCAGTATCGAACGCTTTACTAAAGCTAAATCCTAGGAGAAGCAGGCCTGTCTTCAGGCCTGTTCTGTAGGGGTTGATGGCATGAGGTTCATGAATTTTCGTGCTCTTTTATATAGGCAATTATATTTCCTACGGTTGTAAATTTCTCTGCTTCATCAGCAGGGATGGAAATGGAAAATGCTTCTTCAAACTTCAGAACCAGCTCTACGCAATCCAGTGAGTCAGCTACTACAACCGACGAGCACTACTGGCAGTATTACCAGTAGCCTCGTCTATCCTTAAGCCTTCACCGGTGGCTCCTGACTCGGCGGATCACCCACCGTCGGCGGCATGGTCGGCTTGATCGGCAGCTCGTCCGGCTCTTCTTCCGGCACCGGCGGCGGCAAGCTCGGGTCGTCGATATTCGGGTCGGGTGTTTCCGGTGGAATGGGAATGTTCATGGCCTGACCTCGCGGGGTGTAAATGAGAGGGTGGTGCAGGCTTTGATACGTGGCTGCGCCGTTTGCTCACTTTTTTTGAACCCCCTGCGTGGACGATGGCTCTGAACCCTTACCGCCAATGCCAACAGGGAGCCAGACCGATGTCGCGTAACGAGCCCTTCGAAAGCGTACCGATGGCGAACGACCACCCGGACCAGGCAATCAGCCTGTCCCAGGCGCTCTTGGCGCCACGTATCGTCATCGAGGACAGCAGCCCCGTGCTGGACGCTGGCACTTTCGCCGCCAAGGCCATCAGCGGCCAGCCGGTGGCGGTCAGCAGCAAGGTCTACAGCGACGGCCACGACCGCTTGGCGGTGATGCTCAACTGGCGTCAGGCCAACAGTCGGCGCTGGCACTGCGTGCCGATGCACTCGCCGGGCAATGATCTGTGGCTTGCCGAATTCACCCCCACCGAGCTGGGCTTGCACCTGTTCAGTATCGAGGCGTGGATCGACCCGTTCGCCACCTATTGCTACGACCTGGAGAAGAAGTACCACGCTGGGGTCGATATCAAGCTCGAGCTGGAGGAGGGCCGCCTGTTGCTGGGCAAGGGCGCCGAGCGCAGCGAGGGCGCGTTGCGCGAGCAGATCGAGGCGCTGCAGGCTCAGTTGCCGCAACTGCCCCAGGATGATCAGGTGGCGCTGCTATTGGGCACCGAAGCCACGCGGCTGATGACCGAAGCCGAGCATCGCAGCTACCTCACCCGCAGCAGCGAATTCCCCCTCGACGTCGACCGCCCGGCCGCGCAGTTCGCCAGCTGGTACGAGCTGTTCCCACGTTCGATCACCGACAGCCCCGAGCGCCATGGCACGTTCAACGACGTGCACGAGCGCCTGCCGATGATTCGCGACATGGGCTTCGACGTGTTGTACTTCCCGCCCATTCACCCGATCGGCAAGCAGTTTCGCAAGGGCCGCAACAATGCCTTGCAGGCCGAGCCGGGAGACCCTGGCAGCCCCTACGCCATCGGCAGCCCCGAAGGCGGGCATGACGCCATTCATCCTCAGCTGGGCACCCGCGAAGACTTCCGCCGCCTGGTTGCAGCCGCCGCCGAGCATGGCCTGGAAATCGCCCTGGACTTCGCCATCCAGTGCTCCCAGGACCACCCCTGGCTGAAGGAGCATCCCGGCTGGTTCAGCTGGCGCCCCGATGGCACCATCCGCTATGCGGAAAACCCGCCGAAAAAATATCAGGACATCGTCAACGTCGATTTCTATGCCGCCGAGGCCGTGCCGTCGTTGTGGTTGGCTCTGCGTGATGTGGTGGTGGGTTGGGTCGAGGAGGGCGTGAAAACCTTCCGCGTCGACAACCCGCACACCAAGCCGCTGCCGTTCTGGCAATGGCTGATCGCCAATGTGCGCAGTCAGTACCCCGAGGTGATCTTTCTCGCCGAGGCGTTCACCAAACCCGCGATGATGGCGCGCCTGGGCAAGGTCGGTTATGCGCAGAGCTATACCTACTTCACCTGGCGCAACACCAAGAAAGAGCTGCGCGAGTACTTCGAAGAACTCAACCAGCCGCCGTGGAGCCAGTGCTACCGGCCCAACTTCTTCGTCAACACGCCGGACATCAACCCGTTCTTCCTGCACACCTCGGGCCGTGCCGGCTTTCTCATCCGCGCCGCGCTGGCGACCATGGGTTCGGGGCTGTGGGGCATGTATTCGGGCTTCGAGCTGTGCGAGGGCACGCCGTTGCCGGGCAAGGAGGAGTACCTGGACTCGGAGAAGTACGAGATCCGCCCGCGCGACTTCACCCAACCCGGCAACATCATTGCCGAGATCGCTCAGCTCAACCGCATCCGCCGGCAGAACCGTGCCTTGCAGACGCACCTGGGCGTGGCGTTTTTCAACTGCTGGAACGACAACATCCTGTATTTCGCCAAGCGTACGCCCGAGCGTGACAACTACATTCTGGTGGCGATCAGCCTCGATCCGCATAACGCCCAGGAGGCGAGTTTCGAGCTGCCGTTGTGGGAGCTGGGGCTGGACGACGACGCCGACACTCTGGGTGAAGACCTGATGAATGGCCACCGCTGGACTTGGCATGGCAAGACCCAGTGGATGCGTATCGAGCCGTGGCATCACCCGTTCGGTATCTGGCGCATAGAGAAAGCCCGCTAGCGCGGCACACAACTTTCCCTGTGGGAGCGGGCTTGTCCCGCGAAACAGGCACTGCGGTGTCTGGCACGGGCTTCGCCCGTGTTCGCGGGGCGAGCCCGCTCCCACAGGGAATGGTGGGTAAGCCCAGGAAAGATCTGAAAGGAGTCGCACATGGCCAAGCGTTCCCGCCCGGCAGCCTTCATCGACGACCCGCTGTGGTACAAGGACGCGGTGATCTACCAGCTGCACATCAAGTCGTTCTTCGATGCCAACAACGACGGCATCGGCGATTTCGTCGGCCTGATCAGCAAGCTCGACTACATCGCCGAATTGGGCGTCAACACCCTGTGGCTGCTGCCTTTCTATCCTTCGCCGCGCCGCGACGATGGTTACGACATCGCCGAATACAAAGCCGTGCACCCCGATTACGGCAGCATGGCCGACGCCCGGCGCTTCATCACCGAAGCGCACAAGCGCGGTTTGCGGGTGATCACTGAGCTGGTCATCAACCACACCTCCGACCAGCACCCGTGGTTCCAGCGCGCCCGCCTGGCCAAGCGCGGCAGCAAGGCACGCGATTTCTACGTGTGGTCGGATGACGACCAGAAGTACGACGGCACGCGGATCATTTTCCTCGACACCGAGAAGTCCAACTGGACCTGGGACCCGGTCGCCGGCCAGTACTTCTGGCACCGCTTCTACTCGCACCAGCCGGACCTCAACTTCGACAACCCGCAGGTGCTCAAGGCGGTGATCGGGGTGATGCGCTTCTGGCTCGATCTGGGCGTCGACGGCTTGCGCCTGGACGCCATCCCGTACCTGATCGAACGCGACGGCAGCAACAACGAGAACCTCCCGGAAACCCACCAGGTGCTCAAGGCGATCCGCGCCGAAATCGACGCCAACTATCCTGACCGCATGCTGCTGGCCGAGGCCAACCAGTGGCCCGAAGACACGCACCCGTATTTTGGCGAAGGCGATGGCGACGAGTGCCACATGGCCTTCCACTTCCCCCTCATGCCGCGCATGTACATGGCCCTGGCCATGGAAGACCGCTTTCCGATCACCGACATCCTGCGCCAGACCCCGGAAATCCCCGCCAACTGCCAGTGGGCGATCTTCCTGCGCAACCACGATGAACTGACCTTGGAAATGGTCACCGACCGCGAGCGCGACTACCTGTGGAACTACTACGCCGAGGACCGCCGCGCACGCATCAACCTCGGCATCCGCCGCCGCCTGGCGCCGCTGCTGCAACGCGACCGTCGGCGTATCGAGCTGCTCACCAGCCTGCTGCTGTCGATGCCGGGCACACCGACCCTGTACTACGGCGACGAGCTGGGCATGGGCGACAACATCTACCTGGGCGATCGCGACGGCGTACGCACCCCCATGCAATGGTCGCCCGACCGCAACGGCGGTTTCTCCAAGGCCGACCCGCAGCGCCTTGTACTGCCGCCGATCATGGACCCGCTGTACGGCTACCAGACCGTCAACGTCGAGGCGCAGTCGCACGACCCGCATTCGTTGCTGAACTGGAACCGCCGCCTGCTGGCAGTGCGCAACCAGCAAAAGGCCTTTGGCCGCGGCAGCATGCGCACGCTGACGCCGAGCAACCGGCGCATCCTGGCGTACATCCGCGAATACACCGATGCCAATGGCAACAATGAAGTGATCCTCTGCGTTGCCAACGTCTCCCGCGCGGCGCAGGCGGCGGAGCTGGAACTGTCGCAATACGCCGACAAAGTCCCAGTGGAAATGCTCGGCGGCAGCGCCTTCCCGCCGATCGGCCAACTGCCGTTCCTGCTGACCTTGCCGCCTTATGCCTTTTACTGGTTCCTGCTGGCGGCGCACGACCGCATGCCCAGCTGGCACGTCCAACCTACCGAGGGGTTGCCGGAATTGACTACTTTGGTGCTGCGCAAACGTATGGAAGAGCTGCTCGAAGCGCCTTCCAACCACACCCTGCAGGACGCGATCCTGCCGCAATACCTGCCCAAGCGGCGCTGGTTCGCCGGCAAGGAAGGGCCGATCGACCAGGTGCGCCTGCGCTACGGCGTGCGCTTGGCCACGGCCACCACGCCGGTGTTGCTCAGCGAAATCGAGGTGCTCGGCGATGGCCTGGCCACTCAATACCAGCTGCCATTCGGCTTCTTGCCCGAGGAACATATCACCACCGCCTTGCCGCAACAGCTGGCGCTTTCGCGGGTTCGCCGTGGCAGCCAGGTGGGCCTGATCACCGATGCCTTCGTGCTCGAGCCGTTCATTCGGGCTGTGCTGCGTGCCTGCCAGGATGGCGTCAGCTTGCCCTGTGGCAACGACCAGGGCGAGTTGCAGTTCAAGTGCACCGACCAGTTGGCCAAGCTGGGGCTGGACGACGACAGCGAAGTGCGTTACTTGAGCGCCGAGCAATCCAACAGTTCAGTGGTGATCGCTGACCGCGTGGTGCTCAAGCTGATCCGTCGAGTCAACCCCGGCATCCACCCAGAACTGGAAATGAGCGCCTACCTCACCGCCGCCGGCTTCACCAATATCTCGCCATTGCTGGCCTGGGTCAGCCGGGTGGACGAAGCCGACGCACCGCACCTGCTGATGATCGCCCAGGGCTATCTGAGCAACCAGGGCGATGCCTGGGCCTGGACCCAGAACACCCTGGAACGGGCGATCCGCGACGAGATGGAACCGGCCAGCAGCGACGGCGAAGCGCACACCGACGCGCTGGCCGAGCTCAACGGCTTTGCCGCCTTGCTCGGCCAGCGCCTGGGTGAGATGCACCTGCTGCTGGCGGCGCCCACCGAGGATGCCGCGTTCCAGCCTCGGGCCAGCGAAGGCGAGGACAGCGCGCGCTGGGCCCGCCAGATCAGCGCCGAGCTCAACCATGCCCTTGACCTGCTGGCCCAGCACCGCGACAGCCTGGACAGCGACAGCCAGGCGCTCGTCGATGACCTGCAGCAGCAACGCGAAGGCCTCACTCAGCATATCGCCAACCTCGCCCAGCAAGCTCAAGGCGGGCTGCTGATGCGTGTGCACGGCGACCTGCACCTGGGCCAGGTGCTGGTGGTGCAGGGCGATGCCTACCTCATCGATTTCGAAGGCGAACCGTCGCGCCCGCTTGACGAGCGCCGGGCCAAACACAGCCCTTACAAGGATGTCAGCGGCGTATTGCGATCCTTCGACTATGCTGCTGCGATGATCCTGCGCAGCGCCTCGGCGGTAGACCTTTCCGAGGCAGCACGGCAGGCTCGTCAGCGGGTCGCCCGGCAGTACCTGCACCAGTCGCGTCATGCCTTCGTCGAAGCCTACGGCCTGGCCACCGCCGCCATGCCCCATGCCTGGTTACAGGCCGACGGTGAACGCGCTGCTCTGGAACTGTTCTGCCTGGAAAAAGCCGCCTACGAGATTACCTATGAAGCCGAAAACCGGCCGAGTTGGCTGGCCGTGCCTTTGCATGGCCTGCATGGACTGATCAGTACCTGGGGAGAGTCGTAATGAATGCAACCACGCGTGACAACGGTGGCCTTCGGCAGCGGGAGCTCGATGCCCTTGCCCGCGCCGAGCACGCCGATCCATTTGCAGTGCTTGGCCCCCATGGCGATGGCGCAGGCGGCCAATGGGTTCGCGCCTTTCTGCCGTCTGCCTTGAATGCGCGAGTGCTGGCTCGGCACGACGGGCGTGTGCTGGCCGAAATGGAGCAGAGCAGCCTGCCCGGCCTGTTCACTGCGCACCTGAATGAAGCGCAACCGTACCTGCTGCAGATCGGCTGGGCCGGTGGTGAGCAGGTGACCGAAGATCCGTACAGCTTCGGCCCGCAACTGGGCGATATGGACCTGCACCTGTTTGCCGAAGGCAACCACCGTGACCTATCCGGGCGCTTCGGTGCGCAGCCGACCCAGGTCGACGGCGTCGACGGCGTGTGCTTCTCGGTCTGGGCGCCGAATGCACGGCGGGTCTCGGTGGTGGGCGATTTCAACAACTGGGACGGCCGTCGCCACCCGATGCGCCTGCGCCATAGCGCTGGGGTGTGGGAACTGTTCGTGCCGCGCCTGGGGGTGGGGGAAACCTACAAGTTCGAGGTGCTGGGCAAGGATGGCATTCTGCCGCTCAAGGCCGACCCGCTGGCACGCGCCACCGAGCTGCCGCCCAGCACGGCGTCCAAGGTGGCAAGCGCGTTGAGCCACGAGTGGCACGACCACGAGTGGATGGCGCATCGCGCCCAGCGCCACGCCTATAGCGCGCCGCTGTCGATCTACGAACTGCACCCAGGCTCCTGGCAGTGCGAGCTGGATGACCTGGGCGAGGTGTCACGCTTCTACAACTGGCGGGAACTGGCCGAGCGCCTGGTGCCCTATGTGCAACAGCTCAACTTCACCCACATCGAACTGCTGCCGATCATGGAGCATCCGTTCGGCGGCTCCTGGGGCTACCAGCCACTGTCGATGTTCGCGCCGACCTCGCGTTATGGCAGCCCGGAAGACTTCGCCGCGTTCATCGACGCCTGCCACCAGGGCGGTATCGGGGTGATTCTCGACTGGGTACCAGCGCATTTCCCCACCGACGAACACGGCCTGGCGCGTTTCGACGGCACGGCGCTGTATGAGTACGACAACCCTCTCGAGGGCTTCCACCAGGACTGGAACACGCTGATTTACAACCTCGGCCGCAACGAGGTGCGTGGCTTCATGATGGCGTCGGCGCTGCACTGGCTCAAGCACTTCCACATCGACGGCCTGCGCGTCGATGCGGTGGCCTCCATGCTGTACCGCGACTACTCGCGCAAGGCCGGCGAGTGGGTACCCAACCGCCACGGCGGGCGTGAGAATCTCGAAGCCATCGACTTCATCCGCCACCTCAATGGTGTCGCCGCCCATGAGGCCCCGGGCGCGCTGATCATCGCCGAAGAATCCACCGCCTGGCCAGGCGTCAGCCAGCCCACCCAGCAAGGCGGCCTGGGCTTTGCCTACAAGTGGAACATGGGCTGGATGCACGACACCTTGCACTACATCCAGAACGACCCGGTGCACCGCGCTCACCACCACAACGAAATGAGCTTCGGCCTGATCTATGCCTATTCCGAGCATTTCATCCTGCCGATCTCCCACGACGAAGTGGTGCACGGCAAGCACTCGCTGATCGACAAGATGCCCGGCGACCGTTGGCAGAAGTTTGCCAACCTGCGCGCCTACCTGACCTTCATGTGGACCCACCCAGGCAAGAAGTTGCTGTTCATGGGCTGCGAGTTCGGCCAGTGGCGTGAGTGGAACCATGACCACCAGCTGGACTGGTACCTGTTGCAGTACTCCGAGCACCAGGGCGTGCAGAAGCTGGTCAGCGATTTGAACCGGCTGTACCGCGAGCTGCCGGCATTGCACGAGCAGGACTGCCAGCCGCAGGGCTTCCAGTGGCTGATTGGCGATGATGCTCATAACAGCGTGTATGCCTGGCTGCGCTGGAGCAGCCAGGGCGAGCCATTGCTGGTGGTGGCCAACTTCACCCCGGTGCCGCGTGAGGGGTATCGGATTGGCGTACCGTTCGGCGAGCGTTGGCAGGAGCTGCTCAACAGCGATGCCGAACTCTATGCCGGGTCGAATGTGGGCAATTTGGGGGCGGTGGAAAGTGATGACATTGCCAGTCATGGGCAGCCGTTGTCGCTGGCCTTGAATCTGCCGCCGCTGGGGGTACTGGTGATGAAGCCGGCTTGATGTGTTGCCTTTTCGCGGGGCAAGCCGGGACGCCCCGCGAAAGGGCCGGCACTGATTACCACCGCATCCGCACACCCAAGCTACCGATCAGGCCATTCAGATCATTGTCATCCACATCACTGCTGTAATCGGCGCTGACGAACAATGCCACTGATGGCGTCACCCGAGCCACCAGCCCCAAGCCCAACTCCACGGTGGTCGAGTACCGCGACCCGGAAATCTTGTCGACTTGATCCAGCTTCACCTCGTCGGCATTGCTGAAGTCATACCAGACGTTGGTCCGCACATAGGGCTCGATCGGCATCCCCCGCACTTCGTACCGACCAGACAACTTGGCGCCGACCCGGCCGCTCCAGGTGGGCTGGCTGTCGAATGCCTGCAGGGTTTCTTCCTGCACCTGATTGCCGGGGAAGAACTGCTGGTTGATCAACTGCGCCTGCGGCTCGATCACCCAGCTGCCACCCAACTGAATCGGGTAGCCACCTTCCACGGAAAAGGTCATCGCATGGCCGCTGTCGTCCAGCCGCTGACCGCTCTCGCCACGGCCCAGCACGTCGATGCGCGATCCCATGGCAACGGCATCCACATGCCAACCCTGCTCATGGGTCATGCTCCAGTACACCCCCAGGCTCTCGCCGCTGAGGTTGACCGCATTGCGCTGCTTGTCGCCGAGCAGCGGACGGCTGCCGCTCAGGCTGCTTTGCAGGTTGTTATGGCCGACGAAAATCCCTGCGCGGTGCACATTGCCGTCACCGGTTTCACGCACGAACAGGTCCGGGCCGATCATCAGTTGCTGGCTAGGGGCTTCCAGCTGCTCGGGGGCCTGCGCCCCGGGCCGCGCTGTGCCTGGGAAAAATTGCATCCATGGGCTGGTCATCAGGTCAGGCGCCGCCTGGGCGTGGCGCTCTCCCATCTTGTCGCTGAAGGCCGACAGCGTGCCCAGGCTCAGACCGCTGGCACTGACCGGGTCGAGCGACAAATGCGGCATCGCCGGTTGCTGCAGGAAGAGGGGCGAAGTGGGGTCATCCTGCAATTCGAAGGCGAAGGTTTCCACCGGGGTTGCCAAAAGCATCGACGTGGAAACCGCGTAGAAAATGCGGTCGAAACGCAAGGGAATCGAGGTGCTTTTCATGGCGGATATCCTGTGTTTTTTGTTGTACAGCCCAAGAACCTGGCCTGTCGTCACGAGCTGTACGGCAATAGCAGAGGGCGACCCAAACCCGCACACCAGCTTTCGCAGGCACGCACGAAGGCGCGAGCTAGAGGCCCGGCGCGAGGTTTTCTGAGACTAGGTAACCTTTAGCTAAGGAGAGGGAATGGCTTGCGTCAAGAAAGTGTTAAGCGTGCGTGCACGGGGCAGAAACAAGGTTAACGTCTTGATGTAGGTGGAAAACCTTAGCGCTATAGCGGCGATCGCTATTTGCCATGGGTTGGCTATGCCGAATTATTGCTAAACAAAGAGCGTAGCGGAACGTGCACTGAACATCGGCGTGCAAGCTTTGCGCCCCAATATACACGGCGCAGGTAAACTTCTGCAGGAGGAACCGAATTTTCCTTCACTCTGATGTGGTAACTGCGACTTATGAAAGTTTGGAAAATATTGAATGATGCCAATCTTTCAGCACTGTCAATGCTGCCATTATGAAAGGAGTCGGAGAGATGCCGATCAAGCAAACTGGTTTATCAGAGGGGCTTACACGTTTTGCTCAAGATTTTGCACCTAAAAAGAAGCCAGCCAAGTCCGCAGCCCAGCGCGCAGCCGAGTCTGCAACCCAGTTGGCTATCCAGAATATAAAAAACGACTTCAAGACAATGAAGGTGGCTGCATTGGTATTATGGGAGTGCAGAGATCATGTTGAAGCATTTCTGGGTTGTAAACGGTTAGCGGTGGCCACCACCATGTCTCAACGTGTAGTGAAGAGAATCCTGATGTCGGGAGCCGGCGTGGGCGGAGGGATGGTAGGCTCGATAGTGCCAGTGGTGGGTACAACCGTAGGGGGTGTCGTCTGCGCAAATGCCGTGGATACCCTTGTGCCAGGGTTCGATCTGGTTCCGAATACGGAACTGGTGGAGCGAATCGAAGCGGCTTCTCGAGGCATGTTCGCAAAATATTCGACGTCGCAATATTATAGAGATGAGGCCAGGGATTTTGTAATTAACGACATAGGAAACAGAGCGATCAACGTGGTCCTGGACGTTGCAGGAGCGGGTGCGTCTCCTGTCTCTGTTCCGGTTGTATGGATCAAGAATAATGTCAAAGACTTGCGAGAGGTGAAGACAACCACAAAGCTGGCTTTGGTCACGAAGCTGAAGGTCAAGTTGTTGGAGGTCGATATAATGATTGAAAAGCTGCATGCCCGATTCGATACGGCGTTTCGTAATCATCGTGTGCACGAGCAACATTATATTTTGGGCATGCCGGTGGGGAAGGGGTGGGGCGTCAAGATTGCCCAACATCCTGATGAATGGATTCGGCAATCTGAATACGAACTCTACAAGGGCAGGGTCGAGTCGGAACTTAAGCGGCTCAATGATATCGTATTCGCTACAGAACTAAAATATGCGTTAACATAACCGATCGGTATCCACCAAGCAGCTCCAGTAAAAGCGGCCGCCACAGACGCGAGGGCTTCACCTCGCGCTCACGCTTTCGCTTTTGTGAGCTATCCTATCAAAAAGGAAGGCGTATGGCTGGAGTGTTGCAGAGCCGCATTGATGCTGACCAATCAGATCAGTGCACTCACCATCCCGAGCGATTCAGCCATGTCTTCTTCATATGCGCCTGCCTTGCATGCTGACACCCCCCGATTGACGGTTTTCTGTTCGCGCGGTTTTCCAGTGCGCGAGCTCGACTGTTTTCGCAAAGATGCCGCAGACGCCGCCGAACTGCGCATCACCCGCCATCAATACACCGCTCGTGGTCATCTTGGGCAAAGCCGTGACCCGCGCCTCGGCGAATTGAATGCACCAAATTTTCATTGGCACAGCGATCTGGCTGGCAATCACCTGCGTACCGAAAGCGTCGATGCCGGGATTGAGGTGGCGCTGGCAGACACCGCCGGACGGCCGCTGGTGGCCGTCAGTGCCACAGGGGTAGGCATGGCTTGGTGCTACCAGGCCCCTTCGCTGGCCGGTCGGTTGTTGGCAGTGATGGAAAAGGAGGCGGGTGAGCCTACGCCGCGGGTTGCCGAGCGCTATCGCTGGGCGGGCACTGGGCTGGTGGAACAGCAGCGTAATCTGGCCGGCCAATGCCTGCGGCATTACGACACAGCTGGGCTTGCCGAACTACAGAGCTGCGCGCTCACTGGCGCGGTTACCGCTCAGTCACGACGCTTGTTGGCGGGCGAATACGCCGCCGATTGGGCGGGCGACACCGAGCAGGCGTGGCTGGATGCGCTGGAACCTGAAGACTACCTGACCCTGCGAACGTTCGACGCCACGGGGACCCAGTTGACGCTGAAGGATGCGCGCGGCCACTTGCAACGTCAGGCCTATGATGTCGGCGGGCAGTTTTGCGGCAGTTGGCTGGCCCTGCAAGGCCAGGCCGAGCAGCCGATCGTCGCTTCAGTGCGTTATTGGGCGTCGGCGAACAAGGCGCGGGAGGTACATGGCAATGCCATCATCACCGACTACAGCTTTGATCCGCTGACGCAGAGGCTGACCGGCATTCGTGTGCAACGCCCGGGCACCGCAAACGCCAGTGCGCGAACCTTGCAGGACCTTCTCTACGGCTACGACCCGCTGGGTAATGTGCTGAGTGTTGCCAACGCCGCCGAAGCCACCCACTTCTGGCGCAACCAGAAAGTGCTGGCCGAGCGTAGGTTCGTCTATGACAGCCTGTATCAGTTGGTGCAGGCGACGGGGCGAGAGATGGCCAAGCGGGGCGCCCAGGGTCCTCTGCTGCCCGATGTGTTAGTGCCGTTGCCAACCGATGACAGTGCCTACACAAACTACACCCGCCGTTACAGCTATGACAGCGGCGGCAACCTGACTAGAGTGCAACACAGCGCGCCGGCCAGCAACAACAATTACACCACGCAGCTGACCGTCTCCAACCGCAGCAACCGCGCCATGCTGGCACGTGAGGGCCTGTTGCCTGAACACGTGGATGATCAGTTCGACGCGGGCGGGCATCAGTCGGAATTGCTGGCAGGTCAGGGGCTGGAGTGGAGTTCGCGCGGCGAGTTGGCGTGCGTCAGTCCTATCCAGCGGGCGTCGAGTGCCGATGATCGTGAGTGGTATCGCTATGACAGTGGTGGGAGGCGCCTGCTCAAAGCCAGCGAGCAGCAGGCTGCGGGCGTCACTCAGGTCCAGCGGGTGCTGTATCTGGAAGGGCTGGAATTGAGACATACGTGGATCGGCTCAATTGAAAAGTCCAACCTTGAGGTCATTCGTGTGGCAGCTGCGGGTGGAGCCGAAGTGCAGCTATTGCATTGGGTAAAAGATCTAGCGCCGGGCGTTGAGAATGATTGTCCCCGTTACAGCTATCACGATCTGGGCGGTAGTAGCGGGCTGGAGTTGGATGGACGCGGGCAAGTAATTTCGCTGGAAGAGTACTACCCGTACGGAGGGACTTCAGTGTGGACTGCACGAAGCCAGCACGAAGCGAACTACAAAACCGTCAGATACGCCGCCAAAGAGCGTGATCAGACAGGGCTTTATTATTATGGTGCTCGATATTATCAGCCTTGGATCGGACGATGGTTGAGCGTCGATCCTGCCGGAACCTTGGGCGGGATAAATCTTTTTTGCATGGTCAGGAATAATCCGGTGACTTTGCATGATATACATGGTTTGGATGATAGAGCTGGCTATATCTACGCCTCTATGTTGGGTGGAGATGTACTGAAACAGATCGTCGGGCAAAATCGACCGCGTCTGACCAAGAACAAGCCGTTGTACCCCGTGATTGTCGCGGATGATCAAGCGAAGACTAATCTTACGAAGATGATCGCTTCGGCACTATCCAAAGTTGAGGGTGATTTAAGTGATTTTCAACGGCGGATTGGTTTGTTGCAGGGGCAACCTGATCTCGATAAGCATGCTGCTGAACTGGCAGCGCTGAATTTAGATTTTCAATTCAGACTGGATTTTATTGATGTCCTGAGCGACATAAAAATCGAAAGTAATGAGGGAGGGATGTTTCTGTCGTCGCTCAATGCAGGCTCGAGCAAAATCTATCTAATTGGCCACGGAGGTCCTGGGATAAGCGGGTTTGCGGCCGATTCCGCTGGCGGTTTAGCAACGAGCGCAGTTCAAGTGGCCGATCAGTTAGTGAAAGGGCGGTTGCCAACAGATTTTGAAGATATAAGGGTGGCATCGTGCTTCAGTGCTGATACCCGGCCACCAGCTTCTTTCGACCCTGTGGCTACACAGGAAGCATCCATGCCAGCCCGTTACTCTGGACCCTATTTGGGTAGTGAGTGGGATAAAGACGGTTTGAGACAACCTGTCGCCAAGACGTTAGCGGAGCAATTTAATAAGATGGGTTTCGGCAAAATGGTAGTGTCGGGTTACCATGGTGCGGAGTTAACTTTTAGTGAACAGCCCAATCATGTGAATCGACTGAGTGAGGTTGGCAGTGCAACAATGCGTCGATCTTCAGTCCGCCAGAGGTTTTTCGCACGAGGTAAGGCGTAAGCGGCCACCTACTGTTGGCCGCTTTTCCCTTTTAGGCAAACTTCTCAGGATTTATTCATCCTCGCGCTGCAATACCATCAGCAGGAAGGAGCGCCCTTTGACCTCGAACCTACTCTCAAACTGCAAATGCTGCCCCTTGCGCAATTCCGGCCGGTCGGTATCGACCAGGCAGCTCCAGTAATCGCCTTCCGGAACGCTTGGCAACAGAAACGGCACTACATCATGGTGCGCATTGACTATCAGCAACGCAGTCGCTTCGGACCCCGGTCTGGCAATGCCGCTGACCTGCGCGCGCCCATCGATCAGCATCCCCAGGCAACGCCCATGTGGATCCTCCCACTGCTCCACACTCATCTCGCTGCCATCTGGCGCCAGCCAAGTTACGTCCTTTACCCCGATCGCTTCGTTGTAGTCGCCGACCAGGAAACGGGATCGGCGCAGTACCGGGTAGGCCAGGCGCAAGCGAGTCAGGCGCTTGACGAAGGCCAGCAGGTCCTTGCCGTCCTCGTCCAGGTCCCAGTTGATCCAGCCGATCTCGCTGTCCTGGCAATAAGCGTTGTTGTTGCCATGTTGGGTGCGGCTGAACTCATCGCCGGCGACGATCATCGGCGTGCCTTGGGCGAGCAGCAGGGTGGCAAAGTAGTTGCGCATCTGGCGCATGCGCAGGGCGTTGACCTCGGGGTCGTCGGTGGGGCCTTCGACGCCGCAGTTCCACGACAGGTTGTTGTCTGTACCGTCCTGGTTGTTCTCGTCGTTGTCTTCGTTGTGCTTGCTGTTGTACGACACCAGGTCGCGCAGGGTGAAGCCGTCATGCGCGGTGATGAAATTGACTGAAGAGTAGGGGCGTCGCCCCCGGTTGTTGAACATGTCGCCGGAAGCGGTCATGCGCGCGGCGAAGTCGGCCAGCTGGCCTTCGTCGCCTTTCCAGAACGCCCGCGCCGTGTCGCGGAAGCGGTCGTTCCACTCCGCCCAACCGGGTGCGAAATTGCCCACCTGGTAGCCACCGGGGCCACAGTCCCAGGGCTCGGCGATCAATTTTACCTGGCTGAGCATCGGGTCCTGGCGGCAGGCGACGAGGAAGCCGTGGCGTTCGCTGTAACCGTCGTGGTAGCGCCCGAGGATGGTCGCCAGGTCGAAGCGGAAGCCGTCCACGTGCATTTCGCCGGCCCAGTAGCGCAGCGAGTCGGTGACCAGCTGCAGCACGCAGGGGTGGCTGAGGTCGAGGGTATTGCCGGTACCGGAGTCGTTGATGTAGAAGCGCTTGTCATCGGGCATCAGGCGGTAGTACGAGGCGTTGTCGATGCCGCGCATGGACAGCGTCGGGCCGCGCTCGTTGCCTTCGGCGGTGTGGTTGTAGACCACGTCGAGAATCATTTCCAGGCCGGCGTCGTGCAGGTGCGCGACCATCTCCTTGAACTCGGCGATCTTGCCACTGGCAAGGTACCGCGGGTGCGGGGCGAAGAAGGCGATGCTGTTGTAGCCCCAGTAGTTGTTCAGGCCCTTGTCCAGCAGGTGCTGGTCGTTGACGAAGGCGTGGATCGGCAACAGCTCGATGCTCGACACGCCCAGGTCCTTGATGTGCTTGAGCAACTCGTCGTTGGCCAGGCCAGCGAAAGTGCCGCGCAGTTCTTCCGGCACCGCCGGATGGCGCATGCTGATGCCGCGGACATGGGCTTCGTAGATGATGGTGCGCTCCCAGGGGATCTGCACACGCTGGTCGCGGCCCCAGGTGAACGCCGGGTCGATGACCTTGCACTTGGGCACGAAGGGCGCGCTGTCGCGCTCATCGAACGACAGGTCGCCGTCGGGGTGGCCGATGGTGTAGCCGAACAGCGCCTCGGACCATTTCAGGCTGCCGACCAGTTGCTTGGCGTAGGGGTCGATCAACAGTTTGTTGGGGTTGAAGCGGTGGCCGTTCTCCGGCTCGTAAGGGCCGTAGACGCGATAGCCGTACACCAGCCCGGGATGGGCGTCGGGCAGGTAGCCGTGGTAGATCTCGTCGGTGTATTCGGGCAGCTCGATGCGTTCGAGTTCCTGCTCGCCGGTGGAGTCGAACAGGCACAGCTCGACTTTGGTGGCGTTGGCCGAGAACAAGGCGAAATTGACCCCCAGGCCGTCCCACGTGGCGCCGAGAGGGAAGGGCATGCCCTCGCGCAGGCGGGATGGGGCGATGGAGCGGGTTTTCTTAGGGGTGCGGGGGCTCATGGCGGTCCTCGGATGGCCTTGGGGAAGAGGAAGCGGTGTGACTGGAATGGCCTCTTCGCGGGCAAGCCCGCTCCCACAGGGACCGGTGGAGAACTTGTGGGAGCGGGCTTGCCCGCGAATAGGCCGGAACAGGCTCAACCCGCAGCGGGCTTTTTCACTGCCTTGGGCTTTTTCGCCGCCGCCGGTGTTACTCCCGGCAACGCTGCCGCCTTGGGCTCTGCAGGCGCCTTGGGCTTGGCGGCAGCCTTCTTGCGTGGCGCAGCCTTGGGGGCCAGCGCTTCGGCTTCGGCCAGCTTGCGAGCCATGTCCCAATGGCGTTCCTCCTCCCCTGCAGGCTTACCCTCCGACTCCCAGATCTGGTAAGCAAATTCGCGTATACGCTTTTCATCGACACTCATCATGACGCTCCTGATGCTCAAGATTGTTGTATCAACACATTGACCGGAAACTCCGCGAGCACGGCGCTCAACATCAGCTCCTTTGAAGGGCTGACCACCGCACTGGGGAAAAGTCCCATCGTATTGGCAGGTGACACGGCAAACGGCAGAATTACCCGGGTGTCGTCCCAGTTCTGCGCCGGGATCAACGGTGTAGTAGCGCCGCCCAGCAGGCCGCTGGCCAGGCGCGGGGCGACGACGATGGCGCGCTGTTCTTCATCCAGCCGGGCGAACGCCAGCACCTTGTCGGCATGCTTGCCCTGCACGCTGAGCGGCAGGTAGGCACCGCGCTGGAACAGCTCGGCATGCGCCTGTCGGCAGTCCAGAACCCGGGCCAGCAAGGCTTGCTTGACGCGGCCGTCTCGCCAGTGCGCCAGCAGCTCTGCGACAGGCGTTGCGTCGTCCAGCGTGCGACGCCTGGTAGCGTAGTCCACGGCGCGGCGGTTGTCCGGGTCGACCAGGCTGAAATCCCAGTACTCATTGCCCTGGTACAGGTCGGGCACGCCGGGTACGGTGCAGCGCAGCAGGGCCTGAACCAGGCCGTTGAGGGCGCCGGGGCAGGCGATCAGTTGCGCGGCATCGGCCAGCGACTGGCGCAACTGTTGGTTTTCGCGGTCAAGCAGCAAGCCATCGACATAAGCGCCGCAGGCGGCCTCGTAGGCCTCGTTGGGCGCGCTCCAGCTGCTGCGCAGCTTGGCTTCGCGCAAGGCTTTTTGCTGCCACTGGCGGATGCGTTCGGCATAGGCACGTAGCGCGTTGTCGTCGTGCAGCTCCAGCCCAAGCGGCCAGCTGCCCAGCAAGGTCTGCAGCAACAGCATCTCGTCACCGGGGCTGGGGGCCGGGCCGTCGTCGAGTTGCTCACGCAAGGGCGCGGCCAGCTCGCGCCAGTGCTCCACGCGGCTGGCCAACCAAGGCCCACGTTCGCTCAGCACGGCCAGCCGAGCGCGGGTGTCTTCACCGCGCTTGTGGTCGTGGGTGGCGGTGGCCAGCAGGTTGTCGGGGAAGTCGCGCAGGCGGCGCTGAGATTCGTTATGGAAGTGTTCGGGGCCGGCACTGAAACGCTCTGCCTCGAAGCCGACATCATTGCGCGACAGCAACCGTGCAGAGCGGTAGAACGCGGTGTCTTCCACGGCTTTGGCAGCCGTCGGAGCGGTGAGTTGTTGAAAGCGCACGCAGGCGTGGCGCAAGTGCTTGCGCGGGCGGCCAGGCGGCAGCTTGCGCCAGGGGTGGCCGCCGAGCCACTGTTCCAGCTGGTCGAGCAGCGGCCAGTCGGCTTCGCCAAGGTCCTGGCGGGCATCGCGCAGGGCCTGCTGGAAGAATTTCTCGTCCTCGGCCGGACGCCCGCACGGGTTGAAGTAGGTGCGGTATACCGGGTAATGCGCGACCAACGCCTGCAAGGCCCGACGGATGGCGCCGAGGGTCAGGTCGCGGGTCATCAGGTCGTCGCGGGCGACCTGCAGCAGCGCCTGGGCCACCGACTCGCAGTCACCGGCCAGGCTGGCATTGAGCACCAGGTGGCGAGCCTGGCGCACTTCTTCGGGGAAGTCGGGGCGCTCGCTGACATTGGCCCACAGCTCGGTGAGCGGCGCTTCGCCGGCCGGGTCGTGCTGCAGCAGCGAGACCTGGTTCATGAATTCATAGCCGGTGGTGCCGTCGGTGAGCCAGTCGCGGTGCAGATGCTCGTCAAGGCCGAGGATCTTCTCGACGTAAACCGGAAAATGCTCCAGGGCGGCATTCAGCGGCCGTTTGGCGAGCAGGCTTGCGACCCGTCGGCGCAGCTTGCGGCAGTAGCCGCGCGGGTCGGCCAGGCCGTCGATATGATCGATGCGCAGGCCGTCCACCAGGCCGCGCTCGATCAGCTCGAACAGCTTGGCGTGGGTGGCCTCGAACACCGCCGAGCGTTCGACCCGCAAGCCGCCCAGCTCGTTGATGTCGAAAAAGCGCCGCCAGTTGATGTCGTCGGCAGCGGTGCGCCAACTGGCCAGGCGGTAGGTCTGGCGCTCCAGCAACAAGTGCAGGCGTTTCAAGCCGGCCTCGCTGCGGCTGTCGAAGGCCTGGAGTGCCGACTGCAGGTCCGCGCCGTCGCTTACCAGCTGTGCCAGCTGACGCTGCAGGTCAACGGCGGCGGCCAATGGATCAGCCGCATCGCTCAGCGCCGTGAAGTGCTCGGCCAGGTACTTCAGCGCGGGCTCTGGGCTGAAAGACAGAATCCAGCCGTAATCGATGGGGCAGATGGGGAAGCGATGATCGTAGTGAGCCACCTGCAGCACGCCGTGTTGCTTGTCGAACTGCAACGGGATTTCGGCGTTTTTCAGCGCCACGCCATAGTCGCTGCCAAGGAAGGGCAGCAGCAGTTGGCCGGCCAACAGCGGGTCGCTGGAATGCCACTGGATGTCGAAGAATTCGGCATACGGGCTGCGCCGCCCCCAGGCCAGCAGGCTTTGCCACCATGGGTTGTCGGCGCCGCCGACCGCCATGTGGTTGGACACGGTGTCGAGAATCAGGCCCATGCCATGCTGACGCAGCGCGGCGACCAGGCGCTCCAGCGCCGCCTCGCCGCCAAGTTCCGGGTTGACTTGGGTCGGGTCGACCACATCGTAACCATGACGTGAGCCGGCGCGGGCCTTGAGAATGGGCGAGGCATACAGGTGGCTGATGCCCAGCTGGGCGAAGTAGGGCACCAACGGCACCGCGTGGTCGAGGGTGAAATCGCTGTGAAATTGCAGGCGCAAGGTCGCGGTCAACGGCTTCATCGGTCACGCTCCCAGGCTTGTTCGCGGGCCTGGGCCAAGAGCTCCAGGCGGCGTGCGGCGTCCTCGTCGTCGAGCAGGTCGCGTACCGGGGCGGCAAAGCGCCGACGCCAGTTCGGATGGCCTTCGGTGGTGCCGGGCAGGTTGGGTTGTTCGTCGCTGCCAAGCAAGTCTTCCAGTGGGATCAGCACCAGCGGTGCGCGGGTATGGCCGACGTAGCGAATGGCGGCATCGATCACGTGGTCGTTGTCCTTCTGCGTGCCGTAGTTGGCTTCCAGGATGCGGCGCAGACCGGCAGTTTCTTGCAGACGGGTCTGGCGCCAGTGCTTTTCGGCGTCGGCGTCGATCAGCTGCAGGCGCTGGCTCCAGTCGATGTCGCGGCTCTGCAGCCAGCCGGCCAGGGGCGCCAGATCGTGAGTGCCGGTGGTGGCCAGGGCGTTGTCCGGCCAATCGAGGATCGGCTTGAAATGGCCGGCCTGAGTCTGTTCGAAGGGCAGCACGCGCATGCCCAGCACGGCCTTGTCGGCCAGCTGTTCGCGCAGGCCTTCGGGCACGGTGCCGAGGTCCTCGCCGAGGATGATCGCCTGGTGCCGTACCGATTCCAGCGCCAGCAGGCGCAGCAGGTCTTCCAGTGGGTAGTGCAGGTAGGCGCCTTCGCTCGGCTTGCAGCCGCGCGGGATCAGCCACAGCCGACGCAGGCCCATGACATGGTCGATACGCAGGCCGCCGGCATGCGCGAGGTTGGCCCGCAGCATTTCGATGAAGGCGCGATAACCATTGCGCTTGAGGCCCTCGGGAGAAAATGCGCAGATACCCCAGTCCTGGCCTGAGCGGTTGAGGATGTCCGGCGGGGCGCCGACCTTGAGGTCGGCCAGCAGTTCGTCCTGGCGGCTCCAGGCCTGGCTGCCGGCACCGTCGGCGCCGACGGCCAGGTCGGCGATCAGGCCAACCGCCATGCCATTGCCGCGCGCCGCCTCCTGGGCGCGTTGCAGGCTACGTTCGGTGAGCCACTGGCAGAAGGCATGGAACTCGACCTTGGCTGGATAGGCGCTGGCAAAGGCTTCGACTTCCGGATGGTAGGGGTCATGCCAGGCGCTTGGCCAGTTGCGCCAGTCCGCGCCCAGGCCATGGTCCACGGCCTGGGCTTGCAGCACCTCGAAGCGGCAGTGGTGTTCCAGGGCTTCGCCACCGGCCTCGCGGAAGCTGTCGAAATCCTTACGCAGCGGATGATCGCCTTGGCTGAAGTCCTGGTACAGCGCTTCGAGCAGGCGCAGGCGAGCGTCGGCGGCGCGCGGCCAGTCGACCAGTGAGCGTTGTTCCAGGTCTTCCAGCGTCTGCTCCAGGCCACAGGCCTCGATGGCCATGCGCACGGCACGCTCGCCAAGCAGGGCAGCGGGGCTGGCGTACAGGGTGTTGAGCAGCAGGCGGCTGGACGGTGAATAAGGGCTGTAGTGTTGTTGGTCTATGGCGCAAAGGGCGTGGATCGGGCTGATCGCCAGGGCATCGGCACCACGCTCGGCCGCAGTACGTGCCAGTTGCTCGAGGGCCAGGCAATCGCCGTAGCCACCATCGCCCGGGCGGCGCAGGCTGTAGAGCTGTACCGCAAGGCCCCAGCAGCGGGGTGGCGGTTGTTCGACGGCATCCTCCAGGCTATGGCAGCGCTTGGGGGCCACCGCCAGGGTGAAGGTGCGGCCGTCGATGTCGACCTGATGGTAGCCGATGGGCAATTCGCCGGGCAGGCACGCCTGGGCGTCAAGGGCCAGCTTGAGTTTGTCGTGATTTTCCAACGTGCAGTGCGCGGCGCTGCCGGCGCTGAAGTAGCGCGACAAGGCCACGGGTTCGCCGAGGTCGGCGGTCAGCAAGGGCGGCAGGTGTTCGCTGTCTTCGGCACCCTCGACAGCCCGCAGGCTGTTGTCGACGGCACTGTCATCGGTGGCCGGATGACCCAGGCCCTCCAGTACTTTACGCAGTACTTCATCGTCCACCTGCTGGGGCCGGTTGTTGGCGTCGATCCAGTCGCGGGCCAACCCGACGCGGGCGGCCAGTCGGTGCAGTGCGGTTTCGCTCATGGGCTCTCCTGGCCGGGTGCAAGCAGGCTGACCACGCAACTGTAGGCAGACAGCGCGGTGTCGGGGTGCGTGGTGTCGCTGCTGTCGAACAGGCGGTGTTCGGCAGCGGGCAGTTCGACCGGCTGCGGCGTGGCCGCCAAGTTCAGGTCGATGCGCAAGGTGTTGCCGTCGCCCAGGCGCCAGCGTGCGGTCAAGGCCTTCTTCCCAAGCACCTTGGCGCCGAGTGCACGGCTGCCGGGCAGGTGCGGGATGATGTGGCGCTGGCGCAGTTCGAGCAGTTGCTGGTAGAGGCCGTGCCAGCCGGCGATGACTTCCTGGCGTTGCGGCCGCGAAGCCTCGAAGGTCTGCTCGGCGTTGGGGTCGGGAATGCGCTCGCGCTGCTCAGGGTCGGCGAATGCGTTGAAGTGGGCGAATTCGCCGCGCCTGCCTTCGCGCACGGCGTCGGCCAGCTCGTCATGGAAATCGGTGAAGAACAGGAACGGTCGGCAACTGCCATCGTCGTCGCCCATGAACAGCAGCGGGATCATCGGCGACAGCAGCAACAGGCCGGTCGCCGCGCGCAGGGCCTGGGGTGGGCACAAGCGGGTCAGGCGCTCGCCCAGCGCGCGGTTGCCAATCTGGTCGTGATTCTGCAGGAACAGGACGAACGAACTGGGCTCAAGGTGCCCGCTGGGCTCGCCGCGTGGCGTGCCGTGGCGGTTGGCCTGGCCCTGGAACACGAATCCTTCCGACAGGCAGCGGGCCAGCTTGTCGATGGGCTGCGCCTGGTAGTCGGCATAGTACCCCTCGGTTTCATCGGTAAGCAGTACGTGCAGCGCGTTGTGGCCGTCGTCGTTCCATTGGGCGTCGAAACCCTGGTCGAGCAAGAAGGCCTGGTTATGTTCGTTTTCCAGCACCAGCCAGACCTGCCGGCCAGGTTCTACCGCAGCGCGCACCCGTTGTGCCAGTTCGATCAGGAAATCGGGCTGGTCGATGGCGTGCACGGCATCCAGGCGCAGGCCGTCGCAGCGGTAATCGCACAGCCACATCAAGGCGTTCTGGATGAAGTATTCACGCACTTCGCGGCGGCGAAAGTCGATGGCAGCGCCCCAAGGGGTCTGCCGGTCCTCGCGAAAGAACGGGCTGGCGTACTGGTGCAGGTAATTGCCGTCCGGACCAAAGTGGTTGTAAACCACATCCACCAGCACCATCAGCCCCTGGCCGTGGGCGTTGTCGACCAGCGCGCACAATTGCTCGGGGCTGCCGTAGTTGTGCTGCGGGGCATAGGGCAGCACACCGTCGTAGCCCCAATTGCGTTCGCCGGGGAATTGCCCGAGGGGCATCAGCTCGATGGCGCTGATGCCAAGCGCCGCCAGGCGCGGCAGGTGTCGGGCGACACCTTCATAGCCATCGAGCACACCAACGTGCATCTCCTGAATGACCGCTTCGTGCCAGGGGCGCCCTTGCCAGGGGTGTTGCCAGGCATAGGCCTGGGTATCCACCACCTGGCTCGGGCCCTGCACGCCTTCGGGCTGAAAGCGCGAGGCCGGGTCGGCCACCTGCAATTCACCGTCGATGCGGTAGTGATAACGGTCACCGGCCTGGCACGGGGCAACCCCGGTGTACCAGCCATTGTCGTCGGGCAGCAGTTCGATGGGCGGCTGCTGCTCCAGTTCCAGGCTCACGTTGCGCGCATCCGGCGCCCACAGGGCGAAGCGCGCCGACGTGGCGTCCAATAGGTGTGCGCCATGTCTGTGCATCTTCCACCCCCTGCTCAGTAGTGGCTCAGTTGTGCCTGCTTGACCAGGTCCTCATAAAGGCGCGCATAGGGTTCGACCGCCTGGCACCAGTTGAACGGCTGGGTCATCGACAGGCAACGCATGGCGTTGAGCAGGTTCTTCTTGCCGTAGACATAAAAGGCCCGGGCAAGCGCCTCGCGGTAGCTGTCTGGCGTGGACTCGTCGAACAGGAAGCCTGTGACGCCGTTCTCGATGGTGTCGGCCAGGCCACCGGTGTTGCGGGCCACCGGCAGCGAACCGAAACGCTGTGCATACATCTGGCTCAGGCCGCAGGGCTCGTAGCGCGACGGCATCAGCAGAAAATCGCTGCCGGCGAACATGCGCCGGGCGTCGGTTTCGTTGAAGCCGATACGCACGCCGATGCGGCCTGGATGGCGCACCGCCAGCTCGCTCATGGCCTGTTCTTCTTCAGGCTCGCCACGGCCAATGATTGCGATTTGCCCACCCTGTTCGACGATGTAGTCGGCCACGGCCAGGGTCAGGTCCAAGCCTTTCTGAAAGACCAGCCGCGAAACAACCGCGAACAGGGGGCCTTCGGACGGCTCCAGCTCGAACAGGCGGCGGACTTCTTCGGCATTGCGTGCCTTGCCTTCCCAGTCATTGATGCTGAAGTTGTGCTGCAAGTGCTGGTCGGTGGCCGAGTCCCAGCTCTCGTCGATGCCATTGGGGATGCCACCGAGCAGACCTTGCTGAGCCTTGCTGGCGAGAAAACCATCCAGGCCGCAGCCGAATTCCGGGGTAGTGATTTCGCGGGCGTAGGTGGCGCTGACCGTGGTGATATGGCTGGAGTAGGCCAAGCCTGCCTTGAGGAATGACAGCTTGCCGTAGAACTCCATGCCTTCTTGCTGCATGGCATGGTCGGGGATCGCCAGCTCCGGGCTGCAGGCGCGGCTGTAGACGCCCTGATAGGCCAGGTTGTGGATGGTGAACAGGGTCGGCGTGTTCAGGCCGCGCCAGTGCATGTAGGCCGGCGCCAGGCCGGCGGGCCAGTCATGTGCGTGGACCACTTCGGGTTTCCAGTGGATCTTGCCTTCACCAGCGGCGATTTCGGCCGCAGCCAGGCCCAGGCGGGCGAAGCGGATGTGGTTGTCGGGCCAGTCGCGACCGTTGTTGGCACCATAGGGAGTGCCGTCGCGCTGGTACAGCTCAGGGCAGATCAGGACATAGATGACCAGGCCGTCGGCCATGTCCATACGGCCGATCTTGCACGGCGGCAGGGCAGCGTGGCCACCGAGTTCGCCGACGATATGAATGGGGTTGTCGCTTTCCATCACCTGGCTGTAGCCGGGGATCAGTACGCGTACATCGTGCAGGTGCGCCAACGCCCGTGGCAGCGCCGCAGACACGTCGCCCAAGCCGCCGGTCTTGACCAGGTCGGCGATTTCCGAGGTGACGAACAGGATCTTGCGTTTGTTCGGGTTGTGCTGGCGCTGAGCGCCGGGTGCCTTGGCTGTCGTTGCGAACTCCGGGGTGAGGGGTTCGCGGTTTTCCGGTTTGAATGAATCTACGTGAGGTTCGACAGCGGCACTGATCATACTTCTCTCCGTCCCTATGTGTGGCCGGGTGCTGGCACCCGTTGCTCTCTATCGTGTTGGCTTTCTCTGATACGTCACTTGGTAGTGCGGTCCTTGCCCCAGGGTCGTGCGCACGGGCACGGCGCGATCGGCATTCCGGCCGAAGGCGAGTGGACTGGTTGGGGTGGCAGGCCGTAGCGCGGAAAGTCCCGTTACAATTGGCCTACTTAGTTGCTGACCCGCCAGCGTTTGCAAAAGTTCGACTTTTTTACGTCGCTCTTCCCATGAGCAAATGGCGGGCCGAAAGCTGAGTGTAGGAGAGCTGGAGATAAAAAGGTGACCCACTGGTCACTTTCGTTATGAGGCGAGATAGACGCAAACGTTGGCGTGTGTAATCGGATGTGAACAGGGTGTTTCAGAGAGAGGCGCCAGCCAATTTGCGTCGCTCCTTTATGTAGCAACGGCAAATTGGCTGCGCTGTGGTGGTGCGCTAGGGGTCAACCTTGGGGCAATACGGAAGAATGATGGTGCTTGATCATCCAGTTTTGGCCATCCCAACGGTAGGTATAGGTGTATCGTGCAGCGACCTGCTTGCCGGTCGAGGCGTAATCGAACGTGTATAACCCGGCCAGGGTGGCCGTGTTGCATCCGGTCTGCAGGTGATGGCTGTCGAGCTTGCCGCTCGGGCGGTCGGCGAGGAAGTGGCGGAAGTAGTCGATTCGCTCGTCGCGTGTCAGCCGGGGTGTTTTCGATACGGTGGGCAGCAGTACCGCTTGCTCGTGATAAAGGTCGGCCACTTGCGCGGGATCACCTGTTTGAAGGGTGGTATTCCACTTCGCAAACAAGCCAAGCGCGTCGTGCTCGGTCAACGGCTGGCATTGCTCCGGCGCCGCTGCGTGGGCGTGCATGCCGATGGCGAGCAGGGCGGCGGTAGCAAGGTATTGGCTGGGACTCATGCGGTCATCCTCGGGATGCAGGCGCCAGGGTGGGCCTGCGGCGCCATCCAAAGTAGGGAAGGCGCCGCTCGCAAACGAGTGGGACGATCGGTCAGAGGCTGAAGGACTTTTCGCCGGTGTTGGCTTGCTTGAGCATCAGGGTGAGGCGGGCTACCTGCTGTTGCAGCTGGTCACGCTCGTCTTTGAGCTTACGCAGTTCATCACGGCGCACTGAGACATAGAGGGTCTGGGTGGGGGTGGCAGGCATCAAGGTACCCATGTATACACCTCGCGGTTTTGGCTGGTGACAGTTAAAGCGTAGTCGCTTCACGCGGCGCGCATTCTGAATTCTTTCGCAGCCTATGGGAACTTTTTTGTTTAACGTTGTCTCGCCGTTCGTCGCTGAACCCTCGGTCGGTGTGCTGGACTAATCTGAAACGTTGGATTGTTGTCATTCATTTTTTTAAGGGGAGCATCGGCTCATGCAATTGGGAATCGTCGGGCTGGGCCGCATGGGCGGCAATATTGCAAGGCGCCTGATGCGCGCCGGTCACCGCACGGTGGTCAATGACCGTAACCGTGAAGCCATCACCGCGCTGGAAGGCGAGGGCGCGCAAGGGGCGCACGATCTTGGCGCGCTGGTACAGAAACTAAAGGCCCCGCGCGCGGTGTGGGTGATGCTGCCGGCGGGTGAGCCCACCGAGCAGACCATCGCGCAACTGGCCGAACTGCTGGAACCGGGCGATGCGATCATCGACGGTGGTAACACGTTCTATAAAGACGACATGCGCCGCGCCGCCGAACTGGCCAAGCGCGGGCTGCATTACCTGGACGTCGGCACCTCCGGCGGGGTGTGGGGCCTGGACCGTGGCTACTGCATGATGATCGGCGGCGAGACAGATGTCTTCGAGCGGCTGGAACCACTGTTCAAGGCCCTGGCCCCAGGTGTGGGCGACATTCCGCGCACCCAGGGCCGCGAGGGTGAGCACGCGCGTGCCGAACATGGCTACATCCACGCCGGCCCGCCTGGTGCAGGGCACTATGTGAAGATGGTCCACAACGGCATCGAATATGGCCTGATGCAGGCCTACGCCGAGGGCTTCGACCTGCTGCGCAGCAAGGGCGGCAATGAGTTGCCTGAAGAGCAGCGCTTCGATCTGAACGTGGCCGAGATCGCCGAAGTCTGGCGCCGCGGCAGTGTGGTCACCTCATGGTTGCTCGACCTTACCGCCGATGCCCTGGTGGCCGACCCGCAGCTGGCGCAGTTCAGCGGCTCGGTGTCCGACAGTGGCGAAGGCCGCTGGACCATCGATGCCGCCGTCGAACAGGCCGTGCCGGTACCGGTGCTGTCCAGCGCGCTGTTCGCCCGCTTCCGCTCGCGCCAGCAGCAGGGTACTTATGGTGACAAGGTCCTGTCAGCCATGCGCCTGGGCTTTGGTGGCCACGTCGAGAAGAAAGGCCAATGAGCAAACCGACCATACCTGCTGCTCCGCCCTGCACCTTGTTCCTGTTCGGCGCCAACGGTGATCTGGTCAAGCGCCTGCTGACGCCGGCGCTATACAACCTCAGCCGCGACGGCCTGCTCGATCGCAACCTGCGCATCGTCGGGGTCGACCACAACGCCGCCACCGCCGAGGAATTTGCCGAGCGTCTGCATGACTTCATGCGCGAGCGGGACAAAGGCGGCGAGGGGGCGGCCAAGTGCCTGGATGAGAAGCTCTGGGCGCGTCTGGCCAAGCGCCTGGACTACCAGACCGGCGACTTCCTGGACCCAGCCACTTACACGGCGTTGGCCAAGCGTATCGACAAGACCAGCCATGGCAACGCGATTTTCTACCTGGCCACCTCACCGCGCTTCTTCCCGGAAGTCGCCCAGCGCCTGGGCGAGGCCGGATTGCTCGATGAGTCTGCGGGGGGCTTTCGCCGGGTCGTGGTGGAGAAGCCGTTCGGCACCGACCTGGCCAGCGCCGAGGCGCTCAATGCTTGCCTGCTGAAGGTGATGAGCGAGCGGCAGATCTACCGTATCGACCATTACCTGGGCAAGGAGACGGTGCAGAACATTCTGGTCAGCCGCTTCTCCAATGGCCTGTTCGAATCGTTCTGGAACAACCACTACATCGACCACGTGCAGATCACCGCCGCCGAGACCGTGGGCGTGGAAACTCGTGGCGGGTTCTACGACACCACTGGTGCGCTGCGCGACATGGTGCCCAACCACCTGTTCCAGTTGCTGGCGATGGTCGCCATGGAACCCCCTGCTGCGTTCGGCGCCGATGCCGTGCGTGGCGAAAAGGCCAAGGTGATCGGCGCCATCCGCCCATGGTCGGCGAAGATGGCGCTGAAGAACTCCGTGCGCGGCCAGTACACCGCTGGCAAGCAGGGCCGCAAGCACCTGGCCGGTTATCGCCAGGAGGAACGGGTGGCCGCTGACAGCCAGACCGAAACCTACGTGGCCCTCAAGGTGATGATCGACAACTGGCGCTGGGCCGGCGTGCCGTTCTATTTGCGTACCGGCAAACGCATGAGCGTACGCGACACCGAAATCGCCATCTGCTTCAAGCCCGCACCCTATGCGCAGTTTCGCGAATCGGAGCTCGAGCGGCCCAAGCCCAACTACCTGAAGATTCAGATCCAGCCCAACGAAGGCATGTGGTTCGACCTGCAGGCCAAACGCCCGGGGCCGGAGCTGGTGATGGAAAACGTCGAGCTCGGCTTCGCCTACAGGGACTTCTTCAAGATGACCCCGGCAACCGGCTACGAGACCTTGATCTACGACTGTCTGACGGGCGACCAGACCCTGTTCCAGCGGGCCGACAACATCGAAAACGGTTGGCGTGCGGTGCAGCCGTTTCTCGATGCCTGGGCGCAGGATGGCGAAGTGCATGAATATCCGGCTGGTGAAGATGGACCCGAGGCTGGAAATGAATTGCTGACCCGCGACAAGCGCGAGTGGCACAAGCTGGGGTGACTGTGCCGGCCCTTTCGCGGGGCAAGCCCGCTCCCACAAGGTTCGGTGCAGTTCACTTTGTGGGAGCGGGCTTGCCCCGCGAAGAGGCCGGCACAGACAAGCCATTAAGGAGATCCAATGCCCGCCCACATCGAAGACTATGCCCTGCTCGGCAACTGCCGCAGCGCCGCCCTGGTCAGCCGTGACGGCTCCATCGACTGGCTCTGCCTGCCGCGTTTCGATGCCCCCGCCGTATTCGCCGCGCTCCTGGGCAATGAAGAAAACGGCCCCTGGCGCCTGGCCCCGAGCGACCCCATCGACCACGTTAGCCGAGCTTACCTGGAAGACACTCTGGTCCTTGAAACCACTTGGGTCACTGCCAGCGGTCGCGCCCGCGTGCTCGACTTCATGCCGCTGGACGATGTCAATTCGGTGGTGCGCATCGTCGAGGGCATCGCGGGTGAAACCAACTTTGAAATGGACCTGGTGCTGCGCTTCGATTACGGCCGTAGCGTACCTTGGGTGGAGAAGCTCGATCCACTGACGCTCAGCGCCGTCGCCGGCCCTGACCGGCTGATCCTGTGCAGCAGCGTACCCACGCACGCGCGCGACCACCACACGGTTGCACGCTTGAGGGTAAGTGCAGGTGAGCGCCAGGTGTTCAGCCTGCGCCATCAGCCCTCGCACCTGGCGGTACAGCCAGATTGCGACATTGATCAGGCGCTGGAACATACCGTCAACCATTGGCAGGCCTTTGCCGCACGTTGCCCTGAGGTCGGCCCCTACAGCGCCCAGGTGCGCCGCTCGCTGCTCACGCTCAAGGCCATGACCTACGCGCCCACCGGCGGTATCGTCGCAGCTGTCACCACCTCGCTGCCGGAAAGCATCGGCCGCGAGCGCAACTGGGATTACCGCTTCTGCTGGCTGCGCGATGCCACCATGACCTTGCTGGCATTCATGAACCTCGGCTATTTCGATGAAGCCCAGGCCTGGCGCGAGTGGTTGCTGCGCTCGGTGGCCGGCAACCCTGAGCAGATGCAGATCATGTACGGCCTGGCCGGCGAGCGCGACCTGCAGGAATACACCTTGCCCTGGCTGGCCGGCTACGAGCACTCGCAGCCGGTGCGTGTCGGCAATGCCGCCGCCCAGCAGGTGCAGCTGGATATCTATGGCGAACTGGCCGACGCCATGACCCAGGCCATCAAGGGTGGGCTGCCACGACACCCGCGCAGCGCGGCGATCTCGCGTTTGATCTTGCCGTACCTGGAGCGCATCTGGCGCGAGCCCGACGAAGGCATCTGGGAAGTGCGCGGCGGCCGCCAGCATTTCGTGCATTCCAAAGTCATGGCCTGGGTCGCCTTCGACCGTGCGGCAGGGCTGGCCGACACCACTGAAGAAGGCCGCGAGCGCGGCCGGCATTACCGCGAGGTGGCGGACGAGATTCGCCGAGAAGTGTGCGAGCACGGGCTGGATGCTCAGGGCCAGCATTTCGTTCAGGCCTATGGCTCGACGGAAATGGACGCCAGCCTCCTGCAGATTGCCCTGACCGGCTTCCTGCCAGTGGAAGATCAACGCTTCCTGCGCACACTGGCGCAGATCGAGCAGCGCCTGCTCAAGAACGGGCTGCTGATGCGCTATGACAGCGATCGCTGCAGTGACGGGCTGACGCCAGGGGAAGGGACGTTTCTGGTCTGTTCGTTCTGGCTGGCGGATGTCTACGTGCTGCTGGGGCGCCAGGACGAGGCGCGGGCGCTGTACGAGCGACTGAGCGGGCTGTGCAATGACGTCGGCCTGCTGGCCGAACAATACGACCCGGCAGGCAAGCGCATGCTGGGCAACTTCCCCCAGGCGTTCAGCCATATCGGCATCATCAATACCGCGCTGAACCTGCACCGGGCGCAGTGCCCGGTGCGGGATCGGGCCCGATGTGGTTAGGGGTCGTTGATAAGTAAGTGACGCATTGGGTCACACATGATACTTTGCCAGGTGTGATGCATGGAGTCACACTGTGCCGGTCTCACAAACGGACGCGGCGAGCTATCCATGATCATCAGTTTTCGACACAAGGGACTGCGAATTTTTCATGGAAACGGGAAACACGCGTGGCATTCAAGTGGCTCACGCAGGGCGCTTGAAGCGGCAACTTCAATTTCTCGAACGCGCCATCGTGGCGCAGGAGTTGAGTCTGCCGGGTTGGCAGTTGCACCCTCTCAAGGGTGAGCTGATGGGCTTCTGGTCAGTCAGTGTTTCTGGCAACTGGCGGTTGATCTTTCGTTTCGTGGGTTCGGACGTCGAATGCGTCGATTACCTTGATTATCACTGAAGAGGAGGGCAGACCATGCCTTTGCACAATCCGCCACACCCGGGCGAAACCTTGCGTGAGGATGTTTTGCCTGGACTGGGCCTGACGGTGAAAGCGTTTGCGACGCATCTGGGTTTTTCGCGTGAAGCGCTTTCGCGTGTCTTGCACGGTCGGGCAGGCATGTCCCCGGACCTGGCACTGCGTTTAGAGATGGCAGGTATCAGCACCGCCCGACTCTGGCTGGCCATACAAGCTGATTACGATATCTGGCAGGCGCGGCACCGTCAGCAGCCAGTCATTACCCGATTGTTTCAGGCCGCCTGAGCAGCGCGGCTAGCAGCTTACCAGGAACGGTATGGCCAACCACAAGATCGAAATCCGCAGGCGCAACATCGAGAAGATCCTCGTGGCTGCAGAAAGGGTGTTTGCCGAGAAAGGCTACGGCGCCTCCTCAATGGGCGATATCGCCGAACAGGCCGAGCTGCCGCGTTCCAACCTGCACTATTACTTCAGCACCAAGGACGAGCTGTTCCGTGCCGTGCTGCAGGACTTGCTGGACGTGTGGAAGCAGGACGCCCTGTGCTTCGAGAACTTCGACGACCCGCGGGTGGTGCTGACCAGCTACATCCGGGCGAAGATGGGCCATTCGCGCTCGCGGCCGCTGGGGTCGAAAATCTGGGCCGAAGAGATGCTGCATGGCGCGCCGCTGCTGGGGGAGAGCCTGGAGGACAACCTGGTGCCCTGGGCGAAGATGAAGGAAGACAAGATTCGTCGCTGGGTGGAGGAAGGGCGGATCTTGCCGGTGGAGCCTTCAGCGCTGTTGTACATGATCTGGGCCTCCACCCAGCACTACGCCGACTTCGGCTATCAGGTAACGGTACTCAATGGGGGTGAGCCGCTGTCGGACCTGGCGTTCGAGAGTGCGGTGCAGACGGTGACCGGTGTGATTCTGCGCGGTATTGGGCTGGAGCCTTGATTGTTGGGGCTGCTGTGCAGCCCATTCGCGGGGCAAGCCCGCTCCCACAGATACCGCTACAGGGTCAAACTTGTGGGAGCGGGCTTGTCCCGCGAATGAGCCGCGCAGCGGTCCCAATCGATATCAGCTCGCTTCGCGGTAGGGGTTGCGCGGATCCTGGGTCCAGTTCAGATAGGGCTTGCCGGTATCCTGCGCCACCATGTCGATGCAGTTTTCCACCGGGCAGGTGATCTGGCACAGGTTGCAGCCCACGCACTCGTCCTCGATCACACTGTAGGCATGGGTCCCGTCCGCCTTCAGCGTGCTGGCAATGGCCTGGTGCGATGTATCTTCGCAGGCGATATGGCAGCGCCCGCAGCCAATGCAGGCTTCCTGGTCGATGTGCGCCACCGATTTGTAGTTGATGTCCAGGTATTTCCAGTCGGTGGTATGCCCCACGGCCTGGCCGCGGAAGGCTTCCAGGTTTTGATGCCCGTGCTGGTCCATCCAGCGTGCCAGGCCGTCCTGCATGTCCTCGACGATGCGAAAGCCATGCAGCATCGCCGCCGTGCACACCTGCACGGCGCCACTGCCCAGGGCCACGAACTCGGCGGCATCCCGCCAGTTGCCGATACCGCCGATGCCGCAGATCGGCAGGCCGCGTGTCTCAGGGTCGCGGGCGATTTCGGCAACCATGTTCAAGGCGATAGGTTTGACGGCAGAGCCGCAGTAACCGCCATGGGTGCTCTGATCGCCGACGATCGGGTGAGCGACCATGCGGTCCAGGTCGACGCTGGTGATCGAGTTGATGGTGTTGATCAGCGACACGGCATCCGCACCGCCTCGGTGGGCGGCCCGGGCCGACTGGCGGATGTCGGTGATATTGGGTGTGAGCTTGACGATCACTGGCAGTGAGCAATGCGTCTTGCACCAGCGGGTGACCAGCTCCACGTACTCCGGTACCTGGCCGACTGCTGCCCCCATGCCGCGCTCGGGCATGCCATGGGGGCAGCCGAAGTTGAGCTCGATGCCGTCGGCACCGGTGGCTTCCACCAGCGGCAGGATGAACTTCCATGACTCCTCGACGCACGGCACCATCAACGACACGATCAGTGCACGGTCGGGCCAGTCCTTTTTCACCTGGGTGATTTCGCGCAGGTTGATCTCCAGCGAACGGTCGGTAATCAGTTCGATGTTGTTGATGCCCTGCACCTGGCGATTGGCGCCGTAATGCGCGGAGTAACGCGACGACACGTTGACCGCCGCCGGATCCTCGCCCAAGGTTTTCCAGACTACGCCACCCCAGCCGGCCTCGAAGGCTCGGACCACGTTGTAGGCTTTGTCGGTGGGCGGCGCGGAAGCCAGCCAGAAGGGGTTGGGCGACTTGATGCCGGCAAACACGATAGACAGGTCGGCCATTTATGCAGCCTCCACGTTGAGCATGAGTTGGGCATGGATGGCTTCGGCGGCCAGCTTGCCGTGTTGCACGGCCTGGACGGTGAGGTCCTGGCCCTGTGCAGTGCAGTCGCCGCCGGCGTAAACGCCCGCCAGGCTGGTGCGCATACCCTCGTCGACGCGAATACGTTCGCCATCGCGGGCCAGTTGCGCGGCCAGCGGGTCGCTCAGACTTTGCTCGTCGAAGCGTTGGCCGATGGCCTTGAAGATGGCGTCGGCGGCCAGCTCGAAGGTTTCGCCGGTGTCGCGCAAGCCGCCGTCTGCCGGTTCGGTGCGGGCAAAGCGCATGCCGCGAACGCGGCCGTTGTCGTCGAGCAGCACGGCGGCGGGGCGGGCCCAGGTGTGCAGGCGTACCTGGTTGGCCTTGGCGATGTCCTGCTCATGACCGGTGGCGCCCATGTCGGCGTAGCCACGGCGGTACACCAGGTTGACGTCGCGGGCGCCGAGGCGGCTCATCTGCACGGCCATGTCGATGGCGGTGTTGCCCGCACCGATGACCAGGCAGCGCTCGGCCAACGGCAGTTGCGAAAGGTCGTCAACCTGGCGCAATTCGCGGATGTAGTCGGTGGCGGCGAGCAGGCCGGGCGCTTCTTCGTCCGCCAGGCCGAGCTGGCGCACGGCGTTCAGGCCAAGGCCGAGGAACACGGCGTTGTACTGATCGCGCAGCTCGGCCAGGCTCAGGTTGCCGCCCAGGCGCTGGCCATGGCGGATTTCGATGCCGCCGATGCCGAGCAAAAATTCAACTTCGCGCTGGGCGTAATCGTCCACCAGCTTGTAGCGGGCGATGCCGTATTCGTTAAGGCCGCCCGCTTTGTCGCTGGCCTCGAAAATAACCACGTCGTGGCCGTGCATGGCCAGTCGATGGGCACAGGACAACCCGGCCGGGCCGGCGCCCACCACGGCGATGCGCTTGCCGGTGCTGGGCGAGCGCTTGAACGGGTGTTCGCCGAAGCCGGCATTGTCCACGGCATAACGCTGCAGCTGACCGATCAGTACCGGCGCGCACTCCTGGGCGTTGTTGCGCACGCACGCCTGCTGGCAGAGGATTTCGGTGGGGCATACGCGGGCGCAGCTGCCGCCGAGGATGTTCGCCGAAAGAATTCGCTCGGCGGCGCCTTGCAGGTTTTCGTCGCTGATGCGGTGGATGAACGAGGGAATGTCGATCTCGCTCGGGCAGGCGTTCACACAAGGGGCGTCATAGCAGTACAGGCAGCGTGCGCTCTCCACGGCGGCCTGGCGGGCGGTGAGGGGCGGCGCGAGATCAGTGAATTGCTCGGCCAGTTGGTCGGCGCCGGCCCTGGGGCGCGGCAAATGGTTCAGGGCATCGATCACGGTTGTAGCCTCTCTTTTCTTTTTTGGTTTTGGCAGTCAACGGCAATACGGCGCCGTCCGGCCTCTGTGGGCCGGTCCGGCATTGCGGGTCAGCTCAGCGCTGGACGGGCGTCGGGCGCTGTTGCTCGGCGCGGCGGCCCAGTACCTCGTACACCGAGGGATAGGCCGGGCGTTCCACGTAACGACCGGCGCCAGGCTCGGCGCGCAGGTCGCCATCGGCCCAGAGCACACGGCCCTGGCTGATGGTGTGGCTGGGGATGCCGCGCACGGTGCGGCCCTCGAAGATGTTGAAGTCGACACGCTGATGATGGGTCTGCGCGGAGATGGTGCGCGTGCCTTGCGGGTCCCACAGCACCAGGTCGGCATCGGCGCCGACGCGGATGGCGCCCTTGCGTGGGAACAGGTTGAAGATCTTCGCGGTGTTGGTGGAGGTCAGCGCGACGAATTCGTGCATCGACAGGCGCCCACTGTTGACCCCTGCGTCCCACAACACGGCCATGCGGTCTTCGATGCCGGCAGTGCCGTTGGGGATGCGGCTGAAGTCGTTGCGGCCCATGGCTTTCTGCTCGGCGCAGAAGCAGCAATGGTCGGTGGCGGTGGTGTGCAGGTTGCCCGACTGCAGGCCATGCCAGAGCGCCTCCTGGTGCTCGCGCGGGCGAAACGGCGGGCTCATTACGTAGCCGGCGGCAGTGGCCCAGTCCGGGTTGCGGTAGACGCTGTCGTCGATCAGCAGATGGCCGGGCAGCACTTCACCGTACACCGGCTGGCCCTTGGCCCGGGCATAGGTGATTTCGTCCAGCGCTTCGCGGCTGGAAATATGCACCACGTACAACGGCGTACCAATGGTTTCGGCTATGCGGATGGCGCGACTGGCCGCTTCGCCTTCGACTTGCGAGGGGCGCGACAGCGGATGCGCCTCCGGGCCGGTCAGCCCCTGGGCGAGCAGTTTCTTTTGCAGGTGATACACCAGTTCGCCGTTCTCGGCGTGCACCGTGGGCACCGCGCCCAGCTGCAGGCAACGCTCGAAGCTGGCGACCAGGGTGTCGTCGGCCGCCATGATGGCGTTCTTGTAGGCCATGAAGTGCTTGAAGCTGTTCACCCCATGCTGGTTGACCAGTTCGCCCATCTCCTCGGCGACCTGCTCGCTCCACCAGGTGATGGCGACATGGAAGCCATAGTCGGATGCGCTTTTCTGCGCCCAGCCACGCCAGGTGTGAAAGGCTTCCAGAAGCGACTGCTGTGGGTTGGGGATGACGAAGTCGATGATCGAGGTGGTGCCGCCGGCCAGCCCCGCTGCAGTGCCGCTGAAGAAGTCTTCACTGGCCACGGTGCCCATGAAGGGCAGCTGCATGTGGGTGTGCGGGTCGATGCCGCCAGGCATCAGGTACTGGCCGCTGCCATCGAGGATTTCGCAGTCGGTGGGCGGCTCGAGGTCTTTGCCGATGGCGCGGATCTGGCCATCGACGCACAGGACATCGGCGGGAAAGCTTTCTTCATGGGTTACCACGGTGGCGCCACGGATCAACAGGGACATGCCGTCTTCCTCGCAGGCTGACCGGTCTTGGCCGGTTCTTGGAATTTTTGCCTTGGCCTGGGATTGGATTCAATCCTGTCAGGCCTGACAAGAATCGAGGCTAGTTGCTGGTTTGAATTTGAGCAAGAAAATATTCCTGATAAAACCTGTGGTCATTAACGCGCTGATAAACATGAAAAAATCCTTCGTGTACGGGTGATGCGCGGTTCGCTCGACTTGCTGTCGCGCTTGACAGGATCAGGAAATGGGCAAGATTTTCTACGCGAATCCAGCATTTTTCGGTCCGCGTGTACTCCGGCCATCGCATTAGCCCGATGAGCAAAAAATTAAAAGAATCTGGAGAAGGCCCCATGCAACAGAGCAGATCGCAAGTGGTCGAGCAGAACGGCCTGTTCGAGCTGTCGGCGGGCAGTGACGTGCTCGACAGCCCGCGCTACAACCACGACATCGCACCGACCAAGGTGCACCAGCGCACGTGGAACAAATGGCACATCACTGCGCTGTGGGTGGGCATGTCCATCTGCGTGCCCACCTACACTCTCGGCGGCGTGCTCACGGCCTACTTCGGCCTCAGCGTAGGCGAGGCGTTGCTGGCGATTCTGCTGGCCAACCTGATCGTGTTGATCCCACTGACCCTCAACGCTTTCCCTGGTACCAAATACGGTATTCCGTTTCCGGTGTTGTTGCGTTCATCGTTCGGCATCCTCGGCTCCAATGTGCCGTGCCTGATCCGCGCGGTGGTGGCCTGCGGCTGGTTCGGTATCCAGACGATGTTCGGTGGGTTGGCCATCCACCTGTTCCTGGGCTCGGTCTTCCCTGAGTGGAAGGCCTTGGGCGGAACAGGCGAAGTGATTGGTTTCATGATGTTCTGGGCGCTCAACCTGTGGGTGGTGTTGCGCGGCGCGGAGTCGATCAAGTGGCTGGAAACCTTGTCGGCGCCGCTGCTGGTGGCGGTGGGCTTCGGCTTGCTGTTCTGGGCGCTGCCGCACATGTCGATGAGCGAGTTGCTGGCCCAGCCACCCAAGCGCCCGGAAGGGGCGAGCGTGGCGAGTTACTTCTGCGCCGGGCTTACCGCGATGGTTGGTTTCTGGGCCACGCTGTCGCTGAACATTCCGGACTTCAGCCGTTATGCCAAAAGCCAGAAAGACCAGATTCTCGGGCAGATTTTCGGCCTGCCGCTGACCATGTTCCTGTTCGCCGCATTGGGCGTGGTGATGACCGCGGCGTCGGCGTCGCTGGTGGGTGAAACGGTGTCCGACCCGGTGAGCCTGATCGGCAAGATCCAAAGCCCGGGCTGGGTGGCACTGGCGATGGCGCTGATCGTGATCGCCACGCTGTCGACCAACACCGCGGCCAATATCGTCTCGCCGACCAACGACTTCCAGAACATCGCCCCGCGCCTGATCGGGCGCAGCCGCGCCGTGTGGCTGACCGGCTTCATCGGCCTGGCGCTGATGGGCCATGAGCTACTGAAGAAGCTCGGCTGGATCGTTTCCGACCTGAGCCTGGAGAGCGTCTATTCCAACTGGTTGCTCGGTTATTCCAGCCTGCTGGGGCCGATTGCCGGGATCATGGTGGTGGACTATTTCCTGATTCGTCGGCAGAAGCTGGACCTGGCCGGGCTGTACCGCGATGACGTCTATCCGGCCTGGAACTGGGCAGGCTTCGCCGCCTTCGCACTGCCGGTGGCGCTGACCGTGATGGCCATCGGCAACAGCAGTTTCAGCTGGTTCTACGACTATGGCTGGTTTACCGGGTCGCTGCTTGGCGGGGCGCTGTACTACGCGCTTGGTGGGGTAGCGGTGCGGGGGCCAGTGCCGCCTGTGATCAATGCCGATAATAACAATGCCTGAGGAGACACGACCGATGACCCCAGCCCAGCATGTCCTGCAATCTACCGAACGCCACGTCAAAACAGATCGCCTGTGGCAATCCCTGATGGACCTCGCACGCCTTGGCGCCACGCCCAAAGGCGGCGTCTGCCGCCTGGCGTTGACTGACCTTGACCGCCAGGCGCGCGACTTGTTCGTTCAATGGTGCGAGGCCGCTGGCTGCAACATCACTGTCGATGGGATCGGCAATATCTTCGCCCGCCGCCCCGGGCGCAATCCCAAGCTGCCACCGGTGATGACCGGCAGCCATATCGACACCCAGCCCACCGGCGGCAAGTTCGATGGCTGCTTCGGGGTAATGGCGGGCCTCGAGGTGATCCGCACCCTCAATGACCTTGGCATCGAAACCGAGGCCCCGTTGGAAGTGGTGGTGTGGACCAACGAGGAGGGCTCGCGCTTCCCGCCGTGCATGATGGGCTCGGGGGTGTTTGCCGGCAAGTTCACCCTGCAGGACACCCTGGCCAAGCGCGACGCCCAGGGCGTGACGGTGGGCGAGGCGCTGGACGGCATCGGCTACGCAGGCCAACGAGCGGTGCTGGGCCACCCGGTGGGCGCCTACTTCGAAGCGCACATCGAGCAGGGGCCGATTCTCGAAGACCAGGCCAAAACCATCGGCGTGGTGCTCGGCGCCCTCGGGCAGAAGTGGTTCGACCTGACCCTGCGCGGCGTGGAAGCCCACGCCGGCCCGACACCGATGCACCTGCGCAAGGATGCCCTGGTCGGCGCCGCTGCGGTGGTCGAGGCCGTCAACCGCGCAGCACTGTCTCACCAGCCGCATGCCTGTGGCACGGTCGGTTGCCTGCAGGCTTACCCCGGTTCACGCAACGTGATCCCCGGCGAAGTGCGCATGACCCTGGACTTCCGCCATCTTGAGGGCGAGCGCCTGGATTCGATGATCGCCGACGTGCGCGCGGTGATCGACGCCACCTGTGCCAAACATGGCCTGAGCCATGAGCTGATTCCCACGGCTGACTTCCCGGCGTTGTACTTCGATCGTGGTTGCGTCGATGCCGTGCGCGCTTCGGCGCAGGCGCTGGGCTTGCCGCACATGGACATCGTCAGCGGGGCAGGGCACGACGCCATTTTCCTGGCCGAGCTGGGGCCTGCCGGGATGATCTTCGTGCCTTGCGAGAATGGCATCAGCCACAACGAGATCGAGAATGCCACGCCCGAGGACCTTGCCGCGGGCTGCGCAGTACTTCTACGGGCGATGCTGGCCGCTTCGGAGGCAATTGCCAGCGGGCGGATGGCCGCCTGAGTTCTCACCACATTGGCCAAGGGCCCGCCTGCTCAAGCACGCAGCAGGCGCGGCCGCTGGCGGCGTTCATCGAGCATTGCGCCAATCGCTTGCCTGGCGCGGGACATGCGGCTCATCACCGTGCCTATAGGGATTTCGAGGATCTGCGCGGCTTCCCGGTAGCTGAAGCGTTCGACTGCAACCAGCAACATGACGTCGCGCTGGCCCTCGGGCAGGTTGTTCAGCGCCGTCAGTATCTGCTGGTGCATCAACTCGGTTTCCGGCGTGGGCGCGCAGGGGTCGCAGACCGACTCGATCACATTCTCATCCCACTCGCTACGCGAGCGACTGCGTACCCGGCGTGAGCGCATTTCGTTGATCCAGCTGGAGTGGACGATGGCGAAGGCCCAGCTCAAGGCGCAGGTGCCTGGTTGTAACTGATGGGCACGCTCGAGTGCGCGCATGCAAGCGAATTGCAGCAGATCTTCAGCATCATGATGATCGCCTGACAGGCGCATTGCGAACGCCCTCAGTTGTGGCAGCAGAGTGGGAAGCAAGTTGGGGAGGCAGTCGCCTTCGTTGGGCATGGTTCTTCGCTTTGGAGTGAGGTGGCTGGCAGGCGGATGCCTTGATTGCCGGTTGGCGGAGCCCCCTCGCATGCCATGGACGTCACTGTCATCGAACCGGTTGTTCACACCTCTAAGTTAAGAGCCGACTGATTGGCCGGTGGCATTGTCAAGGATTTCCCCCTGGCCCCCAGTGCGCGCTAATCCGTCTGGCGGGAATAAACCTCGTCGCCCATGTGTTATCCCCTCAGAACTTGCATTTCGTCGGGGTTTACCCATGCACCTTCCCGAGCACCTGGCTCACTTGTCGGAACCCTTGAGCGCGGCTTGTCCTTGCGGTGAAAGCCTCGAGTACGACGCGGACTATCTGGTCCTCGAGTCAGAAGTTCAGGGCAGACCTGAAGTCGAGTACGGCAATACGCTCACCCAGGCCATCGCTGCGGACTGGAAGCGTGTCCACCCGTTGACTCTGGCCCTGATCAGCCGTAGTCGCGATCTGCGTCTGGCCGTGCACCTCACCCGGGCTGAGCTGCACCTGCACGGTATCGCCGGGCTGGCTGCCGGCCTGATGCTGATCGAGGGCTTGCTGGCCGGTCACTGGCAGCATGTGCACCCACAGCTGGATCCGGACGATGGCAACGATCCACAACTGCGGGTCAATATCCTCGCCAGCCTGTGCGAGGAAAGGGGCCTGCTTCAGGAGCTGCGCGCGGCGCCGCTGGCGGCGGTGGCGTCCTTGGGGCGGGTCAGCCTGCGCGATATCGATTCGGCCAATGGCGCTGTGAATGACAGCGGCTCCGAAACGGCCTCGCTGGCGATGATCGATGCCGTTTTCCTGCAAGCAGGGCATGCGCATGTGCAGAGGGTGCTGGAACAGCTGGAGCAGGCCTTGAGCAGCATCCAGCGCATCGAGGCGCTGTTGACCGAGCACGTCGGCTTTACCTGCGCCATCGACCTCAGTGCCTTGCCGGCGCTGTTACGCCGCGCTGCCGAAGCGCTGCGCCAGCGTTTGCCGCTTGCGCCGGGCGAGCAGCCGCAACCGGCGCCGCATAACCCCACCACTGGCCTGCGAGTGCAGGGCGATTTCACCAGCCGTGAGGACGTTCGCCAGGGGCTGCAAGCCATTTGTACGTACTTCGCGGTGCATGAACCGACCAGCCCGGTACCCCTGTTGTTACAGCGTGCGTGCAAGTTGCTGGACCTGAACTTCATCGAGCTGCTGCAGGACCTGGCGCCTGACGGCTTGGACCAGATGGCCAAGGTCAGCGGCATCCGCTACGACGATCACTGATCACACGTCAGGCCAATACACCCCATCCATGCCTCTCACAGGAGTTGTTGCCCCATGACAGAAAGCAGCCAGAAATTCATTGCCCGTAACCGAGCGCCGCGGGTGCAGATCGAATACGACGTGGAAATCTATGGCGCAGAGAAGACCGTGCAACTTCCCTTCGTCATGGGGGTTTTTTCCGATCTTTCCGGCACGCCGGAGGAACCTCTGCCACCGGTAGCCGAGCGGCGGTTTCTGGAAATCGACATCGACAACTTCGACGACCGTCTCAAGTCGATGAAACCCCGCGTGGTCGCGCAGGTGCCCAACACCCTGACCGGCGAAGGCACCCTGCCGGTGGACATCACCTTCGAAAGCATGGACGACTTCAACCCCGGCGCCGTGGCGCGCAAAGTGCCCGCGCTCGAAACGCTGCTCGCCGCGCGCAACCAGCTCTCGAATTTGCTCACCTACATGGATGGCAAGACCGATGCCGAGCAACTGTTGGCCCGTGTGCTCAGTGATCCTGCGCTGCTGCAGGCCTTGGGCAGTGCGCCAAAGCCGGAAGATCCTGGCGCCCCTGACTGAAGCCCTGAACCGTTGAAAAACGCCTGACCTGGCTGGCCTGCGCGGTACTGGCCGGTAGCCCTTATGCCTAAAAAACGAGGATGCAGCAATGTCCACCGCCCAAGCGCACGAGTCGCTGGCACCGACGGCGACAGAAGATGCCGATCACGGCGACTTCACCAGTCTCTTGCAAAGAGCGTTCAAACCCAAGACCGAACGTGCGCGTGATGCCGTTGAAAGCGCTGTGCGCACCTTGGCCGAGCAGGCCCTTCAGCACACGCCGTCAGTCTCTGCCGATGTGCTTGTCACCATCAGTGGCATGATCGCGGAACTCGACCGCAAGCTGTCGGAGCAGGTCAACCACATCATTCACCAAGCGGCATTCCAGTCGGTGGAAAGTGCCTGGCGCGGCCTGCATTATCTGGTCAGCAATACTGAAACGGATGAATCGCTGAAAATCCGCGTGATGAACATCTCCAAGCAGGAGGTGCACAAGACCCTGCGCAAATTCAAGGGCGTCGCCTGGGACCAGAGCCCGGTCTTCAAGAAGCTCTACGAGGAGGAGTACGGCCAGTTCGGCGGCGAGCCGTATGGCGCGTTCGTCGCCGATTACTACTTCAACAACAGCGCGCCCGACGTCGAACTGCTCAGCCAGATGGCCAAGATCAGCGCCGCCACCCATTGCCCGCTGATCGCGGCCGCCGACCCCAGCGTGATGCTGATGGATTCGTGGCAGGAACTGGCCAACCCCCGGGACCTCACCAAGATCTTCCAAACCCCTGAACATGCGGCGTGGCGCAGCTTTCGCAGCTCGGAAGACGCACGCTACGTGGGCCTCGCCATGCCGCGTTTTCTGGCCCGTGCGCCGTACGGTGCCAAGACCAATCCGGTGGAAGATTTCGATTTTGAAGAGACCACCAGCGCAGCTGGCTGCAAGGATTTCACCTGGGCCAATGCCGCCTACGCCATGGCGGTGAACATCAACCGCTCGTTCAAGCACTATGGCTGGTGCTCGCAAATCCGCGGCATCGAGTCTGGGGGAGCGGTGGAGGGCCTGCCGGTGCACACCTTCCCGACCGACGATGGCGGCGTCGACATGACCTGTCCGACCGAGATCGCCATCAGCGACCGCCGCGAGGCGGAGCTGTCCAAGAACGGCTTCATGCCCCTGGTGCACAAGAAGAACAGCAACCTGGCGGCATTCATCGCCGCCCAATCGCTGCACAAGCCTGCCGAGTACGACGACCCTGACGCCACCGCCAATGCCAATCTGGCTGCGCGCCTGCCTTATCTGTTCGCCACCTGCCGTTTCGCTCACTACCTCAAGTGCATCGTGCGCGACAAGATCGGTTCGTTCAAGGAGCGCGCCGACATGCAGGTGTGGCTCAACAACTGGATCGGCCGCTACGTCGAGATAAACCCTGCAACCGCTTCCGAATCCGACAAGGCACGCAAGCCGCTGGCCGGCGCCGAAGTGGTGATCGAGGAGGTCGAGGGCAACCCAGGTTACTACCACTCCAAATTCTACCTGCGTCCGCACTATCAGCTGGAAGGGCTGACCGTGTCGTTGCGCCTGGTTTCCAAGCTGCCGTCCGCCAAAAGCTGACGACGGCCTTTCGCTGCACCTTCATCAACCCGACTGAAAAGGTTTAGACCATGATCCTGCTCAACTTCAACGGCAAGAAAATCAAAGGTACTTCGACCGTCACCAATCACACCGACTGGATCACCATCGACGCGCTGCAAATGGGCGTGGGTCGCTCCATCTCTGCCAGCGGCGGTGGCTCTGACCGAGATACCAGCAACCCGTCGTTTTCAGAAATCATCCTGACCAAGTCCACCGACCTGGCTTCGGCTGACTTGTTCATGGAAGCGGTATGCGGCAAAAGCCTGGGCAAGGCCGAAATTCATTTCGTCCAGACCGGTGGCGCCGATGCCAAGGACCAGGTGTTCTTCAAGCTCGAACTGGAGGATGCAATCGTCAGTTCCTACTCGGCCAGCAGTAACGGCGAGCGCCCGAGCGAAACCATTTCCATCAACTTCACCAAGATCAGCTACCAGTACGACTCCTTCAGCGGCGACAAGATCACCGTCGGCACGCCGAAGAAGTGGGACTTGCAGGCCAACGTCAAGCTTTGATGCACAGCTAGGGGCTGGTCGGTGATCCAGGCGCCGGCCAGCCCTGTGAAAAGGCATGTTGAAGATGTACATCCCGATTGCCGGTAATGGGCCCGAACATGGTTGAACTCACCAGCAGAGAGCGTCTGCAACCGTCGTTGCTGGACCGCCTCAGCGACGATGCCCGCGAACAACTTCGCGAATCCCGCGAACAACGCGTCATGTCGATGCGTGCATTGCGCAAGGCCGTATTGCGCGATCTGGGTTGGCTGCTCAACAGCACTTCACTGAGCACCGTGCGCGATCTGTCCGGTTATCCGCTGGTCGCGCGCTCGGTGCTCAACTTTGGCCTGCCGGACCTGTCCGGAAAGACTGCAAGCGGACTCGATTCGCAGACGCTGAGCCGGCATATCCAGCGGGCGATCGAAGACTTCGAACCGCGGATCCTGCCCGGCAGCGTGTGTGTCACACCGTTGGCCCGGCAAGGCGAGCAGTGCGGCCTGCACCGGGTGTCATTCGAAATTCAGGGTGAACTATGGGGCCAGCCTCTGTCCGAGCGCCTGTACGTGAAGACCGAGCTTGACCTTGAATCTGGCGATGTAAGGCTCTACGCCAACGAATCGATGATGGCCCAATGAACGCCAAGTTGCTGCGCTACTACGAGCGCGAGCTGCGCTATCTGCGGGAAATGGGTGGCGAGTTTGCCCGGGATTTTCCCAAGATCGCCGGACGTCTGGGCCTTGAAAGCCATGTCTGCGCAGACCCCTACGTCGAGCGTCTGCTGGAGGGGTTCAGCTTTCTCGCAGCAAGGGTGCAGTTGAAGATCGATGCGGAGTTTCCACGCTTCACTCATCACCTGCTGGAACTGGTGTTGCCCCATTACCTGGCACCGACGCCGTCGATGGCCGTGGTGCAATTACAACCCGACCTCAATGAGGGCAGCCTGAGTCAGGGCTTTACGGTGCCTCGAGGTACCTCGTTGCATAGCCAATTGGGCAAGGGCGACCAGACGGCTTGCGAGTTTCGCACGGCACATGACGTCACCCTGTGGCCGCTGGCGCTGACCGAGGCTTGCTATTTCGCCTGCTCAGGGCAGGTCGGCGGCGTCGACCTTGCACGGTTGGGTCCAGTCAAGGCGGCATTGCGTTTGCGTCTGGCCGTAGGCGCGGGCTTGACCTTCGACAGCCTGTCACTGGACACGCTGCTGCTGCACTTGCGCGGCTCTGCAGGGCTTGCCGGGCTGATGCTCGAACAACTGCTGGCACAGGCTGCGGGTGTGCTGGTTCAGCCAGTGCAGGCCGATGGCCGCTGGCATAGTTTCATTGACCCCGGCAAGTTGCGCGCCCAAGGCTTTGCCGACGAGCAGGCGCTGTTGCCAGCCGGGCCACGCAGCTTCCAGGGATATCGGATGCTGCAGGAATATTTCAGCTTGCCGCAGCGCTTCCAGTTCGTCGAACTGGGTGGCCTGGGCGCCGCCATCAAGGGTTGCGATGCCTCGCAGCTGGATATCACGGTGTTGTTCAAGGCGTTTGAACCGACGCTGGAAGACCACGTAACCCCTGCCCAGTTCGCGCTGCACTGTACCCCGGCGATCAACCTGTTCCCCAAATGTGCAGACCGAGTGCACCTGTCTGAGCACAAGGTGGATTATCACGTGGTGCCGGACCGGACTCGACCGATGGATTTCGAGGTGTATCAGGTGACCCGCGTTACCGGGCATGGCAGTGGCGTACAGGCCGAGCAGGCGTTTGCCTCGTTCTACCAGGCCAACGACATGGGCCTGCCAGGGCAGGATGCCTGGTACCACATACGCCGCGACACCCGCGTGCTGTCCGAGCGCCAGCGCAGCAAAGGCCCGCGCTCGAGCTACGTCGGCAGCGAGCTGTTCCTGAGCCTGGTGGACTGCCATGAGGCGCCTTACCGCAGCGATTTGCGGCAGCTGAGCGTACACGCGCTGTGCACTAACCGGGACTTGGTGTTGGGCATGCCGGTGGGCACTGGCAAGACCGATTTCACTGTCGTTTCCGGTGCGCCCGTGCAAGCGGTGCGCTGCCTGGAGGGGCCCACCGCGCCAAAGGCATCCTTTGCTGAAGGCGAAACGGCGTGGCGACTGGTCAGCCACCTGTCGCTCAATTACCTGTCACTGCTCGATCAGAGCCCCGAGCAAGGCGCCACGGCGTTGCGCGACCTGCTGCGGCTGTACTGCGGCCAGAACGATGCGTCAGCGCTCAGGCAAGTCGAGGGTGTGCGTTCGGTGAGTGCCCATTCGATCGTCAGGCGTCTGCCGATTGCGGGTCGAATTGCCCATGGCAGAGGCCTGCAGATTTGCGTGACGGTTGACGAAAGCGCGTTTGAAGGGGCCAGCCTGTTCATCTTCGGCGCCGTGCTGGAGCAGTTTTTCGCCAAGTACGTTTCGATCAACGCGTTTACCGAAACCCACCTGCACGGCGTGACGCGTGGGTTGATCATGCAATGGCCAGCAAGAGTCGGGCGATGCGCGATCCTCTAGCCCTGCTGCAACGCCTGGCACGTGAGCCTGCCGCCTATGATTTCAATGCCGCATTGCGCCAATTGGAATCTGCCTTCGCCGAGCAGCCGCGGATTGGCCAGGCCAGCCGTCCCGCCCAGGAAGCGATACGTTTTGGCCAGCAGCCATCGCTGGCATTCGAGCCGGCGATGCTGGCAGGGCTGGAACACGAGGGGGCCGGCAAGGCGCCGTTGCTGTTGCTCAATTTCTTCGGTGTGCTGGGAGCCAATGGGCCGTTGCCTCTGCACCTGACCGAGTATGTGCGTGACCGTCAGCGCAATCTGAACGACCCCACATTGGCGCGCTTTCTGGACATGTTCAACCACCGCATGGTCAGCCTGTTCTATCGCGCCTGGGCCAGTGCGCAGCCGACGGTGAGCCTCGACCGCCCGGCGGCAGATCGCTTTTCCGACTACATTGCCTCACTGATTGGCATGGGCATGCCCTCGCTACAAGGGCGCAATGCCGTCCCTCATCTGGCCAAGCTGCACTATGCCGGGCGCCTGGCACCCCACGCACGCAATGCGCAAGGCCTGGCCGCGGTGCTCAGCGACGACCTGCAGGTGCCGGTGCAGGTGCAGCAGTTCGTTGGCCACTGGATGGTGCTGCCGGCCGACGGGGCGTGCACGCTTCGCAGCGGGCCGGATGCCGCACGCCTCGGTGAAGGCACAATGCTCGGCCGCCGGGTATGGGACGCCCAAGGCAAGTTCCGCCTGCTGATCGGCCCACTCGACATGCTGCAGCTATCCCGCCTCCTGCCAGGCCGCCAGGGGATGATTCGGCTCACCGACTGGGTTCGCCACTACGCGGGGTTGGTGCTGGAGTGGGATGTCAACCTGATCGTCGGCAGGGAGCACCTGTCGGCTGCGCGTCTGGGCCAAGGCACAAGGCTCGGCTGGAGCAGTTGGCTGCTTGGCGCGCCAGCGACCGAGGACGACCACCAGTTATTCATCAAGCCTCGCCTTTCACCAGCCTTTTCACCGCAAGGAACAGATCATGTCTGAGATCAGCCGGGTGGCCCTGTTCGGGAAGCTCAACAGCCTGTGTTATCGCACCCTCGAAAGCAGCACGCAATTTTGCAAGTTGCGCGGCAATCCTTATGTGGAGCTGGTGCATTGGCTCCACCAGTTGCTGCAATCTACCGACAGTGACCTGGCGCGTATCGTGCGTCACTATGGGTTGGACAGTGCACGGTTGGAGCATGATCTGTCTGCGGCTCTTGATCGCCTGCCCCGGGGCTCGACCTCGATCACCGACCTGTCGTCGCCATTGGAGGAGGGCGTCGAGCGCGCCTGGGTGCAGGCCACGTTGTTGTTTGCCGATACCCAGGTGCGTTCGGGGCACTTGCTGTTCAGCTTGCTCAAGGACCGTACGTTGCGCAATACGGTACTGGCCATGTCGGCGGAGTTCGGCAAGGTCAAGGTCGAGGACCTGGCCGACCGTTTCTCTCAGATGCTGTCCGACTCGCCCGAAGCCCGCCTGAAAGCCACTGACGGTTTCACCCTGGCACCGGGTGAGGGCAGCGCAGGGCGGGGCGGGGACGTAGGCCAGACGGCGCTTGCCAGGTTCACCGTCGACCTCACCGCCCAGGCGAGCGAAGGTACTCCAGACCCCATCGTGGGGCGAGACGATGAAATTCGCCAGGTGATCGATATCCTCATGCGCCGGCGTCAGAACAACCCGATGCTGGTCGGCGAGGCTGGCGTCGGCAAGACGGCCGTGGTCGAAGGGCTGGCGCAGCGCATCGTCCGTGGCGACGTGCCGCCGGCATTGCGCGACGTGCGTTTGCGCACGCTGGACATCGGCCTGCTGCAGGCTGGCGCGAGCATGAAAGGTGATTTCGAACAACGCCTGCGCTCGGTGATCGACGAGGTGCAGGCCAGCCCGGTACCGGTGGTGATGTTCATCGATGAAACCCACACCTTGATCGGCGCCGGTGGCGCCGCCGGCACGGGAGATGCGGCCAATCTGCTCAAGCCCGCACTGGCACGAGGTACGCTGCGTACCATCGGTGCCACCACCTTCGGCGAATACCGCAAGCATATCGAGAAGGACCCGGCACTGACGCGACGCTTCCAGACCGTCAAGGTCGATGAGCCCGACGCGGCGCGCGCGCTATTGATGCTCAGGGGGCTCGCCGAGGGCATGGCTCGGCATCACCAGGTACAGTTGCTCGACGCAGCGCTGGTGGCGGCAGTACGACTGTCGCAGCGCTACATACCGGCACGTCAGCTGCCCGACAAGGCCATCAGCCTTCTGGATACCGCTTGCGCGCGCGTCGCCATCAGCCAGCACGCCACTCCGGCGGCGTTGCAAGACAGCCGACGACGAATCGAGGCGCTGCAAACCGAACGGGCGATCGTTGCCCGTGAGCGCGCCGTGGGCGGTGACACCGAAACCCGCGAGCAGGACCTCGATGATAAGTTGCAAAGCGAGCAGCAGCGCCTCGCTGGGCTGGAGGCGCGATGGCAAGGCGAGCACAGTCACGCGAAGGCCATTTTCGATTTGCGCGAGCAGGTGCGGGACCAACCAGACAATCGCGACACCCTGCAATCACTGCGCACCCATCAGCAGGCCCTCGCCGATGCTCAAGGCGAGTCGCCGATGATCCTGCTCACCGTCGATGAGCAGGCCGTCGCCTCTGTCGTGCAGGATTGGACCGGCATTCCACTTGGGCGGATGGTGGGCAACGAGATCGGTCGCGTACTCAACCTGGCCGACACGTTGTCCCAGCGCATCCTTGGCCAGCACCATGCCCTGGAAATGATCGCCCGGCGCATCCAGACCGCTCGTGCGGGCCTGGACAACCCAGACAAACCGGTGGGCGTGTTCCTCCTGGCAGGCACTTCGGGTGTGGGCAAAACCGAGACTGCTCTGGCGCTTGCCGAAACCCTGTACGGGGGCGAGCAGAACCTCATCACGCTCAACATGAGTGAATACCAGGAAGCTCATTCGGTTTCCTCGCTCAAGGGCGCGCCGCCTGGCTATGTTGGCTACGGTGAGGGCGGAGCGCTGACCGAGGCGGTGCGCCTGCGGCCGTACAGCGTGGTGTTGCTGGATGAAATCGAGAAGGCTCACAGAGACGTGCATGAGCTGTTCTACCAGGTGTTCGATAAAGGCTGGATGGAAGACGGGGAAGGCCGGCTGATCGATTTTCGCAATACGCTGATCCTGCTGACCAGCAATGTCGGCACCGCGACCATCGAGCGTCTGTGCCGGCAGCCAGGCCTGGCGCCGGAGCCCGACACTCTTGCGCAGGCGCTGCGAGCGCCGTTGCTGCAGGTGTTTGCCCCCGCGCTATTGGGGCGGGTAGTGGTGGTGCCTTACTACCCGTTGAGCGACGACTTGCTCGCCAGCATCGTCCGCCTGCAACTGGGGCGCATCCAACAGCGCCTGCAGAGCAGTCAGGGCGTGCCCTTGAGTTTCGATGACGAGGTGGTGGCACTGGTCGTGAGTCGCTGTACAGAGCTCGAGAGTGGCGGGCGGATGATCGACGCGATCCTGACTCAATCAATTCTGCCCAGCATCAGCCGGATCTGCCTCGAACACCAGCTGCGTGCAGACGCCTTGAACAGGCTGCATATCAGTGTGCGTGGAGGTGTCTTTGTTTTCGCTCACAGCGACGACCACCCGTAATCACGGCCTCAGGGCCCTTTGAGAGGCATCGATGAGAAAGCAACAGCAATTCAACAACTCCTGTGGCGCGGCCAGCCTGCTATGCGCAGCGGTGGAGTTGCAGGCCAGACAGCTGCCCAACGTCGGCGGGTCCAATCGCGGTCAGCCGTTGGCCGTGACGCCTACCTGCGAAGCGGCCTTGTACGAAATCACTTCAGGGGCGCTTACTGGAGGGCATGTCAAACCCATCATTCACGGCGCGCTGGGTTACTCGCTTCCGCACAACCTCGCTATCGCGGCGCGTGAGCTTGGTCTGGATGTGGCGATCTACATACACGGTAGACTCTCCAGCATGATTTCGACCTTCTACCCAGACGCCGAACCAAACTGCATTCGGGCTGGCTTTACGGTCAATCATCGCGAGGCGCCCTCGCTGGCACACAATCAACGGGCACTGAAGGTGATGATCTCGGGCGGCGTTGGGCTTCACTATGTGATGAAGCGATCGGATGGTACCTACATGGACCCCGCAGACGGCAATGACTTCACGAGTTTCAATCACATGAACAGCTGGTCGAAGATGTACAAGTTCACTGGCATCACCCTTGTTCTGAGCTCCCCGCTCGGCGCTCCTGGGGCCTGAAAAACACGCTGTCGCTCCTGCGCACCAGGGAATAATCCGAGGCGCTGGGCTGTTGTACTCCATGACAGCCCATCAGTCGTCCAGGATTGCACGATGCCCGTTACGCAAACCCATCGCCAAATCGCCGTTCAAAGCGCAGCGGGCGCAGATGCGCTGCTGCTGCGGCGTATGGTGGCCAGCGAAGGCCTGTCGAGCCTGAGCGAGTACCGGATAGAGCTTTTCAGCGAGCGCAGCGACTTGAACCTGGACGATCTGTTGGCCACGCCGCTGACGGTTGCGGTGGAGCTGCCCAGCGGCGGTCAGCGCCATTTCAGCGGCGTGGTCGCTTCTTTCGCCTACACCGGCCATCAAGGACGTTTTGCCACATACCGCGCAGTCGTGCGCCCCTGGCTGTGGTTGCTCACGCGCAGCAGCGATTGCCGGATCTTCCAGCAGCAGAGCGTGCCGCAGATCGTCAAAACCGTCTGCGCCGCTTACACCGTCGCTGACCTCGACACGTCCGGGCTCAGTGGTACATACCCTGCGCTGGAGTACTGCGTTCAATACCGCGAAACGGATTTCGATTTCGTCAGCCGCTTGTTGGAGCATGCTGGCATCTACTATTTTTTCAAGAGCAGCGCAGGGCGCCACACCCTGGTGCTGGCTGACGGTTACAGTGCGCATGCATCGGTCGAGGGGTTCGAGCAGTTGCGTTATCTGGCGGTGCAAGACCCTGCCAGGGGCGAGCAACAGGTGATCCACGATTGGAGCATGAGCGCCGAAGTCGAAACCGGTGCGTGGTCATTGCAGGATTACGATTTCGAAAAGCCGTCGGCCAATCTGCTGGTCAAGTCGTCCCTGGCGCGTGACTACGGCCAGTCTCGCCATGAACGCTTCGACTACCCGGGCAAGTACCGTGAACGCCAGCATGGTGAAACCCTGGCACGCCACCGTATCGAGGCACGTCACAGCAGTTATCGGCGGGTTGAGGGGGCTACCCATGCCCGTGGGCTGTTCCCCGGTGCGCTGTTCACCCTCACCGAACACCCGCGCAGCGATCAGAATCAGCAGATGCTGGTGCTGTCTGCCGACTATGTGCTGTCGTCCGATGCCTGCGAGCCGATCGCTACGGGGGCGCAGGAACCCACACTGAGCTGCCGTTTTACCGCGATGCCGAGCCAGCAGGAGTTTCGGCCGCTGTGCCTGACGCCTTGGCCAGTGATTCACGGCCCGCAGACCGCCAAGGTGGTCGGTAAGCAGGGGGAAGAGATCTGGACCGACAGCTACGGTCGGGTAAAGGTCCAGTTCCACTGGGATCGTGAAGGTACGCACGACGAGAACAGTTCGTGCTGGATCCGTGTCAACCAGGCCTGGGCCGGCAAACGCTGGGGCAGTTTTTTCCTGCCGCGCACTGGCCAGGAAGTGGTCGTGAGCTTTCTTGAGGGTGACCCGGATCGCCCGCTGGTCACAGGTGCGCTCTACAACGCCGAGACCCTGCCGCCCTGTGCGTTACCCGAACAGGCCACGCGCTCGACGCTCAGAAGCTGCTCATCCCCAGGAGGGGGAGGCGCCAACGAGCTGCGCTTCGAGGATCGCAAGGGCGCCGAACAAGTCTTCATCCATGCCGAAAAGAACCTCGAGCAGCGCATCAAGCAAGACGCCCTGGACTGGGTCGGGGGTGATCGCCATTCCCGCGTTGCTGGCGACTTGCGCGAACGCATCGGTGGTGACCGCCATCAGCAGGTGTTGGGTGATCGCACCGAGAAGGCCGCTGGCAGCGTGGCGCAGGTGGCTGGCCGTGACTTGCTGCTGCAGGGCGCCATGAAAGCCAGCCTCAGCGGTGGCATGGATGTGCACATCAAGGGCGGCACGAATGTGGTCATCGAGGCAGGCGCGAGCATCATCCTCAAGGCTGGCGGGTCGTTCCTGACCATCGGCCCGGCCATCATCGCCTCGGCGCCGCCATTGCCACTGCCGCAGGCGGCCGCCGCCGCGAATGCCCTGGCGCAAGCCTTGCGACCAGGACCTGCCGGTGAGCCGCTCGAACCCAAGGAGGCTGACGATGGCCAGCCTTGAATTTTCGTCAACCTGGCACGTCAAGGAGCCTGATATGCCCATGAAATTACGGGTCACAAGTTACCGCGGGCAACCGCCGGTGACTGACCTTTGCTGTTCGATCGATGCTACCGGAACCCTGGGACGGGCACCGGGCAATGATCTGGTACTGGACGACCCTGACCGGTACATCTCCCGCAAACATGCGAGTATCGAACGACGCGAAGCGCATTACTACCTGGTCGACGTTGGCAGCAACCCCAGCGTGGTCAACCAGCAACTGGTCGGCCGTGGTTGCGAAACGTTGCTGCAGGCGGGTGACGTACTGATGATCGGCGACTATCAGATCGATGTTGACCTGTTGCCAGCGCAGGCACCCAGCAACGCCCCGGCGCCCACCGGCGCGACCCAGACGCTGGCTGTGTTCGGGCCGCACGCGGCAGCCGCGGCTGCGCCGCGCGTCGAGCCCTCGTTCGGGCCGCCGAGAGCAGGCGCCGAGGTACTGGCAGCACACAGCATAGTGCACGAGCCGGTATTCGATCCCACACCTGTGCTGGCCGAGCAATCAGGCTTCAACCTGCTCACGGGGGGTGGCCACGCATCGCTGTTCGATGTGCCTGCACCTGCGAACTACAGTGATACCCGCGGTGATCACGTGTCGCCCGAGCGGCACGTCCTGCCAACGCCCATCGAGCCTGCTGCGGTCATCGCAGAGGCCGAGCTGATTCCCAAGGGCTATGACCCTTTGGCCGATCTGATGGCTCCGGCAGGTGCGCAGGCGCGGGCAAAGCCTGAACGTGCGGTTGATGACGAACCTCTCTCCACTGAAAGTCGCGTGTTCAAGGCACTGCTGGAAGGCCTGGGCTTGCCCCCTTCGTACAACGCACGCAGCCCCGAGGAGCTGGCTCGGTTGGCAGGGCACACGCTGCGGGAAGCTACCGGCGGCACCATGGCCATGCTGAGAGAACGGGCATTGGCGAAACGTGAACGCTCCCTCGAGATGACCATGATCGGCGCCCTCGAGAACAACCCACTGAAGTTTTTCCCTGATGCCGCCAGCGCCCTGAGCCAGATGCTGGGAACCGATTCACCCGCCTACTTGCCCTGCACGCAGGCGTTCCAGGCGGCTTTCGACGATATCAAGGCCCATGAACGAGCGGTTGAAGCCGACATGCGCGAAGCGCTGACCGAGGTGTTGCTGCACCTGGAACCCGGGGGCATAGCCCGTGGGGTGGCGGCGCCGGGATTGCTGAAGCGTCTGCGCCCTTCGCTGCACAAGGCGCGTTTGTGGGGCCGGTTCATGGAGCGCTATGCCGAGCTGACCCGTGATGGCGACGCGAACGTGCAAGGCGTGCGGGCTGAAAGGTGTTCCAGCGCCTACTCATTGCCGGACCGTCACCTGCGCGGCACTGCGTAATCCGTACTTCACCCGCTGCGAGGCCAACCCCATGTCATGGAACAGCAAGATCGTCTGGTCGGAAGGCATGCTTTTGCAGCCGCAGCACCTGCAACAGCACGACCGCTACCTGAGCGCTCAGCTCGATGCTCGGGTAGGTGCCTTGCGGCCCTATGCCTGGGGCTTTTCGCGTCTGGAGATCGATGAGCAGCACCTGGCGTTCGGCAAGCTGGCGCTCAAGGCATACAGTGGCGTAATGCCTGACGGTACTGCAGTCGGCTTGCCCTTCGACGAGATGCCGCTGGCGCTTGAGATCCCCGCCGAGGCGCGCGACCTGATCGTGGTATTGGCGCTCCCCACTGCGCGCCATGGGGTAGCTGACACAGATGACAGCGCCAGCGTCGAAAATTTTGCGCGCTTTCGCAGCGTCGAGTATGAAGTGTGGGACAGTAACGGCCTGGACAACAGCGCGCTGTTGAACGTGGGCAAACTGCGCCTGCGGCTGGCGCGCGCCGGGGACGTTGCCGACGCTTACACCACACTCGCTGTGGCGCGGGTGCTGGAGCGCCGCGCCGATCAGCGGGTGCTGCTGGATCCCGAGTTCTGCCCGCCAAGCACCGACGTGAGCGCCGCGCCCAGCCTGGGGCAATTCGCCGAGGAACTGCTCGGGTTAGTGCAACAACGTGCCGACGCCATCGCCAAGCGGCTGGCGCAACCGGGCACCAGTGGCGTGGCGGAGATCGCCGACTTTCTGCTGTTGCAGCTACTCAATCGCAGCGAACCGTTGGTTCGCCACCTGACGAGCATGGCCGGGCTACACCCGCAAGCGTTATACCGTGAACTGAGCCAGTTGGCGGGAGAGCTGGCGACCTTTACCCACGCCGAGAAGCGTGCCACCCGCTACCCCCCATACCGTCATGACGCCTTGGCCGAAACCTTCTCCCCGTTGATCCTCGATCTGCGCCGTGCCCTGGCCACGGTCAGTGACGCGCGGGCCGTGCAAGTTCATCTGGAAGAGCGCCAGTTCGGTATCCGCGTGGCGGTGTTGTCGGACCGCACGTTGCTTCATTGCGCCACCTTTGTCTTGGCTGTGCGCGCGCAGATGCCGAGCGAAGCGGTGCGCAGCGCTTTTCCACGACAAGCCAAGTTGGGCTCTGTCGAGAAGATTCGCGACATGGTCAACCTGCAATTGCCCGGTATCGGCCTGAGCGCGTTGCCGGTTGCGCCGCGCCAAGTCCCCTTCCATGCAGGTTTCACTTATTTCGAACTCGACCGCAGCAGCCAGCAGTGGCAACAAATGGCTCAGTCGGCGGGCTTCGCCCTGCATGTGGCTGGCAGTTTCCCCGGGCTGGAAATGCAGTTCTGGGCCATTCGTAACGGTTGATCAAAAGCGCAGGTGCACAAACGTGAACGTGAAAGATCCCCTGGCGGCTGGGCTGGACCCCGATCGCACGATGCTGCTGCCCAGGTCCAACGGTCGCCCGGCAGTCGCGGGTTTGCCGAGCAGGCAGGGCAACGCGTTCGAGGCGGTCACACCCTGCGCAGCAGGCCTCAATCCGCTGGTTCGAGCCGCCCACCCGTTGTTGGCGTTGGTGATGCCGCTGCGCTGCATGGCGCGCCCCCCGGACATGGCCACGCTGCGCCAGCGCCTGATGCACGCGATCCGCCAGTTCGAAACCCAGGCTCGGGCCTGCCGGGTGGAGGTCCAGACCATTGCCGTTGCGCATTATGCGTTGTGTACCCTGGTCGACGAGACCATTTCCTGCACCGCCTGGGGGGCGGGTGTGTGGAACAGTCGCAGCTTGCTGGTGACCTTCCACAACGAAGCCGGGGGTGGTGAGCGGTTCTTTCGGGTGCTTCAGCGCATCAGCATGGATGCACGTACCCACCTCGAATTGCTGGAACTCATGTACCTGTGCCTGGCGCTTGGCCTGGAAGGGCGGTATCGCGTGATCGACCGCGGCTCCGATCAACTGGCGGTATTGCGCGAGCGTCTGTACGGGCAGATTCGTTTGCAGCGAGGGGCTATCGAACACGACCTGTCGCCTCGCTGGCGTGGTGCCGCCACGCGGTTCAAGCCAGTGCGCAAAGGCATGCCGTTGTGGGCAATGGCAATCGGGGCTGCAGTGTTGGTGGGTGCGCTTGAGCTGACCTGCCGTTGGCTGCTCGACCGTAGTTCGGCATCGCTGCGCTCGCAACTGGCCGAAATCCGCCTGGCAGCACCAGTAATAACGCCGATTGCATCGATGGAGTTGTCGTCTTTGCTGGCCGATGACATCGAGCAAGGTCTGGTGAGCGTGCGCGAAACAGCCGGCCGCTGGGTGATTTCCCTGAGTGGACAAGATGTTTTCAACTCGGGCAGTACCGTCGTTCTGCCCAGCGCGCAAGCGTTGTTGCAGCGCATAGGTGACGCACTGAGCAGGATACCTGGTGAGGTCCTGGTAGTCGGCCACACCGACAACCAACCACCATCGCCCCGCGCGCGGCTGAGGACCAATGCCGAGCTTTCCGAAGCGCGGGCCCGCGCCGTGGTGAATTTACTGGGCAGTCGGACTGGCCCATCGACCCGTTACCGCAGCGAGGGGAGGGGCGCAGCCGAACCGCTCGCGCCCAACGATTCACCGGCAAATCGTGCGCGTAATCGACGGGTGGATATCACCTTCTCCAATCCAGTACAGCCGCAGTAAGGACAGGCGATGTCTTATTTCATACCCTTACTCGATGTGTTCAAACGCGTGTTGCAGTGGCTGGCCAGTGCCTGGTTCTTCTCGTTGATCGGGGTGCTGTTGATCGCTGCGCTGCTGTGGTATCAGGGGCCATCGCTGACATTCGATGGATACGCACCGTTGGCCTCGGAACACTGGCGATTGGCTGTGATTACACTGCTATTGGTCGCGTGGGGGCTGTATGTCGCTTGGTGGCTTGCTCGGCGCGCCAGGCGCGAACCAGGGTCAAGCGACGTTGAGCGGCAAATGCAGGACGAGGTCGGGCTTCTGGCCGAGCGCATGGACGCAGCGATGGCGCTGTCGCGTAGAGGCAAAACTCGGCGGCAACAGGCCCTGAACCCTTTGCCGTGGTACCTCATCATGGGCGCCCCGGGCAGCGGCAAAACCACTGCCATCGCTCACTCGGGCCTGCAGTTCCCGCTAAGTGAAACGCCAGGTGCAACGGCTATCGACGGATCAGGCGACACCCGCCCTTGCCGCTGGTGGTTCAGCAACGAAGCGGTGTTTCTCGACACGGCAGGACGATACACCTGCCAGGAACACCCCACGGATTCGACAGCGTGGAACGCCTTGCTCGACCTCTTGCGAAATCACCGGCGCCGTAGCCCGTTGAATGGCGTGATCGTTACCCTCAGTGTGAATGACCTGTTACAGCCCAGCGATGCTCAGACCCTGCAGTCCAAGGCCATCCGCTTGCGTATCGACGAGTTGTACAAGCGGCTGGGTGTTGTCTTGCCCGTCTATGTCATGGTCACCAAATGCGACTTGCTGCCGGGCTTCGCCGAGTTTTTCGAACACCTGGGCCGTGATCAGCGCAGCCAGGTTTGGGGGATGACGTTCCCGATGCGCCAGGCTCAGCAACTGGACGCGGGGCTGGCGAGTTTTCCGGCGGAGTTCGATGCGCTGGAGCGCCAATTGCAGGTCCGCGTACTCGCTTGCATGCAACAAGAGCGCGAACTCTCCCGGCGCGCCTTGCTGTACGATTTCCCCAACCAGTTTGCCAGTATCAAAGGCGAGCTCGGGCACTTCATGACCCGTGTTTTCCAGCCCAATCGTTACCAATTGCCGACCCTGGTAAGAGGCGTGTATTTCACCAGTGGCACTCAGCAATCCCGAGGGCGCAGCTACTTCATCACGCGCCTGATGCAAGAGGTGATCTGCAAGGAAATGGGATTGATCGGCTCTCGTCTCACGCGCGAGCGCCGTCGTTGGCTACGAGCGGGGAGGTTGTGCCTGGTGGTCCTGACTGCGCTGCTGGCGCTGGGCGTTGGTATCGGCTACCAGCATAAACAGTCCGCAGTCGAACTGATGCAGCAACGCACGCTCGAGCTGGCAAGACTGACCCGGGCTTTCACCGACAACGGCAACGTTGTTGCGGCCCTGCCACTGCTCGATGAAGCCCGTCAATTGTCAGCGAACGCGCTCGTGCGTGAAGAGCGCCCCGGGTTGCTCGAACGCATTGGGCTCAAGCAGGTCGACCCGCTCGGGGATGAGGCGTTGGCACTGTACCGACGTCTATTGCACGGCACCTTGATGGTGCCGCTCGTTGCCAACCTGGAAACCGCTTTGCGCCGTGGCGATACCGCCAATCAGGACTTCTTGTTCGAGACCCTGCGGGTCTATCTGATGCTTGGCAAGCGGCAGCATTTCGATGCCGTTTCGGTGCAGGCGTGGGCCGATGTCGCCTGGTTCCGGGAGCTGTCCCAGGCCAGCGAGATGCAGCGCCAGGCGTTGTCGTCGCACCTGGCGGCCTTGCTCGAGGATGGCACTGCAGGCCCTGAGCCGCTCGACAAGGAACTGGTCGCCCACACTCGCCTCACGCTTGCCTCGCTGTCACTGTCACAGCGTATCTACAGTCGCCTCAAGCGCCAGGTGCTTCAGCAGGATCTGCCAGCCTTCAGTGTCGACAGCGCTGCCGGGCAGGATGCATCGTCGCTGCTCGGCCGCGGTAGCGGAGCGCCCTTGTCTCGTGGCGTGAGTGGGCTGTTCACGGTGGCCGGCTATCGGGCGTTGCGGACGATGCATGAGCAAGCGGTCGCCAATATGGCCAAGGAAAGCTGGATTCTCGATCGCCATGAAGCAGCGTTGGCCGCAGGCAACACGCAAGGCATGATGGCTTCTGTGCTGGGCTTGTATTACGCCGATTACATCGGCGAATGGGATAACTACCTCAAGGATCTGCAGCTGGTGTCGTTGGGCACCTTGGGTCAGGCTGCGAGGGTCAGCAACGCGTTGTCCGCTGCAGATTCGCCGCTGCGCGCCGTCCTGATGGCCGCTGCACGTGAGACCAGGCTTGAAGACGCTACCGCGCAGGAGAATGACCAGCAACTGCAGCGTCAGACTGGCACAGGGCTGGACATCGCTCACGAACGTTTGCAAAGCTCATTGGATGATGGCGCCCCAGGCAGGGTAGTGGAGCCATCCAGCCACCCTGTGAACCAGCATTTCGCCAGTTTGCACGCCTTGATCGATCGGCCGGGTTCGCCGCTGCTTGTCGAAAGTCTGGATTTGCTGAAGGAAGCTGCGCAGTTCTTCGCCGGTGCCGAGGACGCTCGCCACGCAGGCACTTCCGCACCGAGCCCGGAGGTACTCGGGCGCATCAAGCGTATGGCGGAGCAGCTGCCCGTTCCGCTTTCGACCATCTTGCTCGCTATCGGCAACCAGGGCGGCGCGCTGGCGCTGGGTAATGAGCGTGAGCGGCTCAGTGCCCTGTGGCGTGTCAGCGGCGCGGCATTCTGTCGCGATGCCATCGCCGGCCGCTACCCCCTGGTGCGCGGCGCCAGCCGTGAAGTCACCGCCGATGACTTCGGTAAGTTTTTCAGCCCCGGCGGGCTGATGGACGAATTTTTCAATAATCAGCTGGCACCCTACGTTGATACGAGCACCAGCCGCTGGCGCTGGAGAACGACTGGCAATGTGTCCATGATCAGTAGCCAGGCCGTACTCGACCAGTTCCAGCATGGCGCACGCATACGCGACATGTTCTTTGTCAGCGGAGCGCGACAGCCGTCCTTGCGCTTTGCCCTCAAACCCCTGGAGGCCGACGCGGCGCTGGGTGAGGTGAGCCTGGATATTGCCGGCCAGCCTGTGGTTTTCGATACCGACACGCCCCTTGGCTTCACGTCCATCACCCTGCCAAGTGGCAAGGGCAAAGACTTGGTGCAACTGCATGCAGGCGATGGCTTGCGCAGTGAGGGCCCGTGGGCTTGGCTGCGACTGCTGGACCAAGGTCGGCTCAGCGTCGAGGAAGGTGAGCGTTTCGTATTGAGCTTCGACTTTGCGGGGCGCAAGGTGCGTTATCTGTTGCAACCCAGTAGCGTGGTGCATCCATTCCAGCGTGACACCCTGGAACAGTTCCGTTGCCCGGCACCTTTTTAGTCATCGACTGGAAGCCACGATTCACAGTGGTGGTTGCAGAAATGCACGGCGCTGAGCATCTTCGTCGATATGTTGAGCCAGTGTCTGCAGCAACGCCTGGCGAGTCATGCAGTCCTTGAGCGCGTGGCGTACCAGGATGCGCGCGATCGGGCCGATCAAGTAAGTCAGGCGTTTTTCGCACTGTTGCAGGAAGTCTGGGTCCAAGCCGGTGGCGGGCGTGCAGGGCAGATCCAGCCGTGTGCGGTCGTCATCCTGCATCGGCGAGTCTGGCAGCGGTGGCGATGGCAGGGCTTGCAATGCGCTGAGAAAATCCAATGCCGAAGCGAAGCGATCGTCCGGGGATTTCGCCAGGGCCTTGGCGATCAGGCGATCACACTGCAAGCCCAGTGCCGGGTTGAGACGCGACGGTGGCACCGGTACCTGGCTGAGTACCTGGTGCATGACCATGGCTGCCGACCCCGAGAACGGCCGTTCGCCGGTGAGCAGCTGGTAGAGCAGGACGCCAGTGGAGAACAGGTCCGAACGGCCATCCACACTGGCACCGCGAAACTGTTCGGGTGACATGTAGCAGGGCGTGCCGACCATCGAACCGGTTTGCGTCATGCTCGTATTGTCCAGGTGCGCGACGCCGAAATCGGTGACCTTCAGCTGCTGGTCAGCAGTGATGACCAGGTTGGCGGGTTTGATGTCACGATGAATGACACCCTTGCAATGAGCATGATGCAACGCGAGCAGCAACTGACACATCCAGCTGATCACTTGGGGTATCGGCTGCGTTTGTCGGTGTTGTAGCAGGGTATCGAGGGCGATACCGTCGACGAACTCCATCGCGATGTAGGCGAAACCGCCAGCCTCGCCGTACTCGTAAACCGTGACGATGTTAGCGTGATTCAGCCGGCCAGCGGCTTGGGCTTCATTCTGGAAGCGGCGCGACAATTGCTGCAGATGGCCATCGCCGAGCAGCTCCATGCGCACTGTCTTGAGCGCCACGATCCGAGCAATGTCCGGGTCGAAGGCCCTGTAGACGGTGCCCATGGCGCCTTCGCCAAGCACGCTGTCGATGCGATACTTGCCCATTCGTTCAAGCATGATCGGCGCCCGACTTCGCTTCGAGCATGTTCATGGCGCAGGCCAGGCTGGTGCGCATGCGCGTGAATGACTGGCCCATGCGCGCCAGATCATCAGGGGCACCTGGCGTTATTTCCGGCGTTGCTCGCTCGCCCAGGCTGACGCGCTCGGCAATGTCGGCCATCGCCTTGAGGCGCCGGGCGACCAAGCGGTGGAAGGTCCAGCTCAACGCGCAAAACAGAAACACATCGATCGCCAGCAGCCACAGCATGAGGCTGTTCAGGCGCTCGCTGGCTTGTTGCAGCGGTAGGCCAAGCGGTACCGATGCATAGCGCATGCCGATGATCTCGTTGAGTTGCCAGTCAAAACCGTGGTGCCTGCCGTAGAGGTCGGTCACTGTCTTGGGCGCGGAGTCGGGCGAGCCATGGCAGATCAGACAGGCTGCGTCGGCGACCTGGATGGGCTGTGCGACGAAGAGGGTCAGGCCATCGCCATGATCGCGTTCACCGACCAGTTCCTTGGCCTGAGGTTTCTCACGCAATTGCTCGATGACTTCAGTTTCCCAGCCGGTCGCCTGATTGCCCGGGTTGGGCGGGTTCAAGGTGGCTTGTCGATAGACGTGACCCGGATAGGCCATGAGCATTTCGCGCATCTGTTGGCTGGCGGCCAGCGATGGGGTCAACTGGGGCAGAAACTCGACCTCCAGGCGCTCTGCCAGCAGTGGCACGACATGCTTGACGGTATAAGCGTTGCTGGCCGCCGCAGCGCCGAGGAGCAGGCGTGCCCTTTCCAGCGATTGCTGACGTACGCTGTTCTTCAAGTAGTAGTTGGCGAGGAGGCTGCCGGCGACAAAGGCGACGATGAGCACAGCCAGGAGCACGACGTTGAATCTGATTGCCAGTGACGATTTCATGGAGGCTTCCCTTGCATGGCGTCTATGGCGACACCGTTGAAACGAGGGCAGCGTAACGATTCCACGGTGATGGGGAACGGTAATTCTCTCAATGCCTTTGAGGTGAAGGGATTGAATGAAATCATGGAATACAAGGGGAGCGTCGGGTGTTCAGGTGACGGGAAGCAGGATTCCATCACGTCCGATATGGTAGCGCTGCAGGTCCCGCGCCAACGTCAGGTGCCCGGTGTAGTGGGCCAGAGCTTCATTGCGCACATCATCGATGCAGGGGCTGCGCCGCGGGTCGCTTTGATAGCGGGCACTGAAATGGGTGAGCACCAGGTTGCGTACCTTCGCCACTTCGGCAAACTGGGCGACGGCCGCCGCCGTGCTGTGGCCGAAGGCATTGCCGCTGCGCTCGACGGTGGGCTGGGTGAAGGTGGCTTCGTGCACCAGTACATCAGCGTCTTGGGCTACAGCAGTCAAAAGGCCAGGGTCGTCGTTGTCGCCGCATACGATCACCCGCCGGGCGGGCCGTGAGGCCAGCAGATAGTCGCGGGCATCGAGCCGCTGCCCGTCGACTTCGACCGACAGCCCCTTGGCCAGGTCACCCCACAATGGGCCGCGCGGGATCCCTTCGGCATCCAGGCGCCGTATGTCCAGGCGGGGCTCGGGGTTGAGCTCGGTGAATACATAACCGACACTCGGGACCCGGTGCGATAGCTGGACAGTGCTGACCCGCAGCGTATCGCTGTGCCAATGGTCCAGCCCCTCGACTGGCAGCAGGCGCAGTTCGAAGGGCAAGTAGCTGTCGCTGGCCGTCAGGCTCAGGCGTACCCATTCGCGCAGCGCATCCGGCAGGATCAGGTCCAGGGGTTGCCTGCGCCCACTCATCGCGGCACTGGCCAGCAGGCCGGGCAAGCCGAAACAATGATCGCCATGCACGTGGGTGATGAAGATGGCCCGCAGGTCACGCATGGACAATGGCGTGCGCAGCACTTGATGCTGAGTGCCTTCGCCGCAATCGACAAGGTACCAATGCTGACCCGTAGGTTCGATGACTGCGGTGGCGCTGACGTTGCGCATGCGGGTGGGCACCCCCGCCGAGGTACCCAGAAACTGCAGGTCCACTGTCTGACTCCAGCATTTGCGGGACCCTACCTTAGCCGGACTGAGCCGGGCCGTCGATGGGTCATGGGGTGGTCGTATTCTCTTGGCGCCAGATCAGCTTGCTGGTGTCATACCCTTGCTTCTGCGCGATCGCTACCAGTTGCTCACGCGTCTGGTCGGTGATGGCTGGCGAGCGCGACAACAGCCACAGGTACTCGCGATTCGGATGCCCGACCAGTGCCACGCGATAGTCCTTGTCGTGATACAGCACCCAATAGTCGCCCTTGGTCAGCCCAGGCGCCAAGCGGCTGAACCAGTTGTCGAACTGCACCCAGAGCTTGTCCGTCTTGCCGGATTGCTGGGCCTCGGCAATGCCCTTGGCCTCGTTCCACTCGCCGTCGTTTTCCTTGCAGCGGTTGGTCACGTCGATACGCCCGTCTTCGCGCAAACCATAGTGCGCCTCGGACTGCACGCAGTTGCGCTGGAAGAACATCGGCAAGCGTGCCAGCTCATACCAGGTGCCCTGATAGCGCTGCAGGTCGACCTGCTGGGTGGTGGGTGGGGCGCGGTGTTCGTCGCTGGAGCCGGCGCAGCCCGCCAGGGCCAGCGTCATGCAGGATAGGACAAGGGCCTTGCGCATTGCCATGGCAAATCTCCTGGAAGCGGTTGTAATGCTTACCTGTGCTTCGATGCGCACGCCGAGTAAAAGTTGTATGCAGTCTCGCTTTTGGCACAAGCACGGCAACGCGCCTGGGTTACCATCGGCGACGTGACCCTTTGCCTGCAGGAGTGCAGCCCGTGACCGAGTACAGCGCATTCAAAGTCGAACTGACCGACAACATCGCTCATGTCCAGATCAATCGCCCGGAAAAGATCAACGCGATGAACGCGGCCTTCTGGGAGGAGATCGTCGATATCTTCCAGTGGATCGACGACACCGACGCGGTTCGCGCAGTGGTCATCAGCGGCGCGGGCAAGCATTTCTCTTCAGGCATCGACCTGATGATGCTGGCCTCGCTGGCCGGCCAGATGGGCAAGGATGTAGGCCGCAACGCGCGGTTGCTGCGCCGTACCATCCTGCGCCTGCAGTCTTCGTTCAATGCCGTGGACAATTGCCGCAAGCCGGTGCTGGCGGCCATCCAGGGCTATTGCATCGGCGGCGCCATCGACCTGGTGTCGGCCTGCGACATGCGCTACTGCAGCGCGGATGCGCAGTTCTCGATCAAGGAAATCGACATGGGCATGGCCGCCGATGTCGGCACCTTGCAACGTTTGCCACGTATCATCGGCGACGGCATGATGCGAGAGCTGGCCTTCACCGGGCGCACTGTCGAGGCTGCCGAAGCGCTGCGCATCGGCCTGGTGAACCGGGTCTATGATGATCAGGCCGCGCTGCTCGACGGGGTCTTTGCCATCGCCCGCGAGATTGCCGCAAAATCGCCGATCGCCGTGGCCGGCACCAAGGAAATGCTCAGCTACATGCGCGACCATCGCATCGACGATGGTCTGGAATACATCGCCACCTGGAATGCCGCGATGCTGCAGTCCGAAGACCTGCGCGTGGCGGTGGCGGCGCACATGAGCAAACAGAAACCGACGTTCGCCGACTGACCGGGCCGGGGGACGCAACACAGGACCCCCCAACATGTCAGCACGCTGGACTACCGCAGTACTCGACCCGCAGATCACCGGGGGCTGGGCCGTCGCCCGCAGCCCGGAAGGGTTTTTGGTGGACGCCAACGGCGCGTTGTTCCCCCGCGACTGGCTCAAACGGCAGGACCTCGACGTGCTGGCCGAGCATGGCATCGGCCATTTCGACGGCGAGCCGGTGTTCCTGCTGGAACTGCGCAGCGCCGCCGAAGTGCCCGGCTGCGGCTGGCGCGGCCTGCGGGCGTTCATGCTGGAAGGCGACTTCGACCTCTATAAAGTGCTGGGCTACGCCGCGCAGATCGGCACCTGGGCCCGCGAGCACCGCTTCTGTGGCAGCTGTGGCCAGGCGATGACGCAGATACGCTGGGAGCGGGCGATGTATTGCCAGCCTTGCGATTTGCGCAGCTATCCACGGATTTCGCCGAGCATGATCGTGCTGGTGACCCGTGGCGACGAGATCCTGCTGGCCCGTTCACCGCGTTTCGTCACGGGCGTCTACAGCACCCTGGCGGGTTTCGCCGAACCAGGCGAATCGGCCGAGGACTGCCTGGTGCGCGAGGTGCGCGAAGAGGTGGCGGTCGAGGTGCGCAACATCCAGTACGTCGGCAGTCAGTGCTGGCCATTCCCGCATTCGATGATGCTGGGTTTCCATGCCGAGTACGCGGGTGGCGACATCGTCATGCAGCCGGATGAAATCGAGGATGCCCAGTGGTTCAACGTGCACGACCTGCCGCCGCTGCCGGCCGGGCGCTCCATCGCCCGTTACCTGATCGATCTGTATGTGGCGCGCCGCCTAGGCCTGGCCGAACCAGTGCTGCCACGCTAGGCGCACGGTCAAGGCCAGCACCACGGTGATGAATACCGGGCGGATGAACTTGCTGCCGCCGCTGATCGCCGTGCGTGCGCCGAAGAACGCGCCGACCATCACCGACAGGCCCATGCACAGGCCGACCACATAATCCACCTGCCCGGAAATCACGAATACCGTCAGCGCCGCGATGTTGCTGACGAAGTTCATGCTGCGCGCCACGCCGCTGGCGCGGACCAGGTCGATGGGGTAGAGCAGCAGCGTGCTCACGGTCCAGAACGCTCCGGTGCCAGGGCCGGCCACGCCGTCATAGAAGCCCAGGGTGAAGCCTTGCGGGAACTGCCACTTCTTCTTGATCGGCGCATCGGCATCCAGCGGCGCCTTGGGCGTGCCGCCGAACAGCAGGTAGATGCCGCACGCGAAGACGATCACCGGCAGCATCTTGTTCAGCCATTCGGCCGGCATGTAGTGGGCGACGACCGCACCGATCGAGGCACCGACCAACGTCGCGAACAACGCCGGGCGCCACTGCGCCGGGTGGAACAGCTTGCGTTTGTAGTAGGTGAAGCCGGCGGTGGCCGAGCCGAAGGTCGAGCTGAGCTTGTTGGTGCCCAGCACCAGATGCGGCGGCATGCCGGCGGTGAGCAGCGCCGGGGTGGTAAGCAGGCCGCCACCGCCGGCAATGGCGTCGATGAAACCGGCGACGAAGGCGACCAGGGCGAGGATCAGCAGGGTGAGGGGTTCTACGGTGAGTTCGAAGGGCATTGGGGGGCTGGCAGGCAGGGAGATAGAGGTGTGGATGGTAAACCTGGGAAGTATGGGTTGCCAGTGCCGGCCTCTTCGCGGGGCAAGCCCGCTCCCACGGGCTCAACACTGTGGGAGCGGGCTTGCCCCGCGAAGAGGCCGGTACAGCCATTCAAATCAGCTCTGGATGAACGCCAGCAAGTCCGCATTGATCACATCGGCATGGGTGGTCGGCATGCCATGCGGGAAGCCTTTGTAGGTCTTCAGCGTGCCGTTGGGGAGCAGCTTGGCCGACAGCGGCCCTGAGTTCTCGTACGGCACGATCTGGTCATCATCGCCGTGCATCACCAGCACCGGCTGGCTGATACCCTTGAGGTCCTCGGTAAAGTCGGTCTGGGAGAACGCCACGATGCCGTCGTAGTGTGCCTTGGCACTGCCGATCATGCCCTGGCGCCACCAGTTGGCGATGACCCCTTCGGCCGCTTGCGCGCCAGCACGGTTATAGCCATAGAACGGCCCGGCCGGCACATCCCGGTAGAACTGGGCGCGGTTGTTCGCCACCTGCGCCTGGAAGCCGTCGAACACAGACTTGGGCAGGCCGCCGGGGTTGCCTGGGGTTTGCACCATCAACGGCGGCACGGCCGCGATCAACACGGCTTTGGCCACTTTGTCGCCGGGGTAGCGGGCCATGTAGCGCACCACCTCGCCGCCACCGGTAGAGTGGCCGACATGCACCGCACCCTGAATGCCCAGGTGCTCGACCACGGCGGCCACGTCATCGGCGTAATGGTCCATGTCGTGGCCGTCCCACACCTGGCTGGAGCGCCCGTGGCCGCGACGGTCGTGGGCCACTACGCGAAAGCCTTTGCCGAGGAAGAACAGCAGCTGCGCGTCCCAGTCGTCGGCGCTGAGCGGCCAGCCGTGGTGAAAGTGGATGACCGGCGCATCGCGCGGTCCCCAGTCCTTGTAGAAGATTTGAACGCCATCCTTCGTGGTCACGTAGCTCATGGTCGCGTCTCCTCTGTGCAGGGGGGTTGCCGAATGAGCTATTGAGAATAGGAGAGATTTTCGTGTTGTCATCACCGGCCCTTTCGCGGGCGGTCCGACGTCTCGGCAAGCCCGCCCCCACAGGTTGGCCTGAGCACCTGTGGGAGCGGGCTTGTCCCGCGAAAGGGTCGTACTGACAATCAAAAAATCACAGGAACCACCGGTACTCGCGGGCGCTGACCTCGTGCATGAACGCCAGGTGATCCTGGCGCTTGTTCTCGCAGTACACCATCACGAATTCCTCCCCCAGCCCCTCATTCACGGCCGGGTGCCCACGCATACTCGCGACCGCACTGAGCATATCCTTGGGGAAGTCGATCCCGCTGGCGCGGTCTTCGTTCAGCGGCGCGATCGGCTCCTGCCCGGCCTCCAGCCCGTGCTCCATGCCGCACAGGATGGCTGCCAGCACCAGGTAGGGGTTGGCGTCCGCCCCTGCCAAGCGGTGCTCGATGCGCAGGTTGCGTGCGTCCGAATCGGGAATGCGGATGCACGCGTCACGGTCTTCAAAACCCCAGCTGGCACGGCTGGCCGCATTGACCATGGCGCCGTAGCGGCGAAACGCGTTGTGGTTGGCGGCAAAGATCGGCATGCAATGGGGCAGCAAGGCCAGGCAGCCGGCCACCGCATGGCGCAGCGGACGTTGCTGGTCGGCCGCCAGCAGGTTGTTGCCTTCCTTGTCGTACAGGCTGACGTGCACGTGCATGCCACTGCCCGGCGCCTGCAGGTAGGGTTTGCTCATGAACGAAGCGCGCAGCCCGTGCTTGAGCGCCACGCCGCGCGTGCTGCGGCAGAACAGGGCGGCCCAGTCGGCGGCGCGCAGGCCATCGTCACAGTGACCGAAGTTGATCTCGAACTGGCCAGGGCCGAGTTCGGCGGTGATGACGTTGGCATCGACCCCTTGAGCGTTGGCGGTGTGCACCATGTCAAGGAGCACATCGCTGAACCGCGACAAGCGTTCGATGTGCATGTTCGGCTGGTCATCCGGGTCATCGCTGAATGGGTCGCGCGGAAACTGCGGCAGGCCTTGCTTGAGCGCTCGGTCGAACAGGTAGAACTCCAGCTCGAATGCCACCACCGGGCGAATTCCGCGACGTTCAAGGCGCTGCAGCACGCGGGCAAGCACTTCGCGGGGCTCGAATTCGATGGGGGCGGCGGTGCCGTCGGAGCTGATCAGCATCTGGCCCAGCGGTTCGCGCTCCCAGCTGACCGGCTTTAACGTACCCGGCACCAGGCGCCGCAGCGCATCCGGATCGCCGTCGTTGAAGCAGTAGTCGCCAATCGGGAACAGCCCACCTTGCACGCCCAGCAGCACGCAGTTCTGCGGCAGCTTCAGCGGGCTGCCGCTGGCGACCTTTTCCAGCATGTCGATGGGGTAGCGCTTGCCGTAGAAGTGCCCGGGGATGTCCAGGCTGAGCAGGTCGATGTGGGTGACTTCGGGGTAACGGGCGCGGAAGGCGCGTACTTCACTGAGCAGATCGGCAAAGCTTGTCGTTGTGGTTGTCATGCTGTGCTCTCATCGGAATACCCAGAGGACGCGGGTCGTCTGGTCGGTCAGGTTGGCGTAACGGAACTGGCTGTGCGGGGGCAGCTGAAAGCTGTCGTTGGGGCCAAGCGTCACCGCGCCGTCGCGGCCCGCCAGCCAGACCGTCAGCTCGCCCTCCAGCACGAAACCGCCTTGCTCGGAGCTGTCGTTCAAGTGCCCCTCGCCGCTGCTGGCGCCGGGCGCCAAGTGGCTTTCGAGCATGGCGAAGCTGCCGTTGAGCGTGGGCGACACCAGCACATCGCTGATGCCTTCGGCGTAGTAGATCGTGCGCCGTTCGCCTGGGCGGGTGACCCAGTCCAGCTCGCGCGGTTGGCTGGCCTGGTAGAAGTAGGTGGTGGGTACGTGCAGCGCTTCGCTGATGGCGGTCAGGTCGGCCACGGTGGGCTGCGACAGGCCGCGTTCGACCTGGGACAGGAAGCCCAGCGAGCGCTTGACCTGGGTCGCCAGCTCGCCGAGGGTCAGCCCCCGGTGCTTGCGCAGGTCGCGGATCAGCTGGGCCAGGCCTTGGGCATCCTCAGACATGGTCACGCATCCTGTACCAGGCCTTGGCGGCAGCCTCCAACGGGGCGGCCAATAGATCGCCGCCTGGGAAGCAGCCATTGTCGATGCCCTGGTACAACGCCAGCAGCTCGTCGTCGCCGAGGATCGCGTCGCTCACCGCCCGCGCACCGGCCAGGGTCGGCAGCACGCCATGGCCAGAGAAGCCCTGCAGCCAATAGCGCTGGCCCTCGCGGCCGATGTCCGGGGTGCGCTGGATGCTGCAGTCGATGTGCCCGCCCCAGGCATAGTCGATGGCCACGCCGGCCAGTTGCGGGAATACCCGCTCCAGGTAGGGGCGGGTGGCGCTGGCGACATCCTTGGGGATACCACCCAGGTAGGTGCAGCCACCGCCGAACAGCAGGCGGTGGTCCGGGGTGAGGCGGAAATAGTCGGGCACGAACTGGTTGTCGATCACGCAACTGTTGCGCGGCAGCAGCGAGCGGGCGAGATCCGCTTCCAGAGGCGCGGTGGCTACCTGGTACGAACCGACCGGCAGCAGGCGGCGTGACAGCGTGCGGTCGAGGCGGTCGATGTAGGCGTTGCAGGCCAGTACCAGCACGTCACAGTGCACTTCGCCCTGCACAGTGCGGGCGACGTAGCCGCTGGCGGTCTGTTGGTAATCAACGACGTGGCTCTGCTCGAAAATCTGCCCGCCAGCGGCTTCAAGCGTGGTGGCAACGCCCTGGGCCAGCTTCAGCGGATTAAGGTGTGCGCCCCTGGCGTCGTACAGCGCGGCCTGGTAGCGCGGACTGTCGATCCATTCTGGCAGTTCGTCCCGGCCGATCAAGCGCAAGGCGTCATAGCCCCACTTCTGCTCGGCGTCTTGCAACGCTTCCTGCAACAGCTTCACCCGACGCGGCAAGACCGATGTCCACAGGCTGCCGATCCGGTAATCGATATCGAAGCCATGGCGCTCTGGCAGTTCACGCATTTCATCGGCGGCCCAGCACATACTCTCCCACAGGCGCCGAGTGCGCTCCACGCCCAACGCCTTCTCCATGGGCGGCATGTCGCAGGACCAACCCAGCAGTGCCTGTCCGCCATTGCGCCCGGAAGCGGCCCAGGCCACCCGGCTGGCTTCCAGCAGGGTCACGCGCTTGCCGGCCAGGGCCAGGCGCAGGGCGGTGTGCAGACCGCTGAAGCCTGCGCCGATGATCAGTACATCGGTGTCGTGCCGGCCTTGCAGGGTAGGGCGCAGGGGAATGGTGGCGGGGTAGGTCTGGGCGTAGTAAGTGGCGACGTGCTGGGCGGATTGCTTGAACATGCCGAGGCCTCGTGAAATTTATTGTGATTATTTTCATGAAAATCTAGCAGGTAATTTTCATCGCGCCAGTTCCTGGCGGTTGGCGATATGATCGGGAGACGTCACCTTTCACTGGAACCGCCCATGCGCCGCCTGCCTTCCCTGACCGCCCTGCGCACGTTCGAGTGCGCGGCACGCCACGGCCACTTCGGGCGCGCCGCCGCCGAGCTGTGTGTCACCGACAGCGCCGTGAGCCACCAGATCCGCCAGTTGGAGGAACAGCTGGGTGTCAGCCTGTTCGAACGCGTAGGTCGCCAGGTGCGTCCCAGTGCCGAGGCCGAGCGTTTGCTGCATCACTTGCAACAGGCCTTCGAGCTGATCGGCAAGGCCTGTGACGAACTGCGCGACCCGGCTTCGCAAGCGGTCCTGCGGGTTGCAGTGACGGCAGAGCTGGCGCAGAAATGGCTGGTGGCACGGCTCGCCGACTTCAGCAGCCGTTACCCGCACATCACCCTGCACCTGCACGAGCAGCCCATCGATGCTGGCTCGCCGGCGCTGGACGTGGACCTGGCCGTCACCTACGGCACCAGCAGCCTCGACGCCAGTACCCACTTCGTCCGCCCCTTGCCGCTGCTGCAATTCTTCCCAGTGTGCAGCCCAGGCCTGTTCAACCAGGGTGGCCTCAAGCGCCCGCGCGACCTGGTGCGCCATTGTCTGCTGCATGACGATCAGGATGGCCGGACCTGGACCAGCTGGCTGGCCACCCACGCCGACGATGCCTTGCCTACCCGGCAGCTGTACTTTCCGCACGCGGCATTGGCGCTGGAGGCGGCGCTGCTCGGGCAAGGGGTCGCCATGGGTGACAACCTGACCTGCCATGCCGACTTGCAGAGTGGCAGGCTGGTACGGCCCTTCAACGCCAGCGTGACCGCCCAGGGGCAGTACACGCTGGTGTGCGAACGGTTGCGCCTGGAGCGTGTTGCAGTCGCGCAATTCATCGAATGGTTCATCGAACAGCTGGGCGATAGCTGAAATGAATTCAACTATCGCTGAGTTTTCATCGTTGGATGCCTGAAGCGGGCCGGCGTAGCGTGCAGTCATCACTCACAGACCCGAGGTTGACCCATGGCACGTTCGCTCACCACCACTCCCAAGGCCGATGGTTTCCGCCTGCCTGGCGAATTCGAACGCAAGGCCGGCTGCTGGCTCGGCTGGCCCGAGCGGCCTGATGTGTGGCGCAATGGCGCCAAGCCTGCGCAGAAGGTCTGGGTCGAGATTGCCACTGCGATCGCCTCCAGCGAGCCGGTCACCGTCTGCGCGTCGGCTGCGCAGTATGCCAACGCCCGGCGCCTGCTGCCGCCACAGGTGCGGGTGGTGGAGATGACCTGCAACGACACCTGGTTCCGCGACAGCGGCGCCTGCTTCGTGGTCAACGACAGCAGCGGTGAAGTGCGTGGTGTGGACTTTGAATTCAATGCTTACGGTGGCCTGGATGGCGGCCTCTATTACCCGTGGGACAAGGACGACCAGATCGCCCAGAAAATCCTCGAGATCGAAAACCTGGACCGCTACCGCGCGCCGCTGATTGCCGAACTCGGTGGCATCCAGAGCGACGGCCAAGGCAGCCTGTTGACCACCGAGCAGTGCCTGCTCAATCGCAATCGCAATGCCCACCTGGGCAAGCACGAAGTGACCAGCAGGCTGCAGGACTACCTGGGCGCCGACCAGGTGATCTGGCTGCCGCGCGGCTGCAAGTTCGACGAGACCGATGGCCACGTTGACGATCTGGCGTGCTTCGTACGGCCGGGTGAGGTGGTGCTGCAATGGACAGACAACCGCGACGATTCGCAATGGGAGATCTACCAGGAGGCCTACGACATCCTGCGCAGCACGCGCGACGCGCGTGGCCGTGAACTCAAGGTGCACAAGTTGCCCCAACCCGAGGTCTTGCAATGGACGGCCGAGGAGGCCGCCGGCCTCGATCAGGTTGAGGGAACGCACCTGCGCGAAGCCGGAACTCGCATTTGCGCTTCGTATATCAATTACTACGCCGGCAACTCGGCGATCGTCGTGCCGCTGTTCGGAGATCGCAACGACAGTATCGCCCAGGCGACCCTGGCCGAGCTTTTCCCCGAGCATCGCATCATTGGCATCGACAATTCTCGTGAGATCTTGCTCGGTGGCGGCAACGTCGCCTGCATCACCATGCCGCAATACGCCGGAGGCCGACGCTGATGAACTATCCGATGCTGGCGGCAGCAACCGTCTTGGGTTGCGCCGCGTCGGTGGTCCAGGCAGCCGACGCACAACAGCCGACCGTCAACCTGTACATCTGGGGCGAGTACCTCGCCCCGGACACCCTGAGCAATTTCGAGAAGGAAACCGGCATTCGTGTGGTCGCCGACCACTTCGACTCGCTGGAAACCGCCGAGACCAAGCTGCTGACCGGTGGCAGTGGCTATGACGTGGTGCTCAGTGCCGGCCAGCACCTGAGCCGGGCGATCGCCAGCGGCGCGCTGCAGCCGCTGGACAAGGCGCAGTTACCGCACCTGGCGGGCGTTGGCGAAGAGTTCCGCCAGCACATGGCGATGTTCGACCCCGGCAATCGCTATGCCGGGACTTACGCCTGGGGTACGACAGGCGTGGGCTACCAGCAGCAGGCGGTGACGGCGCGCATGGCCGGGGCGCCGGTGGGCAGCTGGGCGATGCTGTTCGACCCGCAGGTGGTGGCGAAATTTGCCGATTGCGGGGTGAGCCTGCTCAACGACCCCAACGAGGTGTTCGCCGCTGTGATGCGCTACATGGGCCTGGACATCAACCAGCAACGCATCGAAGACCTGAAGGCGGCAGAAGCACAGCTGCGCAAGATCCGCCCGTATATCCGCTACTTCGACAATGACCGCAACATCAACGACCTGGCCAATGGCGAAACCTGCGTGGCGATGTCGTGGAACGGCAATGTGGCGATTGCCCAGGGCCAGGCGCAGCAGGCGGGTAAGTCGTTTGAGCTGGATTACAGCATTCCCGAGGAAGGTACGCTGATCTGGCTGGACGCGCTGGTGGTGCCCAAGGATGCGCCGCATCCGCAGGCGGCCTGGAAGCTGCTGGACTACCTGATGCGGCCGGAGGTAATCGCGCCGATCACCGATACCATTCATTACGCCAATGCGATCACGGCGGCGGATGGGTTGGTGGAGGCGAGTATTCGCAATGCCCCGGGGACGTACCCGCCGGCGCAGGTGAGGGCGCGGTTGTATGGCAAGAATGACAATGGCAAGGCGTTCAATCGGGAGCTGACGCGGGCGTTCAGTCGGTTGAAAAGTGGAACCTAGGCTGGATTGATGTGTTGTCGGAACCGGCCTCTTCGCGGGCAAGCCCGCTCCCACAGGTTCTGAGCAGTTCTTGTGGGAGCGGGCTTGCCCGCGAAGAGGCCGGTTCCGACAACCATTCAGCCAGATGTTTTCCGCTTCGACCGTCTCGGCTTGCCGTCGGCACTGGGTGCCTTGCCCTTGCTCCGGCCCTTCTTCTTCCACGGCGCCGCCTTGCCCACCGGGGGCCCGCTGATGGTCATGCGCATGCCGCTGCAGCGCTCCACCAGCTTGCCCATCCACGCCGATTGCCGGGCGACGAATTCTTCCAGGCTCATCTCGCCACTTTGCACCATGTCCAGGGCCTGCTCCCAGATGGCTGTGGTCCCGGGGTCGGCGATGGCGCGGGGCACGGCGTCAATCAGGCTGAAGGCGGCCGCAGTGGCGGCCAGGGCCTTGCCGTTCTTGGTCAGATAACCACGGTCCAGCAGGCCCTGGATGATGCTGGCGCGGGTCGCCTCGGTGCCGATGCCGGTGGTTTCCTTGAGTTTCTGCTTCAGCCGCGGATCGTCAACCAGCTTGGCGACGTTCTTCATGGCCTTGATCAGGTCGCCTTCAGTGAACGGCTTGGGTGGCTGGGTCCACAGGTCTTTCAGTTGAAGCCCCTGGACGTTGCAGTCCTGGCCTTCGCGCAAAACCGGCAGCACTTGTGCCGGGGCTGCCTCGCGCCCCTTGGCCGGTGTCAGCGCTTCGGGCAGCGCACGGCGCCAGCCTGGTTCGACGATCTGTTTGCCGACGGCGCGCAGGGCGTGGCCTGCGCAGTCGAATTCGGCCTGGGTACGGTCGTACTCGTGGTTGGGCAGAAACTGCGCCAGGTACCGAGCGCGGATCAGGGTGTAAACCGCCTTGTGCTTGGCCGGCAGGCGTGACGGGTCGCTGGCGGCGGCCGTGGGGATGATGCCGTGGTGGGCGCTGACCTTGGCGTCGTTCCAGGCGCGCGAGCGACGCTGGGGCTCCAGGTGCGACTGCAGCGGCGCCAGGCTGGCGTCGGCACGTTGCAGGGCATTGAGAATTGCGGGTGCTTCACTGTGCTGGCTGACGGGCAGGTAGCCGCAGTCACTGCGCGGGTAAGTGATCAGTTTGTGGGTTTCGTACAAAGCCTGGGCGATGTCGAGGGTTTCCTGGGCGCCGAGGCCGAATTTTTTCGAGCAAAGTTCTTGCAGGGTGCCAAGGTCGAAGGGCAGCGGGGCTGCCTCGCGCACACGCTCGGTGGCGACTTTGAGCACCCTGGCTGTGCCGGCGTTACCCATAGCGGCGGCGGCCCGTTGTGCCAGGGCTTGGTTGAGGCAGCGGCCCTGGTCGTCGCAGGTGTCTTCCGGCGCACGCCATTGGGCGTTGAACGCCTGGCCAGCATGCTCCAGCTGCACGTCGATGGCCCAGAACGGTACGGGTACGAAATCGGCGATGCTGCGGTCGCGGTCGACCACCAGCCGCAGGGTCGGGGTTTGCACCCGGCCCACGGGCAGTACGCCCTGGTAGCCGGATTGCCTGCCGAGCAGGGTGAACAACCGGCTCATGTTCATGCCGATCAGCCAGTCGGCGCGCGAGCGGCCCAGTGCCGAGTGATAGAGGTTGAAGGTTTCCTGGCCGGGCAGCAGGCGCGCCAGTGCCTTGTGAATGGAAGCGTCGTCCAGGGCCGAGAGCCACAGGCGTTGAATCGGGCCACGGTAGCGACAGTGTTCGACCAGCTCGCGGGCGATCATCTCGCCTTCGCGGTCGGCGTCGGTGGCGATCACCAGCTCACGTGCTTCGCCGAGCAGGCGTTTGACGGCCTTGAACTGACTGGCGGTCTTGGGCTTGACCAGCATTTTCCACTTTTCTGGAATGATGGGCAGGTCGGCGAGATTCCAGCGTTTGTAGCGCTCGTCGTAACTGTCGGGCGGGGCGGTTTCGAGCAGGTGGCCGATGCACCAGGTCACGCAGACGTCGGTGCCTTGCCAGCAGCCGTCGGCCTTGCGGGTAGCGCCAAGGACCTTGGCGATGTCTTTTGCCTGTGAGGGTTTTTCGCAGAGGAACAGGCGCATGGCCGGAAACGCTTCATCGGGGGTGATGGGCACTAGGATGCGCAAGCGAGGGCGCGGAGGCAAGTTTTATCTGGATGGATGTACAGGTTTTGTCGGTCGAAATGTTTTTGGCTGCACTGGCCCCATTGCGGGGCCAGTGAAACAATGCCTATGAATCAGGCGATTTCGCGAGAATCGCGCACCATGTCCACATGCGGGATGCCGGCTTCGAGGAACTCCTCGCTGACTACCCGGAAACCCAAGCGCTCGTAAAATGGTGTGGCGTGCACCTGGGCGCTGAGCATCTGCTGCTTCAGGTCGCGGTTCTGTGCTTCGGCGATCACTGCATGCATCAGCGCATCGCCTACTTTCAGCCCGCGCCAGTCCTTGAGCACCGAGATGCGCCCGATGGTGCCGTCCGCCAGCAGGCGGGCGGTACCAATTGGGTAATCACCTTCCAGCGCCAGAAAATGCAGGGCGTCCTGGTCTTCCGAGTCGAACTCCAGTTCCGGTGGAATGTGCTGTTCGGCGACGAATACTGCTTCGCGGATACGGCGGATATCGGCGTTGTCCTTTTGCCAATCGGCGAGGCGCACACGAATCTTATTCATTGGCGAATCCCAAGCTTCCTTGTTTGATCAACTGCTGTACCAACATAAGGCCATCTTCGTCCTGCAGCCACGCCTCAAGGTTGTCGATATGTAACGCGTCGGCGGAGCACACCAGCTTCAGCAGCTCCCGCAGCTTGGCCGGCAGCGGGCAGCTGCGGCCGCTGGCGAACAGCATCAGGTCGTCGCCCAGCTCCGACCAGGCCATGCGTGCGCTTGGGTTACGGATCAGGATCGCGCCATCTTCAAGGGCCTCGATCAGCTCCTGCTCTTCAAGGTCTTCACCGACGACCTGCTCCGGGTAGCGCGGCTCGGTCATGAACTGGCCGAACCAGGTCAGCAGCAGGTCCTTGTCGTTGGTGTGCTTGTCGATCAGCGCCTTGAGGCGGTCGAGGGCGTCATGCTGGATCTGGTGCGGGTCGCTTGCAGGCGCGGCGTCGGCGTCGCTGTAGCGCTCTTCGTCCGGCAGGAACTGGCCGAGGAAGTCGGTGAAGTGGGTCAGCACTTCGGCGGCGCTCGGTGCGCGGAAGCCGACCGAGTAGGTCAGGCAGTCATCTACTGCCACGCCGTAGTGAGCCAGGCGCGGTGGCAGGTAGAGCATGTCGCCGGGTTCCAGGGTCCATTCGCCGCTCTGTTCGAATTCAGCGAGGATGCGCAGGTCGGCGTGCTCCAGCAGCGGGCTTTCGCTGTCGCACATCTGGCCAATCTTCCAGTTGCGCTGGCCGTGGCCTTGGAGCAGGAACACGTCGTAGTTGTCGAAGTGCGGTCCAACGCTGCCGCCGGGGGTGGCGAAGCTGATCATCACGTCATCGATGCGCCAGCTCGGCAGGAAGCGGAACTGCTCCAGCAGTTCGGCGACTTCCGGCACGAACTGGTCGACGGCCTGAACCAGCAGGGTCCAGTCCTTTTCCGGCAAGTCGGCGAAGGTGTCTTCGTTGAACGGGCCGCGGCGCAGCTCCCAAGGGTGGGCGCCGTGTTCGAGCACGATACGCGACTCGACTTCCTCTTCCAGGGCCAGGCCGGCCAGCTCGTCGGGGTCGATCGGGCTTTCGAAGTCCGGGAATGCCTGGCGCACCAGCAGCGGCTTCTTCTGCCAGTAGTCGCGCATGAATTCGCGGGCCGAGATGCCGCCGAGCAGCTGCAGTGGAGTATCAGGATTCATGTTCAACCTATTGAAAAAACGTAATTTTGGTCCGGGAATAAAAACGCCCGGCGAGGCCGGGCGTTATACGCGACGGTCAGCTTAGATGCGTTTGGCCTGTGCTGCCGCGTTACCGATGTAGGTCGCGGGGGTCAGCAGCTTGAGTTCGGCCTTGGCTTCGGCAGGCATGTCGAGGCCGTCGATGAAGGTCAGCAGCGCTTCTGGCGTGATGCCCTTGCCACGGGTCAGCTCTTTGAGCTTCTCGTAGGGATTCTCGATGTTGAAGCGGCGCATCACGGTCTGGATCGGCTCGGCGAGGACTTCCCAGCAGGCGTCCAGGTCGGCGGCGATGCGCGCTTGGTTGACTTCCAGCTTGCCGATGCCCTTGAGGCTGGCCTCAAAGGCGATGACGCTGTGGGCGAAGCCCACGCCCAGGTTGCGCAGCACGGTGGAGTCGGTCAGGTCACGCTGCCAGCGCGAAATCGGCAGCTTGCTGGCCAGGTGCTGGAACAGCGCGTTGGCGATACCCAGGTTGCCTTCGGAGTTCTCGAAGTCGATCGGGTTGACCTTGTGCGGCATGGTCGACGAGCCGATTTCGCCGGCAACGGTCTTCTGCTTGAAGTAGCCCAGCGAGATGTAGCCCCAGACGTCGCGGTCGAAGTCGATGAGGATGGTGTTGAAGCGGGCGATGGCGTCGAACAGCTCGGCGATGTAGTCGTGCGGCTCGATCTGGGTGGTGTACGGGTTGAACTGCAGGCCCAGCTCGTCCTCGATGAAGGCGCGGGCGTTTTCTTCCCAGTCGATCTGCGAGTAGGCCGACAGGTGGGCGTTGTAGTTGCCCACGGCACCGTTGATCTTGCCCAGCAGCGGCACGGCGGCGACCTGGGCGATCTGGCGCTCCAGGCGGTACACGACGTTGGCCAGCTCTTTGCCCAAGGTGGTCGGCGATGCCGGCTGACCGTGGGTGCGTGACAGCATCGGCACATCGGCGTGGGCGTGGGCCAGAGCGCGGATGGCTTCGGCGATCTGGCGCATCAGCGGCAGCAGCACGTCGTCACGGCCAGCGCGCAGCATCAGCGCGTGGGACAGGTTGTTGATGTCCTCGCTGGTGCAGGCGAAGTGGATGAACTCGCTGACCTTGGCCAGCTCAGGCAGTTGCGCAGCCTGCTCCTTGAGCAGGTACTCGATCGCCTTGACGTCGTGGTTGGTGGTGCGCTCGATTTCCTTCACGCGTTCGGCGTGCTCGAGCTTGAAGTCGTTGGCCAGGCCGTCCAGCAGGGCGTTGGCTTCGACGGAGAACGCCGGCACTTCGCCAATCTGCGGGTGGGCGGCCAGACGCTGCAGCCAGCGTACTTCGACCAGGGCGCGGAAACGGATCAGGCCGAATTCGCTGAAAATGGGGCGCAAGGCCTGGGTTTTGCCGGCGTAACGGCCGTCTACAGGGGAAACCGCAGTGAGCGAAGAAAGCTGCATGGGGTGTTCTCGGACAGTCAGGCTTTTGGAAGGGCGCATATCATACATGAAAAATGCGCCGAGGTCGGGTGGCTGACCAAAGGTCGGCCGTTGAAAGGCGTGTCGGGTTCCCTGTGGGACCGGGTTCGGCGTCGCCTGTCAGGAAGGTGCGCGCATCATGTCGTACAACTCGTTGAGCAGCTTGCGCCGGCTGAACACCAGTTGCCAGCGATGCCCGCCCAACTGCCGCCACAGGCGCGCGGCGCGGATGCCGGCGAGCAGCAGGGCGCGGATTTTCGAAGCGTTGCTGGACTGCTGCAGGAAGCGCATGTCGCCATGCACCTGAATACGCTGGCGCAGGGTGCTCAGGGTGTCCTGGTACAAGGCTCCACTGGAAGCGATGACGTTTTCGTGAACCAGGCCGAAATGGTCAGCCTGGGACTGGATTTGCGGCAGGCGGTTGCCGATGGTCTCGAGCAGGTCGCCGCGCTTGTTCAGCTGGCGCTCCAGGCCCAGCATCGACAGGGCGTAGCGCAGCGGCTCGCGCTGCAGGCTGCTGGGGTCGCGCTCCAGTGCGCCAACCAGCGCGCGGTAGCCGTCGCGCAGGTTGATGTCATCGCCGCCGAACACCTCCAGGGTGTCCTTGGGGTCACGCACCAGCAGGCTGCCGAGCATGCAGCCGATATTGGCTTCACTGGCCTGGCCGGTGCGGGCGATGCGGTCGACCAGCACGGCAGCCTGGAATACACCGCCCAAGGCAATCAACTGCTCCTGCAGGTTGCTCATGCGCGTGGGCTCCACGGCTCGGCGGTTTCGATCACGCCGCCGCCCAGGCACACTTCACCGTCGTAGAACACCACCGATTGGCCCGGGGTGACGGCGCGCTGAGGCTCATCGAACACGGCGCGGTAGCCGCTCTCGGTCAGCTCCAGGGTGCATTGCTGGTCGCTCTGGCGGTAGCGCACCTTGGCGGTGAGCCTGCGCGGGGTGCTCAGGTCGATCGGGTTGACCCAGAAAATCTCCGAAGCGAGCAGGGCGCGGGAGAACAGCCACGGGTGTTCGTTGCCCTGGCCGACCACCAGCACGTTGCGCGCCAGGTCCTTGTGCAGCACGTACCACGGCTCGTCGCCTGCATCTTTGAGGCCGCCAATGCCCAGGCCCTGGCGCTGGCCGATGGTGTGGTACATCAAGCCGTGATGACGGCCGATCACTTCACCCTCGGTGGTCTGGATTTCACCCGGCTGGGCTGGCAGGTACTGCTTGAGGAAATCGCTGAAGCGGCGCTCGCCGATGAAGCAGATACCGGTGGAATCTTTCTTCTTGGCGGTGGCCAGGCCGTGTTTTTCGGCGATGGCGCGTACTTCGGGCTTTTCCAGCTCGCCGACCGGGAACAGTGTGCGGGCGATTTCCTTGCCGCCAACGGCGTGCAGGAAGTAGCTCTGGTCCTTGTTCGGGTCCAGGCCCTTGAGCAGCTCGGTGAGCTCGCCAGTATCACGGCGGCGCACATAGTGGCCGGTGGCAATCAGGTCGGCGCCCAGCGACATGGCGTAGTCGAGGAACGCCTTGAACTTGATTTCGCGGTTGCAGAGGATGTCCGGGTTGGGCGTGCGACCGGCCTTGTACTCTTCGAGGAAGTGTTCGAAGACGTTGTCCCAGTATTCGGCGGCGAAGTTGGCCGTGTGCAGCTTGATGCCGATACGGTCGCACACGGCCTGGGCGTCGGCCAGGTCTTCACGGGCGGTGCAGTACTCGGTGCCGTCGTCTTCTTCCCAGTTTTTCATGAACAGACCTTCCACCTGGTACCCCTGCTCGATGAGCAGAAGGGCGGAGACGGAAGAGTCCACGCCGCCGGACATGCCGACGATGACGCGGGTCTTGGCGGGGTCTTTGAGTGCTGGGCTGGTCATGGCTACCGATGTGTATCAAGGGGGAAAAGCGCCGATTCTATCAAACCCGAGGCGGCGCGTCAGTCGCGCAGCAGGTCGAGGCTGTGCAGCGGGCCTGCGAGGTAGTCGTCGAGGCAGCGGGGCACCAGTTCGCTGCGCCAGCGGGTAGGGTTGGCAAGCAACTCTTCGCGGGTCAGCCACACGGCGCGGACGATGTCGCTGTCCAGGGCCAGGTCGGCGTGGTGGCGCAGCGGGCGGGCGGCGAAGCAGATGCGCTGGTAGGTCACGCCATTGCTGGGGGCGGTGTAGAGGTAGATGCCGACTACGCCCGTCAGTTCGACTTCCCAGGCGGTCTCTTCCAGAGTCTCGCGCAGGGCGGCCTGGGGCAGGGTTTCGTTGGGTTCGAGGTGGCCGGCGGGTTGATTGAACACGTGCTGGCCGGCTTTGAATTCTTCGACGAAGAGGAACTTGCCGTCGTGCTCGACGACGGTGGCGACGGTGATGTGGGGTTGCCAGGTCATTCGTGTTTCCCTTTAGATCGCTGGGGCCGCTTTGCGGCCCTTCGCAGGCAAGCCAGCTCCCACAGGTACTGTACAGGTCTCAGGTTTTGCACGGTTCCTGTGGGAGCGGGCTTGCCCGCGAAGGGCTGTGCAGCAGCCCCAATTCCAGAAAGCACAAACCCCGGTGCGTGGCCGGGGTTTGTGGTGTTACTTCAAGCGAGCCTTACAGTGCCGCGATGGCGCTGTTCAGGGTCTGGCTTGGGCGCATCACCTTGGCGGTCAGCTCGGCATCCGGGGCGTAGTAGCCACCGATGTCGGCCGGCTTGCCCTGGACGGCGTTAAGCTCGGCGACGATGGTCGCTTCGTTTCCAGCCAGGGTTTTTGCCAGCGGAGCGAAACGCGCCTGCAGGGCGGCGTCGTCAGTCTGAGCGGCCAGGGCTTCGGCCCAATACAGGGTCAGGTAGAAGTGGCTGCCGCGGTTGTCGATACCACCAACCTTGCGCGAAGGCGACTTGTTGGTGTCGAGGAACTTGCCGGTGGCCTGGTCCAGGGTGTTGGCCAGGACCTTGGCGCGCGGGTTGTCGTAGGTGTTGCCCAAGTGCTCCAGGGAAGCGGCCAGGGCCAGGAATTCACCCAGCGAGTCCCAACGCAGGAAGTTCTCTTCGACCAGCTGCTGCACGTGCTTCGGTGCCGAACCGCCGGCGCCGGTTTCGAACAGGCCACCGCCGTTCATCAGCGGCACGATCGACAGCATCTTGGCGCTGGTGCCCAGCTCCATGATCGGGAACAGGTCGGTCAGGTAGTCGCGCAGCACGTTGCCGGTCACCGAGATGGTGTCCTTGCCTTCGCGGATGCGGGCCAGGGAGAACTTGATGGCATCGACCGGTGCCAGGACACGGATGTCCAGGCCAGCGGTGTCGTGGTCCTTCAGGTAGGCCTGCACCTTCTCGATCATCACGCCGTCGTGGGCGCGGGCCGGGTCCAGCCAGAACACCGCCGGGGTGTTGCTCAGGCGGGCGCGGTTAACGGCCAGCTTGACCCAATCCTGGATCGGCGCGTCTTTGGTCTGGCACATGCGGAAGATGTCACCGGCTTCGACGTTCTGCTCCAGCACGACCTTGCCCTTGCCATCGACCACGCGGACGACGCCGTCGGCCTTGATCTGGAAGGTCTTGTCGTGGGAACCGTACTCTTCGGCCTTCTGCGCCATCAGGCCGACGTTCGGTACGCTGCCCATGGTGGTCGGGTCGAAGGCGCCGTTGACCTTGCAGTCTTCGATGGTGGCCTGGTAGATGCCGGCGTAGCAACGGTCCGGGATGATCGCCTTGGCGTCCTGCAGTTCACCGGCGGTGTTCCACATCTTGCCCGAGTCACGGATCATGGCCGGCATCGAGGCGTCGACGATGACGTCGCTCGGCACGTGCAGGTTGGTGATGCCCTTGTCGGAGTTGACCATGGCCAGGGCCGGACGCTCGGCGTACAAGGCCTGGATGTCGGCTTCGATCTCGGCCTGCTGCTCGGCTGGCAGGTCCTTGATGCGGGCGTACAGGTCGCCGATGCCGTTGTTGGCGTTGAAGCCGACCTGGCTCAGCGCAGCCGCGTGCTTGGCCAGTACTTCGCCGTAGAACGCTTCGACGATGACGCCGAACATGATCGGGTCGGAGACTTTCATCATGGTGGCTTTCAGGTGCACCGACAGCAGCACGCCTGCGGCCTTGGCATCGGCGATCTGCTCGACGATGAAGGCTTTCAGGGCCTTGCGGCTCATGGTGGCGCAATCGATGATTTCAGCGGCTTTGACAGCGGTCTTTTCTTTCAGGACGGTGGTTTTGCCGTCTTTGCCGACCAGCTCGATGCGCAGGCTGTCGTCAGCCTCGATCAGTGCGGCCTTTTCGCTGCCGTAGAAGTCGCCCTGGGACATGTGGGCAACGTGCGACTTGGAGTCTGCGGCCCAGGCGCCCATCTTGTGTGGGTGCTTGCGCGCGTAGTTCTTGACCGACAGCGGCGCGCGGCGGTCGGAGTTGCCTTCGCGCAGTACCGGGTTCACGGCGCTGCCCTTGATGCGGTCGTAGCGCGCGCGGGATTCTTTTTCTTCGGCAGTCGACGGCTCGTCGGCGTAGTCCGGGATGTTGTAGCCCTTGCCTTGCAGCTCTTTGATCGCCGCTTTCAATTGCGGGACCGAGGCCGAGATGTTCGGCAGCTTGATGATGTTGGCTTCAGGGGTGGTGGCCAGCTGGCCCAGTTCCGCCAGATGATCGGCTACCTGTTTTTCGGCGCCGAGTTGCTCCGGGAATGCCGAGAGGATACGGCCTGCAAGAGAAATATCGCGGGTTTCGACGGCGATGTCAGCCGAAGCGGTGAAGGCTTCGACGATCGGCAGCAGCGAATAGGTGGCGAGGGCAGGGGCTTCGTCGGTGAAGGTATAGATGATCTTGGAACGGGTGGGCATGCGGGTTAACTCTCTATGTGCTGAGCGTACTCGAGTCTCGAGGTGCGCAGGGTAGGCGCTTCGCCCTGGCGACGCCATGAGCGGAAAGTCGAGAGGCTGCGAGCGGTGATGGTGGATGCATCAGTCGAGCGTCAAGTGCTGGGCTGCGGTAACAGCGCAGGCTTAATGGCCATCGCTGGCCGAGGGCGAGCCGCATTTTCCTGGGTTTCGCCCCGATGACCCTTCGGTCGCGGCGCAGTATATCAAACCATTCGGGCTATTCAGCAAGGCCAAGTGACATTGGCGCCATTTATAAGACCAAAGACGTAGGGGCAATGTGGTGCATTGTCGCAGTGCTTGCAGGTCGGCGGATGTGGTTTAGGCTCAGTGGGATCGCATGAAGTCCAATCACACCCGAAAGCGGAGTAGTGCAAGCATGGGATACCAGAAAATCAAGGTTCCGACCGACGGCACCAAGATCACCGTCAATGCAGACCATTCGCTCAATGTACCCGACAACCCCATCATTCCTTATATCGAAGGCGACGGGATTGGCGTCGATGTCTCGCCGGTGATGATCAAGGTGGTCGATGCCGCCGTGCAAAAGGCCTACGGCGGCAAGCGCAAGATCGCCTGGATGGAGGTGTACGCCGGGGAGAAGGCCACCCAGGTTTATGACCAGGACACCTGGCTGCCTCAGGAAACCCTGGATGCGGTGCGCGACTATGTCGTCTCGATCAAGGGGCCGCTGACCACGCCGGTCGGTGGTGGCATCCGCTCGCTCAACGTGGCCCTGCGCCAGCAGCTCGACCTGTACGTCTGCCTGCGCCCGGTGCTGTGGTTCGAGGGCGTGCCGAGCCCGGTCAAGAAGCCGGGCGATGTCGATATGGTGATCTTCCGCGAGAACTCCGAAGACATCTATGCCGGCATCGAGTGGAAGGCTGGCTCGCCCGAAGCGAACAAGGTGATCAAGTTCCTCAAGGAAGAAATGGGCGTCACCAAGATCCGTTTCGACCAGGACTGCGGGATCGGCGTCAAACCGGTATCGAAAGAGGGCACCAAGCGCCTGGTGCGCAAGGCCCTGCAATACGTGGTGGACAACGACCGCGAGTCGCTGACCCTGGTGCACAAGGGCAACATCATGAAATTCACCGAGGGCGCCTTCAAGGACTGGGGGTATGAGGTGGCCAGGGACGAATTTGGCGCCGAACTGCTCGATGGCGGCCCGTGGATGAAGTTCAAGAACCCCAGGACCGGCCGCGAAGTGATCGTCAAGGATGCCATTGCAGACGCCATGCTTCAGCAGATTCTGCTGCGTCCGGCCGAATACGACGTGATCGCCACGCTCAACCTCAATGGCGACTACCTGTCTGATGCGCTGGCGGCGGAAGTGGGGGGTATCGGTATCGCGCCGGGGGCCAACCTGTCCGACACGGTGGCCATGTTCGAGGCTACCCACGGCACTGCGCCCAAGTATGCTGGCCAGGACAAGGTCAATCCGGGGTCGGTGATTCTGTCGGCCGAAATGATGCTGCGCCACATGGGCTGGACCGAAGCGGCCGACCTGATCATCAAGGGCACCAACGGTGCAATCGGGGCCAAAACTGTGACTTATGATTTCGAGCGGCTGATGGAAGGGGCAAAGCTGGTGGGCAGTTCTGGCTTTGGTGATGAGATGATCAAGCACATGTAAGAGGCAATTTAAAACCGGCCGTCTCCTTTAAAGAGGCGGCCGGTTTTTTCGTATACCGGCATAAAGCAGGGAATCAGGCTTGAGCGGTGCTTGGCTGAGATACTCCCGTGGGGGCGCTGACGCTGGCATTGGTGATTTCGGTCGCATGCAGCCCCTTGGGGCCTTGTATGATCTCGAATGTCACGGCTTGTCCGGCCTTGAGCGTCTTGTAACCGTCCATCTTGATCGCCGAATAATGGGCGAACAGATCATCGGTTTTGCCGTCTTCATTGATGAATCCGTAGCCCTTGGCATTGTTGAACCACTTGACTTTACCGCTTGCCATCCCTATGTCCCTCTGCAAAGGACTCCATCACTGGAGTATCATCCACTTCATCCGCATACGAACCTTGCGAAAAATCTGGTTGACTGCGCGGATCTTTATCGACCACGGTGGGTTCTTATTGGTTGTAACACCGTTTTGCCGATAGTCAAGGTCGCCCGGCGCGTGCGCTGGAGGCGGCTTGTGCGGTCAACCCACAACCTTAACCTGACGATCATGATGAAATTCTTTCCATGCATGCACGTAGCGAGATTCGACTAACATTCAATCAGGATCGCCCGCAATCGAATGAGGACGACGGCTCAGGTCTTGCGGTACAGGAAGCCAAGCCGATCCTGCAGGCGCCACCGATGTACAAGGTGGTTTTGTTCAACGATGACTACACGCCGATGGATTTCGTCGTCGAAGTGCTCGAAACGTTCTTCAGTCTGAACCGCGAGCTGGCGACCAAGATCATGCTGACCGTCCATACCGAAGGGCGGGCAGTGTGCGGATTGTTTACCCGTGACATCGCCGAAACAAAGGCCATGCAGGTCAACCAATACGCCAGGGAAAGCCAGCATCCGCTACTCTGTGAAATCGAGAAGGACGGTTAATCGCCGACCACTTGGGTATGAGGTGAAGCTATGTTAAACCGCGAGCTCGAAGTCACCCTCAATCTTGCCTTCAAGGAGGCACGTTCGAAGCGTCATGAGTTCATGACCGTCGAACATCTGCTGCTGGCACTCCTTGACAATGAGGCTGCTGCGACCGTTCTGCGCGCCTGTGGCGCCAATCTCGACAAACTCAAGCACGACCTGCAAGAGTTCATCGATTCCACTACACCCCTGATCCCCGTCAACGACGAAGACCGTGAAACCCAGCCGACCCTGGGCTTCCAGCGTGTCCTGCAGCGTGCCGTGTTCCACGTGCAAAGCTCCGGCAAGCGCGAAGTGACCGGTGCCAATGTGCTGGTGGCGATCTTCAGCGAACAGGAAAGCCAGGCCGTGTTCCTGCTCAAGCAGCAGAGCGTGGCCCGTATTGACGTGGTCAACTACATTGCCCACGGCATTTCCAAGGTGCCAGGCCACGGCTCGCATGCCGAGAGCGACCAGGAAATGCAGGACGAGGAAGGTGGCGAAACCTCTTCCTCGAGCAATCCGCTGGATGCCTATGCCAGCAACTTGAATGAACTGGCCCGTGCCGGGCGTATCGACCCGCTGGTCGGTCGCGAACAGGAAGTCGAGCGCGTCGCGCAGATTCTCGCCCGCCGCCGCAAGAACAACCCGCTGCTGGTCGGTGAGGCCGGCGTGGGCAAGACCGCCATCGCCGAAGGCCTGGCCAAACGCATCGTCGATGGCCAAGTGCCCGATCTGCTGTCGCAGAGCGTGGTGTATTCCCTCGACCTTGGCGCGCTGCTGGCTGGCACCAAGTACCGTGGTGACTTCGAGAAACGCTTCAAGGCGTTGCTCGGCGAGCTGCGCAAGCGCCCGCAGGCGATCCTGTTCATCGACGAGATCCACACCATCATTGGTGCGGGTGCCGCGTCGGGCGGGGTGATGGATGCCTCCAACCTGCTCAAACCTCTGCTCTCGTCTGGTGAGATCCGCTGCATCGGTTCAACGACCTTCCAGGAGTTTCGTGGCATCTTCGAGAAGGATCGTGCCCTGGCGCGGCGTTTCCAGAAGGTCGATGTCAGCGAGCCTTCGGTCGAAGACACTGTCGGCATCCTGCGCGGCCTGAAAGGGCGTTTCGAGAGCCACCACAATATCGAATACAGCGATGAGGCACTGCGCGCCGCTGCCGAACTGGCATCGCGCTATATCAACGACCGTCACATGCCGGACAAGGCCATCGATGTGATCGACGAGGCAGGTGCCTACCAGCGTCTGCAGCCTGAGGCGAACCGGGTCAAACGCATCGACGTACCGCAGGTCGAGGACATCGTCGCCAAGATCGCGCGCATTCCGCCGAAGCACGTCACCAGTTCCGACAAGGAGCTGCTGCGTAACCTGGAGCGTGACCTGAAACTGACCGTGTTTGGCCAGGATGCGGCGATCGACTCGCTGGCCACCGCGATCAAGCTGTCCCGTGCGGGCCTCAAATCGCCTGACAAACCAGTCGGCTCGTTCCTGTTCGCCGGGCCTACCGGCGTCGGCAAGACCGAAGCGGCGCGGCAGCTGGCCAAGGCGCTGGGGGTCGAGCTGGTGCGCTTCGACATGTCCGAGTACATGGAGCGGCACACTGTGTCGCGCTTGATCGGTGCGCCGCCTGGCTACGTTGGTTTCGATCAGGGCGGTCTGCTGACCGAAGCCATCACCAAGCAGCCGCACTGCGTGTTGCTGCTCGATGAGATCGAGAAGGCCCACCCGGAAGTTTTCAACCTGCTGCTGCAGGTGATGGACCACGGCACCCTGACCGACAACAACGGGCGCAAGGCGGACTTCCGCAACGTGATCGTGATCATGACCACCAACGCCGGTGCGGAAACGGCGGCGCGGGCTTCGATCGGCTTCACTCATCAGGACCATGCGTCAGATGCCATGGAAGTCATTCGCAAGAGCTTCACGCCGGAATTCCGCAACCGTCTGGACACCATCATCCAGTTCGGTCGCCTGAGCCACGAAACGATCAAGAGCATCGTCGACAAGTTCCTCATCGAACTGCAGGCGCAGCTGGAAGACAAGCGTGTGCTGCTGGAAGTCAGCGATGATGCCCGCGGCTGGTTGGCGGCCTCTGGTTACGATGTGCAAATGGGCGCGCGGCCGATGGCGCGGCTTATCCAGGACAAGATCAAGCGGCCGCTGGCTGAGGAGATCCTGTTTGGCGAGCTGGCCGAGCATGGCGGTGTGGTGCACATCGACCTGCGTGATGGCGAACTGGTGTTCGACTTCGAGACTACGGCCGAGGTTGCGTGACAGGCGGGGCCTCTGTGGGAGCGGGCTTGCCCGCGAAGCTAGCTCCGCGATGCATGGCACCGGCTTTGCCGGTGTTCGCGGGGCAAGCCCGCTCCCACAGTGTAGTTCTGCATCTTAGAGGCACAAAAAAGCCCGGCACATGGCCGGGCTTTTTCATGGCTTGAGCTTAGCGCGCACGGTAAGTGATGCGGCCCTTGCTCAGGTCGTACGGCGTCAGTTCGACGCGGACCTTGTCGCCAGTGAGAATACGGATGTAGTTCTTGCGCATCTTTCCGGAGATGTGCGCGGTTACGACGTGCCCGTTTTCCAACTCCACGCGGAACATGGTGTTGGGCAGGGTGTCGACGACAGTACCTTCCATTTCGAAGCTGTCTTCTTTCGACATGCAGTTGAGCCCTCGGTGTCCAGTGTTGGCCCGACGCATAACCGCACCGGGCAAAAAAGTGGCGTGGATTATGCCGGAAAATAGTGTGTCAAGCCAATGCTTTCAGTTGAGGGTGACCCAACGCTGGTTGATCAGCAGTTCGATCGGGCGGTACTGGGTCTTGTAGTTCATCTTCTTGCAGTTCTTGATCCAGTAGCCGAGGTACACCGCTTCGAGGTTCTGGCGCAGGGCTTCGGTGATCTGCCAGAGGATGGCAAAGCGACCCAGGCTGCGCCGTTCTTCATCGGGCTCATAGAGGGTGTATACCGCCGACAGGCCATTAGGCAGCAAATCGCACACGGCTACTGCCAGCAGGCGGCCCTCAAGGCGAAATTCGTAGAACCAGCAGAACGGCAGGTCGCGCACCAGGAAGGTAGAAAACTGATCGCGGCTGGGCGGGTACATGTCGCCGTCGGCGTGGCGGGTCTCGATGTAGCGCCGGTACAGGTCGAAGTACTCTTCCTTGAAGGCCGGCCTCGCCGCAGACACGGTGAGGTCGGCATTGCGCTTGAGGATACGCCGCTGCTGGCGATTGGGAATGAAGCGCGCAGCAGGAATGCGCGCGGGCACGCAGGCGCTGCAATTCTGGCAATGCGGGCGATACAGGTGGTCGCCACTGCGCCGAAAACCCATTTCCGACAGGTCGGCGTACACGTTCACGTCCATCGGCTGGCTGGGGTCGAGGAACAGGGTGGTCGCCTGCTCGTCCGGCAGGTAGCTGCAGGAGTGGGGCTGAGTGGCATAGAACTTCAACCGCGCCAACTCTGTCATGATCGACCCCTTCGGTGAGACTTTGTTTTAAGTGTAAGCCAGCTCCAGAAACTCGCCTAGTTGAGCCAGCTGGCACTGTTCGGCTGATCCAGGTAGCGATCCAGATACTCGGCGAAGCGGGCGCGGCTGATGGCGCGGGCGCCCAGGCTGTGAAGGTGGTTGGTGGGCATCTGGCAGTCGATCAATACGAAGCCGGCCTCGCGCAGGTGGTTGACCAGGGTCACGAAGCCGACCTTGGAGGCATTGTCGGCGCGGCTGAACATCGATTCGCCGAAGAACAGGCGGCCCATGGCCAGGCCATACAGCCCGCCGACCAGCTCGCCGTCCTGGCGCACCTCCACCGAATGGGCAATGCCGCGTTCGTGCAGTTCGCAGTAGGCATTGCGCATGGTGTCGGTGATCCAGGTGCCGTCGGCGTAGTCGCGGGGTGCGGCGCAGGCCTCGATCACGGCGGCGAAGGCGGTATCGAAGCTGACCTGATAGCGCCCCTGGCGCATCAGCTTGGCCAGCGAGCGCGACACGTGCAGTTCCTCCGGCAGTAGCACGGTGCGCGGGTCGGGTGACCACCATAGGATCGGCTGACCGTCCTGATACCAGGGGAAGCATCCATGGCGATAGGCCTGCACCAGGCGCTCGGGGCTCAGGTCGCCGCCGGCGGCGAGCAGGCCGTTGGGGTCATGCAGGGCCTTTTCCAGGGGCGGGAAGGTCAGCGAGTCGCGGGTCAGCCAGGTGAGCATGGTCTATCGTGCGGTGGGGGAGGGGAGAGGCCAGCATGGCAAGGCGGGCTGGCGGGGTCAATGCTGTGCGTGGGTTTGCCGGAGAATGAGCTTGTTCAGATGAAACAATAGGCATTTTCCTACGCATTCGTGAGGCCGCAGGCACCATCTGGTACATTTGCTGTCACACCTGTGCAAAAACACAGCATAAGCCTTTGTCACAAAAGAAAATGCATGCTCAAATTGCAGCTATACGAAAGTCGCCCCCAGCCAAGCTCCATACGGCGTGCCGCCATGGCGGCCGGCGGGCAGTAATGTTAAAAGTGGTGGTTCATTGGCCGGGCGCCGGCCGATCACCACTGGACGCGCAGCACGCGCAGGAATAGACGCGTTTTGAAGAAATCCACCGCAACTCCAGCTCCTTTGCCAGTGCCCCTGTGGCGGCAGCAGCTGCATTACCGCCTCAAGGAAGGTGCGTTGATCGCTGTCGGCGCCCTGTGCCTGTACTTGTGGATGGCACTGCTGACCTACGACACCTCGGACCCTGGCTTCAGCCACACCAGCAATGTCGACCAGGTGCAGAATGCCGCCGGGCGTGCCGGTGCGTACTTCTCCGACATCCTGTTCATGGTGCTCGGCTACTTCGCTTACATCTTCCCGCTGCTGCTGGCGATCAAGACCTGGCAGATCTTCCGTGAGCGCCACCAGCCCTGGCAGTGGAGCGGCTGGCTGTTCTCCTGGCGCCTGATCGGCCTGGTGTTCCTGGTGCTGTCGGGTGCCGCGCTGGCACATATCCACTTCCATCCGCCGGCCAGCCTGCCATTCTCCGCAGGCGGCGCCCTGGGCGAAAGCCTCGGCGACCTGGCGCGCAACCTGCTTAATGTGCAGGGCAGCACGCTGATGTTCATTGCCCTGTTCCTGTTCGGCCTGACCGTGTTCACCGACCTGTCGTGGTTCAAGGTGATGGACATGACCGGCAAGATCACTCTCGACCTGTTCGAACTGGTACAGGGCGCGGCCAACCGTTGGTGGGAGGCGCGCAACGAGCGCAAGCGTCTGGAGGCGCAGTTGCGTGAGGTTGACGAGCCAGCCTTCGATCTGGGCGCCAAAACCGCCGAAAAGCGCGAACCGAGCAAGACCCAGCTGCGCGAACGCCTGGTCGAGCGCGAAGAACCGCCTGCCCGGCCAGCCGCCCCGCGTGAGCCTGTGGTGCCGCGTGAGGTGCCCCGCGAGCCGGTGATAAGCCGTGAGCCATCCGTGGCGCCGGTGATCATCCCGCCAACGCCTGCCAAGGCAGTAGAGCCAAGCAAACGGGTCATGAAGGAGAAGCAAGCGCCGCTGTTCGTCGATAGCGCTGTCGAAGGCACCTTGCCATCGATTTCCATCCTTGACCCGGCCGAGGTCAAGAAGATCGAGTATTCGCCGGAATCTCTGGCCGGCGTCGGCCAACTGCTGGAGATCAAGCTCAAGGAGTTCGGCGTTGAGGTATCGGTGGATTCGATCCACCCGGGCCCGGTCATCACCCGCTACGAAATCCAGCCGGCCGCCGGTGTGAAGGTCAGCCGCATTGCCAACCTGGCCAAGGACCTGGCGCGTTCGCTGGCGGTGACCAGCGTGCGGGTGGTCGAGGTCATCCCCGGCAAGACCACCGTGGGTATCGAGATCCCTAACGAAAACCGGCAGATGGTGCGCTTCTCCGAAGTGCTCGCCACGCCTCAGTACGATGAGCAGAAATCGCCGGTCACTCTGGCCCTGGGCCACGACATCGGCGGCAAGCCGGTGATCACCGACCTGGCCAAGATGCCCCACTTGCTGGTGGCCGGTACCACCGGTTCCGGTAAGTCGGTGGGTGTGAACGCGATGATCCTGTCGATCCTGTTCAAATCCGGCCCGGAAGACGCGCGGCTGATCATGATCGACCCGAAAATGCTCGAACTGTCGATCTACGAAGGCATTCCGCACCTGCTGTGCCCGGTGGTCACCGACATGAAGGACGCTGCGAACGCGCTGCGCTGGAGCGTGGCCGAGATGGAGCGGCGCTACAAGCTGATGGCCGCCATGGGCGTGCGTAACCTGGCCGGCTTCAACCGCAAGATCAAGGACGCCCAGGAAGCCGGCGAAATCATTCACGATCCGCTGTACCGCCGCGAGAGCATGGACGACGAGCCGCCAGCGCTGAAGACGCTGCCGACGATTGTCGTGGTGGTCGACGAATTCGCCGACATGATGATGATCGTCGGCAAGAAGGTCGAAGAGCTGATCGCCCGTATCGCCCAGAAGGCGCGGGCCGCCGGCATCCACTTGATCCTCGCCACCCAGCGCCCTTCGGTGGACGTGATCACCGGCCTGATCAAGGCCAACATCCCGACCCGCATGGCATTCCAGGTGTCGAGCAAGATCGACTCGCGGACCATCATCGACCAGGGCGGCGCCGAGCAGTTGCTCGGCCACGGTGACATGCTGTACATGCCGCCGGGCACCAGTCTGCCGATTCGCGTGCACGGTGCGTTCGTCTCCGACGATGAAGTGCACCGGGTGGTGGAAGCGTGGAAGCTACGCGGTGCGCCGGACTACAACGATGACATCCTCAACGGCGTCGAGGAGGCCGGCAGCGGCTTCGATGGCGGCGGCGGAGGCGGCGGTGACGAAGATTCGGAAAGCGACGCGCTGTATGATGAGGCGGTGCAGTTCGTCCTCGAAAGCCGTCGTGCGTCGATTTCGGCCGTGCAGCGCAAGCTCAAGATCGGCTACAACCGCGCCGCCCGCATGATCGAGGCGATGGAGATGGCCGGTGTGGTCACCCCGATGAACAGCAACGGTTCGCGGGAAGTGATTGCCCCAGGCGGCCCGCGCGACTGATGAACACCTTGCCGGGCGCCTGCTGGGCGCCTGGCTCATTTACTGTGCTAAGAGGATTTCCATGCGCGCGATTCGCATGCTGTTGGTTTCTGCCCTGGCTATGGGCTCTGTGTCGGCCCATGCCGGCGAGCTGGACGTGAAGCGCCTGACTCAGTTGCTGGAAAAGTCGCAGACCATCGAGGCCAATTTCTCTCAACTGACGTTGGGCGCCGACGGCACCAGCCTGCAGGAAACGGCTGGCCAGATGACCGTCAAGCGTCCAGGCCTGTTCTATTGGCACACCGATGCGCCGCAAGAGCAGGTCGTGGTGTCGGACGGCAAGATGGTCACCCTGTGGGACCCGGACCTGGAGCAAGCCACGGTCAAGAAGCTCGACGTGCGCCTGAACCAGACCCCGGCGCTGCTGCTGTCCGGCGATGTGTCGAAGATCAGCCAGAGCTTCGACATCAGCTCCAAGGAGCAGGGCGAAGTGATGGACTTCACCCTCAAGCCGAAGACCAAGGACACCCTGTTCGACTCGCTGCGCGTGTCGTTCCGCAAGGGTTTGATCAATGACATGCAGCTGATCGACAGCGTCGGCCAGCGCACCAATATCCTGTTCAATGGCGTCAAGGCCAATCAGGCGGTGCCGGACAGCAAGTTCAAGTTCGACATCCCGAAAGGCGCGGACGTCATCAAGGAGTAAGCAGAGCTCACCATGGACCTGTTTCGAAGCGAACCCGTTGCCCAGCCCCTGGCTGCCCGCCTGCGCCCGTCCAACCTGGACGAGTACGTCGGCCAGGAGCACCTGCTGGCGCGCGGCAAGCCGCTGCGTGAGGCGCTGGAGCAAGGTGCGCTGCACTCGATGATCTTCTGGGGGCCGCCGGGCGTGGGCAAGACCACGCTCGCGCGGCTGCTGGCGCAATTCTGCGATGCGCACTTCGAAACGGTTTCGGCGGTGCTGGCCGGGGTCAAGGAGATCCGCCAGGCCGTCGAGGTCGCCAAGCAACAGGCTGGTCAGTATGGTCGGCGCACCATCCTCTTTGTCGACGAGGTGCACCGCTTCAACAGGTCGCAGCAGGATGCGTTTCTGCCCTACGTGGAAGACGGCACGCTGCTGTTCATTGGCGCTACCACCGAAAACCCGTCCTTCGAGCTGAACAATGCACTGCTGTCGCGAGCGCGAGTTTATGTACTCAAAAGCCTCGACGAGCCAGCACTGCGCAAACTGGTCAACCGGGCCCTGACCGAAGAACGCGGCCTGGGCAACCGCAACCTGAGCGTCGGTGACGATGCCTTCAAGATGCTGATGGCCGCCGCCGATGGCGATGGCCGGCGCATGCTCAATTTCCTCGAAAATGCCGCGGACCTGGCCGAGGACGGCAGTGAGATCGACGTCGAGATGCTGCAAAGCCTGCTCGGCGACAGCCGCCGCCGCTTCGACAAGGGTGGCGAGGCCTTCTACGATCAGATTTCCGCGCTGCACAAATCGGTCCGCGGCTCCAACCCGGATGCCGCGCTGTACTGGTTCGCACGCATGCTCGACGGTGGCTGCGACCCGTTGTACATCGCCCGTCGCGTGGTGCGCATGGCCAGCGAGGACATCGGCAACGCCGACCCGCGTGCCTTGAGCCTGTGCCTGGCGGCGTGGGATGTGCAGGAGCGCCTCGGCAGCCCCGAAGGCGAACTGGCGGTGGCCCAGGCCATCACCTACATTGCCTGCGCACCGAAAAGTAACGCTGTGTACATGGGCTTCAAGACTGCCCTGCGTGAAGCGGCTGAGCATGGCTCGCTAGAGGTGCCGCTGCACCTGCGCAACGCACCGACCAAGCTGATGAAGCAGCTGGGCTACGGCGATGAATACCGTTACGCTCACGATGAACCCGATGCCTACGCCGCGGGCGAAGACTACTTCCCCGACCAGCTCGAACCACGCCAGTACTACCAGCCGGTGCCCCGCGGCCTGGAGCTGAAGATCGGCGAGAAGCTACGCCACCTGGCCGATCTTGACCGCAACAGCCCCCGCCAGCGGAGAAAGCCGTGATTGCACTCATCGCCGCCGTCAGTGCGGGCGGGATCGCCGGTACCTTGTTGCGCTTCGCCACCTCGAACTGGGTTACGGCCCACTGGCCCCGGCACTTCTACCTCGGTACGCTGGCGGTCAACCTGGTCGGTTGTCTGCTGATCGGCCTGCTCTATGGCCTGTTTCTGCACAAGCCGCTGGCGCCGGTCGAACTGCGCGCCGGCCTGATCGTCGGCTTCCTTGGCGGGCTGACGACGTTTTCCTCCTTTTCGCTCGATACCGTGCGCCTGATGGAAAGTGGGCAAGTGCCCCTGGCCGTGGGCTATACCGGTATTAGCGTGATGGGCGGGCTCCTGGCCACCTGGGCCGGCCTGTCCCTGACCCGACTCTGAACCAACCTACACACATAACGAGAGAACGACATGCTCGATTCCAAACTGTTACGCGGCCAACTTCAGGAAGTGGCTGACCGCCTCGCCTCCCGTGGCTTCAGCCTGGATGTCGCGCGCATCGAATCGCTGGAAGAGCGCCGCAAGGCGGTACAGACCCGCACCGAGCAACTGCAGGCCGAACGCAACGCCCGCTCCAAGTCGATCGGCCAGGCCAAGGCCAAGGGCGAAGACATCGCGCCGTTGATGGCCGACGTCGAGCGCATGGCCGGGGAACTGGCCGCTGGCAAGGTCGAGCTGGACGAGATCCAGGCTGAATTGGACGGTATCGTCCTGACCATTCCTAACTTGCCGGACGCCAGCGTCCCGGTCGGCGCCAGCGAAGACGACAACGTCGAAGTGCGCCGTTGGGGTACGCCGAAAGCGTTCGATTTCGAGATCAAAGACCACGTCGCCCTGGGCGAAATCAGCGGCGGCCTGGACTTCGAGGCCGCAGCCAAGCTGTCTGGTGCCCGCTTTGCCGTGCTGCGCGGCCCGATCGCCCGCCTGCACCGCGCCCTGGCGCAGTTCATGATCAACCTGCACACCGGCGAGCACGGTTACGAAGAGCACTACACGCCCTACCTGGTCCAGGCACCGGCGTTGCAGGGTACCGGCCAGCTGCCGAAATTCGAGGAAGATCTGTTCAAGATCACCCGCGAGGGCGAAGCCGACTTCTACCTGATCCCGACCGCCGAAGTGTCGTTGACCAACCTGGTGGCCGGCGAAATCATCGATGCCAAGCAGCTGCCGCTCAAGCTGGTTGCCCACACGCCATGCTTCCGCAGTGAGGCCGGCGCTTCGGGTCGTGATACCCGCGGCATGATCCGTCAGCACCAGTTCGACAAGGTCGAGATGGTCCAGGTGGTTGAGCCATCCAAGTCCATGGAAGCGCTGGAAGGTTTGACCGCCAACGCCGAGCGCGTGCTGCAGCTGCTCGAACTGCCTTATCGCGTGCTGGCGCTGTGCACCGGCGACATGGGCTTCGGCGCCGTGAAGACCTACGACCTGGAAGTGTGGGTGCCGAGCCAGGACAAGTACCGCGAGATCAGTTCCTGCTCCAACTGCGGTGACTTCCAGGCGCGCCGCATGCAGGCGCGCTGGCGCAACCCAGAAACCGGAAAACCGGAGCTGGTCCACACGCTCAACGGCTCCGGCCTGGCAGTAGGCCGTACCTTGGTTGCGGTATTGGAAAACTACCAGCAAGCCGATGGTTCGATTCTGGTGCCAGAAGTGCTCAAGCCCTACATGGGCGGTGTCGAGGTCATCCGCTAAATGGATTACCTGCCGCTGTTCCACAAGCTGCAGGGCGGCCGTGTGCTGGTCGTCGGCGGCGGCGAGATCGCCTTGCGCAAGGCGCGCCTGCTGGCCGATGCCGGCGCCGCGCTGCGGGTGGTGGCGCCGGATGTCGACGGCCAGCTGGCTGCGCTGGCCCGTGAAGGTAGCGGTGAAGTGCTGGTGCGCGGCTATCAGGCGGCCGATCTGCTTGGCTGCCGCCTGGTAATTGCGGCCACCGATGATCCTGAGCTCAATGCCCAGGTATCGGCCGATGCGCAGGCGCGCAGCCTGCCGGTCAACGTGGTGGATGCACCTGCCTTGTGCACGGTGATCTTCCCGGCGATCGTCGACCGTTCACCCTTGGTGGTGGCGGTGTCCAGTGGCGGCGACGCGCCGGTGCTGGCGCGCCTGATTCGCGCCAAGCTGGAAGCCTGGATTCCGTCCACGTATGGCGAGTTGGCCGGCCTGGCAGCGAAATTCCGTCACAAGGTCAAGGCGTTGTACCCGGACGTCAATCAGCGTCGTGGCTTTTGGGAAACCGTGTTCCAGGGGCCAATCGCCGAACGCCAGCTGGCCGGGCAGGGTGCCGAGGCAGAGCGACTGTTGCAGGCGATGGTCGACGGTGCCCCGGTCCAGCAGGGCGGCGAGGTGTATCTGGTTGGGGCGGGGCCGGGCGATCCGGACTTGCTGACCTTCCGCGCCTTGCGCCTGATGCAGCAGGCCGATGTGGTGCTGTACGACCGCCTGGTGGCGCCAGCCATCATCGAGATGTGCCGCCGTGATGCCGAGCGAATCTACGTGGGCAAGCGCCGTGCTGATCATGCAGTGCCGCAGGACCAGATCAACCGCCTGCTGGTCGACCTCGCTCGTCAGGGCAAGCGTGTGTTGCGCCTGAAAGGCGGCGATCCGTTCATTTTCGGCCGGGGTGGCGAAGAGATCGAAGAGCTGGCCGAGCAGGGCATCCCGTTCCAGGTAGTGCCCGGCATCACAGCCGCCAGTGGTTGCTCCGCTTACGGCGGCATTCCGCTGACCCATCGTGACTATGCCCAGTCGGTGCGTTTCGTTACCGGCCACCTCAAGGACGGTACCAGCAACCTGCCGTGGGATGACTTGGTGGCGCCGGCCCAGACCTTGGTGTTCTACATGGGCCTGGTGGGATTGCCGACCATCTGCGCCGAGTTGATTCGCCATGGCCGAGCGGCCACTACGCCGGCCGCGTTGGTGCAGCAGGGCACTACGCGCAATCAGCGGGTGTTCACCGGAACCTTGGCGGACCTGCCGGCACTGGTGGCACAGCATGAAGTGCATGCACCGACCCTGGTGATCGTCGGGGAAGTGGTGCAGTTGCGCGAGAAGCTGGCCTGGTTCGAAGGCTCGCAGCAAGACTGAATTAAAAAGGGCCGCTTAGCGGCCCTTTTCATTTTCAGCTCCAGATCCCTTTGCCCGGCAGCCGCTCCCGGTCATGCGGCAGGTTGAAATCCTGCAGCGGCCCCTTGGGCACGATACCGGTCGGGTTGATGGTCTTGTGGCTCATGTAATAGTGCTTCTGGATGTGCTCCATGTTCACTGTCTGCGCCACGCCCGGCCACTGGTACAGTGCGCGCAGCCAGTTGGACAGGTTGGGGTAGTCGCTCAGACGGCGCAGGTTGCACTTGAAGTGGCCGTGATACACCGCGTCGAAGCGCACCAGCGTGGTGAACAGGCGTACATCGGCCTCGGTCAGATGCTCGCCCGCCAGGTAGCGGTTGCGGTTCAGCAGGTCTTCCAGGTAATCCAGTTCGTTGAACACGTCGTCGAACGCAGCCTCGTAGGCTTCCTGCGTAGTGGCGAAGCCGGCGCGGTATACGCCGTTGTTCACAGCCGGATAGATACGGGCGTTTAGTGCGTCGATGGTCGCGCGCAGCGGCTCGGGGTACAGGTCCAGGGTATTGCCCGTCAGCTCATTGAATGCGCTGTTGAAGATGCGAATGATCTCTGACGATTCGTTGTTGACGATGCGCTTCTCTTTCTTGTCCCACAGCACGGGAACGGTCACGCGCCCGGTGTAGTGCGGGTCATCCTGGGTGTAGCGCTGGTGCATGAATTGGAGGGCGTCGAGGTGGTCGCCGGTGGAGCCCTGCTGCTGGTCGAACGTCCAGCCGTTTTCCTGCATCAGCCAGCTCACCACCGACACATCGATCAGCGGCTCCAGGCCCTTCAGGGCGCGGACGATCAGGGTGCGGTGTGCCCATGGGCAGGCCAGCGAGACATAAAGGTGGTAGCGACCGGCTTCAGGGGCAGGCAGCTGATTGCGGCGTTGGGCGTTTTCTCGCTTGAAGGTGCCATCCTTGCCGTTTTCGTACCACTGGTCATGCCAGCGGCCGTCGATCAATAGGCCCATGGTGAGCTCCTCGGAACAAAGTTGTTTGTCGTTGGAGCCCAGTCTAGGGGAAAACGTTCGAAGAACTAGCGCAAAGACTGCGGGGTAATAATCTACTTATTCGATTGGTTGCGGACGCTCCAATAGCTACGGGCGGTCGCGAAGGCTTGATCGCGGTCTTGGCCCAAGCCGCGCAATGCCAGGGCCATGGTCGCGACCACGGCCATCTCGCCGTAGCTGTCTTCAGTTTCGCCACGCCAAACCGACAACAGCTGCTCGGGCTGCAAGCTCGCCGGCTTCACATGTCGCCTTTCGCTCAGGGCCGGCCATTCCTCGTCCCAGGCTTCACCGGCACTGGTGCCATACAGGTGGCTGATCACATCCGGATTGACTTCGATTTCGCCGCCATCGCCCTTGATCACCACTGCATGGTCGCCGAGCAGACGGCTGGCTTCGCGGTGCACGGCCTGATAGCCAGGGTGGAAGATGCTCTGCAGGCCGCAACGTGCGCTCAGGGGGTTGAGTACGCGGGCCAGCGAGTGGATTGGAGAGCGCAGGCCGAGGGTATTGCGCAGGTCGATCATTCGCTGCAGTTGCGGTGCCCAGTCCTGCAATGGGAAGAACGCCAGACGCTCGTGATCCAGAGCGTGCTCGACGGCAGCCCAGTCGCGGCACAATGGTATCTCCAGCAGCGCCAGCAGTTGCTCGGTGTACAGGCGTCCTGCGGTGTGAGCGCCGCCGCCATGCAGGAGGATGCGTACGCCGTTGTTTGCCAGGCACTTGGCGGCCAGCAAGTACCAGGGCAGGTGGCGCTTCTTGCCGGCGTAGCTCGGCCAGTCCAGGTCGACGGCGATACGCGGGGCTTGCAGGTGGGCACGCAGGGCTTCGGTGAAGCCGGCCAGTTCCTCGGCGCTCTCTTCCTTGTGCCGCAACAGCATGAGGAAGGCGCCCAGCTGGGTGTCTTCGACCTTGCCTTCCAGCAGCAACGTCATGGCTGCGCGGGCCTCTTCGCGGGTCAGGCCGCGGGCACCGCGCTTGCCTTTGCCAAGGATGCGCACGAATTCGGCGAACGGGTGTTCGGCCGGGGTTTCCAGGGTCAGCGGGCGAGCGTCGGTCATATGCAATTGGTCGGTTTGGGCAGGCCCGCCAGCTTGGCGGCAAGTTTGGCGGGGGTGCCGTTGAACAGGCGGTTCAGGTGCGGGCTGTTGCCCTTTTCCGGGCCCAGTTTGAGCGCGGTGTACTTGATCAGTGGGCGCGTGGCCGGGGACAGTTGGTACTCCTCATAGAACTGGCGCAGCAGTTCGAGGATCTCCCAGTGGTCGGCGGTCAGCGGGATGCTTTCGCGCTCGGCCAGCGCTTCGGCGACGGCGTGGGACCAGTCTTGCAGGTCGACCAGGAAGCCGTCTTTGTCCAGGGCTACCGTCTGGTTGTCTACCATAAGCGTGGTCATAGCCAGCTGTTGACCTTGTCGTAGTGCAGCGACAATGTGACGAACGCCTGATAGTCCACGGCCTTGGCCAGCTCGCTGGTGATGGCGCGTGCCTGCAGGTCTTCGTCGAGCGCGAAGAGGCGTTGCTCCAGCCCGGCCGATTGCAATAGGCGCTGCGTCTCACTGCCGTCGCGCAGGGCATAGACCGCATCGCCGCATAGGAGCAAGGCATCTTCGCTGCCGAGCAGGCGCAGGCAGCTGTCCAGTCGGTCGTCGCCAAAGGGAGAGTGGGATATCACATGCAAGGTTGGCATCAGAGGGTCACCACTTGGTCGAAACGGGCAATCAGTGCCTTCAGGGCGGCATTGTCCAGTACGTCTACCGGCAATTCCAGCGTGCCTGCAGCCAGCCCACGGACAGCCAGGCTATGCTGGCAGGCGAACAATTCCTCGACGCCGAACATTGGCAGGGCCTGCAGGTTGGCGGCCAGGTTCTTTTGCTGCAGCGCGGCAGGTTGCTGGCCTGGCGCGAGCTGGAATACACCGTCATCGAGAAACAGCATGCCCAGTGGCAGGTCGAAGGCGCCGCCAGCCAGGGCGATGTCCAGCGCTTCACGGGCCGACGGGCCATTCCAGGGCGCCTGACGGCTGATGATCAACAGGGATTTGGCCATTTCAATCGCCTCCAAAGCAGATTAGGCGGTCGGCCAGCTGTGCCGCTTCATGCAGTTGGCCCAGGCCTGACAGCTCCCACGGCTTGGGCAGATTTACCGCTGGACGCTGGTAGCGATTGGCTTCGGCTTCGTCGAGTACACCGCGGCGCAGGGCTGCAGCAATGCAGACCACGGCGTCGAGTTGGTGGCTGTCGATAAAGGCGCGCCACTGGGCGGCGATGTCCTGTTCATCCTGGGGCGCGACCACGTTGGCCGAGGCGCTGTGCACACCGTCCTGGTAGAAGAACAGCCGGGCAATCTCATGCCCGTCGGCCAGTACCGCCTCGGCGAAGCGCAGGGCGCGTCGCGAGGAGGGCGCATGGGCCGGGGAAAAAACCGCGAGTGCGAATTTCATGGACAACTCGTGCAAAGGAATGCCGCCATGATAAAGCAAAAAGCCCGCGCGGGTGGGCGCGGGCTTATTAGCCGGGGCAGGGCCGTCAGGCGTGTTCCTTGCTCTCCGGCAGGAACCAGTTCAGCACCAGGGCGCAGATGCCGCCGGTGGCAACACCGGACTCCAGCACATTGCGAATGGCCGCCGGCATGTGGGCCAGGAACTCCGGTACCTGAGCCACACCCAAGCCCAAAGCCAGCGACACGGCGATGATCAGCAATGCACGGCGGTCCAGGCGGGTGCTGGCCAGAATGTTGATACCCGAGGCGGCGACTGCACCGAACATCACCATGGCCGCGCCACCCAATACCGGCTCAGGCACCGCCTGAATCACGCCGGCAACGCTCGGGAACAAGCCCAGCACCACCAGCATCACGGCAATCCAGATACCGATATGGCGGCTGGCGATGCCGGTCAACTGAATCACACCGTTGTTCTGGGCGAAGATCGAGCTTGGGAAGGTATTGAACAGGCCAGCCAGCAGCGAGTTGGCACCGTTGACCAGCACGCCGCCCTTGATTCGTTGCATCCACACCGGGCCCTCGACAGGCTGGCGCGAAACCTTGCTGGTGGCGGTGACATCGCCGATGGCTTCCAGCGAGGTGACCAGGTAGATCACCAGCATCGGGATGAACAAGGCCCAGGAGAAGCCCAGGCCGAAGTGCAGCGGCGTGGGGACCTGGAACAGCGCGGCTTCATGCATGCCGGTAAAGTCCAGGCGGCCGAGGTAACCCGCCAGGGCGTAACCCACCGCCAAAGCGATGACGATGGCGCAACTGCGCATCCACACCACTGGGATGCGGTTGAGGATCACGATGATTGCCAGCACCACGCCCGACAGCAGCAGGTTTTCACCATTGGCGAAGGTGCCATTGGCCATCGCGCCGAAGCCGCCGCCCATGCTGATCAGGCCGACCTTGATCAAGGTCAGGCCGATCATCAGCACCACGATGCCAGTTACCAGCGGTGTAATCAGGCGTTTGACGAACGGCAGGATGCGCGACACGCCCATCTCTACGAATGAACCGGCGATCACTACGCCGAAAATCGCCGCCATAACGCTCTCAACCGGAGTGCCCTGCTTGACCATCAACGCGCCACCGGCAATCAGCGGCCCGACGAAGTTGAAGCTGGTGCCTTGCACGATCAGCAACCCGGCGCCAAACGGGCCGAAGCGTTTGCACTGGACGAAGGTGGCAATGCCCGAGATGACCAGCGACATCGACACGATCAGGTTGGTGTCCCGCGGCGAAACGCCCAACGCCTGGCAGATCAGCAAACCTGGGGTGACGATCGGCACGATGATCGCCAGCAAGTGCTGCAGCGCCGCCAGCAGGCCGATCAGCAGCCGTGGCTTGTCCTCGAGGCCAAGCACCAGTTCATTGGCAGGCGCATCCGCGCCCAGGCTGTGTTCGTGTGAGCTCATCGGTGAAGCTGCCCCGGAAGAAAAAAGGAGCGCATTCTACGGGCTCGAGCGCGAGAGGGGTAGTGGCAAGCACGATACCCGCATGATCGTGGGTTTATCGCTGAAGAAGCTGACTTTTAAGTCAGCCTTTAAACACGAAAAAGCCCGCCGAAGCGGGCTTTCGTGGTGCGGGCCACCGATCAGGATCAGTCGTCGCGACCCATGATGCCGAACAGCTGCAGCAGGCTGACGAACAGGTTGTAGATCGATACATACAGGCTGATGGTCGCCATGATGTAGTTGCGCTCACCGCCGTGGATGATCGCGCTGGTCTGGAACAGGATGCAGACCGACGAGAACAGCACGAAGCCAGCGCTGATCGCCAGTTGCAGGCCGCTGATCTGGAAGAAGAAGCTGGCCACGACCGCACCCAGCAGGACAAAGAAGCCGGCGGTGATGAAGCCGCTGAGGAAGCTCATGTCCTTGCGCGAGATCAGCACGTAAGCCGACAAGCCGCCGAATACCAGGGCGGTCATGGCGAATGCAGAGCTGACCACTTCGGCGCCGCCGCTCATGCCCAGGTAACGGTTGAGGATCGGGCCGAGGATGAAGCCCATGAAGCCGGTCAGGGCAAAGGTAGACACCAGGCCCCAGACCGAATCACGCAGTTTGGCGGTGAGGAAGAACAGGCCGTAGAAGCCGATCAGCACGACGAACACGTTCGGGTAGCCGACACGCATCTGCTGGGCTACGAAAGCCATGACACCACTGAAGGCGAGGGTGAGTGCCAGCAGGCTGTAGGTATTGCGCAGGACTTTGCTGACCTCGCGCTGCTCGACCTGCTGGCCGTTGTGTACGGCGTAATCCTGTTCGCGCATGGCGACACTCCTTGGTAAACCTGTGGTTTTGGAACGTTCAGATGCTAGGAGTCTATCAGAGCTCCTGCAACCGGCGACATAGAGAGTTTGACAGCGTGTTTCATTACGGTATTATGGCGGCCGCAAAACGAGCTGGAAGCGTGGCCGAGTGGTTTAAGGCAACGGTCTTGAAAACCGTCGATGGGCAACTATCCTAGAGTTCGAATCTCTACGCTTCCGCCACTAATTCTCATTAAAGCCCTGATCATTCAGGGCTTTTTTGTGCCCGATCGGTTTTCTCCCTACCCTAGAACTCCACCTTTCCCCGGCCTGCCTTGACAGTGCTCCGCCTGGCTTTCCCCTCCAGGCGACGGGTCTTGGACCCTAAGGTCGGCTTGGTCGGGCGGCGTTTCTTCTCGGTCTTGCCAGCAGTGATGATCAACTCGGCCAGACGCGCCAGTGCATCCGCACGGTTCTGCTCCTGAGTGCGGTACTGCTGGGCCTTGATGATCAACACACCGTCGCCGGTGATGCGACTGTCACGCAGCGCCAGCAGCCGCTGCTTGTAAAACTCGGGCAGCGATGACGCCGGGATGTCGAAGCGCAGGTGCACGGCACTGGACACCTTGTTGACATTCTGCCCACCGGCACCTTGCGCGCGGATGTAAGTCAGTTCGATGTCGGCATCCGGCAGATGCACGTTATTGGAGATGGTCAGCATGACAGGGCCCTTGTAGTTGCCCCCCCATTATCACAGCCTCCGCCACTCTCCCATAGAACAACGTTCATTCAAGGCATGCTTCCCAGGACAACCAACGCAAGAATGGCGTATCGGCCACCTTTGGCCAACGACACGATCAGCACAAAGCGCCACAGGGGTTCTCTCATTACCCCTGCGACCAGCGTCAATGCGTCGCCTATCAATGGCACCCAACTCAGCAAGAGAGACCAATAGCCATAGCGCTGGTACACATTCTGCGCTTTTTGCAGTTTGTCTGGCCCTACGGGAAACCAGCGGCGGTCCCGGTAATGATCGATCCCCCGGCCTAAAAGCCAGTTCACCAGCGAACCCAGCACGTTACCCAAGGTGGCAACGGTAAGCAGCGTCAAGGTTGCGTAGTGCTCTGACACCAGCATACCCACGAGCACCGCCTCGGACTGCATCGGCAGAATTGTCGCGGCGCCGAATGCAGCGAGGAAGAGGCCAAGGTAGCTGCCTATGGCAAACATCATGGCGACGGTCTCAGGAGGCGATGTCCAAGTTCTCGATTTTTCAGCACTGATAGCATGCAAAACTTCCTGCGGTGCGGCCTGCTTCGGACGCCAACGTGAGGCGAAAATTACACTAATGAAAGGCTCTGCAGGTGTGCCCAGCGAGTCAATGCATCATGCCCAACTCGGCATCATCCATTAGCGCCTTGGCCAGTGCACTCAGGTAGTGTGCAGCCCAGATCATCATCGGCTTTTCATCCATCACGCCGATAACCGTCAGTTCCCTTACATAGCCCATTAGTGCTGACGCTTGCTCGCGGGCATCCTGGCAAGGAATGCCGGCTTCGATGCGGTACAGTGGGTGGGTCTGGTTTTCGCCCTGAAAGAACGTGGTCTTGCCGACGGTAAATTTGATGTCATCAGTCATTGCTCAATCTCCCTGAAATTTTCTGTGACTGGGCGGGCCCTTTCGCGGGGCAAGCCCGCTCCCACAGTGTGAATTGTGTCGCGCTGATAATTGTGGGAGCGGGCTTGCCCCGCGAAAGGGCCCGCCCAGACAACTCATATGCTGGATCTCAGTGCAGCATCTGCAACTCTGCAGGCATCTGTACCTGAATCAATGCCGCTTCAAGCAACACACGGAGTGACTCGAGTTCATGTGTCGACGCCATCATCAGGGCCGACGCGGGCGACCTGGGCTGTAGTAGCAGCGCTTGATGCGAAACGGCTAGCGCGCAGCGAGCGTACTCCGCGGCTTGGATGAGTGTGTCTTCTAGACAGTGGAGTTTGTGAGGTGGATCGGGGACGATCTTTAACATTATCCAATTCCTTGCGAGTGCGGCGACCGTTCTGCTGTCAAACAGAAGGGTGGCAGCGGTACGTGGGTTGACAGACCGGTGGAATTGGCAAGCCCCGGCGCACGCAAGCGTGCCCCACGTACAGCCGCCATAAAGACGCGCCGTAAGCCAAAACCGTTGCGGCCTGTCAAAGCCGTGTCGCTGATGTGCAGCGACAGGCCGAGACTAGAGCGGTGATAGGGCAACCGCAACGGAAAACAGGCGGCAGCAGTATGTTTGGGAAATAGACTACAAGAAAGGGGCGAAATCTGATTTTTTGACACATTCTGGCATCATGCACCCAGCCAAAAATTCAAAAACTGAACTCCCAATGTCAGACTCCGCCAAACCCAATCGCCCGATCTACGACCTGGACATGCTCCGCACCCTGGTCATGGTCGCCGACTGCGGCAGCTTCACCACCGCCGCGGCTCGCCTGCACTCCACGCAGTCCACGGTGAGCCAGAAGGTCCGCCGCCTGGAAGAAATGGTCGGCCAGCAACTGCTCGACCGCAGCAACCGCGAGGTACACCCCACCGACGCCGGTGAAACCCTGTTGGGCTACGCGCGCCACCTGCTAGCGGTAAGCAACCAGCTTACCGAAGCGATGTCGGGTGGTATCACGGTCACCGTGCGCATCGGTCTACCGGACGATTTCGTAGCAGGCAAAACAATGCAGGCGCTGGCGGCGTTCAACCGGAAGAACCCCAAGGTCAAGCTGGAGATCACCGGCGGGCTGAGCCGTGACCTGATGACTACCTACGACCGGGGTGAACTGGACCTGGTGCTGGTCAAGCAGCGTCGCCACAGCCGTGAAGCGGTTGCCTGCCAGCCGGAGCGCATCGACTGGCTCGACAGCGCGCAGTTTCCGTGTTTCGTCCAGGACCCGATCCCGCTGGTGACCTTCCCGCCGCGCGGCCTGTATCGCGACGACATGATCAATGCCATCGAGGCCATGGGCCGTAATTGGCGCATCGGCTTTACCAGTTCAAGCCTGGCGGGTATCCAGGAGGCGGTGGCCAATGGGCTGGGGGTCAGCCTGCTGCCGCACCGGGTGGTGACGGCAGCGCATCGGATACTGGGGGCGGAGGAGGGCTTCAAGCCGATTACGGTATTCGAAGCCGCAATCTTCCATCGGCCTACTGCTGATTCGATGGTCAAGGCGCTGGCGCAGATCCTGAGTGACATCCTCAGGTCAGAGGCTGATTAAGCCAGGTTTTAGCGGCGCAGTTCTTCGACGAATTGCGCTGCCTTCAACTGCAGCTGCGCAGGCCCACCCCAGAACGCGCCATGGCGCACAATCACCCGCTCATGGATGGCCGCCGCCACCGCCGCTGCGGCATTCGGCGCCTTGAACAGCACAAAGCTCGCTTCGTTGCCAACCTTCAAGCCATAGTCCTGCTTGCCCATCACTCCGGCGCCGGCCTCGGTCGCCAATTCCAGCGCTACGCGCAGTTCTTCGTCGGTGTTGAACCCCGAGCGGTAGCTGACCAGCATGGCGCGTTGCAGCATGTCGCCGTTGCCGTAAGGCCACCAGGCGTCCTGGATGTTGTCATTGCCGGTGAACACCCGCACACCACCGGCGCGCAGGCGCAGCACGGGCGGGAAGGCGTGCTCGCCGGGGGCGTTGGTCATGATCGATATGCCAGCGCGGGCCAGTACTTCGGCAGTGCGGTCGACCACGCTCTCGGAGACATCGCCCAGGCCGTAGGCATGGCTGACCGCCACCAAGCCTTTCATACCCAGTGCCTGGGTCCGCGCGGCGATGCGTTCGAGCTGGGCGATGCAGATGTCGCCCGGCTCATGCAGGTGGATATCGACCTTCACGCCATGCCGGTCAGCAATGCCGAAGACGATATCGAGCTGGGTTTCGGCGTCGCCGTCCAGGGTGGTCGGGTCGATTCCACCGACCACCTGCACACCTTCGCGCACTGCGGCTTCCATCACTTCGGCGGTGCCGGGGCAAGTGACCACACCGGCCTGGGGGAAGGCGACCAGTTCGATGTCGAGCAGGTCTTTCCACTGCTCGCGGGCTTCGAGGATGGCGCGCAGGTGGGCGAGGCCAGTGGTGGCGTCCACGTCAACATGGCAACGCATGGCTATTGTGCCGAAGGAGGCGGCTTGGCGGATCAGCGCATTGGCGCGCTCGAGGATAGGCGGGGCGCTGGCCAGTTCGCGTTTTTCCACGGCCAGGCGTTCACGCAAGGACGCCACTGGTTGATGCGGGCGCCAACGGTCGCCGACGAAGCTCTTGTCCAAGTGGATGTGGCCGTCAACGAAGCCTGGCAGGGCCAACAGGCCCTCCAGGTCGATGGTTTCGCGGGACGCTTCAGCGGCGCGCTGCGCGCCGATGTGGGTAATGCGCCCGTTTTTCACGGCGATATGCAGGGGCAGGCCATCCTGGTCGATGGCGTTGATGAACTCACGGTCGTTCATGTTCGGGCCTGTTCTCCGAGGCTTGGATGAGCTGACACGGTAGGGAGGATCGGGATTGGGCTCAAATTAATTATCAGGATCGACGGCAGTGCATTTATGGATGCAGGTCTGCATTAAAAAGCCCACTGGAGTCGATTCCGATAATTAACTTTCAAAGCTTCCTGACTCCCCCCAGCATTGAGCGCGTGCCCCGTCCATCCAAAACAAAAACAAATGCCGTGTCGGAGTTTCCCCATGCTCAGTGATTCCAAGCGAGTGCGTGCCGCTCTCATCTTCATTGCCTGTACGTCATTCATCGTCTGTGGAGTGCAACCCATCTTCATGGGATTGCTCACCGAGCGGCTGAGCCTGTCACTCGACCTGCAGGGCTGGGTGGTGTCGGTCGAGATGATCGGCATGACCCTCGGCACCTTGCTGTGTCCGCTGCTGATGAAGCGCCATGGCGGGCGCAGCCTGTGCCTATTGGTCGGCATGCTGTGCTTGGTCTTGAGCATTGCTACGGCCTTCGCCACCACCAGCACGATGCTGTTGATCGTGCGCCTGGCGGCTGGGACCTGCGCAGGACTGGTCTATGCGTACGCCGTGACGACACTGGGGCGCTTGCCCAATCAGGACCGTTCCTTCGGGCTGATGTTGTTGTTGCAGACGCCGGAGTATTCGTTGTTTTCCGCCGCGTTGCCCTTGCTTGCCGCGCAGAGTGGAGCCGTGACCGCGTTGTGCTCCTTCGGTCTGTGGTACCTGCTGATCTGTGGCGCCAGCCTGGTTCTGCCACGTCGTCCGGTAGTCGTGCTGGAAAGCGGCGAAGCTACGCCGGCCCAGGGTGGTTCGGCGCGTACGGGGCGCAGCGCGCTGGTGGGCATGCTGTTCATGCAGGTCGCCATTTACTGTGTCTGGGGCTTCATCGACCAGCTGGCCCGTGACCAGGGGATCGGCGGCGTCGATATCGGCTGGGCGTTCGGCCTGTCGGCCATTGGCGGCCTGCCGGGCGCCGCGTTGCCAAGCGTGCTCGGTGGGCGGGTCAACCGTCAGCTGATGATCGCCGTGGGATTGGTGGCGGTGTTCATCTCCATCGCCCTGCTCACTGGCCACACGCGCACCCCGATGCAGCTATGTGCCGCGCTGTTGTTGCTGAACTTCGGCTGGGTGCTGTCGCTGTCGTACTACATGGCACTGATCACCACCAACGACCCGACAGGCAAGCTCACGCCGCTGGTCAGCATCACCTTGATGGGAGCTGCAGCAGTGACCCCGGCGCTGATCGCGATGCTGGTGGACGGCTCCAATCAGCAACTGATCTTTCTGCTGGGGACCGGGGCGCTGGTGATTGCCTTTGCCGTGACAGGCCTTGGGGCCATGCCCAAGCGAGTGCGCACTCGGGCTGCTTGCTGATCGAGGCCGGATAGTCGCCGCTACTGCAACGTTGGCGGCTTCACACCCAGAGGTAACCTCTCGACGACTGCCTCGATCTGTGCAATCTGCCGCGCAAGCTGCAGCGCCTCTTCAAGCATGCCGGCCGCCTTCAGACGGTCTCGTTCCTTGCGTAATGCGAGCAGGTTTTTTTGCAGTGCCAAGCCAGACGTATTGAACGGGTCCATGTATCTCTCACGCTAAGGGGCCTCCGTGCCGTTGTAGGAAAATGGACCGTAGCAGCTCAATAATCCTGCGGAAACTGAGGTTTCATACAGCGAATGCTCGACACCACGAAACGTCGCACCTGTAGTGGAGAAACGTCCTACAAATTGGAGTTGTACCTGTTTCCATTCGTGTAGAAAGGAGACCTATCTGATACCCGAATTTGCTGGGGCTTATGGCAGTGGGCGGGCGGAAGATGCTGAAGACTGCGTCCATGGCGCAGAGGCGCAGTCTGAAATCTGATGTAGCAATTAAGCGCCATCTGATACGCTTTTTTTTCACCAACCTGAATCTGTAACCGTATCAGCCCGCCGCCCATAATGCTTTTCATCCCCACACCACATTTGAAGAGGTTCCAATGGGCAAGCTCGCGCTGTTTCTGGGTGGTTTTTTGCTGCTGACGATTCTGATCGGCCTGCTGGGCACTATTCCGCCAAGCTGATTTTTCGCCCACCCTCCGGCCCATCTCCTCCGTCAGATGGGCCCATTTCCTGCCTGGCTCCGCAGCGTATCTTGGTATACCGCTGGACTAGCGGTAGCTGCAAGTCGTTCTCAAGTGCAAACAGCTCGTGTACTCTCGCGCTCGCGTCACAATGGGTCGCATAGCACCTGGTCTTTTGCTTTGGAGTCGATACATAGATGGAATGCAAGAAGGGCACTTCAGCCATGCTGGAGTGGCGTAGCCGTTTTCTCACTGCCGACATCCTCGAAGAGGACGAATACGATCAGGCGTTGCGCAGTGCCGAAGCCTTGGAACAATCGGGTGAGATCACCGCGGTTGAATGGATCGAGCTGGTCAAAGCGGCGAATGCGGCACTGCTGCGCGTGCGATAAGTCCTTCTTTGCAAGAGGAAATCTGTCCACAAAAATCGTGGGTAGGTCTGTGGATAAAATGCTGCAAGCCAAGCCGTTTGTGGCTTCTGTTAAATTGAGCAGATTTTGAACAGCCCTCAGCCGGCCTGTTCAATCGCCGCTTCACCTGCCTGGCGCAGCGCCATTAGCAGCTCGCGTACCCGTGCTGGCAGCTCCCCGGCGGGGTACACCGCATGCATCTGAGGGTCTTGTCCGGTGCTGGAAGTCAACCGGTATTGCGCGCATACACGCACCAGGCGTCCGGCTCTGACTTGCGCTTCGCCGACCCAATCAGCCAGCCGAGCGATGCCGGCACCTGCCAGCGTGCTGTGGTACACCGCATCACCTGAACTCAGCCGCAGCCGCGGATGTGGGCGCAGGCTGGTGATGCGGCCATCGCGACAGAAATGCCAGGCCTTGAGAATGCGTGGAGCGGTGTGCAGGATCAACGCATGATCCACTAGCTCTTCTGGCTGCCGAGGTGTGCCATTGCGGGCCAGGTAGGCAGGGCTGGCATAGACATGGCGTTGGTAGCGCCACAGCGGATAGCCGATCAGCTCACTCGATTGTGGGAAGGCGCCGCGCACCACGAAATCGAGCTTGCCCAGCAGCGGGTCCATGGCCTCATCGCCGTACTGCACATCCAGGGTGACCTGCGGGTGACGTTGGAAAAACGCCGCCAGCACACCCGGCAGCACATGTTCACCGAGCAGTTGCGGCACGCCGAAGCGGATCCAGCCTTGGGCGCTTCCGCTGAGCGCAGCCAGCTCGTCGGCAGCGTCACGTTGCACATCCAGCAAGCGTTCGGCATGTGGGAGCAAGCGTTCACCCGCGTCGGTGAGTGTCACCGCATTGGCATTGCGGTTGAGCAGCTTGCACCCGGTGTTCTCTTCAAGCATCTGCACCGCGCGCGTCACGGCGCTGGGAGAGCGGCCAAGGGCACGGGCGGCGGCGACGAAGCTGCGCTTGTGCGCGACGCTGACGAAGGCCTGGATTTCGCGCAGCATGTCCAATGCCATGAATGGCTCCTTGTTGCGGTTTTTGCAATATGGCATTTCAACACAAGCGCGCTGTTTTGATTAGCCTTGCCGTCTGACATCCCTGCCTGGAACCGCGTCATGATGGATATTGCCGTACTTTCCCTGTTCGCCTTTGCCGCCGGCCTGATCGATGCCGCCGTCGGCGGCGGCGGGCTGATCCAGATCCCGGCACTGTTCAACGTGCTGCCTACCGCGCAACCCGCAGCCTTGCTGGGCACCAATAAGCTGGCTTCAGTCTGCGGTACGGCCTTCGCGGCGCGCTCGTTCATCCGCAAGGTGACATTGGATTGGGGATTGATCGTGCCTGCGGCGCTCAGCGCGTTCGTCATGTCGTTCGCAGGCGCCGCCACGGTGTCGCTGGTGCCGCCCAGCGTGATGCGTCCGGCGGTGTTGGTGATGATCGTGCTGATGGCGATCTACACCTTCTGCAAGAAGGACTTCGGCACTTTGCACAAACCGGCGAAGATCGGCCGCAAGGAGCAATGCCTGGCCGTGCTGATCGGGGGCGCCATCGGCTTCTACGATGGTCTGTTCGGCCCGGGCACCGGCAGTTTCCTGATCTTCCTGTTCATTCGCTTCTTCGCCCTGGACTTCCTGCATGCCTCGGCCTCGGCCAAGGTGGTCAACATCGCTACCAACCTGGCGGCGCTGGTGTTCTTCGTGCCCTCCGGCAATGTGCTGTACGCCATTGCCCTGCCGATGGCGGCGTGCAATGTGCTCGGCGCGCTGACCGGCACCTGGCTGGCGGTACGCAAGGGCGCAGGGTTCGTGCGCGGGCTGTTCCTGATTCTGCTGTGCGTGCTGATCGCCAAGCTGTCCTGGGATTTGCTGACGGGTTGAGTCAGACAACCTGGCGCTGGGCTTCGGCCAGTTCGACGCGATTGCGGCCGTGGGCCTTTGCGCGGTACAGCGCCTGGTCCGCGCGGGCCAACAGTTCGTCAAGGCCTGGCGCCGCGACATCGGCAGCGCAGCCGTCGAGGCCGATACTGACAGTCATCTGCAGGCGCGCATCGCGTTGAGCCACATGCAGGTCCTGCACCGCCCGGCGCAAGCGTTCGGCGGTGAACTTGGCACGTTCCGGCGCAAGCCCCGGGAGTAGCACGACGAACTCCTCTCCGCCCATGCGCGCCAGCAGCTCGCCGTCCTGCAACTGGTCCTGTAACGTGCGGGCGAACTGGCGCAGAACCTGGTCGCCAACGCCATGGCCGTGGCGGTCGTTGATCGATTTGAAGTGGTCGATATCCAGCATCATCAAGGTCAGTGGCAGTGCCTGAACATGCTGTTGGCGGCTGTCGAGCAGAGCGCTGGCGCGCTGGGTAAAGGCGCTGCGGGTCAGCACGCCGGTCAGATGATCGATGGTGGCCTGATGCGCCAGGCGTGCCAGCAGGCTGCGGTTGGCCTGGCTGACACAAGCGACCACCAGGGGCCCGAGCACCAGCATGGCGATGCCCAGGCGCGCCGACATCAGCGTGGTGACGCCCGGCTCGCTCTGCGGCACGCTGAAATGCATGAGGTTCTGCGCCACCGCGACGATCAGCGTGCTGCCAGCCGTGAGTGTCAGCAGGGACACCAGGAAGGGTGAGTAGGTCCAGGCGCACCACAACAGCGCCGCGATCGGGAAGGCAATCGCCCCCGGCCCGCCGAAGAAAATGCTCAAGGCCAGCGACGCCAGCAGCACCAGCAGGGGAGCCAGGCGGATAGCCTGGGCGCCGCTGCGTACCAGCGCACGGACCGAGGGCGCGGTAAGCAGCACGGGCAATACCAGCACGCTGGTCGAGAACTGCTCGCTGAACCAGGCCAGCCAGGTGGAGCGCAACGATTGCTCGAACCATGGCGCGGCCATCACGCAGGCCAGGCTGGCCGCCACTGCGGCCCCTGCAGTGCTGGCGCCGAACATGCTGAGCACGCCCTGTGGGCTGCGCATGCGTCGGTGGCGGCGCGGCAGGCGTGACAGCAACTGCCACACCGTCACTACAACACCCAGGTTGCACAGGTTGAACCACAGCGCCGGCGCCCAGGCGCTGCCGCAGGCCAGGTCGGCGGCGACCATCGCCAGCCAGATCAGGGCGAAACCGACCGGGCCGGCTTGGCGTGGGTAACGCAACAGCATGCCCGCCAGCACGGCATTGACGGGCCAGAACAGCGACAGGGACTCGATCGGCCTAGCCAGAATCCCGCCCAGGGTCAGGGCAAAGGTCAGCCCGAACAGGGCGACATGGGGCAACAAGCGCGATTTGGCTGGAAAAACCATAGGCTCGACCGACAAGCGGAGACGAAATCCAGGACAACGGCTGTAGGCACCTGGGGCAGTAACGTGTCAGTGTGTTTCCATAGTCTAGTTGATGTCAATGTGCTGCGATTGCGCAGGATAGTGCCAATTAGCATGCCTTCACTGCCAAAAGGCTCATAAGCCGTAAAACCACGGCACCGTCAACACCGTTACTATCATCACCAGGAGCGTGAAGGGCACCCCGACCTTGACGAAGTCGCCAAAGCGGTATTGGCCTGGGCCCAGTACCAGGGTATTCACAGGCGAGGAGACCGGGGTCATGAACGCCGCCGAGGCTGCCAGGGCCACAGTCATGGCGAACGGGTAGGGCGACAGACCCAATTGGGTCGCGGTGCTGATTGCCACGGGCGCCATCAGCACCGCAGTGGCGGTGTTGGAAATGAACAGGCCAATCAGGGCGGTCACCATGAACAGGCAGGCGAGCATGACGAGCGGGCCGGCGCCACCCAGCAGGCTGACCAGCCCGCCCACCGCCAGGTCGATGCCGCCGGTCTTTTGCAGGGCCTGGGCGAACGGCAGCATGCCAACGATCAACACCAGGCTTTGCCAGTGGATTGCCCGGTAGGCGCTGTTCATGTCGATGCAGCGCCCGGCGCCCATCAGCAGGCAACCGATAAGCGCGGCGATCACGTTGGGCACCGCACCGCTGACCATCAGCCCGACCATTACCGCCAGGCTGATCAAGGCATAAGGGGCGCGAGCGCGCGCCGGTGCCACCTGGTCGATCTCGGCGGGCAGGCTCAACACCAGAAAGTCCTTCGGTTGGCTTTGCAGCTGGCGCACCGCCTTCCAGAGGCCGACCACCAGCAGTGTATCGCCCTGGCGAAGCGGCTCTTCCACCAGATGTTCTTCGATCGCTGCCTGCTCGCGGCGCAGGCCGACCACGTTGAGGTCGTAGCGGGTGCGGAAGGCAAGGTCCAGGATGCTTTTGCCGATCAGTTGCGAACCAGGTGGCAGCGAGACTTCGGCCATGCCCAGCTCCTGGGACTGGTCGATGAAGTAGGCCGCCTTGAAGTGCAGCGGTTCCAGTTGCATGGTCTGGCACAGGTTGCGCAGGTCGTCGCGATTGGCGAACAGGTCGAGCAGCAGGACATCGCCCTGATGCAGCACGGTATTGGAGTCGGCGGCGATGACCCGCGTGGTGAACTTGTGCTGGCGCTCGATGCCGATCACGTTGGCGCCATGCCGGGTGCGCAGCGCCAACTCGCCGAGGGTATGGCCGATCAGAGGCGATTGCGGGCGAATACGCAGGCGCCGTTCGCGGCCATTGAGTTTGTAATCGAGCACCAGGTCGAGCAGGGTGCGGCGGCTTTCCACCCGCCCATCTTTGCGTACCTCGCCGTTCAGCCAATTGCGCGTCAGCAGCATGTAACCGACGCCCAGCACCAGCACTACCAGGCCAAACGGGGTAAAGCTGAAAAAGCTGAAGCCCGATTCACCATGGCGCACCAGTTCGCTGTGCACCACCACGTTGGGTGGGGTGGCCACCAGGCTGAGCATGCCACTGATCAGGCCGGCGAAGCTCAGCGGCATCATCAGGCGGCTGGGTGAGATCCTCAGGCGCGCGGCGATGCTCAGCACCACCGGGATGAAAATTGCCACCACGCCGGTCGAGCTCATCACCGAGCCCAGCCCGGCCACCGACACCATCAGCAATACGAGAAGGCGCGCCTCGCTGTTGCCGGCACGCGCGCTCATCCATTCCCCTATGCGGTAGGCAATGCCAGTACGCACCAGCCCCTCGCCGATCACGAACAAGGCGGCGATCAGCACCACGTTGGGGTCGCTGAAACCGGCCAGCGCCTGTTCGGCGGTGAGAATGCCCATCAACGGCAGAGCAAGGATCACCAGCAGGGCGACCACGTCCATGCGCGGGCGGTTGATGACGAAGAGGACGACGACGACAGCCAGCAGGCCGAGGACCCAGAGTAGTTCCTGATTCATGGGGCGGGGGTGTTCCTTCACTCAAGGGGCACGCGAGACAATAGCAGTCAGTGTGGCAGCTTGTAGTGAAAGGGTATTGATGTGTTGCAGGGTTCACGCGAGCGCTTGAACAAAAAGGGCCGCGAAGGCGGCCCTGATGCTGTATGACTCAGTGACGGTGACGGCGGTGCTTCTTGCCGTTGTTATCACCCAAATGGTTGCCGATAGCGCCACCCGCCGCGCCGCCAAGGCCGGCGCCGATGGTCGAGCCGGCCGAACCGCCGACCTTGCCGCCCAGCAGCGAGCCGCCCGCCGAACCCAGGCCACCGCCGATGGCGGCTTCGGTGCGGTTGCCCTTGCGTGCGGCGACTGCGCTGCCTGCCGCGCCGCCCACGCCAGCACCGATGGCCGCACCGGTGCTGCCGCCGAGCTGTTTGCCGACAACGTTACCCAGGACGCCACCCAGGCCACCGCCAATGGCGGCAGTGCCGTCACCGGCGAAAGCGCCTTGGCACAGCAGCAGGCCAAGTGCAAGGGAAGGCAAAGTCAGACGCATGATAGGAGCCTCGGAGAATCATCAGTTATGTGTGGAGTGGAAAGACGTATCAACGGTAATCGCGGTCACGGTAGCGGCGATCATCATCGTCGCGATCATGCCGCTGGTGGTGACGGTGGCCGCGATCACCATCACGCCAGCCGTCATCGTCATCGTGGTAATGGTGGTGGTGGCAGCCGGCGATCAGCAGGAATGCACCGATCAGCGAAAAGCTTGCAAGGCGGGTCATCACGATATAGGTCCTTGATCCGCATGGGTTTACGGGGCACTTGCTAGGACTGTTATCGATCCATTTGGTTTCCTGCGCGCACAACATTTGCTGCGCCGTCGATGAGCGGCGCAGCATGATGCCTTGAGTCAGGAGGCGGGGTGGATAGCGAGAACTACGCCGTTGGTGATCTGCACCAGTACATAGTGATCACCCATACGCACCCAGTGGCTTTCCTTCTCGGGTTCCGGCAAGCCCTTGGCTTTCCAGTCCTTGATGGTCTGGTCGTCGCGTTTGTATTGATCCGGTGCTTTGTCACCCACTTTGAGTTCGCGGTTATGGGTTTCCGGAGCGGTGACACTTTCTTCGGCCGATGGCGCAGCTGAAGCGACCAGGGGCAGGCAGGGCAGGGCGGCGAGCAACAGCGATGGCAAAAGACGGCGTGCTTTCATGACGAATCTCCTGTTATAGGCATGCCTTAACTGCGACAGCAGCCAGTGCGGGACAATTCACTCGCCCTGCCCGGCAGTGCTAGAGTCGCTTTCTTTTTTGCCCCGAGGATGGAACATGCGAGCAATTCTGCCGATGGCTGCAGCGCTGGTGTTGGTCGGTTGCGCTTCAGCGACCATGGATACGGCACGCGGCGGTAAGCCGACTGCGCAGCTCGACTCGCGCAAGGCGCCGGAGTTGGTCGCCCAGTGCATTCAGTTCAGCTGGCAGAAAGAGGATGTGTTCGGGGATGACGCCAGTGGCTACCTGGAGGCGCGCAAGCAAGGCGGCCTGACTGTTTATACGCGTGAGGCGGAATCATTTGTAGATGTGTATTCGCAGGGCAGCGGCACGCGGGTGGACTACTATGCGCAGAAGAACGATGGCGTGGCATTGCAACGCCGCGCGGCGGCTGCTACCTGCTTGTAATCAGCCGCTGGAAAACCAATGGCAACAAGGATGTTCACCATGGATCGATCACAGCAACTCAACCGTGCCAGCTGGGACGAACGTGCCCCTCTGCATGCCGCGTCAAAGGACTACGAAGTCGAGCGGCTGGTCCAGCAGCCTGCGCATCTCTCTGAAACCGTGTGCTTCGACTTGCCGCGGCTCGGCGACATTCACGGCTTGAGCACCGTCCACCTGCAATGCCATATCGGTACCGACACCCTTTCACTGGCACGGCTGGGCGCACAGGTGTGCGGCCTGGACTACTCGGCAGCTTCTCTGACCGAAGCGCGCCAGTTGGCCACGCGTTGCAATACGCAGATCGAGTATGTCGAAGCCGATGTCTATCAGGCTGATCAGGTGCTGCAGGCGGGTACGTTCGACCTCGTCTACACCGGTATCGGCGCGCTCTGCTGGCTGCCGCATATCGAACCCTGGGCCCGCACCGTGGCGGCCTTGCTCAAGCCGGGAGGGCGTCTGTTTCTGCGTGACGGGCATCCGATGCTGATGGCGGTCAACGAAGACCACCAGGATCGGCTGCTGCTGGAATATCCGTATTTCGAGCACGAGACGCCAACGATATGGCACAACGACCAGACTTACGTCGACAGTGACCAGCGGCTCACCCTGACCGAGACGCATGAGTGGAACCACGGCTTGGGCGAGGTGATCAGCGCCTTGCTGGCGCACGGCCTGCAACTGACGGCTCTGGTCGAGCACCAGAGCATCCCCTGGGAGGCGCTGCCAGGGCAGATGGACAAAGGCCCCGACGGCGAGTGGCGCCTGCGCGAGTATCCCGAACGCCTGCCGCTCAGCTACACGCTGCAGGCGATCAAGGGCTGATCAGGACAGGTAGCCACCGTCCACATTGAGCGCGGTGCCCGTGGTGTAACTGGAAGCATCGCTGGCCAGGTACAGTACCGCGCCGGCCATCTCCTTCGGGTCGGCCACGCGCTTGAGGGGGATCTGCTGCAGCGCGGCATTGAGGATGGCGTCGTTTTTCACCAGTGCCGAGGCGAACTTGGTGTCGGTCAAACCTGGCAACAGGGCGTTGCAGCGGATGCCGAATTGCGCGCATTCCTTGGCGAAGACCTTGGTCATGTTGATCACTGCGGCCTTGGTCACCGAATAGATGCCCTGGAAGTGGCCTGGCGAAACACCGTTGATCGAGGCCACGTTGATAATGCTGCCGCCGCCGTTTTCACGCATCAGTTTGCCGGCTTCCACCGACATGAAGAAATAGCCGCGGATATTGACGTCGACGGTCTTCTGGAAAGCGTTCGGGTCGGTGTCCAGCACGTTGCAGAATTGCGGGTTGGTGGCGGCATTGTTGACCAGCACATCCAGGCGCCCGAACTGTTCGCGGATGCCGGCGAAGACTTGCTGAATCTGCTCCAGCTCACCGATGTGGCAGGCCACTGCGGTGGCCTTGCCGCCTGCCGCGATGATCGCGTCGGCCACTTGCTGGCAGCCATCGAGCTTACGACTGGAAACGATCACATGAGCGCCCTGCTGCGCCAGCAGGTGGGCGATGGCCTCGCCAATGCCACGGCTGGCGCCGGACACGAAAGCGATCTTGCCATCGAGGTCGAACAGGTGGGTCTTGGACATGCTGTTTTCCTTGTTGTCTGCCGTCAGAGCGTGGACTTGGCGATGACCTGCAGGCTCATTTGCTCCAGCAACCGGTTCATGTGGATGAACTGGGCGAAGCGCTTGTCCTGAGTCTGGCCGTGGTAGAAGCGGTAGTAGATCTGCTGGACGATGCCGGCCAGGCGGAACAGGCCGTAGCAATAGTAGTAGTCGAAGTTGTCCAGGCTGATGCCTGCGCGCTCGGCGTAGTAGTCGACGAACTGGCGGCGGGTGAGCATGCCGGGGGCATTGCTCGGTTGGCGGCGCATCAGTTGCACCGGCGCCGGGTCGCTCGCTTCGATCCAGTAGGCCAGGCTGTTGCCCAGGTCCATCAGCGGGTCGCCGATGGTGGCCATCTCCCAGTCGAGCACGCCGATGATGCGCATGGGGTTGTCGGCGTCGAGGATGACGTTGTCGAAGCGGTAGTCGTTGTGCACGATGCCTGGCCGCGGATGGTCGGCCGGCATCTTCTCGTGCAGCCAGGCGACGACTTGTTCCCAGCGTGGGGCATCGGGCGTCAGGGCTTTTTCATAACGGCTTGTCCAGCCTTCGATCTGACGCTGCACATAGCCTTCCGGCTTGCCCAGGTCGGCCAGGCCACAGGCCTGATAGTCGACTTGATGCAGCTCCACCAGGCGGTCGATGAAGCTTTTGCACAGCGCTTCGGTGCGTGTGGCATCCAGGCCAAGCTCGGCAGGAATGTCCGAGCGCAGGATGATGCCGTTGACCCGCTCCATCACATAGAACTCGCCGCCGATCAGTGTTTCATCGGTGCAATGAGCATAGGCCTTCGGACAGTACGGAAAACCGCTGTTGAGCTGATTGAGAATGCGGAATTCGCGGCCCATGTCGTGGGCCGATTTGGCTTTCTGGCCGAACGGCGGGCGCCGCAGCACGAATTCGCGGCCCAGGTAGGCAACCAGATAGGTCAGGTTGGACGCGCCGCCGGGAAACTGGCTGATCCTTGGCGTGCCTTCCAGGCCTGCGATGTTGGCCTTCAGGTAATGGTCGATGACGGCCGCGTCGAGTTCTTCGCCGGGGCGTACCTGGGTGGACTGGTCGGTGAGCGTCATGCGTGTACCTTATTATAGATCGCAAGGATTATTGGCTAATCTAATGGCGTTACTGCTCTGGAACAAGCGTGCCAAACGCCCAATAGGTGAGGGTGTTGCCGGCCGATCAATACCCCGAATGCCGCCGCCGGGCAAAAAAAAACCGAAGCTGTTCAGGCTTCGGTTTTCGCTTCGCTTGGCGCGTCCGTCACTCAGGAAGGGAACAGCTCGCTGAGCTTCATCGACAGCATCATGTCGCCCTCGACGCGCAGTTTGCCGCCCATGAAGGCCTGCATGCCGTCGGTTTCACCGCTGACGATGCCTTTCAGGGTTTCGCTGTCCATTACCAGGGTGCAGTTGGCATCCGGGTTCTCGCCTTCCTGCAGGTCGCAAGTACCGTCCTTGACGATGAGGGCGTATTTTTTGCCTTCGTCGGTGATGTCGAAGCCGAACACCAGGTCCAGGCCGGCGGCAGCGGCTGGGTTGAACTTCTCTTGCATCTTCTTGACGGCATCAGCTACGGAGGTCATGGCGTATTCCTTATAGAGTGATTTACACGTCCCCGCAGGGACACAACAGGCCGGGCTCATCGATAAGTGATGAGTTCCGGCGCCTTCAACAGCTGCACATGGGCTTGGCTGTTGAAGGAGGCCAGTGCCACGTCGCGGCCACGGAATTTCAATTGGCTGAGCGACGTGTTGATGATCTGCCAGTTCAGCGCGAAGGCTTGACTGGGGGTAATACCGGTTACCAGGTGAAGCAGGGCGGCAATGGTGCCGCCTGAGGTGAACACGGCGATGTTGTCGCCACTGCCAGCAGTTTCCAGCACACGCTGCAGGCCGGCGTTGACCCGGGAGGTAAATGCCTGCCAGGTTTCCAGGCCATCGTCGGCATGTTCGCCGGCGTGCCAGCGCTGCACCATCAGCGCGAACAGGCGCTGAAACTCGCTGCGGTTTTGCACACCGTTACGCAAGATGTGCCGCGCGTTCGGCTCATCGGCCAGGAGGCCCGGCAGCAGAGCGCCGATCACGCCATCGGCATCGAACTCATTGAACGCCGCATCGGTTTCAATGGCCGGAACTGCGTGGCCATTGTCTTGCAATGCTGTGAGTGCCAGCCGCGCTGTGTCCTGCTGACGGCGCAGGCTACCCGCAACGCAACGGTCCAACCTCAGGCCCAGATGCGCGAAATGCTCGCCGAGTGCCTGGCTCTGCTGAACGCCTACGCCCGACAGGACGTCATAGTCGTCGGCACCAAAGGAGGCTTGGCCATGTCGGATCAGGTAGAGGTTGCCCACAAAAGTGTCCGGCCGCTTGAAGGTTGATGCGAGGTTAGGACGCGCCACACAGGCTGTCAACGAAAAAACATACAAGCGTTTGAAAAGGTTGTTTGAACTGTGTTGCCAGCGTTTGCCGCCGCTGGCAGCGCCACGGTCGCACCGGTATGCTTGCAACAGTTTCGCGCCGTACTGGCGCTGGTTCATGAAGGAGTCAACGTGGAGTTTCTTGCCGAATACGCAAGCTTTCTCGCTAAAACCGCCACCTTGGTGATTGCCATCCTGGTTGTGCTGTCCGCCATCGCCGGTTTGCGCGGCAAGGGGCGGCGCAAGGCGGGCGGGCAATTGCAGGTCACCCGTCTCAACGAGTTCTATAAAGAGCTGCGCGAGCGCCTGGAGTCGGGCCTGCTCGACAAGGCCCAGCTCAAGGCCCTGCGCAAGCAGCAGGCCAAGGCGGAAAAACAGCAGAAGAAGGTCAAGGCAGAGGAGAAGAGCCGGGTTTTCGTGCTCGACTTCGATGGCGACATCAAAGCATCTGCCACCGAGAGCCTGCGTAATGAAATCACCGCACTGCTGACCCTCGCCACACCGCGAGACGAAGTGGTGCTGCGCCTGGAAAGCGGTGGCGGCCTGGTCCACAGCTACGGTCTGGCCGCCTCGCAGTTGGCGCGTATCCGCCAGGCTGGCATCCCGCTGACCGTTTGCATCGACAAAGTGGCCGCCAGCGGTGGTTACATGATGGCTTGTATCGGCGAGAAAATTGTCAGCGCGCCTTTCGCTGTGTTGGGCTCAATCGGTGTGGTCGCGCAATTGCCCAACGTCAACCGGTTGCTGAAGAAGCACGACATCGATTTCGAGGTTCTGACCGCAGGCGAGTACAAGCGCACCCTGACCGTGTTCGGCGAGAACACCGAGAAGGGCCGGGAAAAATTTCAGGAAGACTTGGACATCACGCACCAGCTGTTCAAGGACTTCGTCTCCCGCTATCGCCCTCAACTGCACATTGACGAGGTCGCCACCGGGGAGGTCTGGTTGGGCGTCGCCGCGCTGAACCGGCAGTTGGTGGACCAATTGCAGACCAGCGACGAGTATCTCAGTGACCGCGCCCGCAACGCCAATCTCTTCCATCTGCACTACGCCGAACGCAAGAGCCTTCAGGAGCGTATCGGCATGGCTGCCAGCGGCACCGTGGAGAACACCCTGGTGGGTTTGTGGAGCAAACTGGGCCGCTTGCGCTAACACCTTGAACACCTTGAATATTTTTTCTGTTCAGGGGGTTGCAAGGTTGGATGAATGCAGACATAATGGCGCCCATCGAAACGCAGGAAACTTTGAAAAAGGTTCGGCGTTTCAAGGAGGTAGAAGCGTAAGCAACTAGCTCCGAACTTTGAGGCCGAGTAGCAAAGTGGTTATGCTCCGGATTGCAAATCCGTCTACGCCGGTTCGATTCCGACCTCGGCCTCCACATTCGAAAGCCCCGCAGATTAACGTCTGCGGGGTTTTTCATTGGGCGATTGAAAATGCTTGACCAATCCCCTCCTGGTACATCGATGTGCAGAGGCGAATGGCTAGGGCGTTGACAAAAGGGCGGCGGTGGAGTTTTAGTCCGACCGCCGGTGAGGACGACCATTACCCAACGGTGCAAATCCAGCGATGGTTGTGTCGGTATGGCGCTCTGGTAAATGCAACGTCTGTCACAAGGGTCATGCCGCGCTCTTGAAGGGCTTCGGCAAGTTGAGCGAGTGTCTCTGCTTCGATAGTCATTGCTGTTACCTCGTCAGATTTACTGCGTTCATAATTCCTGACCGAGTGAACAACCAGCAGATTCAATTTATTTGCCTGCTTCGAGTCAGCATTGGGGATGATCTGGTAGTGCGTTTCGGCGCAGCCATCCATGCAGCTTGAATTTCAGCGGCCACGTCTCAAAATCACACAGCGATTGTGTGATTGCGTCCTTAGAGGGCCACCCAGAAAAGAAAAACCCGCCAACAAGGGAAGTGGCGGGCCTAAAGAACGTACGAAGCAATCTCATTGTGCCTAAGCACTTGTCATGAAAATGTGAAAGAGAAGGCTCCGCTTGATGGCTCGTTGGTTGATGAGCGAGCAGGCAAAAAAAGCCCGCCGTGAAGGCGGGCAAGGAGCGTTTGAAGGGAAAGGCTGTAGGATGAAGCCCTGCGGTTAAGTCAGCATTAACCATCATCCATTGACCCTGGCGGACGATGTGCCTATACAGGCGAACCCCATTCCCAGGAGCGACCATGCACGACGAAGACGACCTGCCCGAACCCGAACACGATCACCTGCTCGATCACGAGTTTCTCTACGACGACATCGAGCCCGAGGCCGACGCCCAGGGTGCCGAGGATGAGGTCGAGGAGGATGAAGCGGGGCTGGATGACCTCGATGACGACGAGTACGATCACCCCGCCTGGCACGATGACCTGGACGACTGATTCAGCGTCCGTCGAGCGAGAAGCGCCCGGGGCCGGTCACTGCAAGCAGTAGCAGGCCGCCCATGATGCTCAGGTTCTTCAGGAACTGGGTCATGTTGGCGGCACGCTCAGGGTCGACCATGTTCCAGAACGGATGACCAAGCAGCGCTGTGCCTAGCACGAACAGGGCGAACAGAAACGCCAGCGGGCGGGTATAGAAGCCCAGGATCAGAATGATGGCCACGAAGAACTCCATGATCACCGCTACCGCTGCGGCGAGCATGGGGGCGGGGGCGCCCAGCGAGGTCATGTAGCCGACCGTACCGTCGAATCCGGTGAGCTTGGCCCACCCTGAAACCACGAAAAGAATCATCAACAGCACGCGGGCGATCAGGATGATAACGTCGCGTTGACTGGCGAAAAGGGAGTAGCGCATGGTCGGATTCCAGTGGACGGTGACAAGCTCCACTCTAGCAGTTGCGCAAAGTATTTCCGCCGCATAGCAAAAAGGCGCCGCAAGGGCGCCTTTTAAAAATGGTGCGAGTGGCGGGACTCGAACCCGCAAGGCTCACGCCGACAGATTTTAAGTCTGCTGTGTATACCAATTCCACCACACTCGCACGCTTGAAAGGGTCGCTTGGACCGGCGCGCTTCTAAGCAGAAGGGCCTGACAATCAAGGGCGCTTTATAACCCATTGTTATATTTGAGTCAACTACAGCACCTATGATCTAAGGATCGAAGCGGCAATCCGGCGGAGAATTGACAGGATGCTGCCATTAGGCCACTGTTGCCCTCCTGGTTGGATCCAACGAGTGCAATCGCCATGTCGCAGAGCAGCCCCTTCAACACTCACGGGCCCATTGTCCGGCCTCGGCTGATCTGGCGTCTGCTATTCGTGCTGGTGTGCCTGCTGGGCGCTTTCCTCTACTTCAGCCTTCTCTGTTTCGCCGGTTATCTGCTGATGCTCGGCTTCGATGGCGAACATCCTTCGGAGCAACGGCTGGTGGCGCTGGGCAGTGGCGGCCTGATCCTCTTCGTGGCGCTGTGGCTGTTGAAGGTGGCGATGCCGCGGCGGTTCAGCCCGTTGCTGGTTGAGCGTGAGCGCTGATTCCCCGTGGCCTGACCGAAGCGAGTACTATTGGCTAAGCTCATAACGTCCCCCTCGCTGCGCCTGTGGAGTTTGCATGGTTTCGGCTGACTGTATCGATCACCCTGTCATGCCCGCCAGCCGCTACGAGCAGCTGGTGCAATCGGTGGTGGATTACGCCATCTATATGCTCGACCCTTCAGGTCGCGTTGTATCTTGGAACGCCGGGGCCGAACGCATCAAGGGCTACCGCGCAGAGGAGGTGATCGGGCGGCATTTTTCCCTGTTCTTCACCCCCCAGGATTGCGCGGATGGGCGCCCCGACCTCCTGCTCAAGCAGGCCTTGGAACATGGTGTGGCGCAGGATGAAGGTTGGCGGATGCGCAAGGACGGTACCCAGTTCTGGGCGCTGGCAGCACTCGATGTGATCCGCGATGACTCGGGCCAGGTCATTGGCCTGGCGAAGGTTACTCGCGATATCACCGACCGGCGCGAGTCGGCGCTGCAGCTCGACGCTATTCGTGCGCAGCTGTTCCAGGCGCAGAAGCTCGAAGCGCTGGGCCAGCTGACAGGAGGGCTGGCGCACGACTTCAATAACCTTTTGACCATCATCATCACCTCGGCCAAGTTGGCTCTGGGCAGCCAAGACTCGATTCGCGTGCAGCGCATGCTCGAGCACATTCTCGATGCCGGCCAGCGGGGTACTGAACTGACCCAGCAACTGCTCACCTTTGCCCGCCATCGCCAGTTGGATGTCAGCCTTATTGCGCCCGCTGCGGTGCTGGCTTCGACGCGAAGCCTCCTGGAGCACGCGTTGCCTCGCGAGATCGTTCTGCAAGAGCGGCTGCAGCCCGGCCTGCCTTCCATAGAGGTGGATGCCGGGCAGCTGCAGATGGTGCTGCTCAACTTGCTGTTCAATGCCCGTGATGCAATCGGCGAACGTGGCACGATCTGCATAGCCCTCGACGCCGTTGCGCTGAACGGCGAAGTGGACGGATTGCACGGCAAGTTCGTGCGCTTCGAGGTGCTTGACGACGGGGCAGGCATCGACCCGAAGGTGTTGCTGCGCATCTTCGAGCCTTTCTTCACCACCAAGCCTTTTGGCAAAGGCACGGGCCTGGGGCTAAGCCAGGCCTACGGCTTTGCCAAGCAGAGCAATGGCGCAATCACTGTTGACAGTACGGTTGGCGTGGGCACTTGCATGCGCCTTTATTTGCCAGCGTCCGAGCAGGACTCGGGTTTACAACCCCATAGGTAGCAAGATGGTTCAGGCACTCAAACGACTGGCGACGGGAATAGAAGGGCTCGATGCACTGCTCAAGGGCGGCCTGGTTGCGGGCGCTTCGTACATTGTTCAAGGCCCGCCAGGAGCGGGCAAGACCATTCTTGCCAACCAGTTGTCCTTTGGTCATGTACGCAGCGGTGGCCGGGTATTGGTGGCGACCTTGCTCAGCGAGTCGCATGAGCGGCTGTTTCAGTACCTGGCGACCCTCGACTTTTTCGACCCGAGCCTGGTCGGTGATCAGATTCAATTCGTCAGCGCCTTCGATACCCTCGAGCAGGAAGGGCTGGATGCGGTGGTCAAGTTGCTTCGCCAGGAAATCGTGCGGCAGCAGGCCAGCCTGTTGATCGTGGATGGCGTACTCAACGCCCGGGTACGCGCGGAAACCACGCTGGACACCAAGAAGTTCGTTTCGGAACTGCAGGGCCATGCCGCTTTTGCCGGGTGTACCGTGCTATTGCTGACCAGCGCACGGCTGGACGAGGGCAGCCCGGAGCACACCATGGTTGACGGCGTCATCGAGTTGGGCGAGCAACTGATAGGCAGTCGTGCCGTACGCCATGTACAGCTGCGCAAGACGCGTGGCAGCGGCTCGCTGTCCGGGCGCCATGAATGCCTGATCGATGAGGCGGGGATGCATGTCTACCCACGCCTGGAGTCCCTCTACAGCCATCCCAGCCAGTTGGGCTCGGCCACATTGGCGAGAGTCAGCACGGGAGTGCCGGCACTCGATGAAATATTGGGCGGCGGGTTGGTCGCAGGCTCGGTCAGCCTGCTGATGGGCCCTTCCGGGATCGGCAAGACCTCGCTGGGTATGGCGTTTCTTGGCGCCGCCACCTGCGATGCGCCCGCGCTGCATTTTGGATTTTACGAAACACCGGCGCGGCTGCGCCTGAAGGCCGCGTCGCTGGGTTACGACTTTGCCGAGCTGGAACGGCAAGGCGCCTTGCAACTGTCCTGGCAGCCGACAACCGAGGGGCTGCTCGACCAGGTCGGCGCGCGGCTGCTCGAGCGGGTCGAGCAACAGGGCAGCAAACGCGTGGTGATCGACAGCCTGGGCGCGTTCAGCCGTCTGGCGGTTGATCCGGCGCGGCTCAACGCGTTCTTCCGCGCGCTGGCCGGGGAGTTGCGGGCACGTGATGTCAGCGTCATGCTCACCTGGGAGATGCGCGACCTGTTCGGTTCGGAAATCACCGCTCCGGCGCCTGATCTGTCCAGCATCGTCGACAACCTCATGCTGATGCGCTTCGTCGAGTACGAGTCACGGTTACGGCGCATGCTATCGATCCTCAAGGTGCGCGACAGCCACCACGACCCCGCGTTGCACGAGTTGCAGATAGGCTCGCAGGGGATCAGCCTGTGCAAGGCCTTCGAGGGCGCCTGTGGCGTGCTCTCGGGGACACCGATGCCGCAAGGGAGCGGGTGACGGGTCTGCAGATGAACACCATCCTGATCGTCGATGACGAATACCTGATCGCCGACATCCTGGGGTTTGCCCTGGAGGATGAAGGTTTTCTGGTAGAAAAGGCGAGCAACGGGCGTAAGGCCTTGGAGGCACTGAAGGAGAAGCGGGTGGAGCTGGTGATCACCGACTACATGATGCCGGTGCTCAATGGCGAGGAGCTTGCCAAGGCGATACGTGAAGAATTGGAATTACCCGACCTGCCTGTGATTCTGATGAGCGGCGCCCAGGCCAGCAAGGGTCGCCCGGATCTGTTCGCTGCAGTGTTCGACAAACCGTTCGACATGGACAGGATGATCGCCAAGGTGCGCGAACTGCTCGGCACCTGAAGCCTGGGCATCTGCCAACCACTCGATCAAGCGCTTCCGTGCGGCTTGAGGCGAAGCACTCAGTGCTGGTCGTCGTGTTTTTCCGGGGCCGGACTACCAGCCTGAATGCGCTTGAAGATTTCCTCGCGGTGCACCTGAACATCTTTGGGTGCATCGATGCCAATCCTCACCTGCATCCCTTTGACGCCCAGAATGGTGACTTTGATGTCATCGTTGATGACGATGCTTTCGCCAACCTTACGGGTGAGTATCAGCATGTAGTTCTCCTTGGTGATGTCGAAATCCGCCAGGCCAAGCGCCGCAGCGGTGGGAGCCTGTCCCTCTTCCTTCTCATTAAAGACGCTTTCGACGAATATTAATTCCCCGAAGATCAAATTCTGTTGGCCATCTTGCGTTGCAAGCAGCGAAGTTGAACGCCATAAGGGTGTCGGTGGAGGTGCTCGCTGGCAAGGATAGGGGTCTTCGGGCTGAATGGGAAATTTCTCTGCACGATGACAGACATAGTCCCGCTCAATCATCGCGTGCCTCTTCCAGTGCCTGGAGGAACAGCAGCAGCGCCACTTCCTCTGGCTCCAGGCCTTTGCGCACACGGCGCCCTGGCAAGTCGGGCAGCCGGCCCAGCGCGTAATGCTCGAGTACCGCAGGGTGGATGTAGCAACGCCTGCACACGGCAGGGGTGTTGCCCAGGCGTGCGGCGACTTGCTTGACGATGGCTGCAACCTGGCGCTTGGCTTCGCTTTCCGGTTCCCAGCCCAAGGGCCTGAGCAGGCTCAGCGCCAGGCTGCTGCCGGCCCAGGTGCGGTAATCCTTGGCAGTGAAATCGGCGCCCGTGAGTTGTTGCAGAAATTGGTTGACCTCGCTGGAGCCGATGCTGTGCCGCTGGCCTTCCTCATCGAGGTACTGGAACAACGCCTGCCCGGGCAGTTCCATGCAGCGCTTGAGCAGGTTCGCCAGCCGCCGGTCGCGCAGGGTGACGTTGTGCTCCACGCCTCGCTTGCCGCGGAACTGAAAGCGTATGGTGCTGCCTTCGACCTTTACGTGGCGGTTGCGCAGGGTGGTCAGCCCGTAGGATTTGTTATCGCGCAAGTAGCGCTGGTTGCCAATGCGGATCAACGTGTGGTCAAGCAGACTGACCACCAGTGCCATGACCTTTTCCCGATCCAGCCCTGGGCGGGCCAGGTGGGCCTCCAATTGCGCACGAAGCTTGGGCAGCGCTTGGGCAAAGGCCAGCATCCGCCCATACTTGTGCTGGTCCCGCAATTCGCGCCATTGTGCGTGATAGCGGTACTGCTTTCGGCCACGGGCGTCCTTGCCGGTGGCTTGCAGGTGGCCTTGCGGGTCCGCGCAGATCCACACGTCGGTGTAGGCAGGCGGGATTACCAGGGCAGCGATGCGCGCGAGGGTCTCAGCGTCGCGCACCCTTTGGCCCTGCGTGTCCAGGTAGATGAATCGGTCGCGCCAGCGGCGCCGGCTCAGGCCAGGTTGGCTGTCGTCAACGTAATGCAGGCTGGGGGGCAGGGTGCAGTCGAGCATTGCGGGGGCCTCGGTCAAGTTCTCTGAACAATGGACAGCGGCCGATCGCTCGATGCTCAGCCCAACAGCGCCACCGACTTGATCTGGGCGTACAACGCCTGGCCCGGGTGCAGCCCGAGCTGATCTGCCGAAAAGCGAGTGATGCGTGCCAGCAGCGCATTGCCGCCGGCATCCAGGCTCACCAGAACATGCGCTGGGTTGTCTGCTGGGCGCGCTTCTCGCACTCGCACCGCCAGCCGGTTGAGAATGCTCGACGCGCTGTCTGCGGTCAGCGTCAGGCTCACGTCACGGGCCTGGACTTTGACGCGCAAGGTGCTGCCCATACTGTGCGCCGGGTGAGCGATGCGCAACACGGGGGCATCGCTGCCAGGCAGGCGCAGATCGAGCAGATCGTAATGCGGGTCGTGGCCGACCACGAGGCCTTCGAACACCACGCCGGCATCCTCGCCCTGCGCCAGCGACAGGTCGAGGCGGGCCAGCGTCTCGCCGATTGGCCCGCTGGCAATGGCCTTGCCTTGCTCCAGCAGGACCAAGTGATCGGCCAGCCGTGCCACTTCGTCCTGGGCATGGCTGACGTACACCAACGGGATGTCCAGTTCGTCGTGCAGCCGCTCGAGGTAAGGCAGGATTTCGCGTTTGCGTGGCCCGTCCAACGCCGCCAGGGGCTCGTCCATCAACAGCAGCCGCGGGCTGCTGAGCAACGCGCGGGCAATCCCGACGCGCTGCGCCTCACCACCGGACAAGGTGGCAGGCCGGCGCTCAAGCAGATGGCTGATGCCCAACAGATGGCACGCCTGGTCGAGGCTGACTTTGCGCTCACCTGGGGCAACACGCCGCCAGCCAAACTCCAGGTTGCCACGCACCGACAAGTGCGGGAACAGGCTGGCTTCCTGAAACACGTAGCCCACCGGTCGCAAGTGTGGTGCCTGGAAATAGCTGCGTGCGCTGTCTTCCCAGACTTCGCCGTTGACTTCGATGTACGCATTGGCCGCCCGCTCGAGCCCGGCCAGGCAGCGCAGGCACGAGGTCTTGCCCGAACCTGAGTGGCCAAACAGCGCGCTGACGCCACGTCCAGGCAGTTGCAAGTCGACATCCAAGGTGAAGTCGTCGCGGGCCAATTTCAGGCGCGCCACAATCGATCCGCTCATTTCAGCTCCAGCCAGCCTTGCCGCGGCGCCCAGCGTACAGCAGGAGCAGCACCAGGAACGAGAACACCAACATGGCGCCGGCCAGCCAATGGGCTTGTGAATATTCCATGGCCTCGACGTGATCGAAGATCTGCACCGAGACCACGCGAGTCTTGTCAGGTATGTTGCCGCCGATCATCAGTACCACGCCGAACTCGCCCACGGTATGGGCGAAGCCGAGGATGCTGGCGGTAACGAAACCCGGACGCGCCAGTGGCAGCACCACGTGAACGAAGGTATCCCACGGGCTTGCGCGCAGCGTCGCTGCCACTTCCAGTGGGCGCGGACCAATGGCACTGAAGGCGTTTTGCAGCGGTTGCACCACGAACGGCATGGAATACACCGTCGAACCGATCACCAGGCCGGTGAAGCTGAACACCACGCTGCCCAGGCCCAGCGCCTGGGTGGCCTGGCCAATCCAGCCATGGGGGCCAAGAGCGATCAGCAGATAAAAGCCGATCACCGTCGGTGGCAGCACCAATGGCAGCGCTACCACCGCGCCCACTGGGCCGCGCAGCCAGGAACGCGTGCGCGCCAGCCACCACGCGATAGGCGTGCCAATGATCAGCAGGATCAGGGTGGTCAGGCTGGCCAGTTTGAGGGTCAGCCAGATCGCACCCAGGTCACTGGCATCCAGTGGCATCAGAGCTCATATCCATAGGACTTGATCACTGCAGCGGCTTTAGGGCCTTTGAGGTAGTCGACCAGCGCCTTGGCCGCAGCACTGTCCTTGCCCTTGTTGAGGATTACGGCGTCCTGGCGGATCGGGTCATGCAGATTGGACGGCACGACCCATGCCGAACCATTGGTCACCTTGCCGTCCTTGTAGATCTGCGAAAGGGCGACGAAGCCAAGTTCCGCGTTGCCGGTGGAAACGAACTGGAATGCCTGGGTAATGTTCTGCCCTTCGACGATCTTGCCCTTGGTGGCTTCGGCCAGGCCCAGCTTGTCCAGCACTTGAGTCGCGGCCAGGCCGTAAGGCGCGGCTTTCGGGTTGGCGATGGCGAGATGCTTGTAGTCATTCTTTTTCAGGGCTTCACCTTTGCCATCCACGTAGCCCTCTTTGGCCGACCACAGGGCCAGGGTGCCGACAGCGTAGGTGAAGCGCGAGCCTGGCACGATTTCCTTTTCCTGCTCGAGCTTGGCCGGGGTGCTGTCGTCGGCGGCGAGAAACACTTCGAACGGCGCACCATTCTTGATCTGTGCGTAGAACTGCCCGGTCGCGCCGTAGGCGGCGATCAGCTTGTGGCCGGTGTCTTTCTCGAAGTCCTTGGCGATGGCCTGGATCGGCGCGGTGAAATTGGCGGCGACCGCAACCTGCACCTCGTCAGCCCAGGCGTTGTTGAGGGTGATCAGGCTTGCCAGGGTGGCGGCGGCCAAGTGGGGCAGGCGGATACGCATGAAGACAGCTCCGTAGGTTATCGTTATAGCCGTAACTATATAGCGATAGGCCATTGGCCGGGAAGAGCCTCCTGAGGCTGGGTCGTTTCAGCGTGAAACAGCGGCCAATGCCTGACCGGCAATCTCCCGGGTCAGCTGTTCTGCCGGCAGCGTTCTGCCCAGGCGCAACCCCTGGCCTGACCACAAATTGCTGAAGTCACTGTTGCCTCGCGGGTCGGTGATCGCTCGCAGCGGGATCAGCGCGCCGCCGGCCAGCGGGAAGCTTGGCGCCAATTCGCTCATCGGCCCCAGTTCGCGCATGATGCGGTTGTTGATGCCGCGTGCCGGACGCCCGGTGAACAGATTGGTCAGGGCCGTGTCGCTGGCCGATGCGCTGTCCAGCGCCTGGCGGTGGGCCGGTGACACCTTGGCCTCGGGGCAGAACAAATAGGCCGTGCCGATCTGCACGGCGCTGGCGCCCAAGGCCAAAGCTGCCACCAGGCCACGATGATCGGCGATACCACCCGCGGCGATCACCGGCAAGCTCACTGCGTCGGCAATCTGCGGCACCAGGGCAAAGGTGCCGATCTGGCTGGTAATGTCTTCACTAAGGAACATGCCGCGATGGCCGCCCGCTTCATAGCCCATGGCGATGATTGCATCGCAGCCATTGGCCGCTAGCCAGAGGGCCTCTTCGACCGTGGTGGCGCTGGAGAGCACCTTGGCACCCGCGGCCTTGACTCGCTGCACAAGTGCCGCTTCGGGCAGACCAAAGTGGAAACTCACCACCGCTGGGTGCACTTGTTCTACCAGTTGGCAGCTCTGCTCGTCGAACGGCGCGCGGCTGGAGACCGGAGTGGGCGCGTCGAAATCGGCGCCGAGCTCTTCATAGTAAGGCTTGAGCGCCTGCTTCCAGCGTGTCTCGCGCTCGCTGTCGGGCTCAGGCGGTTGGTGGCAGAAAAAATTGAGGTTCAGCGGGCTATTCGGGCAAGTGCTGCGAAAGATGGCGATTTCGCTGCGCACCTGCTCGCCGGTGAGCATGGCGCAAGGCAGGGCGCCGAGGCCACCGGCCTTGGCCACGGCGATGGCCAGAGCCGAACCGCTGGCCCCGGCCATGGGCGCCTGGAGTATGGGCAACTCGATGCCCAGCAGATCGAGGATACGACGGTCGGGCCAGTTGCTCATGCAGTTCTCCTTGGCGCGCAGCCTTACAGTGCTTTGCTCACCTGAATGTCGCTGATCTTGTCGGCGTCGTCGCCGTGGATCTTGCGCAAAGCGTCCAGCGCCTGCTCGTGCGAGGCGTCGGGCATGACGGCGAAATCCCAGCGGCGCTCGCCGTCGAGCTTGTATTTGATGACGTATTTGATGTTCTGGGTCATGGCGGCCTTACCGGAGTTTCGACGACGAGCGACGGATGATCTTGATCTTGTGAGTCAAGGTTGGCTTGCGCGTTACCGAGATCGGGCGAGTGGTCACAGTGTCGATGGTGATGTTCCAGAAACCGGTGCTGGGGACTGTGATCTTGGCCGGGAAACGCTCGAAGTGACCGCCGTGGTAAGTGTGTCGGCCGCCATTTTTGAAGCTGCGGAAGTTGGCGTCGTTCATCAGGCGGATGTTGCAGCGCTGAGAACACTCGATGACGACGATATCGTCCTCGTTGAGGTGCTCGCGCTGGTGTACGAATTTCATGGAGGGCTCCGCAAGGTTTGTTTCTGCAAACGCGAACGATACCACGATGTCGGTATGCGCTGCGGGGCATGATGGCCGGGTGCCGGATAAATATGCCAAAGCACGGAGCAAAAGTGCCTGATCGTGGTCCAAGCCATTCCTGATAGCTGAGGTGCGGCAAATGAAGTGGATGGTTGCGGCGTTATTCCTGACGCTGGGTGGTTGCGTCAGCGTGTCGGAGCTTGAGCAATCGCATGAAACGCTGGACGTGATCTCTGGCAAGAGCCCGCGCGAGTATGCCGATTGCGTCAAGCATGAACTGGTCGATTCCCGTGATGAGTTGGTCGAGGAACAACGTGGTGATGGCCTGCGCCTGATCGTGCCGCAAAAGCTGACATCCGGTGCCGGGCCGGCTGCGCTGGTGGATATCGACAAGCGCGGCAGCGGCAGCAGCATCAAGCTGCATGAGCGGCTGAACAACTTCCCGCTGCGCCTGGGCGATGTGCGCACGGCGGCGACCAAATGCATCTCCGGCAGTTGATCTGGCTCAACTGAACCGCAGTTAGTGGGCTGATAGCCACCCTTTGGGCGGGGTAGGCGTTGTTACGTACTTCTGGGCAGGGCTAACATCCATTTGCTTATGTTTTTTAAGCCTAAGCTTATAACAAAAGAAATGGAGATTCTTGATGAGCCCCTTCAGTCGAGTCGCGATCGGCAGCCTGCTGGTCCTGGCCTGGCCCATGGTGCATGCCGCCGATGGCCAGAAAGTCTTCACCCAGGGCGGGGCCAATCCGGCCGCCATGGCCTGCCAGAGCTGCCATGGCGCTGACGGTAACGGCATTGCCGCCGCAGGGTTTCCGCGCCTGGCAGGCCTGCCGGCCGGTTATATCAGCAAACAATTGCATGACTGGCGCGATGGCAGTCGCAAGCAGGCGGTGATGGAGCCGTTGGCCAAGGCCCTGAGCGAGGAAGAAATCACTGCGGTCAGCCGTTATCTGGCCAGCCTTCCCGGCACACCGGCGCCCGGATTGCGTCGCCAGCAGATCGCCGACGACGCCACCACGCGCCTGGCTCTCTACGGCGACTGGAACCGCCAGATACCCGGTTGCGTGCAATGCCACGGCCCGGGTGGCAGCGGAGTTGGCGAGCATTTCCCCGCACTGGCCGGGCAGCCGGCAGGTTACCTCATGGCGCAACTGAACGGCTGGCGCGACGGCAGCCGCAGCAACGACCCCAACCAGCTGATGGTGGGTGTGGCCAAGGCCATGACCGAGGAGGAGGTCAAGGCTATTGCCGAGTACTTCGCCAGGGCCGCCAACCCGGAGGCCCAGCCATGAAAATATTGATGCCATCCTTGCTGCTGTGGGGCGTGAGCAATGCCATTGCGGCGCCTATCGCCATGGAAGACCAGTCACAGCTGAAAATTCCGCCTGCCCAGGCTTCTGCTCCATTCGTGCCGCCGGCAGAGAGCGAGCTGCCGGACAACGCGTTCGGCAAGATGGTCCGCGAAGGCCATGCATTGTTCGTCGACACGCGTCGCTTGATGCCTGAAGCGGTGGGTAACGGCATGAACTGCAGCAACTGCCACCTCGACCAGGGCCGTCTGGCCCACTCTGCGCCGATGTGGGGGGCTTACCCGATGTACCCGGCGTATCGCAAGAAAAACGACAAGGTGAACACCTATGCCGAGCGCATTCAGGGTTGTTTCCAATTCAGCATGAACGGCAAGCCGCCGGCGGCCGATAGCCCGCAGATGACCGCGCTTTCGGTATATGCCTACTGGTTGTCGAGCAAGGCGCCGACGGGGGTTGAAATCGCCGGCCGCGGTTACCCCGACGTTGCTCAGCCGCAAGGCGGCTATGACTTCAAGCGTGGCCAGCAGGTCTACCGTGAACAGTGTGCGATCTGTCACGGTGATAACGGCGAAGGGCAGAAAGTCGCTGGTGAATACGTGATGCCACCGTTGTGGGGCCAGGAGTCCTACAACTGGGGTGCCGGCATGCACCGGATCAACACGGCTGCGTCCTTCATCAAGCACAACATGCCGCTGGGCCGGCCAGGAAGCCTGAGCGACCAGCAGGCCTGGGACGTGGCGGCGTGGGTCAACCGTCATGAGCGGCCGCAGGATCCTCGGCTGGTGGAGGGCTCCATCGAGAAAACCCGGTTGAAGTTTCACGCCAACGATGGCGTCAACCTCTATGGGCAGAAGGTCGAGGGGGTGCTGATCGGGCAGGGGACGGGGAGCTGATGGCGTAAGCCGGCACTCGCTGCGGGTCGTAATATTCACGATCCGCAGGAACTATCTACACTGGGTTATCTCTATGATCCCATCGGTCAGCCGCAGGCGGGGCATTGTAAGGTGACTGCCGCCTGATTAGACTGCGCCGAACTCCACAGTGTCTGCCTTTGTTTAAGGACGTTTATGATCAAGAAATGCTTGTTCCCGGCAGCCGGTTACGGCACTCGCTTCCTGCCCGCTACCAAAGCCATGCCCAAGGAAATGCTGCCAGTGGTCAACAAGCCACTGATCCAGTATGGCGTTGAAGAGGCATTGGACGCTGGCCTGAACGAGATTTCCATCGTCACCGGCCGCGGCAAGCGCGCCCTGGAAGACCACTTCGACATCAGCTACGAGCTGGAAAACCAGATCAAGGGCACCGACAAGGAAAAATACCTGGTCGGTATCCGTCGTCTGCTCGACGAGTGCTCGTTCTCCTACACCCGCCAGACCGAAATGAAAGGCCTGGGCCACGCCATTCTGACAGGTCGTCCCTTGATCGGTGACGAGCCGTTCGCGGTGGTGCTGGCGGACGACCTGTGCGTCAACCTCGAGGGTGATGGCGTACTTGCGCAGATGGTCGCGCTGTACAAGAAGTACCGCTGCTCGATCGTCGCCATTCAGGAAGTCGATCCGCAGGAGACCAACAAGTACGGCGTCATCGCCGGTGAAGAAATCAAAGACGGTATCTTCCGCGTCGACTCCATGGTCGAGAAGCCGAAGCCGGAAGACGCACCTTCCAATCTGGCGATCATCGGTCGTTACATCCTGACGCCGGACATTTTCGAGAAAATCGAACAGACCGAGCCTGGCAAAGGTGGCGAGATCCAGATCACCGACGCGCTGATGAAACAGGCTGCCGAAGGTAACGTGATCGCCTACAAGTTCAAGGGCCAGCGTTTCGACTGTGGTGGTGCCGAAGGCTACATCGAGGCGACCAACTTCTGCTTCGAGCACTTCTACAAGGCCGGCAAGGCGTACTGATTCGCCCCTGCAGGTCGACGAGCCACCCTTCGGGGTGGCTTTTTTGTTTGTGGCGGCCAACGGCGGTATGCTGAGCGCCAGCCAAGGAGACTGAATACATGGCCTACGATTTTGATCTGTTCGTGATTGGCGCCGGTTCCGGCGGTGTGCGCGCGGCGCGTTTCGCTGCGGGCTTCGGTGCAAAAGTGGCAGTGGCCGAGAGCCGCTACCTGGGCGGTACCTGCGTCAACGTCGGTTGCGTACCCAAGAAGCTGCTGGTTTACGGCGCACATGTCGCCGATGAGCTCGAGCAGGCCGCAGGCTTCGGCTGGACCCTGGAAGAGGGCCATTTCGACTGGGGCACCTTGATTGCCAACAAGAACCGCGAAATCGAACGCCTCAACGGCATCTATCGCAACTTGCTGGTCAACAGCGGCGTGACCCTGTTGCAAGGCCATGCGCGCATCACCGCGGCCAACGAAGTGGAAGTGGAAGGCCAGCGTTACAGTGCCAAACACATCCTGATCGCCACCGGCGGTTGGCCGCAGGTGCCGGATATCCCAGGCAAGGAACTGGCCATCACCTCCAACGAGGCGTTTTACCTCAAGGAACTGCCACGTCGCGTGCTGGTGGTGGGCGGGGGCTATATCGCCGTGGAGTTTGCCGGGATCTTCCAGGGGCTGGGCGCCAATACCACCCTGCTGTATCGCGGCGATTTGTTCCTGCGCGGATTCGATGGGTCGGTCCGAACCCATTTGAGAGAGGAGCTGGAAAAGCGCGGCTTGGATTTGCAGTTCAATGCCGATATCCAGCGCATCGAAAAACAGCAAGACGGCAGCCTCAAGGCCACCCTCAAGGACGGTCGCGAGTTGCTTACCGATTGCGTGTTCTATGCCACTGGCAGGCGCCCGATGCTCGACAATCTGGGCCTGGAAAACACCGGTGTGGAGCTGGACCCGCGCGGTTACATTCGCGTTGACGAGCAGTATCAGACCACTGCGCCGTCGATTCTGGCCATCGGCGATGTGATCGGTCGCGTGCAGCTCACTCCGGTTGCCCTTGCCGAAGGCATGGCGATTGCCCGGCGCCTTTTCAAACCTGAGCAGTACCGCCCGGTGGACTACCAGAACATTCCCACGGCAGTATTCAGCCAGCCGCCCATCGGCACCGTGGGCCTGACCGAAGAGCAGGCGCTGGAGGCCGGACACAAGGTACAGATCTTCGAGAGCCGCTTCCGCGCCATGAAGCTGACCCTTACCGATATTCAGGAGAAAACCCTGATGAAGCTGGTGGTGGATGCCGAGACCGACAAGGTGCTGGGTTGCCACATGGTCGGGCCGGACGCTGGCGAGATCATTCAGGGCCTGGGAATTGCGCTCAAGGCGGGCGCGACCAAGCAGCAGTTCGACGAGACGATTGGTGTGCATCCTACGGCAGCCGAAGAATTCGTGACAATGCGTACGATGACCCGTTAACGGCTCTCGCCAGGAAAATGACCTCAAAAAAAATGAGGTCATTTTCCTACTCATGCGGCCCATGATTCGTAGGGCTGACTGATGAGTCACCCTACATTTTTACCCCGTCGCCTTACTGATACTTAAACGCGCCGCCAAAGTGGTTGCGACCAGGCAGTCATTGCCTGGCAATTTCTATCAGAATGAAAAGGTGACTATGAACACTTTCTCGAAATACATGCTTGCAAGCAGTTGCACCCTTCTTTTCTGGGCTCAAGCAGCCCAGGCCGACTTCGGTGAGATTACCTTCAATGGCCATGTAGATGCGCCAACCTGCGTCGTTAATGGAGGTTCCGGTTCCTTACCGGTATCGCTGCCAAACGTGAACGCCTCTCTGCTCAGCAGGGCCGGTCAAACCGCCGGTCAGACGCCTTTCCAGTTGAATCTTTCCGCCTGCTCGCCCGGCATAACCCGAGTATCGACCTATTTTAACGAGGGTCCGATCAGCCCAGAGGGCCGCCTGATCGTGGATGATGGCGGTAGCAGGAATGTCCAGCTGGAGTTGCTCAACGATCAACAAAGCCCGATGAACCTTGCAGCTGCCCAGGGCCAGCAGAACTCGCAAGTAGTTCAGATCGTTAATGGCAACGCGACATTGCGTTACACCGTACGGTACTACTCCACAGGCGGGACCACGCCTGGTGACGTTATCTCCCGCGTGCAGTACGCGCTGGACTACCCGTAACACCTGAATGAGGGCAGCCCAATCCGGGCTGCTGAGCACAATTATCATGCGCCTTTTATCCAACGCCTTGCGGCGAGGTGTGCTGCTGGCTGTATGCCTGGCATCCCCGCACCTCGCTGCCAATGTGGTTATCGCCAACACTCGGGTGGTCTTTCCCGCCGACCAGCCTGAAGTGACCGTCAAATTGAGTAACGTCGGCGGCACGCCATCGCTGGTTCAAGCCTGGATCGACGATGGTAGCCCGCAGAGCCAGAAGCAGGACCTGCATATCCCCTTCAATGTAATGCCGGCAATGTTTCGCCTGGATGCAGGTAAGGGCCAGAGCCTGAGGCTGTTCCACGCTGGCGATGCCATGCCCACTGATCGCGAAAGCCTTTATTGGCTCAATGTGCTTGAAGTACCGCCAAAAGAGTCGGGCAATGCCCTTCAGCTTTCATTGCGCTCGCGGATCAAGTTGTTGTATCGGCCAGCTGGTTTGCAGGGCCAGGCCAGGGATGCTTACCAGAAAATTTCCTGGCAATGGCTTCGCGAAGGCCGGCAATGGCTATTGGTGGCAGAAAATGCCAGCCCCTATGTGGTTAATCTGGCCAACTTGACCGTGCTGCAGGAAGGCCAGGCTGAGATGGCCTTGGAGCCAAGCCACGTGCTGCCATTTGCCAGCACCCGTTTCAGGCTCGAGGGCATGGCTAACCCGGCCAAGGCTCAGTTGCAGTATGCCTTCATTGATGACCATGGCGCAGTGCGCGAGGCGCCGCCGTTGACGAAGGTGCGGGTGGCAGATTGAGGCGCGATGCCACAAGGGTCCTACGATGAGTATTCGCCACATTCATCGCCAGACGCTTGCTGGTATTTTCTTCGCATGTTCCGCAGGCCCTGCCACCGCCATCGAGTTCGATACCGGGCTTCTGCGAGAAGGCACCTCGGTCGACCTTCGCCGATTCGAGCAGGAGGCGACAGTGCCAGAGGGGACGTACACCCTCGATGTCTCATTGAATCAACAATGGGTAGGGCGCCACACGGTGTCTTTGCGTGTGCAGGTGCCAGGCGGTCAGGCAGCGCCTTGCTACAGCGAGCCTCTGTTACAGAAATTCGGCGTTGATCTGCATCGGCTGGACGGTCAAATCCGCGAGCAACTGGCGCAAGACGGGGCCTGCGTCGGGCTGGCTGAAAGTGTTGCGGCTGCCAGCGAAACACTGGATTTCGGCAACCTGCAGTTGCATCTGCAAATGCCCCAGCAAGTATTGGTGCGTATACCCAGTGGCTATCTCCCTCCAGAAAATTGGGACAGCGGTATCACTGCAGCTTTTATCGACTATCGACTGAATCTGTTCGAACAGCAGAACCTTGAGCAAGGCGATTCCACCCGTCAGGCCTACCTCGGGCTACGCAGCGGACTCAACACTGGCCAGTGGTACTGGCGTCATGAGGGTAGCTGGCAAGCTTCTGCGGGCATGCCTGTGCGTTATCAGCCTTTATCGACTTCGGTGCACCGGGACATTCCAGCCTGGTCCGCGCAGTTGATGCTAGGTGACAGCTACAGTGGTTCTGAGGTGTTCGAGAGTAGCGCCATGCGTGGCGTGCGGCTGGGCAGTGACCCGCGCATGCTGCCGGAGGAACAGCGCGGATACGCTCCGGTGGTCAGAGGGGTTGCGAACAGCATTGCTCTGTTGAGCATTCGCCAGCGTGGGGTGTTGCTGCATGAGTCGACTGTCACGCCGGGCCCATTTGAAATCGACAGCTTGTACGCCAGCGGTCTGAACGATGACCTGGAGGTCAGCCTGCGCGAAGCCGATGGTAGCGTGCGAACGTTCTTCCTGCCTTATCAGGCGGCACCACTTGCGCTACGCCCAGGAGCCTCGCGTTTCGAGTTGGCCAGCGGGGTGTTTCGCGAGGGGCGAGGTCAACCGGGCCCTGGCTTCGTGCAAGGCAGTTGGCAGCAAGGGCTGGATAACCGCTTCAGCGTACACGGCGGCACGTGGTTAGCCGAGGATTACCTGGCAAGTGCCATGGGCGTGGCAATGAACACCGCGGTGGGTGCAGTGGGCCTGACCGGCTATCACGCGGCTGCCAGCTTACCTGGAAATCGGGACGTGCAAGGCCAAGCCTGGCGGCTGAGCTGGCGGCAGCGTTTGAGCGAGACCGGAACCGACCTGGGCGCGACCTTTACCCGTAGCGAAGGGCCTGACTACTACAGCTTCAACGACTATGCCCGTTCATTGAGCAGAGCGCGTGCCGACGCGCTTCGCTGGCAGGCGGGCCTGACGGTTGGCCAATCGTTGGGGGAGCGGGGCGCGCGCCTGGCCCTCAGCGCCAGCCTTCGGCAAAACTGGTCAGGCCTGAGCCAGAACAGCTACTCACTCGCTTACAACCACCGTTTCGGCAGGATCAATTACGGCATCAACCTGAGCCGTGAGCTGCGCGGGACACGCGAGCCCATCAATACCCTGATGTTCAGTGCCAGCATTCCACTAGGCGAGCAGCGCCGATCTTCGCTCAGCACGACGCTGGACAGGGATTCACGAGGGCAGGTCAGATCCAACGTGCGTTGGAGTGGAGTGTCGGGGGATCGAGGGGAGTGGGGTTATGGCTTGGCGTTGCTTCATCAGGACGGGGATCGAGCAGATGGTGGCTTTGACGCCAACGTGCTGCACCGCGGCTCAAGCGGCGTGATCACGGGCTCTTTATCGAACCGTCGCGGTTATCGCCAGGCAACGTTGGGAGCGCAAGGGGCTGTGGTTGCCCATGCTGGCGGGGCTCTCGCTGCACCGCCGCTGGGCGAAAGTTTTGCCATCGTGCACGCGCCGGGTGCCGACGCAGCCCGCATCCGGCAGCAGGCAGATGTGAAACTTGATCGCCGTGGCTATGCAGTGATCCCGTCGTTGTTGCCGTACAGCATCAACACGATCGAGCTCGACCCCAAAGGCATGTCGCGTGATACCGAATTGCTGTTGGCCGCGCAATCGGTGGTACCACGGGCTGGCGCTGTATCCCTGTTGCATTACCCGACGCGCACTGGTCGGGAGTTTACGCTGCAAGGGACGTTGGACGATGGCAGTGCCTTGCCGTTTGGCGCGCAGGTCTACGATGCGCAGGATAATGAACTGGGTATGGTCGGGCAGGGTGGGCGACTGCATGTGCGCTCTGATGCCGATGAGGGCACGCTCAAGGTCAAATGGGGCGATGAGCATTGCTCGATCAACTACCAGTTGCATGCGGATCAACGCCCGCCGACGTACCTCTGCCGGCAATAGAGCGTCGTTGGAATCAAACAATCTATCGGGATGAATTCTTTATAGCCAAAACCAATCACCAGCATGAGCTTTGCCAATGAGCCTTATCGGCGACCAGCGGTTAGGATCAACTCCATCAACTGATTCCAACCCCATGAAGGAGTGTCTCTCATGCCAATCATCAACAGCCAGGTCAAACCGTTCAACGCCACTGCTTACCACAAGGGCGAGTTCGTCCAGGTCAGCGAAGCCGACCTGAAAGGCAAATGGTCTGTCGTGTTCTTCTACCCGGCCGACTTCACCTTCGTCTGCCCGACCGAGCTGGGTGACCTCGCCGACAACTACGCCGAGTTCCAGAAGCTGGGCGTGGAAATCTACGGCGTGTCCACCGACACCCACTTCACCCACAAAGCCTGGCACGACACTTCGGACACCATCGGCAAGATCCAGTACCCGCTGATCGGTGACCCGACCCACATCATCTCCCGCAACTTCGACGTGCTGATCGAAGAAGCCGGCCTGGCCGACCGCGGTACCTTCGTGATCAACCCGGAAGGCCAGATCAAGATCGTCGAGCTGAACGACGGTGGTGTTGGCCGTGACGCAGCCGAACTGCTGCGCAAAGTGAAGGCTGCCCAGTACGTTGCCGCTCACCCAGGTGAAGTTTGCCCGGCCAAGTGGAAAGAAGGCGAAGCCACTCTCGCCCCGTCGCTGGACCTGGTCGGCAAGATCTAAGGTCATGCGTCAACCGTGGGCGGTGAGCAGCCGCCAAAGCTGAACGTCTCATTGCCCCGCCAAACGCCCGGGCGCTAGTGCCTGGGCGTTTTTGTATCCGAAATTCGAAAAAGGAATCGCCCGTATGTTGGACGCCACGCTTAAATCGCAACTGAAAACCTACCTGGAGCGGGTCACCCAGCCGATCGAGATCGTTGCCTCCCTCGACGACGGCGCGAAGTCCCGCGAATTGCACGACCTGCTGGTGGAAATTGCCGGCCTGTCGAACCTGATTACCTTCAGCGCGGACGGTACCGACGCTCGTCGTCCATCGTTCTCGCTCAATCGCCCAGGGGCAGACATCAACCTGCGTTTTGCCGGCATCCCCATGGGCCACGAATTCACCTCCCTGGTACTGGCGCTGCTGCAAGTCGGTGGCCACCCGTCCAAGGCCAGTAGCGACGTGATCGAGCAGATCCAGGCGCTGGAAGGCGAATTCACCTTCGAAACCTATTTCTCGCTGTCGTGCCAGAACTGCCCGGACGTGGTCCAGGCGCTGAACCTGATGGCTGTGCTCAACCCCAACGTGCGCCATGTGGCCATCGACGGTGCGTTGTTCCAGGCTGAAGTCGAGTCGCGCAAGGTCATGGCAGTGCCGAGCATCTACTTGAACGGCGAAGTGTTCGGCCAGGGCCGCATGGGCCTTGAAGAGATTCTCGGCAAGCTCGACACCAACGCCGGCAGCCGGCAGGCCGAGAAAATCAACGCCAAGGATGCGTTCGACGTGCTGGTGGTCGGCGGTGGTCCTGCTGGTGCCTCGGCAGCCATCTACGCTGCGCGTAAAGGTATCCGCACCGGTGTCGCCGCCGAGCGTTTCGGCGGCCAGGTGCTCGATACCATGGCCATCGAAAACTTCATCTCGGTGCAGGAAACCGAAGGGCCGAAGCTGGCCACGGCGCTGGAAGAACACGTCAAGCAATACGACGTCGACATCATGAACCTGCAGCGCGGCGAAGCGCTGATCCCGGCCACCGACGGCGGCCTGCATGAAGTACGCCTGGCCGGCGGCGCCTCGCTCAAGGCCAGGACCGTGATCCTCGCCACCGGCGCCCGCTGGCGTGAAATGAACGTGCCGGGTGAGCAGCAATACCGTGCCCGTGGCGTGGCCTACTGCCCGCACTGTGACGGCCCGCTGTTCAAGGGCAAGCGTGTGGCGGTGATCGGCGGTGGCAACTCTGGTGTTGAAGCGGCCATCGACCTGGCCGGTGTCGTCGCCCACGTAACGCTGATCGAGTTCGACAGCCAGCTGCGTGCCGACGCCGTGCTGCAGCGCAAGTTGCACAGCCTGGCAAACGTCAAGGTGATCACCAGCGCGCTGACCACGGAAGTGCTCGGCAACGGTGAGAAAGTCACCGGCCTGCGCTACAAGGACCGCACCACCGACCAATTGCATGACCTGGCGCTGGAAGGCATCTTCGTACAGATCGGCCTGCTGCCGAACACTGACTGGCTCAAGGGCACGGTCGAGCTGTCGCCGCGTGGCGAGATCATCGTCGACGCCAAGGGCGCGACCAATATCCCTGGCGTGTTCGCAGCGGGTGATGTGACGACTGTGCCGTACAAGCAGATCGTCATCGCCGTGGGGGAGGGCGCCAAGGCTTCTCTGTCGGCCTTCGACCACCTGATTCGTACCACGGCGCCGGCGTAAATCTGGCGCAAACCTGAGGGTGTCTATCATTACCCAGACACTCTCAGGAATCTCACCCATGACCCTGATCAGCCGCGAACCCTGGTGGCTAGTGCCACCACAGCCCGGGCAGAAAGAGCAGGACCTGCACTGGGGCTACCTGGAAATCTACGCCGACGGCCGCACCGTGTTCGTCGACCAGCGCCCCAGTGACCAGGAGCTGGCAGAACGCAAAAGCTGCCGCAACTTCCCTGAACCGGAATACTGAGTGGGCTTAGCCTTCAAGTTCGGCCAAGCGCGCCTCCAGCGCTGCAATCCGCGCTTCGAGGGCTTCGATCCGTTCTTCCGAAACACTCCCACCACTGCTACGGCTGCTACCTTCCTGCTGGCGCGCGGCGAGAATCGCCTCGATTTCCGCCGGATCGCCGAGCGCATGGGTATAGCGGTCTTCGCGCTGGCCGGCCTGGCGCGGCAGGTGCAGGGCAAGGTCGCGCGAAATCAGGCGTTCGAGCTGGTGCTGGATCTGTTCGGTGTCGTCGAAGTCGTGCAGGCGGTTGCTGCGGGTCAGCAACTCGTTGAGGGTCTGCGGCCCGCGCAGGAACATCAGCCCCATCAGGATCAACTGCGCCGGTACCAGTTCCAGCGCTTTGTCCACGCGCTGTTCCCAGCGGTCGGCGCGGCTGCCCATCTGCAGCCGGGTCATCTCCTTGCCTTCAAGGGCACGCAGTGCCTGGCCGACCTGGCCTTGGGTCAGGTTCATGACCGGTTCGCGGCTGGTCTTCTGGTTGCATGCCAAGAGCAGGGCGTTGAGGGTCAGGGGGTAGCTTTCGGGGCTGGTGGCCTGTTTTTCGATGAGTGCGCCGAGAATGCGGATCTCGATACCGGTGAAGCGGCCTTCGTCTGCGGTTTGGTGTTCTGACATGGCCCTGTCTCATTGCGAGGAAAAGGCCACTAGCGTAGGTAAAGCCGACGCTCAAGGCAATCGGGGCCGCATCGCGGCCCCTGCCATTTCAGCCGCGGCGCTCTTCTGCCTGGCAGGCCGCTGCAGTGAACAGCACGTCGGTCGACGAGTTCAGGGCAGTCTCTGCCGAGTCCTGCAGCACGCCGATGATGAAGCCCACCGCCACCACCTGCATGGCGATCTCGCTGGGAATCCCGAACAGGCTGCAGGCCAGCGGAATCAGCAGCAGCGAGCCGCCGGCCACGCCCGAGGCGCCGCAGGCGCATACAGCTGCGACCACGCTCAGCAGCACCGCGGTCGGCAGGTCGACCGGGATACCCAGCGTGTGCACCGCAGCCAGGGTCAGCACGGTGATGGTGATGGCGGCGCCGGCCATGTTGATGGTGGCACCCAGCGGGATCGACACCGAGTAGGTGTCTTCATGCAGGCCCAGGCGCTCTGAAAGCGCCAGGTTGACCGGAATATTGGCCGCCGAACTGCGCGTGAAGAACGCCGTGATGCCGCTTTCACGCAGGCACAGCAAGGTCAGCGGATAAGGGTTGCGGCGTATTTTCCAGAACACGATCAACGGGTTCATCACCAGCGCCACGAACAACATGCAGCCGATCAGCACCGCCAGCAGGTGCAGGTAGCCCAGCAGGGCATTCAGGCCAGACTGGGCGAGGGTCGAACTGACCAGGCCGAAGATACCCAGCGGGGCGAAGCGGATCACCACACGCACGATCAGAGTCACGCCGTTTGACAGGTCCTCGACCACAGTACGTGTGGTTTCTCCTGCATGGCGCAAGGCGACACCCAGGCCGATGGCCCAGGTCAGCACGCCAATGAAGTTGGCGTTGAGCAGGGCATTGATCGGGTTGTCGACGGCGCTCAGCAGCAGGTTCTGCAGCACTTCGCCGATGCCGCCGGGGGCGCTCAGCGTGGCCTCGCCGGTGCTCAGGGCCAGGTGCGAAGGAAACAGCATGCTGGCGACCACGGCCACCACCGCGGCAGCGAAGGTGCCCAGCAGGTACAGCCAGAGAATTGGGCGGATGTGGGTTTCCTGGCCATGGCGATGGTTGGCGATCGAAGCCATGACCAGGATGAACACCAGCACCGGCGCCACGGCCTTGAGGGCACTGACGAACACCTTGCCGAGAAAGCCCAGGTCGCGGGCGATGGCGGGCGCGACCAAGGCCAGGGCGATGCCGGCAATCAGGCCGATGACGATCTGGGTGACCAGGCTGGTGCGGTTGAGCAGGCGGAGGATGGGGGACATGTGCAGCGAAATCTCGGTAACGTCAAAGGGCGTGACTTTAACACGTCACCAGTGAAACAACTCCCTTCTCGCGCCCTCGGTGATCGCCACGATCCCTGGATGCTTGACCTTGCGCTCCACTGAAATGGCATAGAACGACTCCAGGACCGCGTCGGTCTGCCCAATCAGCTCGACACCGTACTGGCGACACACTTCCTCAGCGATCACGCTTGGGGCGATGAAAATACCGCTGCCAGACTGGCCGAACGCCTGCATCAAGGCACTGTCATCGAACTCGCCCACGATCCTCGGTTGCACCTGCTGTTCTGCGAGCCAGCGCAACAGGCGGCTGCGCACCACGGTTTCCTGTCCGGGAATCAGCAAGGGTGCATCGTGCAGGCAGGCGGGAAAGCCACCGGCATGGCGCTGCGCCAGGGCCTTGGTGGCGAAAAAACTCAGGCCACATTCGCCGAGCTTCTGGCTGTAGCCTTTGATGTCCAGGTGATTGGGCATCGGGCTGTCGGTAATCACCAGGTCCAGGCGCTGGATCGCCAGGTCGGCCAGCAGGCGTTCCAGCTTGTCCTCACGGCAGTTGATGCGCAGCACGTCATCCAGCTCCATGGTGGGTGCGAGGAGGCGGTAGACGATCGACTTTGGCACCACGTCTGCCACCCCCACTCGGAACAGGATCTGTTCCTGCGGGCCCGCGCGCAGCATGGCCTCCAGTTCGCCACCAAGCTGAAACATCTGCTCGGCATACACCAGGGTTTGGCGACCGGTCTCGGTCAGCTCAAGCTGCCGGCCGACCCGCTGGAACAGTTCCAGCCCGTAGGTCTGCTCGAACAGGCTGATCTGCCCGCTAATGGTCTGCGGGGTCAGGTTCAGCTGCTCACTGGCACGGGCAATGCTGCCGGTTTTGGCCACGGCCCAGAAGTAATGCAGCTGGCGATAATTGAGCATCACTCATCTCGATTCGTAAAAACCGAAGTATAGCCGCTGAAAATACGAATTTTCCTGATGTATCTGGATGTTTAAGATCCTGCTCCATCAGGCGCACAGCGCGCCGCCGGGATATCGACAAGCGAGGACCCCATGCTGCAATTCAAATCCATCGGCACACCGTTGGTGCTAGCCTTGGCTCTGTTCAGCCTTGCTGGCTGCGACCAGGCCGAGAAATCCGCCCAGCAGATGCTCGATCAGGCCGCCAAATCGGCCAAACAGGCCATCGATGACACCAACAAGGCGGCCCAGGATGCATTGAGTGACGCCATCGGCACCGAGGGCCAGAAGGCCAAGGATGCCGAGCCGCAAGAAAAGACCCAGGACATCTGACCCAGAACCGATGCAGGACTGAAAAATGGAATATTTGCTGGAACTCGCCGCAAGCCCCACCGCCTGGGTAGCCCTTGCCACCTTGGTGGCCATGGAAGTCGTACTGGGTATCGATAACCTGATCTTCATCTCGATCCTGACCAACAAGCTGCCGGTCGAGTACCGCTCCAAGGCACGCCGAATCGGGATCAGCATGGCCCTGATCATGCGCCTGGCACTGCTCAGCACGGTGGCCTGGATCGTTCAGTTGACCGATCCGGTGTTCGAAGTGTTCGGCAATGCGTTTTCGTGGAAGGACGTGATTCTGATCGCCGGTGGCCTGTTCCTGCTGTGGAAGGCGACCAAGGAAATCCACGAGAACGTCGACCCGCACGGCGCCAAGGAAGAATCCAAGGTCTCTTCTACGGTCACCCTGGGTTTCGCAGCGGCGATCTTCCAGATCCTGTTGCTGGACATCGTCTTCTCGGTGGACAGCATCATCACCGCCGTGGGCATGACCGAGCACCTGCCGATCATGATCATCGCCGTGATCACTGCCGTGATCGTCATGATGGTGGCTGCCGACCCGCTGGCAAACTTCATCAACGACAACCCGACCGTGGTGATGCTGGCGCTGGGTTTCCTGATCATGATCGGCATGACCCTGATCGCCGAAGGTTTCGGTGCCCACGTGCCCAAAGGCTACGTGTATGCGGCGATGGCGTTCTCGACAGTGATCGAGATGCTCAACATCTTCGCTCGCCGTGCACGGCTCAAGCGTGAGGCGGCTGAGGGGTAAGACGATGCCGAGGGGCGTGTTGCGCCCCTTTCGCGGGCTGCGCCTTGGCTGCGGCCTGCGGTGGCAGGTGATGATGGTGTGAATGACGCCGCACGATACGCAAAACGCCCCATAACATGGCGGCAGCGACACTAAGCCACATACCCACCAGCATGAGAATTGCCACAGTCATACTCATGTGTGCCTCCTTCTCTCGGGCCAGCCCACGGCTCGCCCTCCAGACACTGCTTTAGTCTAGCTGCGCGTTTGTGACGTTCCATTGATCGAAGGTCTATTGCTTGGTTTGTTTGGCTCCAAGCGTGCGCCGGGCTATACCCGCGCGGCGCTGAGCCCTATGATCCGTGGTCAGGTGTCAGAAAAAGCGAGTGTTCATGCAGCGTCTTTCCTACAAATTTTTTGTCCTAGACCCACGCCGTCTGTTCCTCGCGTGCCTGCTCGCGGTGAGCATCAGCGGTTGCGCCAGCGCACCGCCCGCCACGCTCAAGGGGCTGCCACAGCGGGTCGAGATCAGCAGCGTGCCGTTCTATCGTGGTAATGCCAACCACAGTGGGGCCATGGCCCTGGCGGCGCTGCTTTCGCAACAGGGCGCACCGATCACCCCGGGGCTGCTGGACAAACCCTTGAATCTGCCGCAGGAGGCGGAGTCGCTGGCCACCAACATTCCTCGCGTGGCGCGCGAGTACGGCATGCTCGTATATCCGCTGGACAAACAGCTCGATGCCTTGATGGCCCAAGTAGCCGCCGGCAACCCGGTGTTGCTGCGCTACGAGGAAGGTTCGGCGTGGTGGAGCGAGCCCCGCTACGCGCTATTGATTGGCTATGACCGCTACAAGCAACGGGTGCTGTTGCGCTCAGGCATGCATCGGCGGCAAATGATGGCCTTCGACGATTTCGAGTCGGCGTGGGTGAAGGAGGGGAGTTGGGCGGTGCTGATTCAGCCGCCGCGACAACTGCCGGCCCAAGTGGATCGGCAGCGCTGGCTGCAGGCTGCCGATGAACTGGCCCGGGCGGGCCAGGAGGTGGCGGCTAAACAGGCGGTGAATAGCCTGAATAAATAGCGCTTTCATCGCCGGCCTCTTCGCGGGGCAAGGCCGCTCCCACAGGTTTTGTCAAGAATAGTGCTGAACCTGTGGGAGCGGCGGTCCGGCGATCCGGCTTGCCCCGCGAAGAGGCCGGACCTGCCTAAACCATCAGAAGCCCAGACGATCGCGCAGGCTGTAGTACCAGGCACCAATGGCGCTGAACGGTACACGCAGCATCTGGCCACCCGGGAACGGGTAGTGCGGCAGGCCGGCGAACGCGTCGAAACGCTCGGCCTGGCCACGCAACGCTTCGGCCAGCACTTTGCCTGCCAGGTGCGTGTAGGTCACGCCGTGGCCCGAGCAACCTTGCGAGTAATAGATGTTGTCGCCGATACGGCCGACTTGCGGCAGGCGCGACAGAGTCAGCAGGAAGTTGCCGGTCCAGGCGTAGTCGATCTTGACGTTCTTCAGCTGCGGGAAGGCCTTGAGCATCTTCGGGCGGATGATCGCTTCGATGTTGGCCGGGTCGCGCGCACCGTAGACTACGCCACCGCCGAAGATCAGGCGCTTGTCGCTGGTCAGGCGGTAGTAGTCGAGCAGGTAGTTGCAGTCTTCGACACAGTAATCCTGCGGCAACAGGGTGCGCGCCAGTTCTTCGCCAAGCGGTTCGGTGGTGATTACCTGGGTGCCGCATGGCATCGACTTGGCAGCCAGTTCAGGCACCAGATTGCCAAGATAGGCGTTACCGGCGACGATGATGAACTTGGCGCGGATTTTACCCTGTGGGGTGTGCACGACCGGGTTGGCGCCGCGTTCGATGCGAATGGCCGGGGTCTGTTCGTAGATGATGCCGCCCAGCGACTCGACTGCAGCGGCTTCGCCCAGGGCCAGGTTCAGCGGGTGGATATGACCGCCGCTCATGTCCAGCATGCCGCCGATATAGCTGTCGCAGGCCACTACTTCACGGATGCGCTTCTGGTCCATCAGCTCCAGCTGATTATGCCCGAAGCGCTCCCACAGGCGCTTTTGCGACTCCAGGTGACCCATCTGCTTGGACGTCAGTGCGGCAAATACGCCACCGTCTTTCAGGTCGCACTGGATGTTGTACTTGGCCACGCGCTCACGGATGATGCGGCCGCCTTCGAAGGCCATATGACCGAGCAGTTGTGCCTGCTGGGGGCCGACGGTGCGCTCGATGACGTCGATGTCGCGGCTGTAGCTGTTGACGATCTGGCCGCCGTTGCGGCCCGATGCGCCGAAACCGACCTTGGCCGCTTCGACGATGCTCACCTTGAAGCCGTTTTCCAGCAGGAACAATGCGCTGGACAGGCCGGTGTAGCCGGCGCCGATGATGCACACATCGGTTTCCACCTCACCCTGCAGCGCCGGACGTGGCGGCACCGGGTTGGCCGAGGCGGCGTAGTAGGACTGGGGGTAGGGGGTGTTAGCCATGTTGCAGGAACCTCGTGTTTTATATTTTTAACGAATGTACCGATGCTATCAATAATAATAAACACCCGCTAGTCGTCCGTTGAAAATCCTTTACTGCCCATGGGCACCCCTTCTCTATAAAGGGTTTAAGATTCAGTAAGTTATCGCGAAAAAAAGTGTTGACACTGGTTTTGGAATGCGTAGAATGCGCACCA
>NZ_JBIVGP010000001.1:271901-627298 GCF_044748725.1 Pseudomonas sp. NPDC089752
CACACGACAGGCACATAGCTCAGTTGGTTAGAGCACCACCTTGACATGGTGGGGGTCGTTGGTTCGAGTCCAATTGTGCCTACCAAACATCAGAAAAGGCGATCCGAAAGGGTCGCCTTTTTTGCATTCTGCGTGCCTTGCAGGGCGCGCGTTGCCGATCCGGCATCGCTCTGAAAGTTTTTGATTTTTTTGGAAAAAAACGCTTTACAGGTACGCTTTCGATCACTAATATGCGCACCACACGACAGGCACATAGCTCAGTTGGTTAGAGCACCACCTTGACATGGTGGGGGTCGTTGGTTCGAGTCCAATTGTGCCTACCAAACATCAGAAGCGGCGATCCGAAAGGGTCGCCGTTTTTGCATTCGCGTGTTTCACAGTTTAGCCGTGTGTAGCAAGGTGTAACGTATGGTCGCGGTTCGGCGCAGGGGTCGCCATGCTAGAATCCGCCGCTTCGAAATTGGAGATACACGCGTGCGCAAACTGGCAGTGGTAATGGCAGTGCTGGCCCTGGCGGGCTGTGAGAACGAGGTCGAGGGCGTGCACAAGCAGGTAGCCGAGCACCTGAACAACCCCAAGACCGCCAAGTTCGGCAACGTGCGAATCGACACCAAGGGCACCATTTGTGGCCAGGTGCGTGGCAAGGACTCGGCCGGGCAGTACGAAGCCTACCGCAGCTACGTAGCTATCAAGCGCGATGATGGCCAGTACGACATCATCGTCGACGACAGCGGTAACAATCTGCGCATCCGGGAACTCTGTGGTGGGGCCGAGTTGCAGCGGCGTGCCGATGCCTTGGCTGATCAGCCGGCACCGCAGGGCTGGGATGTCGAAGTGATACAGGGTGCCAACATGGGTGCGCTGAGCGACATGACCGCGCGTCTGATCGAGAAGGGTATCCCGTCCTCGGTCGAGTACCGCAACGGCAAGCCGGTGGTGCTGATGGGGCCATTCCCCACCAAGGAAGAGGCCGAGGCGCGCAAGGCCGATGTCATGGCCAAGCTGGGGACTGATTCGGTCGTCATTCAGCACGGAGTGGAGCGCTAGGCGGGCAGTATCTTTCCTACAAGCAAAAAGGCCGGTTCAGACGCTCTGTCATCTACAGGCTGACCCGGCTATGCTTGTTTCGGGAGATGGCTGAACGGGGAGGGCCTCATGTCTACACTGGAACGGGCCATCGTGGTGGCCGCCAGAGCACATGAAGGGCAATACGACAAGGGTGGCGCGGCGTATATCCTGCACCCCCTGCGTGTGATGATGCGGGTTTCCACAGCTGAGCAGCGGATTGTCGCTGTGCTGCACGATGTGATCGAAGACACGCCGCTGACACTTTCCGACCTCGCCCGCGAGGGCTTCAATCTCAAGATCCTCGCTGCGTTGCTGGCGCTCAGTCGCAACCAGGGCGAGAGCTACGAAGACTTTGTCGTGCGCCTGGGTGTCGACCCGCTGGCGCGCACGGTCAAGTTGGCCGACCTGGCCGACAACAGTGACCTTTCCCGCATCCCGTACCCTGGTCCGGCAGACCTGGCGCGGCTAGCCCGCTATCGCGAGGCTAGCGCCTATCTGCAGGCATTGCCTCAAGTGTAATCAGTCTTCCTTGGGCACGGTCCAGAAAATCTGCACACCGCCATCGTCACGATGAGCGAGGGTGACGTTGTCGTTCTCGGCGATTTCCTCGAGCAGGATTGCCCAGTCATCGGGCGATTCGTGTTCGAGGCGGAAGATCAGCGCAGCGCGGCTGCGCTGGGCGAGGGGGTTGTTGATGATCTTCTGGATGCGCAGGCCCAGTTGTTGGTAGCTGCTCGGGGTTGCTTCGGCGGTGCTGGCCACGGAGGCGATTCCTTGTTGTGCTGTATGTGCGTACAGTATTGCACCTCAAAGTATTTCGCAACTCTCGTAGGGCTGGGCTGGTCCGTGAAGCGGGGCGGTGCGGATCACGCATCCGCCCCAGCTCACGCTAGCCTCAATACTCCCAGAAAATCCGCTGCAGCTCCTTGCTGTCCTGGGTCTTGGTCATCGCCACCATCGCCAGGATCCGCGCTTTCTGCGGGTTCAGGTCATGCGCCACGACCCAGTCGTTCTTGTCATCAGGCTGTTCGGCGTTGCGCAGCACGAAACCGCCCTGGTTGACGTGCGACGAACGAATGATCTGCACACCGTTCTTGCGCAGTTCCTGCAGTGCTGGCACCACCCGCGAGGATACCGAGCCGTTGCCGGTGCCTGCATGGATCAACGCTTTGGCACCATTTTGCGCCAGTGCCTTGTAGGCAGTATCGGTCACGTTGCCATAGCCGTAGGCGATATCCACCTGGGGCAGGCTGCTGATCTGCTTGATGTCGAATTCCGAGTTGACGGTATGGCGCTTGGCTGGCAGGCGGAACCAGTACGACTTGCCTTCCACGACCATGCCCATCGGGCCCCAGGCGCTCTTGAACGCCTCGGTCTTGATGTTGACCGACTTGCTGACATCGCGGCCGGACTGGATCTCATCGTTCATGGTCACCAGCACGCCCTTGCCCCGGGATTGCTTGTCGCCCGCCACGGCCACGGCATTGTAAAGGTTGAGCATGCCGTCGGCGGACATGGCGGTGCCTGGGCGCATGGAGCCGACCACTACGATCGGCTTGTCGGTTTTTTCCACCAGGTTGAGGAAGTAGGCGGTTTCTTCCAGAGTGTCGGTGCCGTGGGTGATGACGATCCCGTCGACATCGTTGCTCTCGGCCAGCTCGGCAACGCGCTTGCCCAGCTTGAGCAGGTCGTCGTTGCTGATGCTTTCGGAGGCGATCTGCATCACTTGCTCGCCGCGCACATTGGCGATTTCGGCCAGCTCCGGCACACCGGCGATCAGCTTGTCGACGCCGAGCTTCGCGGCCTGGTAGGTGGCGCTGTTGGCAGCGCTGGCGCCCGCACCAGCAATGGTGCCGCCGGTGGCAAGGATGACCACGTTGGCCAGCTTCTGCTGGGTTTCGGCTTCTTTGGCCGAAACAGCGGTCGGCAGGATCAGCAGTAGCGCCAGGGCGCTGGGAGTGAAGGACTTCAGTGCAACATTGATCATTATTGTGCTCTCTTCCTAGTGAGATATTTTGTTGTGTCGCTAGGGAACCCAGGCAGGTTTCGTACCACGTAAGCGAGAAGCCAGGAACGCGGCAGTTGCGGGTGCATGCGAAAGGCTCCATCCGTTCGGTGCCCCGAACAAGCATAGGTAAACCTGTTCGGTTTTTCGGATTAATCTCGGGTAATCTGCAGCAGGCGTGATGACATCAGCGGCAGCGAAACGGATTTGACAAAACCACATCCTGTTCTCATAGTTACTCAACGCAAACGTTTGCGATCCGATAAAAACCACAAGATTCGGAGTCATCTCCCATGAAACTGCCGTTTTCCGGTCGTCTGCTGGCGCTCGCCGTCATTTCCTCACTGTCTCTCGCGCTGCCGCTGTCGGCCGCCCATGCCGAAGAAAAGCCCAAAGTTGCTCTAGTCATGAAGTCGTTGGCCAACGAGTTCTTCCGCACCATGGAAGACGGTGCCAAGGACTACCAGAAAGGCCACGCTAACGAATTCGATTTGATTGCCAATGGCATCAAGAACGAAACCGACACCGGTGAGCAGATCCGCATCGTCGAGCAGATGGTCAACTCGGGCGCCAAGGCCCTGGTGATCGCGCCGGCCGACTCCAAGGCGCTGGTATCGGCAGTGAAAAAGGCCATGGACAAAGGCGTGGTGGTGATCAACATCGACAACCGCCTGGACCCCGAGACCCTCAAGGCCAAAGGTATCAGCGTACCCTTCGTAGGCCCCGACAACCGCAAGGGCGCCCGCCTGGTCGGCGACTACCTGGCCAACCAGAAGCTCAAGGCCGGTGACCAAGTCGGCATTATCGAAGGCGTGCCGACCACCACCAACGCCCAGCAACGCACCGCCGGCTTCAAGGACGCCATGGAAACGGCGCAGATGAAGATCGTCTCGGTGCAGTCCGGCAACTGGGAAATCGACAAAGGCAATGCTGTCGCCGCCTCGATGCTCAACGAATACCCCGACCTCAAGGCGCTGCTGGCCGGCAACGACAGCATGGCCCTGGGCGCCGTGTCAGCGGTACGCGCCGCCGGCAAGGCCGGGCAGGTGCAAGTAGTGGGATACGACAATATCAACGCCATCAAGCCGATGCTCAAGGATGGCCGCGTGCTCGCCACCCTCGACCAGGCTGCCAGCCAGCAGGCGGTGTACGGCATACAGGCAGCGCTGAAAATGCTCAAGGGCGAGAAGCCGGACGTGGACGCCGATAACGTGATCCAGACCCCGGTCGAACTCATCACCAAGCCTTGATGGTCAGGAGAGGTGGCCATGTCTGCTAAGGCCAATGAAGTACTGCTGACCGCTAGCGGCCTAGGCAAAAGCTACGCGCTGCCGGTGCTGGGTGATGTCAGCCTGGCGCTGCGGGCCGGCGAGGTGCTGGCCCTGACTGGCGAGAACGGCGCGGGCAAGAGTACGTTGTCCAAGCTAATCAGCGGCCTGGAAATACCCACAACTGGAAGCATGATTTTCCGTGGCCAGACCTACGCACCTGGCAGCCGCAGCGAGGCCGAGCGCCTGGGTGTGCGCATGGTCATGCAGGAACTCAACCTGCTGCCGACCTTGACCGTCGCCGAGAACCTGTTCCTCGACAACCTGCCCAGCCGTTTCGGCTGGATCAGCCACAAGCGCCTGCGCCAACTGGCTACGGCTGCCATGGCCCAGGTCGGCCTCGACGCCATCGACCCGGACACACCGGTCGGCGAGCTGGGTATCGGCCACCAGCAGATGGTCGAGATCGCCCGCAACTTGATTGGCGACTGCCATGTGCTGATCTTCGATGAACCTACGGCCATGCTCACCGCCCGTGAGGTGGAGCTTCTGTTCACCCAGATCGAGCGCTTGCGCCAACGTGGCGTGGCCATTGTCTACATCTCCCATCGCCTCGAAGAACTGCAGCGCGTGGCCCAGCGCATCGTCGTGCTGCGCGACGGCAAGCTGGTGTGCGATGAGCCGATCCAGCGCTACAGCAGCAACGAGCTGGTCAACCTGATGGTCGGCCGCGAGCTGGGCGAGCACATCGACCTGGGCCGCCGGCAGATCGGCGCGCCGTTGCTCAAGGTCGACCGGCTGTGCCGCGGCGACAAGGTGCGCGACGTGTCGCTGCAGGTCAGGGCAGGGGAGATCTTCGGTATCTCCGGGCTGATCGGTGCCGGGCGTACCGAGCTGTTGCGATTGATGTTCGGTGCCGACCGTGCCGACAGCGGCAGCATCGAAATCGGTCAGCCACTCAAGCAAGTGACCATCGACTCGCCCAGGGCCGCAGTCAAGGCCGGTATCGCCCTGATCACCGAGGACCGTAAGGGTGAAGGCCTGCTACTGACGCAGTCGATCAGCGCCAACATTGCCCTGGGCAACCTAGCGGCCTTGTCCCGCGCCGGAGTGGTCGACCGCGAAGCCGAAAAGGCCCTGGCCGAACGCCAGATCAATGCCATGCGCATCCGCAGTGCCAATGCTTTGCAAGCGGTCGGCGAGTTGTCCGGCGGCAACCAGCAGAAGGTGGTCATCGGCCGATGGCTGGAGCGCGACTGCCAGGTGATCCTGTTCGATGAGCCCACCCGAGGCATCGACGTCGGCGCCAAGTTCGACATCTATGGCCTGCTGGCCGAGCTGGCGCGCCAGGGCAAGGCCTTGGTGGTGGTGTCCAGCGACCTGCGCGAACTGATGTTGATCTGCGACCGCATCGCGGTGCTCTCGGCCGGCCGCCTGATCGACACCTTCGAGCGTGACCACTGGAGTCAGGACCAGCTCCTTGCCGCCGCATTTGCCGGCTACCAGAACCGTGAAGCCTTGCTGCACGACGCAGCCCCCAGGATGGATGCATGAAAACCACACCCCTCGACACCCCGGCAGGCGCACCGGTGCGCCGCAGCGCCACGTATTTCGGCATCGGCACCTATCTGGGGCTGGCGGGTGCCTTGCTGGCCATGATCGTGCTGTTCTCGTTGCTCAGCAGCCACTTCTGGTCGTACGCCACCTTCAGCACCATCGCCAACCAGATCCCCGACCTGATGGTGCTGGCCGTGGGTATGACCTTCGTGCTGATCATCGGCGGCATCGACCTGTCGGTCGGCTCGGTGCTGGCGCTGGCGGCCTCGGCAGTCAGCGTGGCCATCCTCGGCTGGGGTTGGGGTGTGCTGCCCGCCGCCTTGCTCGGCATGGCCGTCGCCGCCATGGCGGGAAGCATCACCGGCGCGGTAACCGTGGCCTGGCGCATTCCATCGTTCATCGTTTCGCTGGGCGTGCTGGAGATGGCCCGCGGCCTGGCCTACCAGTTCACCGACTCGCGCACGGCCTACATCGGCGATGCCTATGCCTGGTTTTCCAATCCGATCGCTTTCGGCATTGCGCCTGCGTTCATCATCGCCTTGCTGGTGATCATCCTCGCCCAGCTGGTACTCACCCGCACCGTGTTCGGCCGCTACCTGATCGGCATCGGCACCAACGAAGAGGCCGTGCGCCTGGCCGGCATCGACCCGCGCCCGTACAAAGTGCTGGTGTTCGCCCTGATGGGCCTGCTGGCGGGGCTGGCTGCGCTGTTCCAGATCTCGCGCCTGGAAGCGGCCGACCCCAATGCCGGCTCTGGCCTTGAGCTGCAGGTGATCGCCGCCGTGGTGATCGGCGGCACCAGCCTGATGGGCGGGCGCGGCTCGGTCATCAGCACCTTCTTCGGCGTGCTGATCATTTCGGTACTGGCCGCAGGCCTGGCGCAGATCGGCGCTTCGGAACCGACCAAACGCATCATCACCGGGGCGGTCATCGTTATCGCCGTGGTGCTCGACACCTACCGTAGCCGGCGTGCAGGCCGGCGGAAGTGAAAAAACATGGCAACCATCAAAGACGTCGCGGCACTCGCGGGAATTTCCTACACCACGGTGTCCCATGTACTGAACAAGACCCGCCCGGTCAGTGAGCAGGTGCGGCTGAAGGTCGAGGCGGCCATCGTCGAGCTCGACTACGTGCCCAGCGCCGTGGCCCGTTCGCTCAAGGCGCGCACCACGGCCACCATCGGGCTGTTGGTGCCCAACAGTGTCAACCCGTACTTCGCCGAGCTGGCGCGGGGTATCGAGGATGCCTGCGAGCGCAACGGCTATTGCGTGATTTTGTGCAACTCCGACGACAACCCGCAGAAGCAGCGCAGCTACCTGCGCGTGTTGCTGGAAAAGCGCATCGACGGCCTGGTGGTCGCCTCGGTGGGCGAGGACAGCGACCTGCTGCAAAGCCTGGCTTGCGTGCGCACGCCGATGGTGATCGTCGACCGCGAGCTGGAAGGCGTCGACGCCGACCTGGTGCGCATCGATCACGAGCAGGGCGCGTACCTGGCGACCCAGCACCTGCTGCAGTTGGGGCATACCGATATCGCCTACATCGGCGGCCCGGCCGAAACCGGTGTCAGCCAACTGCGTCTGGCAGGCTTTCACCGCGCCATGGGCGAGGCGCAAGTTGCCGTGAAGGGTGATCACATCCTGCATTGCGACTTCACCAGCCCCGGCGGCCATGCAGCGGCCGCGCAACTGCTCGACGGCAAGCGTCCCACGGCGATTTTTGCCGGCAACGACATGATCGGTTTCGGTGTGCTGCGCGCTGCTGCCGAGCGCAATATCAGCGTGCCGGGCGAGCTATCGGTGATCGGTTTCGACGATATCGAACTCAGTCGCTACGTGTACCCGCCGCTGACCACCGTCGGCCAGTCGATCCGCGAGCTGGGCGAAAGCGCCGCGGCGCTGCTGCTGGCGCGCATATCCAGCCCCCGTCGCGATGCGGCGCAGCAGCGCATCGTCGCGCCGCGCATCGTGCTGCGCGAATCCACCGGGCCACGCCCGGACCTGTTCAATGATTACCGCTAAGGAATCCTCATGAGTGCCAAGGTAGTGGTGGTCGGTAGCCTCAACATGGACCTGGTGGCCCGCGCCGAGCGGTTGCCACGTGCGGGCGAAACACTGGCCGGCGAAAGTTTTTTCACCGTGCCCGGTGGCAAGGGCGCCAACCAGGCGGTGGCGGTGGCGCGCCTGGGCGCTGACGTGGCGATGGTAGGCAATGTGGGTGACGATGCCTATGGCCAGCAGCTGCGCAAGGCGCTGGAAGTGGAGGGCATCGATTGCCAGGCAGTCAATGAGTGCCCGGGTGTATCCAGCGGTGTGGCGCTGATTACCGTAGACGCAGCCAGCCAGAATTGCATCGTCATCATTCCTGGGGGCAATGGCCGGTTGACGCCGGCTTGCGTCCAGCGCTTCGATGCACTGCTTCAGGCGGCGGAGTTGATTATCTGTCAACTGGAGGTTCCCGCTGAAACCGTGGCCTGGACGCTTGCCCGAGGGCGTGAGCTGGGCAAGCAGGTGATCCTTAACCCGGCGCCGGCCACTGGCCCGCTGCCAGCTGAGTGGTTCGCCCATATCGATTACCTCATCCCCAACGAAAGCGAGGCCGAAGCGCTGACGGGTGTGCCGGTCAACGACCTGGACAGCGCCCGCCGTGCTGGCGAGCGCCTGCTGCAAATGGGGGCGGGTAAAGTCATCGTCACTCTCGGTGCGCAGGGGGCGCTGTTCGTCATTCCCAGCGGCAGCCAGCACTTCCCAGCGCCTCAGGTCAAAGCGCTGGACACCACGGCGGCCGGCGATACCTTCGTCGGTGGCTTCGCGGCGGCGCTGGTGCGCGGCCTGGGGGAGGGCGAGGCGATCACTTTCGGGCAGCGCGCCGCAGCGGTGTCCGTCACCCGCGCTGGTGCTCAGCCATCGATCCCCACCCTGGCGGAGCTGACCCCATGAAAAAGACCGCGCTGTTGAATATCGCCCTGTCGCGGACCATCGCCAGCCTTGGCCATGGCGACATTCTGGTGATCGGCGATGCCGGGTTGCCCGTGCCGCAGGGCGTCGAACTGATCGACCTGGCCTTGACCCAGGGCATCCCGGACTTCGCCAGCGTGCTGCGCGCAGTGCTCAGCGAGATGCAGGTGGAGCGGCATGTGCTCGCCGAAGAGATGCAGAAGGTCGTGCCGCCCGGGCTGGTCGAGATCGAGCGGCTGCGCGGCAAGCTGGGCAAGCGTGAATGGTTGAGCCATGAGGCGTTCAAGGAACTGTCGCGCAGTGCCAAGGCCGTGGTGCGTACTGGCGAGTGCCAGCCTTACAGCAATATCGCCCTCATATCCGGCGTGACTTTCTAGCGGCACTGGGCCGCAATTGACTCACCGCCAAGGCAACAGGAGTGCCCCATGCTCAAACCCCTGCTACAAGGACTTACCCTCATGGCCGCAGCCGCCACCACCACTCTCCAGGCCGCCCCGCGTGACCTGATCATCGACACCGACCCCGGCGCCGACGATGTGGTCGCGCTGTTCCTGGCCATGGCCTCGCCGGACGAACTCAACATTCGCGCCATCACTACCGTCGCCGGCAACGTGCGCCTCGACAAGACCTCGCGCAATGCCCGCCTGGCCCGCGAATGGGCAGGCCGCGAAGACATTCCGGTGTACGCAGGGGCAGGGCGGCCACTGGTGCGCGCGCCGATCTACGCCGCCGAAGTGCATGGTGAAGAAGGCCTGACCGGGGTCGAGGTGCATGAACCGAAAAAGCCCTTGGCCCAAGGCAACGCCGTGCAGTACCTGGTCGACACCCTCGGTGCCGCCAAGCCCAACAGCATCACCATCGCCATGCTCGGTCCGCAGACCAACCTGGCCCTGGCGCTCATTCAGCGCCCGGAAATCGCCAAAGGTATAAAGGAGGTGGTTGTGATGGGTGGCGCCCACTTCAATGGTGGCAACATCACCCCTGCGGCTGAATTCAACCTCTACGCCGACCCGCACGCCGCTGAAGTGGTGCTGGCCAGTGGTGTGCCACTGACCTACCTGCCGCTGGATGTCACCCACAAACTGCTCACCAGCGAGGCCCGCCTCAAGCAGCTGGCGGCGGTAAACAACCCGTCCAGCAAGCGGGTAGTGGATATCCTCAATGCCTACATCAAGCACGACATGGAGCTGTACGGCATGCCCGGTGGTCCGGTACATGACGCCAGCGTCATCGCTTACCTGCTCAAGCCCGAACTATTCACCGGCCGGCACATCCACATGAGCGTCGACAGCCGCGAAGGCCCGACCTTCGGCCAGACCGTCGCCGACTGGTACGGCGTGCTCAAGCAGCCAGCCAATGTCACGTGGATAGGCGAGGGTGACGCTCAGGGCTTTTTCGACCTGCTCAGCGCGCGCCTGGCTCGATTGCAATAGCTGAATGCGGCGCGTAGCGCTCGAACACCTGGTCGATGAAGCTGCGCGCCGCCTCGCTACCGCGGTCGCGCACCAGCAGGTCAAGGGCGATCAACAGCAGTTCTTCTGGGGTGCTGGGGCTGTAGGCGCTCTGGCCTTCGTCCCATTTGACCTTGATATCGGCATCGATGTGGTGGTTCATGAAAGGCTCTCGTGTGCGGCCCGTGGCGGATGGGCGAACACCTGACCCTGGTGTTCGAAGCAGGCATTATGCCTTCACTTCTTAAAGTAAATCATGACTTTGCGTCAATGGGTCTGCGACTTAAGCATAAAAAACCTGCTGAAGCTAACCTGCCGCTTGGCAAAATCCGGTCACGATTGCCTTTCGCCCGTGGTGGCGAGTTCAGGCAGACTTGAGCGGTTTTGCAACATATTCCGAGTGGAAGTGTCCGATCAGGCAGTTCCCAGATCGATTTTAGGAGGATTCATGTTCCGTACCCGTGCTTCCCTGGCAACCTTGCTGGTCGCTGCCGTGCTGGCCGGTTGCAGCACTGGTGGCAACTCCGGTGGCGGTGCGCCGGCGGCGGCTGCAGGCAACGATGGCCGTTGTGAGGCCAGTGGCGCCAATTTCGCCATCGGCAAGCAAGGTAGTGCCGAGTTGCTTGAGCAGGCGCGCAAGGCCAGCGGTTCGCAGATGGCGCGCATCCTCAAGCCGCGCGATATGGTGACCCTTGAATACCGCTCCGAGCGTTTGAACCTGAATGTGGACGAGCAGGGTGTAGTAACCCGCGTCAACTGCGGTTGATTCGATCTGTTGGTGCAGGCCTTTCGTGGGAGCGGCTCCAGCCGCGAAGGCCGGCACCTCTAGCCCAGCAGGCATAAAAAAACCCGCCACCAGGGCGGGTTTTTTCACGGCTTCCGAATTACTCCGGACGAACCTGTGCAGCCTGCATGCCCTTCTGGCCGCGCTCGGCGACGAAGGAAACAGTTTGGCCTTCTTTCAGGCTCTTGAAGCCGTCGGATTCGATGGCTTTGAAGTGTACGAACAGGTCGTCGCCGCCGCCTTGTGGGGTGATGAAGCCGAAGCCTTTCTCATCATTGAACCATTTGACGGTACCGGTTTGGCGATTGGACATGGGATGAATCTCCAGAAACTTAGTATTTTTTCGAAGTGCCGTGGATGCCTGAGCTATCCGGCACGGGGACATCATAGTCTAATTCTGCGCGTGTCGCGCCTTTTACCTTCGCAGAAAGCTGATCCAGGGCAAATATTCCTTTCAAAGCCTCTGCGCTTGGCTCATTTTGGCTTGCAGGCGGCCTGCACGACAGTCTGTGCCTTCTGCATCAGCTTGGCGTCGACGCCGTCCTTGCTGTCCAGGTCTTCGATCTCCTTATCGGTGAAATTCTTTTTGATGGCCTGTGCGCCGCAGTCGCAGTGCTTTTTCGCGGTCGCGGCGTCAACGCCCTGGCCGCTGGCCACCTGTGTGCATTGGGTCATGTAGGCTGCCTCCTTCCCGGCAGGGAAGTTGCCAGCGGTCGCAGCCACAGGCAGCAGCAGGGCGCCAGCGGCCGCCAGGGCCAGAAGAGACTGAACTCGCATAACCGGTTACTCCTTGGGTCAAGGTCTCAACAAGAGTAGGTTGCTTCCCAAGGTCTGATAGAAAATTTTCCGTGTAAGTTCACCGCTACCGCGTAATTTCCAAATATTTCTGCGCTGCCGTGCAACCCGCGTGCTAGCATGCCCGGCTTGCACCTGCAGACTTGCAGCGTACAGCTATCTTTTACTTTCCAGTCACTCAGGTCCCCCTGGCAAGCCGAAAGGCTTCTGCCACTGTGAGGCAGGCTTCTCTTTAAAGAAGGCAGGTCGGATCTTGTACTGGCTCATCCCAACCCACGTGACCTTTGGTAGGGGTCACCACTAGGAGAGGAGGCGCCATGCCCGTTATTACTCTTCCCGATGGCAGTCAACGCGCGTTTGATCACGCGGTATCCGTAGCCGATGTCGCCGCTTCGATCGGCGCGGGCCTGGCCAAGGCCACTCTGGCCGGCAAGGTCGATGGCAAGCTGGTCGACGCCTGCGACCTGATCACCCACGACGCCAAACTGCAGATCATCACCCCTAAAGATGAAGAGGGACTGGAGATCATCCGTCACTCGTGCGCCCACCTGATCGGCCACGCGGTGAAGCAGTTGTACCCGACCGCCAAGATGGTCATCGGCCCGGTCATCGACGAAGGCTTCTATTACGACATCGCCTACGAGCGCCCCTTCACCCCTGAAGACCTGGCCGCCATCGAAAAGCGCATGCAGCAGCTGATCGAAAAAGACTACGACGTGGTCAAGAAGATGACCCCGCGCGCCGAAGTCATCGACGTGTTCACGACCCGTGGCGAAGACTACAAGCTGCGCCTGGTCGAAGACATGCCCGACGAGCAGGCCATGGGCCTGTACTATCACGAAGAATACGTTGACATGTGCCGCGGTCCGCACGTGCCGAACACTCGTTTCCTCAAGGCATTCAAGCTGACCAAGCTGTCCGGCGCCTACTGGCGCGGCGATGCCAAGAACGAGCAGCTGCAGCGCGTATACGGCACTGCATGGGCTGATAAAAAGCAGCTGGCCGCCTACATCCAGCGCATCGAAGAAGCCGAAAAGCGCGACCACCGAAAGATCGGCAAGCAGCTCGACCTGTTCCACTTGCAGGAAGAAGCGCCGGGCATGGTGTTCTGGCACGCCAACGGCTGGACCGTTTACCAGGTACTCGAACAGTACATGCGTAAAATCCAGCGCGAGAACGGCTACCAGGAAATCAAGACCCCGCAAGTTGTCGACCGCATCCTCTGGGAGCGTTCCGGCCACTGGTCCAATTACGCGGAAAACATGTTCACCACCTCGTCGGAAAGCCGCGACTTCGCGGTAAAGCCGATGAACTGCCCGTGCCACGTGCAGGTGTTCAACCAGGGCCTGAAGTCGTACCGCGACCTGCCGCTGCGCCTGGCCGAATTCGGTGCCTGCCACCGTAACGAGCCGTCCGGCGCCCTGCACGGCATCATGCGCGTGCGTGGCTTCGTGCAGGACGACGCGCATATCTTCTGCACCGAAGATCAGGTGAAGAAAGAAGCCGCCGACTTCATCAAGCTGACCCTCGACGTGTACAAGGACTTCGGTTTCACCGACGTCGCCATGAAGCTGTCGACCCGCCCGGCCAAGCGTGTGGGCTCCGAAGAGCTGTGGGATCGTGCCGAAGGTGCACTGGCCGACGCCCTGAACGAATCCGGCCTGGAGTGGGAATACCAGCCAGGCGAGGGCGCGTTCTACGGCCCGAAGATCGAGTTCACCCTGCGCGACTGCCTCGGCCGTAACTGGCAGTGCGGCACCCTGCAGTACGACCCGAACCTGCCGGAGCGTCTGGACGCCAGCTACATCGCCGAAGACAACGCGCGCAAGCGCCCGGTAATGCTGCACCGCGCCATCCTCGGCTCGTTCGAACGCTTCATCGGCATGCTCATCGAGCACTACGCTGGCGTGTTCCCGGCGTGGCTGGCACCGACTCAGGCGGTGATCATGAACATCACCGACAAACAGGCCGATTTCGCCCTCGAGGTTGAGAAATCTCTGAACGGTAGCGGTTTCCGTGCCAAGTCGGACTTGAGAAATGAGAAGATCGGCTTTAAAATCCGCGAGCATACTTTGCTCAAGGTCCCGTACCTTTTGGTTATAGGGGACCGCGAAGTCGAAACGCAAACCGTCGCTGTGCGTACTCGCGAAGGCGCAGACCTGGGCTCCATGCCCGTCGCCCAATTCGCTGAGCTCCTGACACAAGCGGTTTCCCGGCGTGGTCGCCAAGAATCGGAGTAATGACTATTAAGCGTGAAATGAGAAACGATAAGCGTGCTGTACCGAAGGCCCCGATCAACGAGAATATCTCGGCCCGCGAGGTTCGGTTAATTGGCGCAGACGGCGAGCAGGTTGGCATCGTCTCGATTGATGAAGCGCTGCGTATCGCTGATGAAGCGAAGCTGGATCTGGTAGAAATCTCTGCAGACGCGGTACCCCCGGTCTGCAAGGTCATGGACTACGGCAAGCACCTCTTCGAAAAGAAGAAGCAGGCTAACGAAGCCAAGAAGAACCAGAAGCAGATCCAGATCAAAGAAATCAAGTTTCGTCCAGGGACGGAGGATGGGGATTACCAGGTAAAACTACGCAACCTGGTACGTTTCCTTACCGATGGGGACAAGGCCAAGATCTCTCTGAGATTCCGTGGTCGTGAGATGGCCCACCAGGAGCTGGGCATGGAGCTGTTGAAGCGGGTTGAAGCTGACCTCGCCGAATACGGCACCGTTGAGCAGCATCCGAAGATGGAAGGACGCCAGCTTATGATGGTCATCGCCCCCAAGAAAAAGAAGTAATCTCCCGGGCACGGCAGGCCTGATGATTATGTGTAATTTTATCGAATGCGGAGTTCCAACATGCCAAAAATGAAAACCAAGAGCGGTGCTGCAAAGCGCTTCCTGAAGACCGCTACCGGCTTCAAGCACAAGCACGCTTTCAAGAGCCACATCCTGACCAAAATGTCGACCAAGCGTAAGCGTCAACTTCGTGGTAGCAGCCTGCTGCACCCGTCCGACGTGGCAAAAGTCGAGCGCATGCTGCGCGTACGTTAATTCTGGTTAAGATAGAGGAAGTTACTCATGGCTCGTGTTAAGCGCGGCGTTATCGCTCGTAAGCGTCACAAAAAAATTCTGAAACTGGCTAAAGGTTACTACGGTGCACGCTCGCGCGTATTCCGCGTAGCCAAGCAGGCAGTCATCAAGGCAGGCCAATACGCCTACCGCGACCGTCGCCAGAAGAAGCGTCAGTTCCGCGCCCTGTGGATCGCTCGTATCAACGCCGGTGCCCGCACCAACGGTCTGTCGTACAGCCGTCTAATTGCTGGCCTGAAAAAGGCGTCGATCGAAATCGACCGTAAGGTTCTGGCTGACCTGGCAGTGAACGAAAAAGCGGCGTTTGCTGCAATTGTCGAGAAAGCTAAAGCCGTTCTGGCTTAAGTACCCACGACAATCATCCGGCGGCGCAGTGTGCTGCCGGGTGTAAAACGTCATCGATAGGGGAAGAGCCTACAAAGCTCTTCCCCTATTTTCGTATCTGGAGTCTGTACATGGAAAACCTGGACGCGCTGGTCTCCCAAGCCCTTGAGGCCGTGGAGCGCGCTGAAGACATCAATGCCCTGGAACAGATCCGGGTTCAATATCTCGGCAAGAAAGGCGAGCTGACCCAGGTGATGAAGACCCTGGGCAACCTGCCAGCCGAAGAGCGGCCGAAAGTCGGCGCGCTGATCAACGACGCCAAAGAGCGCGTCACCGAAGTGCTCAATGCACGCAAGGCCGCCTTCGAAGAAGCCGAGCTCAGCGCTCGCCTGGCTGCCGAATGCATTGATGTGACCCTGCCAGGCCGTGGCCAGACCACCGGTGGCCTGCACCCGATCACCCGTACCCTCGAACGCATCGAGCAGTTCTTCACCCACATTGGCTACGGCATCGCCGAAGGCCCTGAGGTCGAAGACGACTACCACAACTTCGAAGCGCTCAACATCCCCGGCCACCACCCGGCCCGGGCGATGCACGACACCTTCTACTTCAATGCCAACATGCTGCTGCGCACCCACACCTCGCCGGTGCAGGTGCGGACCATGGAGTCCAGCCAGCCGCCGATCCGCATTGTCTGCCCAGGCCGCGTCTACCGCTGCGACTCGGATATCACCCACTCGCCGATGTTCCACCAGGTCGAAGGCCTGCTGATCGACCGTGATATCAACTTCGCCGACCTCAAGGGCACCATCGAAGAATTCCTGCGCGTGTTCTTCGAGAAAGAACTGGCCGTGCGTTTCCGCCCGTCGTTCTTCCCCTTCACCGAGCCGTCCGCCGAAGTCGACATCCAGTGCGTGATGTGTTCCGGCAAAGGCTGCCGCGTGTGCAAGCAGACCGGCTGGCTGGAAGTCCTGGGCTGCGGCATGGTGCACCCGGATGTACTGCGCATGTCCGGCATCGACCCGGAAGAATTCCAGGGCTTCGCCTTCGGCATGGGCGCCGAGCGCCTGGCCATGCTGCGCTATGGCGTCAACGATTTGCGTCTGTTCTTCGACAACGACCTGCGGTTCTTAGCCCAATTCCGCTAGGCCCAATCGACGCAACTTTCAGGAGAACAGCATGAAATTCAGTGAACAGTGGCTGCGCGGTTGGGTAAACCCGCAAGTCTCCCGTGACGAACTGGTCGCCCGCCTATCCATGGCCGGCCTCGAAGTCGACAGCGTAACCCCCGCTGCCGGCCAGTTCAGCGGCATCGTCGTGGGCGAAATCCTCGCCACCGAACAACACCCGGACGCCGACAAACTGCGCGTCTGCCAGGTCAGCAACGGCCAGGAAACCTTCCAGGTGGTCTGCGGCGCCCCCAATGCACGCCCAGGCATCAAGATCCCGTTCGCCATGATCGGCGCCGAACTGCCAGGCGACTTCAAGATCAAGAAGGCCAAGCTGCGCGGCGTCGAATCCTTCGGCATGCTGTGCTCGGCGGCTGAGCTGCAGATCAGCGAAGAAAACGACGGCCTGCTCGAACTGGCTGCCGACGCCCCGGTGGGTGAAGACATTCGCCAATACCTGAGCCTGGACGACGCCAGCATCGAGATCGGCCTGACCCCTAACCGTGGTGACTGCCTGTCCCTGGCCGGCCTGGCCCGCGACGTTAGCGCCCTGTACAACGTCCCTGTCACCCGTCCGGTGGTCCCGGCTGTCGCGCCTGCCCACGACGAAGTACGCCCGGTCGAAGTCTCCGCCCCAGCCGTATGCCCACGCTACCTGGGCCGCGTCATCCGCAATGTCGACCTCAGCAAGCCAACCCCGCTGTGGATGGTCGAACGCCTGCGCCGCAGCGACGTGCGCAGCATCGACGCCGCCGTCGACGTCACCAACTACGTGATGCTCGAACTCGGCCAGCCGATGCACGCCTTCGACCTCGCCGAAATCAACGGCGGTATCCGCGTGCGCATGGCCGAAGAGGGCGAGAAACTCGTCCTGCTCGACGGCCAGGAAGTCTCCCTGCGCGCCGACACCCTGGTCATCGCCGACCACACCCGCGCTCTGGCCATCGCCGGCGTCATGGGAGGCGAGCACAGCGGCGTCAACACCGAGAAGACCCGCGACCTGTTCCTCGAAAGCGCCTTCTTCGACCAGATCGGCGTCGCCGGCAAGGCCCGTTCCTACGGCCTGCACACCGATGCCTCGCACCGCTACGAGCGCGGCGTAGACTCGCAGCTCGCCCGCGAAGCCATGGAGCGCGCCACCGCGCTGCTGCTGGAAATCGTCGGCGGCGAAGCCGGCCCGATCGTCGAAGCCGTCAGCCAACAGCACCTGCCGAACGTCGCCCCGGTAACCCTGCGCGCCGAACGCATCACCCAGATGCTCGGCATGGAGATGGACGCCGCCCAGGTCGAGCAAATGCTCAACGCCCTGGAGCTGAAAACCGAGGCGAGCGGGGCAGGGCAGTGGACTGTCACCGTCCCAAGCCACCGCTTCGACATCAGCCTGGAAGTCGACCTGATCGAAGAGCTGGCCCGCCTGTACGGCTACAACAGCCTGCCGGTCCGCTACCCGCAAGCCCGCCTGGCGCCAACCGCCAAGCCGGAAACCCGCGGTGAGCTGCCGAACCTGCGCCGTCTGCTGGTCGCCCGCGGCTACCAGGAAGCCATCACCTACAGCTTCATCGACCCGAAACTGTTCGAGCTGTTCAGCCCAGGCGTAGAGCCACTGCTGCTGGCCAACCCGATCTCCAGCGACATGGCCGCCATGCGCGCCTCGCTGTGGCCGGGCCTGGTCAAAGCCCTGCAGCACAACCTCAACCGCCAGCAAGACCGCGTGCGCCTGTTCGAAAGCGGCCTGCGCTTCGTCGGCCAGCTCGGCGACCTGCAGCAGCAGCCCATGATCGCCGGCGTCGTCACCGGCAGCCGTCTGCCAGAAGGCTGGGCCAACGGCCGCGACACCATCGACTTCTTCGATGTGAAGGCTGACGTCGAAGCCCTGCTGGGCTACTCCGGTGCCCTGAGCGACTTCAAATTCGCCACCGGCAAACACCCGGCCCTGCACCCAGGCCAGACCGCTGTCATCCAGCGCGACGGCAAGGACATCGGCTACCTCGGCGCTATCCACCCGGAGCTTGCCAAAGCCCTGGACCTGGACCGCCCGGTGTTCGTCTTCGAGCTGGTACTCGGTGATGTGGTCGAAGGCCGCCTGCCGAAATTCAGCGAACTCTCCAAGTTCCCGGAAACCCGTCGCGACCTGGCCTTGATCGCAGGACGTGATGTAGCGTCTCAAGACGTGCTTGAAGTAATTCGTGACAATGCAGGCGAATGGCTTACAGACCTCAGGCTGTTTGACGTCTACCAAGGTAAAGGCATTGATCCTGATAGAAAAAGCCTCGCCGTCGGCTTGACCTGGCAGCATCCATCGCGCACTCTTAACGACGATGAGGTGAACACTACCCTGCAAAACATCCTCACCTCGCTCGAACAAAGGTTGAACACCACGTTAAGGAAATAACGGCATGGGTGCTCTGACGAAAGCTGAGATGGCCGAAAGGCTGTACGAGGAGCTGGGGCTTAACAAGCGTGAGGCCAAGGAGCTGGTCGAGCTGTTTTTTGAAGAAATTCGGCACGCACTTGAAGAGAACGAGCAGGTCAAGTTGTCCGGTTTCGGCAACTTCGACCTTCGCGACAAACGCCAACGGCCGGGCCGCAACCCCAAGACTGGGGAAGAGATCCCGATCACCGCACGGCGCGTCGTCACCTTTCGTCCAGGGCAGAAGTTGAAGGCCCGGGTTGAGGCCTATGCTGGAACCAAGCCATAACGACGAACTGCCCCCCATACCGGGCAAACGCTACTTCACCATTGGTGAAGTGAGCGAGTTATGTGCGGTGAAGCCGCACGTGCTGCGGTATTGGGAGCAGGAGTTTCCTCAGCTGAACCCTGTGAAGCGGCGGGGGAATCGGCGGTATTATCAGCGGCAGGATGTGCTGATGATCCGGCAGATTCGGGCGCTGCTTTACGATCAGGGGTTTACCATTGGCGGGGCGCGGTTAAGGCTCTCCAGTGATGAGGTGAAGGATGAATCGAGCCAGTACAAGCAGCTGATTCGACAGATGATTGTTGAGTTGGAGGATGTGTTGGTGGTTTTGAAGAAGTGACCTGGTAGGCCGATGAACGGAAATTTTTTTGAGAAAAAGCTTTCGTTTATCAGATGGTTAGGGTACATTCTTCAACGTTCTCGGCAGGATTGAGAACATGCTTCAAGCCCAGTCGGGGCGTAGCGCAGCCCGGTAGCGCACTTGCATGGGGTGCAAGGGGTCGAGTGTTCGAATCACTCCGTCCCGACCAAAAAACTCCAAAGAATCCAGTCACTTAGCGGTGACTGGATTTTTTTATGCCCCTAATTTTTAGGGTCCAACATATTTAGGGTCCACATAGGGTCCATCGCTGGCCAGGGTCTGTTCTGGAGAATTGTAGGCCAGCGGTCATGCACCCACTCTAATCCCGGTGGTGGTTCTGTGGTGGTCACATAGACCCTCTGCTGCTCAACCTCTCCGATCACTAGCCCCTCAATCACCTGCCCTGGCTCTAGGTCGAACCAGTGGCTCACCTTCTCTTCGTTTTTCTCCAAAAACCTCAACGCCGGTATGTAGACCCGCGTGGGTCCGTACCTCACCCATCGCCCTTCTTCGATTGAGTTGAGCCTCGCCCAACCGCCAGTTGGCCCTTTGCCACTCTGCTCCCGTCTCCTACCCCAAGGCACCCAAATGACCTCCTGGTGCTCACTACCGAGGACGGGCAGGCGGCTTTCGGGTTTGGGAAATAGATCCTCAACTGCTCACCGGTTCGAGTGAACTGACCGGAAATTTCTACGCCGCCACACAGCGTTGCCCCCTTGGCGATAGGAAAAATCTAACTATACTGTTTATATATACAGTATTTTAGAGTGCTTCGATGAATACAGCATTTTCAGGGCCGCCGCATCGAGCGCCTGTGTCTCTCGCCCGAAAAGCTCAAGATCACTGGCTTCCAGTCGCCAGCTGGCGATCACGAGCAAGGCCCTCTCAGCATCGACGAATTCGTCGGTCTGGGCGCACCGCACATTTGGCTTTGGATCGCGGACAGTGATGCTCTGGCTGGACTCGGCATCAACCAAAACGATGTCCTGGTCGTGAACCGCACCGGCCTGGCCGCTCCAGGGCGTGCTGCAATCGTCATCATCGACAGCGAGTTCAAGCTCTGCTCGATACTCACTGACGCTGAGAAAAAGCGCTCCCTGGTCACGATAGACCGAGCGGGGGAGTGCCAGCACGTTGCTGGACAGGATGAAGTAGTGCTCTGGGGCATCGTTGATTTCCTGTTCCGAGACCTACGGCCATGAGCAAACGCGTCTACGCCCTGATCGACTGCAACAGCTTCTACTGCTCTTGTGAGCGCATCTTCCGGCCCGAGCTTGCGACAACGCCGATAGTGGTCTTGAGCAACAACGACGGCTGCGTCATCGCCCGTACGCGTGAAGCCAAAGCTATTGGGATCGCGATGGGAGCGCTTTTTTTCGAAATCCGTGGCCAACTTCGTAAGTCGGGTGTTCAAGCTTTTTCTAGCAACTACTCGCTCTACAGTGACGTGTCGAACAAAGTCATGCGTTGCATCCACTCCCAAGTCCCAGACTTGGAGCAATACAGCATCGATGAAGCCTGGGCAGACCTGACAGGCCTCCAGGGCGATCTGAGCGATATCGGCAAAGGGATCAAAGAGCGCGTCTGGAGCGAATGTGCGATGCCGGTAGGCATGGGTATAGGTCATACCAAAACACTCGCCAAGCTTGCCAACTACGCAGCCAAAAAGTGGCAGAAGACTGGAGGGGTGGTGGACCTCACTGACCCGGTACGCCGGGACAAGCTATTAAAGATCGCCCCGGTGGACGAGGTTTGGGGCGTCGGTCGCCGGCTCTCGAAGACGCTCCAGGCGATGAATATAAACACGGCCTGGGATCTCGCCCATGCCGACCTCAGCGCCATCAGGAAGACGTTCGGACGCGTCCTGGAACGCACGGCCAGGGAGCTGCGAGGCGAAGAATGGCTGCGCATGCACCAGGCGCCCGACCTCAAAAAAGAGATTTGCAGCTCGAAGATGTTCGGCCAGAGGCTGCGGAGCATCGAGCCGATCCGCGAGGCCCTGGCGAGCTACGTTGCCAGGGCTGCTGAAAAGCTCCGTGAGCAAGGATCGCTGGCCGAGGAAATGGTCATCTCGCTGCAAACCAGTGGCTTTGTCGAAGACCGGGAGCGCTATTTCAACAGCGCCCGCTGCATCCTGCCGTATCCGACAAGCGACACGCTGCTCATGACCCAGGCCGCCAACCAGGCGTTGGCCAGAATCTTCAGGAATGGGTACGCGTACTCGAAAGTTGGCGTTTTGCTGACAAAACTGGTGCAGAGCGATGAGTACACGCCTGATCTGTTTGCTGAGTCGCCGCGCAGGAACAATGCGAAGCTCATGGAGACGATTGATCTGCTCAACCAGCGGTTCGGGAAAGGGGCGGTCAGGGTAGGGACTGTGTGGCCTAGTGGAAGGGCGTGGGAGATGAGACGGGAGATGCTGTCGCCTGCATATACGTCCAGCTGGCGGGAGCTGCCGAGAGCTGGTTAGATGCGAGTATCTGCGAGCATAGCAAGGATGGATGATGATCAACTCCGAAAAGTTAATTGATGCAATGCATGAAGGAAAACTTGATCTGCATTGCGTCGATGTGAAAATTAGGCAAAAGTTTGAGGGTGGATTAAATCTTCAAGGGTATGGCGTGTTGAAAGTCAACCAAGTTGGAACTATTTATTTAGAGTTCATCTGCAAGGAAGCGGATGATATTCCTGCACAGAGCTTCTACTCAGAATTTCCTGAAGATCCATTCGATAGCGCTCAAAAGCTATACTTAGAAGCTGTAACATTAGATGGGGATAGCATTTTTGCTGAAGAGTTCTCCATAAAGATAAATGTCTTCAACCGCCGTCCGCCGTTTAGGATACCGGTATTTCTGCATGAAATTTACCTGATGGATTCCAGCGAATACTATAAAAACACAGAGAATTATCTTTATTTTGAACTGCTGGAGAAAGCTCAGATTCCGGCAAATAAAATGAATAAAACAACAAGTACTTATGGTGAAGAGTCATCCTCATGGGATGAAACTGAGCTTGTAGTCGAAGGCGCAAAAGTAACAATTATCGACAAAAAAGATCGTACTATGGTTAAGGCTAGCGGGAAATTCGATACCGAAGACCTATATAGTGCGCTACTGTTTTACATCGGTCTGTCGTCCGGTGGAATGCCTCAGCCATACTGTTTGATCAAAGGCTCTGGAGAAAGCCTGGCTCTCCATCTGAAAAGTACCCATAAACCTCTAAGGAATAAAAATATTCCACCACCATTTCCGAGCGCGTCAAGTGGAAATGGTTGGCCGAGCTGTCATTACGAAATTTTGCGTTCGATGTTAAAGATTAAAACTTCGAAGCCGTTATATTTTGATGCGTCATATAGTCAATGGATGCGAGTGTGGCATGCATTCAACTCGGTGAATAATATCACTATTCTCACGCTCGGGGTGGCAGTGGAGGGACTCTTAAATGATATCTTCATACCTGCGCTTAAATCTGATTCGCTGGATGAGCCGTTCGAAGAGTCAAAAAAACAACTGATTGCGGAATTGGGCGAAATAGAGGCTCCAGATGATCAGAAGAAGTCTTTGATAACACATGTAGAGCGCTGGGGTAATATACATGCTGGTAAGGCGCTATCTTTGCTCGTAGGAAAGGGCCTAATACTTGAAGGTGAGAAATTCGCATGGAACGAGCTTAGAAATTCTGCGGCTCACCCAAAGTTTAGAGAAAACACTGAGGCTAGGCAGGAAAAAGAGCATAAGAGAATTTCTGCTTGCCTGACGCTGTTTTATAGACTGATCCTTAACGTCTACTCATACGATGGCGGCATGTATGAATTCGGGAAGGTACGGAGTGCGGAATTCGTGAAAAGAGACTTTGTAAATATTCTGGGCTAGGTAGAGTCGAGCCCCTGCGCTACGCCGGGGCTCATGTGAGCCTTACTGGAGCCAAGATTCTACTTTTTCAGCGCCATACTCAGCTTTCCACTCTTTTAGTAGCTTGTGATTGCCGCCTTTGGTTTCAATGCGCTCGCCATTGTTTGGGTTGAGGTACACCTTAACTTGGCGCTCACGGCGCGGCTGACGAGCAGTTGGTGCGGCTCGCTCTGGACGAGCATGTGGATCAAGGATCAGCTTCACTTCGCGCAGAGAGAAGCTGTACTCCGCCAGTAGAGCGCGCAGCTTTTGCTCGAACTCGATCTCGCGCTTCAGTCCGTCGTCATTTTTCAGTGCGTCCAGTTGCTTCATCTGCTCGGCGAGCTGGGCTTCCAGGGCTTTAAATTCTGCGAGTTTGCTCATGATTTTCTCTATTCAGTTGCTGCTATCAGCTGAAAATTCGATTGAGTCGAATGCTTTGATTTTCTTTGCTACAGATTTTTTACGTGAGTCGATCTGTTCTTGCGACATCGTAATATAGTTATCTTGATAGTCGTTGAACAGTCCTGTCTCTACTTTTAACTGCTCTTCTACGATCATCAGGTCTTGTTTGAGTGACACAAGCTCGACGCCTTTAATCCCGCCTATGCGAAGACGGAGGCGGGTGGCACGGTCGCGGAGTCGCTTCAGATAGCGCTGCTGGAGATGAACAAGATCAAGCTTGCTTTCGCGTTCAGAAATCTGAGAGCGACAGTGATCGATAATGCTGGTGAAGTATGCATAGCGCTCTGCATGCGACTTTTGAGGGCGCCCCAAGGTTTTTGTCTCGCGATCTGGATCGAGATCACGGCGCTTATAGAAAGCAATAGACATTTGCTTGTCGAGCATGCCCAGAATGTCTTTGCCTGGCCTGCCGGCCTTGTTATTGCCGTGCATCGCGCGTAGGGATTCGATGTCAGCCGGTTCGGCGTCAAACTCAGCTTCTGTTTCGCGAAGCTTCTTAAGCTCTTCGTCTCGCTCGATTTCTAAACGTGCAAGCTCAAGCTCTTTTGGCATTTTGGGCTTTCCTGGTGCCAGACGCTTGTCAGCTTCCGGGAGAGCGTTCCAGTCCTCTTCTGTGAAGCCAAGGGGGCGGAACAGGTTCAGCCTCTGACGCACGGTTTTGGCTTCTGCTGTGCTCCCAGCGTGCTCAAGTGCAGCGATTTCACGTGCAAAAGACATGCGCTGATTGAATGTGCTAGCAAGCAAGTGGTGCTGAGGGTCGTAATCGGCGTAGTGAAACTGACACGAGTCTTCTTCGATTTCTTGCAGCAGCTCATCGGCATTTTCATGCAGCCGAGCTACCAATCGGCGCTGCTTTTCGAGCGGGTCAAGCTTAGGCCTTCCTTGCGATTTTTTCCTTGACGTGTCGCTTTCCATATGAAGCACCTTGACAAACGTATTAATTTCCGGCATAATAATAAACCTAAGGAAAAATTTGTCAAGGAACGACAATGGAGCTGTCAGGCCGACAGCTTGGTGCGGGGGCGGTATTGTCGGTTCCGCTCGACAGACTGAGCTTGCCAATAAGCACGGCCTTCATGGATGAAAAGGGATAGGTCAGACGCGAGGTAGCGGATGTCCTGGCCAATGCTATGAAATGGCAGCACAGCTAAGAATTGCCGCTTTGAACGCCAAATTTGCAGGGAGGCCTTGGATATACCGAAGAGTATGGAGGCTTGAGCAGTTGTCAGCATCGTTGACGGATCAAGCTTGGGCACAGGAGAGTCATTGAACAAAATACCAATGCGCGGGAATTTGTGTAGTTTTTCTATTCGCTTGATGCTTATGCTTTCTGCAATTGACAGGATGTCATCTAGCTTATAAAAGACAGCCTTTGAATTTTTGCGAAAGTGGGGGCTAAGCCGGTTGCTGCCTTTCTTAGTGCGCCAGTTTCTTAGCGTTCTCTCTGCTCTATTCAGATGCTCAGCTGCTTGCTTTTCACTAAGCAGCATAGTGCTGTTTATTTTGACTCGCTCTTTAATAATTAGTTGTTTCAAAGCAATATCCTTTCTGCGATTGTGTAATTATATCGTAGCACAGAACGGATATAGGTTATGCGGACGCAGATTTTTAACAGCTTCGCTGAATGTGGCCAGCAGGGAAGTGTTCCCGATGCCAGAAGAGACCATGCAAATTCATCGCTGGCTGGATTCGCCGTTAGGCGGGAAGCGGTTCAGAAGTGTTTTATATATATATGCTAGATACATCTGATCCGAATTTTGTATGGGTGTTCTTGGCAAGCATGGTTTGAGTTAATTCATATTGTTCCAGGTGGATGTTTAAATCACAAAAAGCTCTGTTATAATAAAAATGTCCAGGCGAAAGAGAGATCGCGGAATGACAAAACAACTATAGCGGAGCGGTAAAATGATTAAGTATATAAACACTAAGCTTGAGCATGGCTTGGATAAGGCGGTCAAGAAGGCACTCATAGTGTCTGTTGGTGATAGCCCAGATTTCGATCTTCCTGTTGCATGTGTCTCTAAAGCATCTAATCTAAAGGTCGTATCAAAGCATTATATAGAAGAAGGGAAGCATGTATTTATACTGCTGGAGCACCTGAATTTCGATAGCTCTTTGGAAGTAGCTAAAGACTTGGGCTGTGGTATCATTTTTGAGTGCGGAGCAAAATTCTATAATGCACTAAAGATCAATGCAGTCGAGATCGAACGTTTTGCTGCTCAAAATGGCATCTCGCAGAACTATAAACGCATAGCTGCTGTTTTTGCTAATTCTGTACCGTTTGGGATGAGCTGCGAGAAAGCGGAACGTGAGATAAAGAAGGTTTTAGTTGAGAAAGGCGATATAACTAAGGCGATTGGTATTTTCAGAAGAATTGTCCAGCGGAACAAGAGCAGGGCAGCTACAAGAAATATGATCCCTGCACGTCAAAATGTGAAAGTTAGGGGGTTTGGTTATCACAAATTTAGTAGCGAGGCGCTTGAAGCTTTGCGCCGAGAGATGCGCTCAGCTCATGCGGCTGGAGGCGTGCACTTGTGGAAACTACCAATGGGTATCGGCAAAACAGTGGTAATAAACGAATTGATTGAGCTTGCTGCGCAACACGCCGAAAAGCCTGTATACATAGCGCCACGTGTCAATATTTCAAGAGCTGTGTGCGATACTGTTGCCAGAAACTATCTGAACGAAACAATTTCTGGTTTTGAGCACGAGCTTGAGGCGCTGTCTATCTGTGTGAATAGTATCACTAGGGAGAGATTCAAGGTTTTTCTTGAGCAGTCAGGTGTCGTGATTCTTGAAGAAGTTGAGCAGATGATTGCCCATGTGGCAGAAGGGGTGTGTAAAAACCGCGTGCAAGTATACAATGAAATTGTCAAATTAATAAAAAATGCAAGGCTTGTGATCGCTCTTGACGCTAACGCAAACGATGAAGTTATTGAGTTGCTTCAACATGCAGGAAAAGAGATAAAAGTTTTGCAAGCTGAAAGCGACAACTCTGGCATCAAAATGGTCTTCGCTGAAGAAAGCTCCATTAATCGAGAAATTTTAAAAGCAGCTGAAGCCAAGCAAAAAAGTATAGTTATGGTTGAATTTCCCTCGCAAGCAGACGCTGTTAAAAAAATCTATGATGACCAAGGTTTGAACTCACTAATCATTACCGCGGATACTAGGAACTTTCCTGAGGTGACAGAATTTATTACCAGTCCAAATGAAGAGATCCTAAAGTATAATGGTGCTATCATCTACAACTCTGCAATGCAGTCTTCTACAAGCATTGAGATCGAGTGGGCTGATCATGTATTCGGCTTGTTTAAAGGAGTTCTGCGGGTCAGTGACATGATGCAGATGATGCGCAGATATCGTCCAGCCACAAAAATCATGATCAGTCTCGATAGCCATAGCAGGCCTATAACATTCAATGAAGAGATAAATAAGCAGTATAATATCTGTAGCAGAGAGTCAAAGAATTTTAATGATACTGCTTTCAGGGTACATGCGCGTAGTGTTGAGGAGCGCAAACACATTCGTCTAAATCTAGCGCTACAGATAGAGCTTGATGGCTACAAGATTGAAAATCTTGAAAAAGACGAGGCGGACATTCTGGCCTGGTCAGCATTTAGAAAAATAGCAAAAGGTGTTCGTAAAGAAAAAATCGCTAGAACTCTGGAGTTAGCTCATTCAGGAGAAATTAAAGCTCTGAATATGTCTGGCTTTAATCTGAGTCAACGACAGATTGATGAGAAAATTATTGCTGAATCAGCAAATCGAATAGGTCTTGATGTCGAAAGTCTCAAAGAACTAAGAGAGGATGACATTAAATTCTTTACCAGTAAAGGGGCCGCCAGGATATTGCAAAACGCCAGGTGCTGGTACAACGATCCCTATTTTCATGAAGTTGTTTGCGCTGATGACGACAAGACTGGAATAGACAAAAATAACACCAGAAAGCGCAAGGAACTACTTGGCGGAATGATGAATGCGCTAGGGATCAATGACAAAGGTGAGGGTTACGCTGATGCAGACAAGGCCGCAATTTTTATTAAAAGCAACTTGAGATGGTTTGATCTACTAAAACTTGTTACTGCAAAAAATATCAACTTTGAAACAAGAAATCAGAAACTAGCTGCCGTAAATAACATATTGCAGAGCATGGGCCTGAGCCTTAAAAGACATAAGGTCAAGGGGGAGTACTTCTACAAATTAGATATTGAGAAATATAAAAAAATTGCAAAATATCTTGGTGTTAAAATTGATTGATATAAATATATGGTATAATATTTATATGGCAACGAGTAGCTCCGCTCGTTGGTATATCTCTCGCGCAAGCCTCGCCCCGCCCGTTTTCATTTTGTTTTCGGCTGGGGCTACTTTTGTCGCCAGTAATCCAAATTCAGGCTGGTTGTCAATACATTGTTGCTGTATTTAGGGTTAAGTGCATGAGCAGGGTTTAAGTGTTTTAGAAGTTTGCTGTATAACTAATTATGGTTCTTATTGGTAAGGGAAGAGTAAAATGAGTGATAGAGAGTTTTCCGGATTCGACATTCGCGTTATGAGAGAGGGGGAGGCTGTTGACTCGATTATCACTCTTCTAGTTATGTCAAATGGCTTCGAGTATGAGTACCGAGTTGGACGGATTTGGTACTGGGTTTGTGAGGGGGGCCTTGCTGAGATTGATCGCAAATTTTGCGAAGAAATAACCGACTACCAAGGCAGGCTTGTTGATCTTATGAGGGCTGCGTGGTGCCAGGCAGAAACAGAAGAGAACGGTAAATCTGAGTATGATTGCTTGGTATATTCGAAAGGGCCTAAAATTCGAAAAGCAGTAATTAATGAGCTGGCTCATAACTTTGCTGAAGGTCACATACAAGATAGATGTGCTTCTCTGTTTTAAATGTACTAAAGTAGTCGGCGTGGAGTAGTGTGAAGTAATAAGTGCAAAACATTTAATACTGGTCTTGATGCGTGTGGTGCTCTAAGTCGAATGAGGCAATGGGTTGCTTAATCCATGGAGCAGCTTAAGGGCTGATTAAATATTGTTTGTCTATCTTCTAGTGTGTAGTTGCGCTTTGTTCAAGTTTTCTGAATATTAATTGGCCTGCTTTTGTGGTTATAGATTGGATGCTGCATGCGACGGGCTAAGTAGCGGGGTAGATTCTGTCATTGATCTGGTTTTTGAATGAGTGTTTTTAACTCTGACATTGCGGACTTCATTAACGCTTCGACATCTTTGTTTGTGTGCTTTGCTTCGACAATAGCCATCAAAGCCACTGGACTCACACGCAGGACATCGCATAGATCACGAATCAACGCGATTGTTGCAGAGTATTCCCCTTTCTCAATGTTACGGATGTAGCGGTCGGTAGCGATAGGCTGAAAAGCCTCCTGCGTGAGGCCTCGGTGGAGCCGAATGGAGCGGAAGACATTACCGAAAGCTTCGTTGTAGTCCATGTCCAGTACCCAAAAGTGAGTATTGAACACGTTGCGCACGTGCAGGAACAGGAAGTATACTTCCTGAAAGCGGGCGTTCTCCCGCTTTTCGGGGCTTTTGGCCCTCACCAGGCTGAGGTGGCAAGGAAAAAGCGGCAGTATCTGAGCTGTCGGAGCAGCAGTAACTTTTGAGGATGGGTGATCATATGTTCGAAACCAACGACCAAGCCCGACTGCAACCCAGCATCTACTTCGCCCCTGAGGAAGGCACCCACCAGTGGGCATACATCTCACAGACGGCGAACAACGAGTGGTTTTACGTCACCTATGAGACTGCTGATGAAGAGATGATATACCGTCAGCAGATGATGATACCGATGGCGCCCTACGTGTTGGCCTTGGCAACCAGGGATACACCGGAAGCATTCATTCAAGCCGTCAAGCTTGTCTCTCCGCCATGGCTCAATGGAAGTGACACCTGGCTGATGGAGGAAATAAAGACAATTGGTTTAATTGGCGCCAAGTACGTGTATGAGCTAAGCGATGGCAGGATTTATCCTTCCGAACTGTCCGATATACCGGCAAAAACTATGTGGCCCAAGGGTGAGAGCTGATGTACAGACCATTGGAGCTAGGGCTCGTATCGAGGCATTCGAGCCTTTTCGGCGATCAACGCAGCGCGCAGGATAATTTTACCTTCGAATGTACGAATGGTTGGTTTGATCTAATTGCAGCCAATCTTAAGCTCGTTGAGCGTTACGCCGAGCTAGAGCGACTGAAGGTCGAGATTACCCAAGTCAAAGAAAAATTTGGGCTATTGCGTGTGTATCACCGTGGAGGTGACGATGTGGTCGATCGTCTTCTCGATATTGCTGAGTTAGTTTCCGCGGGTATCTGCGAGATCTGTGGGGCTCAGGGAAGCGTAGCTGAGCAACAAGGATGGCTTCGTGCCCGTTGTCACTTGCATCTGGAGATGAGTGAGCCGAACGCGATACTCAGCAGCAATCAGGGCTATATAAATAGCTACGCGAAATGCGTGTCGCTCCTGCTCTGGTTCTTCAAGGGTAACTCTGTGAGATGGACCAATCAGGAGTGCGTGGGGCTCGGTGGGCGGCGCCCCTCTGAGCTTCTCGCTTCAACCGAAGGGTGTGAGGAGGTCTATACGCTGATTCGAAGGCTGGAGAACGGGGTGATGCTTTGAAGCTCAATGCCCTTTATCACTCCCATATCGTGATGGCCAACCATCCTGATCTTGAGAGCTTTCTCCGTAAGAGGTTCGAATGGGAATTCCAACAAGGCAAGGTTGATTTTCAGCAGGTGCGGAGCATGGTCTCATCTCCCAGGCTGATGTCCTACAGCGTTCAATGCTTCAGTCACCCCGGGCTTGCGGTCGCGGGTGAGTCCTATTTGAGCCTCCATACGATGATTGCTGAGGGGAGCCGGAAGACCTATGCGATCTCTATGCAAGATTGGCTCGAAATAACCGATGTAGTGGAGTCGGTTGAGTGGTGCGAGCCCTTTGACAAGGCATTGATGAACGTGCAGGTTTGGCCATTTGTGCCCTCAACGCTGGGCCCATTCGCCATGGCGGTTGCGGTAGGCCTCAGCTTCACGCCGATGGAGTTAATCGCCGAGTCAAGGATATCTTCGGCAATAGACGAGATGATTGCAGAGTGGGGTTACTATGCTGATGAGTTGTGAATGTAAAGGCGACAGCAACGATGTCCTGTCAATGGTAGCTACCGAATCCCCTGTTGGGCTTTTGCTCTAATTGCGGCTTTGCATTTTACAGATAACGCTGAAATTTTCAGTGAAGCCTGAACCGCTTTTTCATGGAAGCTTTTATATTTTTCATAGGGTTCGTCGTTCTCAATGAGAGATGCGACTTCAGTAAAATTCCCCCAGAAGATGTTCATTTGGCCGTAGATTTCTTCTATCAGACTATAGGCTTCGTTAAAATGTATTTCGATTGTTGCTCTGGCAGTATCCAAGCGCTCGCAGCCTTCGATATACCGCTTGTCATATTCCAGCTTACTAGTTTTAGCATTTTCCATGATGTCTAGAGAGGTAAGCGAATATTCACGACATATGAAGCTAAGAGCTTTGTGAGCTTCCGCATAGTTAGATAGAGTCGCTGCACGCCGCTTTTCATCAGTGGCGGCTTCGATTTTCAGAGATTCGAGCTGATATTGCGCTTCTTGGGTTTCGCGTGCTGCACGTAACTGTGCCCGAGATGCTAAGCCTGCGCCCAGCAATGCGGAGGCTGCCGCGATAATGGCGGTCAAGACTGCTAATACTGATAGATTACCTTAGATGAAGTCCAAATTTCAGTAGGGCACCACAATATCGAAAACTCCAGGCCATTGACAGGATCAGCGGCCCGTCTAATGGACGCTTCAACCGTGACCTGGCGTAGCTACCCAAAGAACTCATCGCGACTGGTCGCGTCGCCCAACGCCCTTGTGGCGGGCGGTTGAGTGGATTCGCGGCTATACATGTTGACGAGTTTATAGCCGATGGGGAGGACAGTATGAGTTCCGCTCGACACGATTTTCAGCAGTTTGTCGCATGGCTACATGACCCGGAGCGCGGTGCAACAGAAGACACGCGGCGGCTCGCTAACCTGATCGAGGGCAATTTTGAGGCAGTGTCCGCAAGCTCCCGTAGTCAGAGCAGGCGCTCAGCCACCTTAGCCCTGCTTGCCCGAGAGTCAATGCTGGCGACCAGTGCTGCGCCACCGGCATTCACGAATGTCACGCGGACCGGTGCGTGGTCGTGGAGTGCATTGGAAAGCCTCACTGTAGGGCCTTTCAGAGGTTTCAGGGCACCGGAAACCTTCAACCGACCTCCTAGAGCACGGACCATCGTGGCCTAAAATGCATTTTGGAATGAGCAGAGGATTTTGACGTTGACGCGCACTTTCGCCTGTATAGTTGAAGCTGTAGAGCCGCGGATCCATGAAGAGCTTTCCTGCCATGGCATTGCTCCAATCTCAGCTGATCGGAAGAGGGTAGGCCAGGTAATCAACATTCTGCTGGGTAACTATCTGAGACACGCCGCCACCGGTGGCAATTTGGTAGTCAGCGCTAGGATGACTTCAGAGGGGCTAGCACTGTTGTTCAGCGACAGTGGTCGGGGCCTGACTGAAGACGAGCTACAACGGGTGTTCCAAAGCTTTTGGCTTAAGGAACTTTCCGGACAAGGCGCGCCGGCGGCAGTGGGCTGGGCTTATCAGTTGCGCAAGCAACCTGCTCTGCTCATGGTGGATCAATCAGCGCTGTCTCGGATAGACGCAGTGTTATGACCATCACTGTCTCACTCCCGGTTTGAGTGCGCTCTGTTGAAGCTCCTATTACAAGTCCCTTGCAGTCGATGGTGTCTGCAAGGGACTCATGCGTCCATCTGAGCTGTCCAAGTCATTAGCTTGTGCACGATGGTGAGAGGGCTCGTGTGCGTATAGACTGCGGCTCATGGCTGAGCAGTCTTACCTTATTAGTCGACGAGTTGTATGAAGGAAGAGACAAACCTCGCGCATCTGCTCTTGCAGAGCGATCCCGATCATGATGATCGGCCAGCAGTCGCCACGCGCGTCCGAGTCATCGACAGCCACTTGGAACAGCCCGTCCACTCTCACCGGAAGGGGCAGCTTGTAGTCAGTCTGCATGGGGGAGTGACGTGTGAAGTACCAGATGCATTATGGATCGCGCCTCCGCATTATGGCGTCTGGGTACCAGGTGGCGTAGATCACAGGAGCAGGGCCACTGACAATGCCCGAATCTGCTTCTTGCTAATTGAGCCCGGTGCACTCGATATGCCCGCTGAATGCTGCACGGTCAAGATCGCCCCGATGATCCGGGAAATGATCCAGCACCTAGTCGATCAAGGATTGGACTATCCGCGTAATGGCCGGACAGCAAGGCTGGTCAGCGTACTGTTGGAGCAACTTTCAACTGCACCAGTCGAGCAGCTCAAGCTGCCCATTTCTCAGCATCCCAAGCTGCAATTGATCGCTCAGACTTTCGCCAGCGAGTGTTCGAATCGACTGAGTCTGATGGAATGGGCTGATCGAATGGCAATGAGTGAAAAAACGCTCGCGCGTCTCGTGGTCAGAGAAACTGGGCTCACGTTTGGGCGATGGCGGCAGCGGTTCAAGCTGTTGCTTGCACTTCAGTTGTTGGCCTCAGGTATGACTGTGCAAAGAGTGGCCGGTGATCTGGGTTACGACTCGGTAACGGCCTTCATTACGATGTTCAAGAAAGCGTTGGGGGTATCCCCCGGAAAATACTTCTCAGATCCCACCTGAGAAGAGTGGCTGCCGCTTGAAGGACAGCCATTCTTTAGCGCTTTCCGGCGTCACTGCTATCAGGCTTGGAAGCGCGAGAACGCAAAATTGGATGGGTCGATTCTGGGTTTGACCCCTTGAATGATGTCAGCAACCAGCTCACCCGACCCAGGCCCTTGTGTCATGCCCCACGAATGCGCGGTGTTGATAATCAGCCCAGGATATTGATCAACCGGAGAGATTACTGGGGAGTGATCAGCAGCGATGTCCATTCGGCCACCCCAACGCTCAAGGACCCGCGAATCCTTGAAGACAGGGAATTCGGCCCTCAGTCTCGCCAACGCAAGATCACAAAACTCATGACTGGGGTCTGGCGCCCCGATCCGGACCCTTTCGAACGGGCTTATCTCATCCATTGCCCAATGTGTAGGCTCGGTGAAAGAGCGAATAAAGTCACGGTTCAATGAATAGTACATCGGCAGCACTGAGGTACTGTTCATAACCTGCGGCAGGAAGTCGGCGCCGATCGTGAAGCTTTCGCGGATGATGGGGGCTGTGAAAAGTCGGGGCGCGTTCGCGTACGTGCCGTCTGCCTGAAGTCGCCAATATACGCCGGTACCGATTGCGCCATTACCCTTGGGCGCACCACTCACTGCGGAGAGGCGCTGCTGGGAAAGGTATACAGGCATAGTTCGCAGCTGCAAGCCGTAATTGCCCAGGAACAGCCTTGACCAAGCACCACCCGCCAGCACTACCGTCTTGGCACGGATGGCTCCACGCTCTGTCACCACGCCACTGATCTTACCAGCTTCCGTTTCAACGCCTCGGACTGCGCAGTGGGTGTAAATCTTGACCCCTTTGGATTGAAGGTAGCGGGCGATCATGGGCGCGCCGATCTCTGGGTCCACAGATGCGGCATCCTCCTCCAGTCCGGCCATTTGCCAAGGCGTACGAGCGCCAGGGATTCGTTGCTGGAGTTCATCGCCTTCAATGAAGCGCACATTCAGCAGGTCTGGGTCTGGAAACGCTTGCTTGGCTTCGCGTGCCCATTCACGTGCTTTGAGCATTCCCTCTTCGCTCGTGTAAGTCTGGACGCGCGGCTGTATACGCCAACTGGTGTCGGCATTGATTCGCTCGTTCATACCTTTCCAAAGCTGCTTGCTTCTAAGCACAAGGGGAAGAACCCGATCATCAAGTTCCCAGCAGATGATCTGGCTGTAAGCCCGGCCGGACTGTTCCCCTGCAATCACTCCTTTCTCACAGATCACTACATCCATGCCGCGCTCTGCCAGGCACAACGCTGTACAGACACCCTGGATACCGCCGCCAATAATCACGACATCAGCAGATTTGGGTAACTCACCGGATGTTGAGTCAACGGGTAGCGACCGAGACTTGGACTCCATCAGCACACCTTCTCGTTGAAGCATCGGCGTGATAGCAGCACCGGCTGCTACCGCTCCTGCACCGATGCCCGCCCCGATCAGCAGCTTACGTCTGGACAGGTTCAATGTTCTTTCCTTAAACAGTTTTTGTCAGGAATTATTATCATCTGTCAGCGATTGGATGGATCGCTAAACACAGTCGATGAATCGCTGAAAACGGTCTTTGGAAGTTCGTTCAAAGGGGAAGGGCAGGCGCAGTCCGGCCCTGGGTGGCGGGTTAACTTGGAGGGGTGAGTATCGGCTCAGATTTGCCCGGTGGCGGGCTATGCGGTTCTAGGGGGCCACCCGTCTAGCTTGGGGCATGCGGCGGCAAGGAGGCCACAAAGAAGTGGGGCTTGCCGCCGCTAGCGCAAATTGCCAAGGGTGCTACAAGTGCTGTTGGGCGATAGCGGCAACAGTCCTTGAGTGCATGCGCCGTTTGAGACAGATAGCCAGTGCAGCGATCATCACTGGGATGGTCAACACAGTGAAGATGTCGGCGATTGATAAACCCCACGTCGTGATGATCGCCCCGGAGCCTGCCCCGAGAATTGCCCCCACCCGACCGATGCCGAAGACCCAGCTGACACCCGTCGCCCGTATAGGTGTTGGGTAGTGAGCCGCGCCCAGCGCAAAGCAGCCTGCGTTTGCGGACATCAGTACGTAGCCCAGCAAGAAGACAAGCGTGCCGACTATGGCAAATGAACTACTGAAGAAAGCGATCATCAAGGTGAACACGGCGCAGCCAGCGAACATGATGCTCACGATCTTGTCTGGCTGGAACCGATCCATTTTCAGCCCAACCGTGAAGTTGCCGATGGCGCCGCCGACTTGAAGGATTATCCCTAACGTCACTGCTTGTGAGTAAGACATACCAGCCGCGCTTGCCGTGAGCGGGAGCCAATTACTCAGGAAGTAGAGGTGGAAAAAGCCCATGAACATCGCAAGCCAGATGGTCAGGGTGCCCATTCTGTAATTGCGATTCAACAATGCTACTGGCCCACGTATCGTGTCTTCGCTGGCCACTTGCTCACTGTTGATGAACTTTGTTGAGCCACTGGCACTGCCTGGCATCAGTTCGTTGGCTGCCGTTACGAGACGCTCATGAGGTTGATCACGCTGGAGGCGGAATCGTAGTGACTCTGGGAGCCATATGATGAGTGCAAGGACTAACAAAAGGGGTAACAGACCGCCAGTTACGAACACGGCACGCCAGCTATAGAGCTGTATCAGATGTTCGCTGACCAGGCCGCAAAGGGCACCCCCCATACCAAACCCGCACCACGCCGACGTCACCAGGAGCGAGCGCCGGCGTAGTGGGGCGCACTCAGCCAGCAGAGTGGTGATATTCGGCATTGTCGCGCCTAGCCCAACACCTGTGAGAAAGCGCGCTGCGGTCAGGGTGTGGAGGCCGCTCATAAACGCACAGGTAAGGCAAAATACGCCCACCGCACACACAGCTGCAATGATGACCCAGCGCCTGCCGAATCGATCAGCTAGGGGGCCAGCGAGCAGAGAGCCGATAGATAGCCCAACTATGCCGCTCATCATCAAGGGCCCCAGGTCGCCCCGGCTTATGCCCCAGTCTTGAAGTAGAGCAGGGGCGATGAAGCCCATCATCATGGTGTCGAAACCATCCAGCATCAGAATCAGAAGGCCGAGGATGATCACGGTTTTCTGTTGCCTTCCAATTGGACGGTTGTCCAGGAAGGTATGCACGTCTAGCACGTTATTATTCATCTTGTTGTACTCGTACGGCTTGTAAGCGGGAAGTGGGGCTTTCGCCCCACTGCTATTTGGCCATGGCACGTAACTCGGCGGTGGCGATCTTATCGACTCGGCCTGAATCGGCGTCTACGACTGCCCGATAGTTTTCCCGCGCGAAGGCCGCGGTCATCTTGTGGTTCCAGACATCCTGCTCGATGTCCTCCAGCGGTCGATCGAGAGGGTTACCGAAACCGCCGCCACCAGGTTGGGTGTGTGAAACCACGTCGTTCCGGGCAATGGTGATACCCACCTTGCTCGGCAGGAAACGAGTCTCGCTGCCGTGTTGTAATGCATTGACCGCCGGGCTTGCAGGTAGGCCACCTTGCAGGCCGTAGGGGCGGAATTTCATCCGGTCGGCGCGCAGTTGCAGCAGGACGTCGTCAGCCAGCACACGGTAGCTGCGCAACACACCCAGGCCGCCACGGTAACGGCCGGCGCCAAAACTGTCGGCCACCAGCTCATAGGCTTCAACACGTACCGGATGCTGTGCTTCCAGAGTTTCGACCGGGGTGTTCGAGAGGTTTTGCGAAGCGTTAGTGATTGCCTCCACACCATCGGCATGTGGTCGCGCGCCCCAAGCACCGCAGACCATGTCGACGATGATGTAGCCCTCGCCATTGTCTTTCTTGCCGGACAAGCACACGACGGTATTACCGCCTTCACCTGCTGCCGGAATGCGATCGGGGACGACTTGCGCCAATGCGCCCAACATGGCGTCGAACACTCGATAGCCAGTGAGTGCGCGAGCAGCCACCGCAGCAGGTTCCAGTGGATTCAGAACGGTTCCTTCCGGCACATGCACATCGACGCAGCGGAACAGTCCTTCGTTGTTCGGTACGTCACCTTTGAGTGCGCAGCGCACACTCAGGTAAGTGCAGGACTTGGTATAGGACAGCGTCGAGTTGATCGCGGCACGTACCTGCGGGGAACTGCCGGTGTAATCCACGCTGACCCGATCCTCATGGACGGTGACTGCCACACGCACGGGAATCGGATCTTCCGACAGGCCATCGTCATCGATGAAGTCCTCGAAGACGAAGGTGCCTTTCGGCCAATTACGGATTTCTTCTCGCGTCAGGCGCTCGGCGTAGTCGAGCAGTTCAGCGAAATAGCGGCGACTATCGTCACGGCCATAGCGATCGAGCAGGCGCGTCAGTTCGCGACTGCCAACTTGGCAGGCGGCGTATTGAGCACGGAGGTCGCCCAGCACTCGGTCAGGCACGCGGACGTTTTGCGCGATGATGCGCTCCATGATGTCGTTGATCTTTCCGGCTTCGTACAGCTTCACCACCGGAATGCGCAGACCTTCCTGGTAGATCTCAGTAGAGTCGCTGGCGTTGGACCCCGGGACGCGTCCGCCGACGTCGGTGTGGTGGCAGATGACCACGCTGTAGCCTTCGATCTCGCCTTTATAGAAGAAAGGCGCAAACATGAAGATATCTGGCAGGTGCATGCCGCCTTGGTACGGGTCGTTGACGATCACTGCATCCCCAGGTTGCAGGCTATCGCCATAGCGAAGTTTAACCTGCGCCATTGCCTCGGGAATGGCACCCAGGTGGAGTGCGATGGTTTTGGCCTGAGCGATCATCTGCCCATGGCGGTCACAGATGGCCGCCGAGTAATCCATGACGTCCTTGACGATTTCCGAGCGAGCGGTGCGCAGCACGGTGTAGGCCACTTCATCGACGATCGAGTCCATGGCGTTCTTTACGACAGCAAAGGTGATTGGATCGATGGCCTGGCTCATGCGCGGATCTCCTGGATGTTGATGGTGATATTCCCGATGCTGTCTGCATGGGCGCTACAGCCTGGCGGCACAACGATGGTAGTGTCGTAAGACTCAATGATCAGAGGACCCTGTACCGGCTTCAAACCGATGCTCGCTCTTGGCACCACTGGGGTGGATTGCAGCGGAGCGTCAGGATCGAAGCTGACCAGGCGCTCACCTTCGGACCCTTGCAAGGCAGTTGAGTCGACTTTGCAATCTGCAAACTCCAGTCGATGAGCACTGCGACCCCGTGCGCTCACGCGCAGGTTCACCAGCTCCAGCGGTTCGTCGCTCGCATATCCGAACGTTTGCAGATACTGGGCGTTGAAATCTTTGCCCAGCTGGTCGAGTGCTTGCTGATCGATCTGGGCACTGCTCAGCGGGACTGTCAGTTCAGAGCTTTGTCCCAGGTAACGGACGTCTGCCGAGTAGACAACTTGAGCGGCGTCAGCTGCGTAGCCTTCACTCGCGAGTACGGTGAAGCCTTGGTCGCCGAGGGCAATCGCCTCGGTCGACAACGTACTCAAGTCGCATTGTGCGAACGGACGGAGGATGGCTTTCACGAAGTTGTGCTCAGCGTCAGCTGTGAGCATGCCGGCAGAGCAGAACACTCCTGACATGATTGGCGCTACGACGCGGCGGATACCTAGCAAGCGAGCCACGGCAACTGCGTGAAGAGGGCCGCCGCCGCCGAATGCCATCATCGACATTTCACGGGGATCCAGGCCTCGTTCGACAGTTACGGCACGGATCGCGCGGGCCATGTTCACGTTTGCCAAATGGCGGATGCCATGGGCAGCCTTGAGCAGGTCGAGTTGCAGTGGTTGGCCGATGTATTGTTCGATGGCTTTGGCCGAGCGTTCTGGGAACACCGGCAGGCTACCGCCCGCCAGAGCGGTTGGGTTCAGATAGCCCAGTACCATGTTTGCATCGGTGACCGTCGGTTGATCGTTGCCCTTGTTATAGCAGGCCGGACCTGGATAGGCGCCCGCGGATTCAGGACCAACGCAGAGCAACCCGCCGGCATCGATCCAGGCGATCGAGCCGCCACCCGCGCCGACCTCGGCGATATCGATAGCAGGGACCTTGAGTACATAACCGCCACCCTTAACGAAGCGGCTTGGAGCACTGATACCGTCGCGGAACTCGTACTCGTTGGTCAGAGAAGGCTGACCGTCAACAACGAGGGCCGCCTTTGCGGTAGTACCGCCCATGTCGAAGATGATCTGGTTACTGTCGCCTGCTAGCGCACCGATTCGTGCTGCGCCGGTTACGCCGCCCGCAGGACCGGAGGCTACCGCAAATACCGGTTTTTCACTTGCCGATGCAATGCCCATCATGCCGCCGTTGGAGGCCATTACCTGCAACGAGGCGCGAACACCCATCGCTTCGAGGTCCTGCCGCAGACGAGCCAGGTAGGTCCGCATGGCTGGGAGGATGTAGGCATTCACCACTGTCGTACTGGTGCGCTCGTACTCCTTGATTTCTGGCAGTACCTCAAACGAGGCGCTGACCAGTACCTGAGGGAAATGTTGCTGGAGAAGCTGCTTGGCACGGCGTTCGTGAGCTGGGTTGATGTAGCTATTGATGAATGCGATCGCGATCGCAGTCACGCCTTCGTCGATCAACGACTTTGCTTCACGAAGCAGTTGGTCTTCGTCCAGGGGAGTTACGACGTCGCCAGTCGCGCTCATGCGCTCCTGGATACCCCGCCTCCAGCGGCGAGTAGCCAGGGGTTCAGGTTTGCTCCAGGAAAGGTCAAACATGGTGGGAGTGCGGATGCGACCAATTTCGAGCACATCTCGGAACCCTGCGGTGGTCAGGACGCCAGTCTTGGCACCGACTTTTTGCAGGATGGTGTTGGAGGCGGTGGTCGTGCCGTGCACGATTTCGGTGATATCGCCTGGCTCGACACCAGCTTGCTGAAGCAGGGTGCTCAAACCTTGCACGATGGCTTCGCCGAGGTTTTCGGGAGTTGTCGAGGTTTTGTTGACGAACAGGCGGCCATCTGGCATCGCGAGCACGACGTCTGTGAACGTGCCTCCGATGTCGCATCCTACCCGTACGCCCCTGCTGATTTTTGTTGTTGATGCAGTGCTCATGATCGCTCCACTGGCTTGTTGATCATCGGTACTAACTAACTGGACGTTCAGTTAGTAAGTGGTAAGCTAGAATCAAATCGGGCCCGTGTCAAATGGGTATGCAAGGAAGAATGTTTCGCGGCGGAGCCGCTGATACACTCGCTAGGAATGGCTACACAGAGGACTGCCGCAGCATGAAAGATGACGCTCAGACGGTTGCTAAGCCGCGAACTCGCAATGCCGCCCTAACGAAAGAAAATATCTTGAAGGTGGCTACACGTGAGTTTGCGGAACGGGGGTACGACGGGGCGAGCATCGAGGCAATCGTGCTGACCTGCAAAATCAGCAAAAATCTGATCTATCACTATTTCGACAGCAAGGAGGGCTTGTTCATTGAGGTGATGGAGCGGGCCTACGGTGCGATGCGTGGCAGGCAAAATGAGCTGTCGTTGTCAGGCGACCCGGTACGCGACATGCGTGAATTGGTGCAGAAAACGGTGCAGCACTTCATTGACCAGCCTGATTTTCACCTACTGCTGTCGACGGAGAATCTGCACAAGGCCGCTCACATCCGAAAGTCGACCGTGATTTCTCAGATGTTCAACCCCCTGCGGGCGGCGCTCTCGGAAATCCTGAAGCAGGGCAAGGAGCAAGGTGTCTTTCGCCAAGATGCGGAATGGGTTGATCTATACGTTTCAATCTCGGGTCTTGGTGCATATTTCATCACCAATCGCTACACGCTTTCCTACGTCCTGGGCGTCGATCTGGATTCGCCCGAGCGCAAGGCATCTCGCTTGAAGCATGCGTCGGATGTGATTATGAGTTATCTCTGCGATCTGGGCCCACGAGCCTGACCCCTTCCTAGGCCAATCAATTGGTGAATTGCGCGCACATCACGACTCCGGTCGTGATGCGCATGCCCGTGGCCCGCTCTCCGGGCCTGACGTAAGCGAAATAAATCGAAATATCTGTGCGCAACCCAGCCTTCCTAATTGTGTGCTGCGCTGTACGCATGCGACAATTTGTCCTTTCGCAATCTAGGAAGGACGTAAAAGTGGTAGACGGTGTAAATCCGGGTCGCTTGGGACGCGTATGGCTCGCGACTCTCGGCACGATAATTTTGTTGGCGGGCCTCTATTTCATCGGTGGCGGCGGATGGTTGGCCTGGTTGGGAGGAAGCTGGTACTTCCTTATCACTGGCCTGATGCTGGTTGCAGCCGGTGGGCTCATCGTCCGTCGTCGCTCGCTGGGTGTGCTGCTCATCGCGGTTGCGGTGGTCTATACAGTCGTCTGGGCGCTGTGGGACGTTGGCTTGCAGTTCTGGCCGCTGCTTTCTCGCGTGCTGGCATTCGCAATGATTGGTGCCGCGGTAGCATTCTCCGTACCGCTGTTCACTCGGTCGCGCAAAGCGCGTATTACAGGCGTGGCCTTGGGCGCTGCGGCGTCGGTAGGGGTTGTAATCACTGCCGTCAGCGCATTTGAGCCAAAGAATGTCATCCGTGACGCTGAGTCGGTTGCCGCCGCGAATGATGTGCCTGTCGAAAAAGGCGACAAAGAACCCGGTGATTGGAAAGCATGGGCCGGTGATACCCATGGTTCCCGCTTCTCGCGTGTAGGCGATATCACTCCGGCAAACGTCAAAGACTTGAAGGTTGCTTGGACAGCTCACACAGGTGAGGCTGTTGTGCCTGGTTTGGGCGACGCTGAGGACCAGAACACACCGCTGCAAATCGGTGACAGCCTGTATGTCTGCACCACCTACAGCACTGTGATTTCCTACGACATCGACACCGGTAAGGAAAACTGGCGATTCGCGGCGGGTAAAGGCAACTCCACCTATCAGCGCTGCCGCGGCATGGCCTATTTCGATGCAACTACGGCCAAGAAAGTGGCTGACGTGCCAGGCGTGGCCGCTGATGCAGCGCTGGACGCCTCGGTGAGCCCGCAGCGCCTGATCTTCCCGACCGGTGACGGTCGCCTGATGGCCATTGATGCGCACACCGGCAAGCCGGTGGCCAACTTTGGCGACAATGGCGCCGTTGATCTCAAGGCCGGCATGGGTGAAGTCAAGCCAGGCTACTACCAGCAGTCCTCGACTCCGTTGCTGGCGGGCAACCTGGTCATCGTCGGCGGTCGGGTGATCGACAACTTCGAAACCAACGAGCCACCGGGCGTCGTTCGCGCCTTCGACGCCGTTACCGGTACGCTGGTTTGGGCATGGGACCCGGGCAACCCTGAGGTGACGCGCGAGCCGTTGTCGCCAGAGGGCTACACCCGCGGTACTCCTAACGTGTGGGTGGCAGCGTCTTATGATGCCGAGCTGGGTATGGTCTACCTGCCAACTGGTAACGCCACCCCTGACTTCTGGGCCGGTTTCCGTACCGAAGCTGACGACAAGTACGGCTCTTCCATCGTTGCCGTCAACGTCTCCACCGGCCGTCCTGTATGGTCGTTCCAAACCGTGCACCACGACATCTGGGACTTCGACGTCACCGGTCAACCGCTGATCTACGACATCCCCAACGATGACGGCTCGGTCTCCAAGGCGGTATCGGTTACCTCGAAAACAGGAATGATTTACCTGTTGGACCGCACCAACGGCAAACCGCTGGCCGATATCGAAGAGCGCCCGGTACCGCAAGGCAATCTGCCTGGCGAGCGTTATTCGCCAACCCAGCCGTACTCCGTGGGTATGCCGAACATCGGCAATGAAGTACTCAAAGAGTCGGATATGTGGGGTGCCACGCCGTTCGACCAGCTGATGTGCCGGATCATCTTCAAATCCAGCCGCTACGATGGCGTGTTCACCCCACCTGGTGAAGACTGGGCGATCCAATACCCGGGCTCGCTGGGTGGGATGAACTGGGGCGGCGCGTCGGTGGACCCGACCACCCACCTGATGTTCGTCAACGACCTGCGCCTGGGCCTGCACTACAACATGGTGCCGGCCAAGGACATCCCGCCGGGCACTGGCAGCAGTGAGGGCATGGGTATCATCGTGCAGAAGGGCACGCCGTTCGGCACCTGGCGCGAGCGCTTCATGTCGCCGTTGGGTGTACCGTGCCAGGCACCGCCTTTCGGTACGCTGTCGGCAATCAACTTGAAGACTAAGAAGTTGGTATGGCAAGTGCCGGTCGGCACGGTGCAGGACACTGGTCCTCTCAACATCGCCACTGGCTTGAAACTGCCTCTGGGCATGCCGACCCTCGGCCCTTCGCTGGCAACCAAGTCGGGGCTGCTGTTCTTCGCTGGCACCCAGGACTTCTACCTGCGGGCTTTCAACAGCCGTACTGGTGAAGAAGTGTGGAAGTCGCGTCTGCCAGCGGGTAGCCAGAGCGGCCCGATCACTTACCGTTCCGAGAAGACCGGTAAACAGTACGTGGTAATTTTCGCAGGCGGTTCGCCGCACTCTGATACGCGCAGTGACAGTGTGATTGCCTATACGCTGCCCTAAGCGGCTTTATAGCAAGCTGTCAGCGGCCCAGATCATGAAGCTATGATCTGGGCCGTTGCTTTTTTTTGGCCAGACATTTTTATCGGTGACATCCATGCCTTATACGGACAACCTCGTAGCGTTCACCTTCGCAGCTACCTTGCTGACCCTCACCCCCGGTCTGGACACCGCGCTCATTCTCAGAACGGCGACTGTAGAAGGCCGCGGGCAGGCGATGCGAGCCGCGGTGGGTATCAATGCCGGTTGTTTGCTATGGGGGGCGGCGGTTGCCTTCGGCCTAGGTGCCTTGCTCGCCGTCTCCGAATTAGCCTACAGCCTGTTGAAATATTGCGGCGCGGCTTATCTGCTTTACCTGGGGTGGGGCATGTTGATGCACCCCCGGCGCTCGCTGGTCGAAGGCAATGCCAAAGCAGATTCTCGGTCCAACTGGTTTATGAAAGGGTTGCTGGGAAATGTCTTGAATCCCAAAGTCGGGATCTTCTATGTCTCTTTTCTACCGCAATTCATTCCCCAGGGTGAGCCGTTGGTTGCCTGGACCTTCGGGCTAGTCAGCATCCATGTAGTGCTTGGCCTGATCTGGTCGCTGGTGCTGATCAGCATGACCGAAACATTCGCTACAGTGCTTCGTCGTGATTCGGTGATCAGCTGGATGGATCGCACGACGGGTGCCATATTCATGGCATTCGCTGCCAAGCTGGCATTGAGTCGAAGCTGAAACCAGCAGAATTAAGCGGGCCGACAGACCGCCGAAGTTAGAGGCTGAGCCACACTCGCCCTGCGTGGGGGCGAGTGTGGAGGCCTTTTGCTACGAGGTATGAGCATTAACTCAAGAGCTTTTTCCTGCGGGGCTTGTGGCACCCGGGGTCGAAGCCATCAATTTAAAAATTCTCGTTTGCCTTGTGAGCAGTCGAGTCGCGGCTACCTACTAGATAGCCACTTCATATTGCCGATCTCGATCGGCAGGATGCTCTGCGCTCAAGGTTCTCAAGCAAAAACCGTAATTGAGCCGAAGATGATAGCGGCAAGAAACATGACCATGCATGTACCAATACTCCAGCCGATCGAGGCACGCTGATTATCGCCGTAGTCCACGTTCAGCAGGCCGCAGAGCAGATAGGTCGATGCTACCAGCGGGCTCAAGAGATGAACCGGCTGGCCGATCAGCCCGGCAATGGCCATTTCTTTCCCGTCGATTCCGTAATGCGCTGCCGTTTCGGCGAGGATGGGCAAGATACCGAAATAGAACGCGTCGTTGGTGAGTATGTATGTGAACGGCATGCTGATAAAGGCGGTGAACACGGACATGTAATGCCCCGTGGAGTCGGGAATGATCTGCACAAGGCTGTCGGAAACGGCCTTGATCATGCCGGTGCCGGACATCACTCCGACAAAGATACCGGCGGCGAAGATCAGCAAAGTCACCGAGAGAACGCTACCTGCATATTTGTCGATCACTTCCTTTTGCGCCTTCAGCGTAGGGTAGTTAACCACCAGGCCCAAGCCGAATGCGATCATGAAGAGGATAGGCAACGGCATGATGTTCACCATCATCAGGGCAATAAGCGCGATGGTGAGTAGGGCACTGAAAGCGAACCGCCATCCAGTCAGCTTGGATTGTTCCAGTTCGGCAATCAGCTGTTCCAGATCAATCTGAGTAACGCCCAGCCGCCTGCGCTCTTGGCGGCCTAGCATGACTGCCGCGAAAAGTACCCAAACCAGGCCGGCCAGCATGATTGGCAGCATCTCGACAAACAGCTCGGTGATGTCGACATGCATGGCGCTGGCAGCACGTGAGAACGGGCCCGCCCACGGGAGGATGTTCATCACGCCGATCGTCAGCAGCAGTACGGTCGCCATTACCTGTGGGCGGATGCCGGTCCTCCGATAGAGCGGCAGCAGGGCGGCGGTGGTGATGATGTAGGTAGTTGCGCCGTCACCATCCAGGCCCACGCACATACCCAGTACGGCAGTGCCAAGGACGATCTTCAGCGGGTCTCCCTTTACCACCCGAAGCACGGTTTCGATCAACGGGTTGAAGAGACCGGCATCGGTCATCATGCAGAAGTACAGGATTGCGAACGTCAACATGATGCCGGTAGGGGCGAGCATCTTCAGGCCGTCGAACATCATCGGGCCCAGGTCGGCGGCAAAACCGGCAGCAGAAGCAAAAGCAATCGGTACCAGAATCAGCGCTACCAGCGGGGAGAGCCGCTTTGACATGATCAGGTACATGAAGCAGACGATCATGCTGTAGCTCAGGATCGTGATCATGAAGTCCCTCGTTTTATCTGTTTTATAGTGAAGACTTTTGCGCTCATCCTGCGGACGAACGAAGGCCTACGCGGCTGCGCGCAGACGTTTCCGGGTATCAGTTCATGCGTGTGAGAAAAGCGGCTTTCCGGCGTGTGGCAAAACTGCTTTCAGAATGTGGCCAGTGGCCGATTCGGTGATGAATAACGTGCGGTTGCCGTCACCGCCAAAAGCCAGGTTGGTGACGGTTCTGCCTGCTGAGCATGCCCTGATCCGGTATAGCGGTACTGCATGCGGGTCAAATACCCAGACACATCCGTTGCCAGCATCGCAGACGTAGAGATTGCCCTCGGCATCAAGTGCCATGCCATCTGCACCGCTGACACCCCCCGCCATCTGGGTGAAGACCCCCACTTTGGTCGTGCTGCCATCTTTCTGAATGGGCAGGCGCCAAACGGCATTGCCGCGGGTCATGGCAACGAACAGCGCTTGCTCCTTTACGTCCATCACCAGGCCGTTCGGACTCGGGCCATTGTCGATCAGACAGTCCAGGCGCTGCTGCTGCAAGTCATATCGGAATACACGGCCCGACGGGTCATGCATGCCGGTCTGGCCTTGGTCGGTGAAGTAGAGGTGGCCTGCGTGGTCGAAGAACAAGTCGTTCACGCCCTTGAAACCTTCGCTGCGGCGGTGGGTAAGGAATGGCTCAATGGACCTGTTGACGGGATCTAGCAGCAGGATGCCGCGTTTGTAGTCGGCGACGAAGATCCGGCCATCGGCATGGATTTTCAACCCGTTCGGCCAGCCATCGTACTCAACCACCAGATCCCATTCGCCGGCTGGCGAAACGCGGAAAATTCGACCGTAAGGAATGTCGGTCACGTAGAGATTGCCGGCTCTGTCGAACGATGGGCCTTCAAGGAAGCATGTGACGCGCTGCCCCGGTTTATTGGCTCTCACCCAATCCGAATCACCGTCGCGCCAGAACTTTTCGGGCATACGGCTGAAGACCTCGGTTTGGAGGTCTTGAGGAGGGGCATACAGGCTCATTGGCAGAATCTCCAGCAAGGCGTGCAAGCACTCCATCCATCTTAGGCGATGGGTGAGCATTCAACGACGCGATTCTTGTAATCACCGTTCTATCAGGTGGAACGGCGTTGCTTTGTATGGAACACTTTTTAGAAATTTCTAGGCTCTGTCAAGCCCAATCAACTTCCACCAATGTGATGGGCGCATGGATTTTCATTGGAGACGAGTGGGGATTGACAGTGCGACAAAATGGCGCGAATACTATTGCACAGAACGTCATTCTGCCTGACAGAACAATCATAAAAATACGGATCTGTGCTACCTAGTGGCCTGCCGCGTGAATGTTCCAAAGGCTCTCCAGCCGATGAGGAGAACCTCCATGCACCACGGTTCAGATATCGATGTATTGGTCAGTGAAGTCGCACCTCGCGATGGCCTGCAAAGCATCAAAGCGACCATGCCCACCGAGTTGAAGCTTCGTTGGATCTCTGCTCTGGCTGAGTCAGGATTGCGCGAGATTGAAGTCGGCTCATTCGTGCCAGCCAAGCTGCTTCCTCAAATGGCCGATTGCGCTGAGCTTGTCGCTCACGCCCGCCAGATTTCTGGTCTGTTCGTGACTGCGTTGGTGCCAAACCTCAGAGGTGCCCAGGCAGCTTTTGACGCAGGGGTACAGAAAATCACCCTACCGATCTCGGTCAGTGAGCCGCACTCTCTCTCCAATATTCGTAAGACGCATGCGCAGGTCTTCGATGAGGTCAAGGCGGTAGTTGCTCTGCGTAACGAGCGCTTCCCCGGTATCGAAATCGAAGCAGGGTTGTCGACGGTGTTTGGTTGCACCCTCCAAGGGGTAGTAACTGATGACGAAAGCATCGCCATGGCTGTGAAAATGGCTGAGCTTGGGGTTGACGAAGTAGGCCTGGCAGACACCGTGGGTTACGCCAACCCGGCACAAGTCCGTCGCGTCTTCACTCGTCTTCGCAATGAACTCGGTACCGTTGCGGGAAGTGCTCACTTTCACAACACACGCGGCCAAGGGCTGGCCAATGTCGTCGCTGCCCTGGAGGCTGGGGTAACTACCTTCGACGCTTCCCAGGGTGGGATTGGCGGCTGCCCATATGCTCCTGGGGCCTCCGGCAACATCGTGACTGAGGATTTGGTTTATCTGCTGGAGTCCATGGGCTTGCGCACCGGTGTCGACATCGACCGCCTGGTCGCAGCCCGGGAATGGCTCCGTCAGGGCCTGCCGGGAGAGGCCTTGTATGGCTTCATTCCAGATGCTGGCGTCGGTAAGAACTTCACCTATGCGAAGGAGGCCGTATGAGCCAGTCCACAGAAAAAAACCTGCCCCTCGCTGGCATCCGTGTCATTGAGTTTGTACACATGGTGATGGGGCCGACCTGCGGTTTATTGCTTGCAGATCTCGGCGCTGAAGTTATCAAGGTGGAACCAGTTCCCGAGGGTGACAATACGCGTCGGCTTATGGGGTCCGGTGCAGGCTACTGGCTGACCTACAACCGCAACAAGAAAAGCTTTGCTGTCGACATCAAGTCGGAAGAGGGCATGGCTGCGGTCAAAAAGCTGATAGCAACCGCAGATGTAGTGACCGAGAATTTCCGGCCGGGTGCAATGGAAAAATTGGGACTGGGCTATGACGATGTCAAAGCGATCAAGCCCGATGTCATCTACAGCTCGATGAAAGGCTTCCTGCCTGGCCCGTACGAGAAACGCACCGCACTGGACGAAGTCGTTCAGATGATGACTGGCTTGGCGTACATGACTGGTCCAGTGGGCCGGCCCCTGCGCGCAGGGGCATCGGTCAACGATGTCATGGGCGGCATGTTCAGTGCTGTCTCCGTACTGGCCGCTTTGCTGCAACGCAAGGAAACCGGCAAAGGCCAGTTCGTGCAAACTGGCCTGTTCGAAAACTCCGCATTCCTTGTTGCTCAACACATGATGCAGAAGGTCGTCACGGGTGCCGCTGCCGCACCGATGCCAAGCCGCATTTCGGCCTGGGCAATCTATGACGTTTTCGAAACGGCTGATGAAGGCCAGCAAGTTTTCATGGGCGTGGTGAGTGATAGCCAATGGGTTGCGTTCTGCAAGGCATTCGACTTTGCGGAGTTCGCAAACGACGAATCGCTTGCACGGAATAATCAGCGGGTACAGGCGCGTGAGCGAATTATGCCAATCGTCCGTGCACGTCTCCAATCGATGAGCAAAGAGACGGTGATGTCGATGTGCGAGGCGGCAGGGTTGCCGTTCTCACCGATCCAGCGTCCAGAAGACCTGTTCGATGATCAGCACCTGAATGAGTCAGGTGGCCTCACCGAATTGACGCTTAGCACTGGTGAGACTACGAAGGTCCCGATGTTGCCATTCGAGATGGACGGTCACCGATTCGGGGCGCGACTGCCTGCCCCTGAAGTCGGCAGCCATTCTCGCGAGTTGTTGTCCGAGTTGGGGTACGAGAGTGCTGCCATCGATAGCCTTGTATCCGCTGGATTGATTCGGACCTGAAAGGTCCGGTTAGGACCACCGCAAATGGACGTGCAATGCCAACGCTCAATTTTGGGTGTTGGCCAAGCATCGACCTTGACGACACCGTCTGGCCGCACATAAGAACAAAATCGAGGAAATTGTCATGGCGAACGTCACGACTCCAGCAAACTCTGCCCCTTTGTCACAGCCAGTGACTTTGTCTGCGATACAGCAAACTGCACTTCGCAAAGCTGCCTGGCGGTTGATCCCGCTGCTGGCTTTGGCGTATTTCTTCAACTATCTCGACCGCACGAGCGTCGGCTATGCCGCACTGCAAATGACTGACCAACTGGGGCTGACAGCTGCACAGTTCGGCCTCGGTGCGGGCATCATGTTCGTCGGGTACTGCCTTTGCGAAGTACCAAGCAATCTGGCTATGTATCGCTTTGGTGCCCGGCTCTGGATGGCCCGGATCATGATTACCTGGGGCTTGGCCGCCGCGGCAACCGCTTTCGTCGTCGGGCCTTATAGCTTCTACATCATTCGCTTCATCCTTGGCGTTGCTGAAGCCGGTTTCTTTCCGGGCGTTATCTTCTTCCTGACGCTTTGGTTCCCGATTCAGTACCGCACCCGTGTGCTCGCCTGGTTCACTGTAGCCACACCGATTTCGTTCCTTGTCGGGGGACCTTTATCTATCTGGCTGCTCCAGATGCACGGCACGCTCGGGCTGGCCGGTTGGCAATGGATGTTTCTGATCGAAGGGCTTCCAGCCTGTGTTCTGGGCCTGATCACGCTGAAAGTTCTTGCAAATCGTCCCAGCGAGGCCAAATGGCTGAACGTTCAAGAGCGTGACTCACTGGACCAGCTGTTGGCTGCTGAACGTGGAAAAGCCGAAAAAAGTCATGCATTCAAAGCTGCTCTAAAAGACCCACGGGTGTGGGTGCTCAGCTCCATCACGTTCAGTTTCACCATCGGTACTTACGGCATCGGCATTTGGCTGCCGCAGATGCTCAAAGCTCAGGGCGTCGAGTTGGGCATGATTGGTTGGGTCGCTGCCATTCCGTACTTCTTCTCGACCATCGGCCTGCTGTTCTGGGCGAAGCATGTGGACCGCACCGGCAAAGGTATCTTCAACCTGGTGATCGCTCTGGTTCTCGCTGGGCTGGCATTGATCTTCGCCTTGCAGATGAGCGCTTTGATTCCAGCACTGATCGGCATCACTCTGGCACTGGTTGGCACCATTTCGGCCAAAACCATTTTCTACACCCTGCCGGCGAAATTCCTGAGTGGCCAGGCGGCGGCGGGTGGTATTGCCCTCATCAACTCGATTGGTGCATTCGGTGGGTTCGTTGGGCCTTACCTGATGGGCTACCTGAAGGAAACGACTCAATCCTTTACTGCTGGTCTGATGGTCATGGGTTGCATTCTGTTCTTCGCAGCGACGATGGCACTGGTGCTCAAGATGTTTATGCGGGAGGCCTGACCAGAACGGTGTTCTGTTGCGCAGACATATTCAATTCTCTATGTTGGGACGTAGTGGTTCTGGCTGGCCTGCCTACGGGCAGGCCTTTTTCAAGCAAAATATAGTGATGCTATGCCTACCAACAGCAATCAACCTAGTGATGACGGCGCAGACAGCTCAGCAGGCGGTGTCGCCGCCGTAGACCGCGCTTTTGCAATCCTCGCTGCCTTTGATGCCCATCGTCCTAGCCTGCCACTGGCCGAGCTGTCGCGGCGCACAGGTTTGTACAAGAGTACGATCTTGCGTTTGATGACGTCCCTGGAACGAGCAGGTTTCGTGCGCCGTTTGGCGGATGGCCAGTTTGCTGTCGGCCACGAACCGCTAAGGCTTGCCCAGCTTTACCAAGGTGCCTTCAACCTGCGTGATGTACTTTTGCCGATCCTTGAAGCTTTGTCTCAGGAGTGCGCAGAAACATCCTCGTTCTATGTCTCAGAAGGGACAAGCCGAGTCGTCCTACTGCGGGTTGAGCCAAAAAGATCGGTGCGAGTCTCCATTCATGAGGGTGATCGATTCCCTATCAATGCAGGCGCATCGGGTAAGGTGCTTCGCGCGTTTGGCTCTTCAACTGATCGATCCCTTGACGCCATCCGTGAGCAGTATTGGGCTGAATCGTTCGGCGAGCGCGACCCCGATACCGCTGCGATTTCAGTACCTGTTTTTAATGCAGGCAATGTCCTGGCCGGCGCGTTGACGTTGTCAGGGCCTGCCGATCGCTTCAACGCAGAGCAGATTCGACGCGTTCGTGGCACCGTATTGAGAATGGCAGCGCAAGCGACTGCTGCTTTGGGTGGTCCGACTGAGCCCTATTCGCAGGCTATCAACGCAAAAGCCTGAGCCTCTTCTGGCTTAAGACAATGTTGTCCGTACTGACCTGTAATAAGTGCTTTCTGAATGGCGCCTCGTACTGAGCTGTTGACTATAAAAAATTTCCGCATTTCTGCGACAGGGATGCCGAGGTGGGTGTCAGCGCATCAAATTGGCGTGTGCAAGCACTAGACAAAATTCTAAGTAATCATGAAGCAACTGAGGTGATGAGCGAAATGGCTAAGGCCGCCGATGTCGTTGTGCAATGCCTGGAAAACGAAGGTGTCGAGTATGTGTTCGGCATTCCTGGTGAGGAAAACCTCGACCTGCTGGAATCCCTGCGCAAGTCGAAGATCAAGCTGGTATTGACCCGCCACGAGCAGTCCGCAGGCTTCATGGCGGCCACTTATGGCCGTTTGACCGGCAAGACCGGCGTCAGTCTGTCGACCCTGGGTCCTGGTGCCACCAACCTCGTGACCGCCAGTGCCTACGCTTACCTGGGCGGCATGCCAATGATGATGATCACCGGCCAGAAGCCGATCAAGAAGTCCAAGCAGGGCCGCTTCCAGATCATTGATGTGTGCGGCATGATGGACCCCATCACCAAGTACACCCACCAGTTCGCTTCGGCCGACAATATTCCTTCCCGCATGCGCGAAGCCGTCCGCCTGGCCGAAGAAGAGAAGCCGGGTGCCGTGCATCTGGAGCTGCCAGAAGACATCGCTGCCGAGCAGACCGATGCCCTGCCGATCCCGCGTAGCCTGCACCGTCGCCCGTTGGCCGAGCATGTGGCCATCGATGCAGCTGTTGAAAAATTGCAAAAAGCCCGTAGCCCTATCCTGGTAATCGGTGCTGGCGCTAACCGCAAGATGACCGCCAAGGTCCTCAAGCAACTGATCGACAAGACCGGCATCCCGTTCATCACCACCCAGATGGGTAAAGGTGTGGTCGACGAGCGCCACCCGCGTTTCCTCGGCAACGCTGCGCTGTCGTCGGGTGACTTCGTTCACCGCGCCGTCGAAGCCGCAGATCTGATCATCAACATCGGCCACGACGTCATCGAAAAGCCACCGTTCTTCATGGTCCGTGGTGGCACCGAAGTCATCCACATCAGCTTCCGTTCCGCCGAAGTCGATGCCGTGTACTTCCCGCAGGTCGAAGTGATCGGCGACATCGCCAACGCCGTCTGGCAGATCAGCGAAGCGCTGACCGATACCTCGCACTGGGACTTCACCCGCCTGATGGCCATCCGTGAAGCCAACGAAGCGCAGATCGCCGAAGGCGCCGATGACAACCGCTTCCCGGTGTACCCGCAGCGCTTTGTCGCCGACATCCGTCGTGTGCTGCCGTCCGAAGGCATCGTTGCGCTGGACAACGGCATTTACAAGATCTGGTTCGCCCGTAACTACAAGGCGCACAAGCCAAACACCGTGCTGCTGGACAACGCCCTGGCGACCATGGGCGCCGGCCTGCCATCGGCCATGGCGGCGCACCTGGTGCACCCGGACCGCCCGGTGATTTCGGTGTGCGGTGACGGCGGCTTCATGATGAACAGCCAGGAGCTGGAAACGGCTGTTCGCTTAGGGATGCACATCACCGTGGTGATCCTGCGTGACGACGGCTACGGCATGATCCGCTGGAAGCAGGCCAACATGGGGTTCACCGATTTCGGTCTGGACTACGGCAACCCGGACTTCGTCAAATACGCCGAAGCCTACGGTGCAAATGGTTACCGCGTCGAAAGCGCCGACGCCTTGCTGCCGTTGCTGGACCACTGCATATCCAACCCTGGCGTGCATGTGATCGACTGCCCGGTCGATTACAGCGAAAACGACCGCATCTTGAACAGCGAATTACGTGAACGAGCGTTGGCGATCTAAAAGTTGTGCCTCATAGGCAGTTAATCGCTGTTTAGGGAAGGGGCCACTTCTGCCGAGTGGCCTCGATTACTCAGCGTCAAGCTACGGCCTGAGCGCCAGTGATTTCGACCAATGAGCCGCACATGAAGGCTGCTTCATCTGAGGCTAGGAAGGCCACCAACGCCGCAACTTCTCCAGGTTTGCCAATCCTCCCCAGCGGCACCATCCGGTCAAGGTCTGCAATGGTGCGACCCGAACGAACCACGCCGGCTTCAAGCATCGGGGTATGGATCTCACCAGGGCACACAGCATTCACTCGAATATTATGCGGGGCGTAATCGCGCGCCAGGTTCTGGGTGAAAGAGGCTACAGCTGCCTTGGTGACGTTGTAGGCGATATGGCCGGGAGCTGGGTGAAGTCCCCATTGCGAAGCAGTATTGACGATCGCCCCAGCGCCGGCTTCGATCATCGCAGGCAATACAGCCCGGCACAGGTGAAACATCGAGTCGACGTTGACCGCAAAGCTGCTGTGCCAGTCATCTTCACTCAACGCAAGCAGATTGCCGCGGCGGTTGATACCGGCATTGTTGACCAGAACATCGATCCGGCCTAACTGCGCCAACACGTCCTTGATCAATCCGCGGCAAGCCTCCCCCTGGCTGATATCTGCCGAGATGGCCAGTGCTTGGTAGCCTTCGGACTGCAAGTCATCAACCACTGCCTGAGCTGCTTGCAGATTTACGTCGCTGACGACCACTGTTCCGCCTTCGTGAGCGAAGCGTGTAACGATTGCCGAACCGATACCGCCGGCGGCTCCGGTAACGATGACTACCTTGTTAGCAAATCTGTTCATTGAGCGTGGACCTCACCGATTGTTGTTGTGAAAGGGGTGGCGCGCTTCAAGCTATGAATATCATGTATGCAAGTATGCATGCAATAATTTGGAGGGTGCACAATTTGATTTCCGCATGCCATGAAAGTGGCTAGTCAGGCTCGGTTGTCATTCATGCCAATGTCCCTGCGGCCAGGCTGCTGCAAGGTGAAGAGAGAAGTGTGGATATAGCTGACGCGACGCTGCGGCCCATGATTTTTGTGATCGGGGGCCGCATCTTTTGCGCGTTGCGGCGCTCAGCCGACCGACATGCGGGCAGTAAGGTTCTGTTGCATGTAGTCCAGGAAGCGACGCTGGAACAACATGGTATGTTCATGAGCCGCGGCCTCGGCGGCGTCGGCATCCCGGGCTGCGATTGCCTCGATCATTTCGTCATGGTCGCGGCCCAGGCGGTGAGCGCTTGCAGAGCTGACGACGTGATCAAAGTGCAGATGCAGGAGTCGTTGCCCTTCACCGAGAAGGCGCTCGTAGTAAGTGATGAAATAGGGGTTGCGACCTGCATGAGCGATCGCCATATGGAAGGCTTTGTTCAGCTCCGACATGGCTTGGAAATCGCCTGTGGTCACTGCCTTCAAGTAGGCCGCATCCGCATCTCGGATTGCTTGAAGATCTTCAGGCCGGTGCTGGGTCGCCGCGAGGCGAGTGACAGCTCGCTGGATCAGGTCGAGAGCGGAAACATAGTTCGGGAATTCTTCGATCTCGAACGGTGTAACCAGCGTCGTACGGTTGGGCAGAATGACAACCAAGCCTTCAGTGATCAGCCGCGCCAACGCATCACGTACGGGAGAGCGGGAGAGCCCAAATTGGGCGGCTAGGGATACTTCATCTAGCTGAACACCAGGCTTGAGCTTGAGCGTCAGAATTTGCTTACGAAGCTCTTCATAAATGTACCGTCCACTGTGCCGACGAGGGCCGCTTTCGGTGTCGTTATCTTTTGCCATCATCAGGTCTCGGTTGGTCCGCCCGGTATCATACAGGTCAGACCTTGATATTTTCAGTCTCTGCTGACTTTGCGTCCCCCTAGCATGGGGGAGGGAGTATTAAGCGTCAAACAGTGGCCATCCATGTAGCTGAAGAGTAAATCCATTGGGGAGTGGGCGCCCCGATCAACACCTGTCTGATGCAGGTTATTGGCTTTTCAATTTCAAATTAAGCAGCTGTGCTCGGTTTAACCCGAGCACAGGTAAACAATGGGTCACTGACTCAAGCCGACTCCCCACGTATCACTCAGCATGAAGCCCCCCGCGAGTGGGTCCTCAGGATCGACCCCCAGCTGTTGCAGGCCGTAAATCCACGCCCGACCGGTCACCCGTGGTAAAACCGCAGGCTTGCCGGCTACCTCGGCATGGCCCAGCAGGGCGACCTGGAACTGGCCGCCAATGGTCGATTGGGAAACCAGATGATCGCCTGGCTGTACCAATCCACGTGCTGCCAGGGTGGCGAGATTAGCCGAGCTACCGGTGCCGCAGGGCGATCGATCAACCCGCCCTGGTGGCAGCGTGGTGCAGGTTTGATAGGTGCGATCGTCCAGGCGGTTGCGGAACATCACGTATGCCACTTCGTTTACCGAAGGCAGCAGCGGGTGCTGGATGTTCAACTGACGGTTGATCACGTCCTTCAATGCAACGCCGGCATCGGCCAGGGCGCGGGCATTTTCCGGGGCAATCGAAAGCCCGGTCTGTTCGACGTCAATCAAGGCGTAGTAGACACCGCCAAAGGCCACATCGATGTTGATCGTGCCAAACGCTTCGGTTTCGATGGCCAGGTCCAGGTGCTCGACGAAGGCAGGTACCATGTCCAGCGACACATTCAGGCAACGGCCGTCCGCGCATTGAGCGCGGGCGGTGACCATGCCGGCCGGGGTGTCCAGCACCACGGTGGTTTCCGGTTCCTGCATAGGCACCATGCCCAGTTCGAGCAATGCAGTGACGACGCAGATGCAATTGCTACCGGACATCGGGTGGGCCTTGTCAGCTTGCAGCACGATGAAGCCGGCATGCGCCTCAGGGCGGGTTGGCGGCAGCAGCAGGTTGACCGACATCTGGAGGCAACCACGTGGCTCCAGCGTCACCAGACGGCGCAGGCTGTCGTCGACTTCGTTGATGTAGTTCATCTTGTCGAGCATGGTGGCACCCGGGACGCCAATGACGCCCCCGGTGATGACCTTGCCGATCTCGCCTTCGCAGTGCACTTCAGCCAGCTGAAGCGTCTGTTTCCAACGCATGGCTATACCCTCACTTGATGTACCAGCCCCAAGGCTGTTCGCTGTCGTAGCGGGTGATCTGCTTGGTTTCCAGGTAGTTGTTCAGGCCCCATTCGCCCAGTTCGCGGCCGATGCCACTGGTCTTGTAGCCGCCCCATGGTGCTTCAGTGAACGTCGGTTGCGAGCAATTGATCCAGACGATACCCGCGCGGAACTTACGGGCGACACGCTCGCAGCGCTCCAAGTCTTTGGACATGACCGCTGCACCCAGGCCGAAGCGCGAGTTGTTGGCGGACTTGATAGCTTCTTCCTCGGTGTCAAATGGGCGGATGCACACGACCGGGCCGAAGATCTCCTCGTTCCAGATCCAGCTGTCTTCTGGGACATCAGCGAATACGGTCGGTTGCAGGTAGAAGCCTTTGTCCAGATGCGCTGGACGCTCGCCGCCGCATACAAGGCGGGCGCCTGCCTCCAGCCCGCGAGAGATGGCCTGCAAGGTGCCATCGTACTGGTTACGGTTGACCAGCGGGCCGAGCAGCACGCCTTCTTCCATGCCGTTGCCGATCTTGATCTTGCGAGTTTCCTCGGCCAGGCGCTTGAGCAGCGGCTCATAGGCCGAACGCTCGACCAGCACGCGAGAGGTGGCCGAGCAGACTTCACCTTTGTTCCAGAAGATGCCAAACATGATCCACTCGACGGCCTTCTCGATGTCGCTGTCGGCGAAGATCACGAACGGCGACTTGCCGCCCAGCTCCAGGGTCACATTCTTGATGTCCTGAGCGGCGGCTTGCATGATGCGGCTGCCCACCGGCACGCTGCCGGTGAAGGCCAGTTTGTCCACGCCTGGGTGAGCAGTCAGCGCGGCGCCGACTTTGGAGCCTGGGCCGGTGACAATGTTCAGCACACCGGCGGGCAGGCCGGCTTCGTCGGCGATGCGGGCAAGCTCCAGCGCGGTCAGCGAGGTCTGTTCGGCGGGCTTGAGGATGATGCAGCAGCCAGCCGCCAGGGCAGGGGCGATCTTCCACGAAGCCATCAGCATCGGGAAGTTCCACGGCACGATGGCACCGGCAACGCCGATTGGCTCCTTGCGGGCGATCGAGCTGAAACGGTCGTCGGACAGGCTCACGTCTTTTTCGCGGTTACGATCAAGCTCTTCGGCCAGGATGGCATAAAAGTCGAAACAGCCAGCGGTGTCGCCGATGTCCCACATGGCTTCCGGGAATGGCTTGCCGTTGTCACGTACCTCGATGGTCGCTAATTCCTCTTGCCGGGCACGGATACCGTCGGCGATCTTGCGCAGGTACTCGCCCCGCTCGGCGCCGCTCAGGCGCGGCCATGGGCCTTCATCGAAGGCGGCGCGGGCGGCTTTGACCGCAACATCGATATCTTCGGCGCAGCCGGAGGCCACGGTGGTAATCAGGCTCTCGTCACTGGGATCGAAAGATTCGAAACTGCCACCGTTGATTGGGCTGACCCATTGGCCGTTGATGTAGAACTGGTCGTAGCGGTTCATGCAGTACCTCCGATAAGGGCGAAGCGACGCGCGCTGAATGCGGTCAGACTTTGTGCTGGTGTCCGGTGTGCGACGAGGTCGGCCACCAGGCGGCCGGTGGTGGCGCCTAGCGTCAGGCCGAGCTGGCCGTGGCCGAAGGCCATGATTACGTTGTCAAGGCGGGGGGAGCGGTCGATAACTGGCTTTGTATCTGGCAAGAACGGCCGGTAACCCACACCGAACTCCATTCCCTGGGTATTTAGTTGCGGAAGAACGCGGCGAGCCTTTTCCATGATGATTTCGGCGCGTTTGAAGTTCGGCTCGGCGCCAGGTGCGGCGAACTCGATGGTGCCGCCGATCTGTAAGCCGCGGGTCATTGGGGCAAAGCAGAAGCCGCCGTCGGCGTAGATCACCGAGTGGCGGATTTCCACCTCCGGCTGGGGCAGGACGGCCTGGTAACCGGCAATGCCTGCCAGCGGAATGTTCACCCCGAGGCTGTCGAAGAACGGGCGGGCGCCTGTGCCTGCGGCGACCACCACATGGTCGGCCGGCACGCGAGTGCCGTCGGCCAGGGTTACTCCGCTAGCGCGGTCGTGGTTCTCATCAATCTTCACGGCGCTTTGGCGCAGGCGAGTGCCGCCTTGGTTGATGAAGCTCTCGGTGAGCGCAGCGATGAAGCCTTCGGTGTCGCTGACAGCGCGCCAGTCTGGGAACATCAGGCCATGCTGGAACTTGCCGGCTAATGCCGGCTCTAGGTCGCCGATCGCCGCGCCATCCAGCTCTTCCGATTTGAAGCCCAGCTGCTTGCGCAGCTCCAGGTGGGGACGTTCGTGGGCCAGGCCTGCGGGCGAGTCGAATACTTCAAGGATCGGCCGGTCGCCCAACAAGGTCTTGTCCGGGCAAGCTTCGAGCAACGGGGCGTAATCCTGGTAGACATGCTGGGTCAGGCGGGCCATGTCTTGGGCGATCTCATGGATCTTCGAGGAACGGGCGCAGGCCAGGAAACGCAGGAACCAGGGCAGGATGCCCGGCAGTGCACTTGGGCGCAGGGCCAGGGGGCCTTTCTGGTCCAGTAGCCAACCCGGGATCTTCATCAGAATGCCGGGCTTGGACAATGGAATGACTTCACTGACCGCCATCTGACCGCAACTCCACTTGGCGGTACTGTCGCCCGGTGCGGCGGGGTCGATGAGCGTGACCTTGTGGCCTTCGCGCTGCAAGTACAGCGCGCAGCAGACACCGACGATACCGCCGCCGATGACTACGGCGTTCTGCGATGACGATTGTGGGGTGTTCATGAGTCTGTCTCGTATCAAGAGAGGGTGCGAGGGGGCCGCATAGCGGCCCCGTGGAGCATTACTGCTGAGAAGCTTCGAACACCTTGCGGAACTCGGCTTTTTCGTCGTCGGTCAGCGGCAGCAGCGGGGCACGTGCTGGGCCGACCTTGAAGCCTGCCAGCTCGGCGCCGTACTTGACCTTCTGTACGAACTTGCCGCTTTCCAGGTTGGCCATGGCCGGGAACAGGCTGCGCATGATCTGCTGCGCTCCGCGGATATCACCACCGGTGAACGCCTTGTGGAAGGCAACGACTTTCTCCGGGAAGATGTTGGCCGGGCCGCAGATCCAGCTGTCGGCGCCCCACAGATAGAAGTCCAAAGCCTGGTCGTCGGAACCGCAAGACAGTTGAATGCCTTTGTATTTTTCACCGATTTCGATGGCACGCAACAGGTTGCCGCTGCTTTCCTTGATGCCGATCACGCGCGGGTGCTCGTGCAGCGCGGCGATAACGTCCAGGCCCACTTCGACGTTGGTGCGCACCGGGTAGTTGTAGAGCACTACGTTGATTTCAGGGAAGGTCTCAAGGATGGTGTTGTAGTGGGCCAGCAGCTCTTCCTGGGAAGGCAGCGCGTAGTAAGGCGGGGCGATCAGCAGGTTGGTGTAGCCGGCCTCGACGGTCTGCTTGATCTGCTCCAGCACTTCACGGGTGCACGAGCCGTTGGCACCGGCAATCAGAGTGCCGCGGTCACCGACCACTTCCTTGACAGTTGCCAGCACCTGACGGCGCTCGTCGTTGGCCAGGGCGTAGTATTCACCCGTGGAGCCCAGCGGTACGAAACCGCTCACGCCGGCCTTGAGCTGATGCTCCAGGATGGATGCCAGGGTGTCGTGGTCGACTTTGCCGGCGGCGTCAAAAGGGGTAACCAGGGCGGGCAGGATGCCATTCAGTTTCATGAGTATCTCCAGGTGGTTATTTCAGTTGATCAAGACCGGTCAGGTCGGGTCAGTAGGCGTAGCGGCGCAGCAGGCGCCCTTCAACCACTCCGACCAGTCGGGTCAGCGGGAAGGCTACGAGGAAGTAAATGACTGCCACCGCCGAGAGGAACTCGACCGGGCGGGCAGTGCTGTTGGAAATGTTCTGGCCGACGAACATCAGGTCGGCGACTCCGACGGACGAGATCAGCGCGCTCTCTTTGAACAAACTGACTACGTTCGACAGCAGCGGTGGTACCGCACGTAAGAGGGCCTGGGGGAAGATCACGTAGAGCACCTTGACCTTCGAGGTCAGGCCCAGCGCCGTACAGGCATCGTGCTGTTCGCTGGCGATGGATTTCAGTGCGCCCCGGAACGTCTCGCTGGTGATCGCGCCCATGAACAAGGTCAGGGCGATCAACACCGACACATAAGGTGGGATGTCCAGGCCGAACACCACCGGGAAGCAGAAGAACACCCAGAACAGCTGAATCAGCAGCGGCGTGCCGCGGAAAAACTCTACGTAGAGGGTCAGCGGCAGGCGCAGCAGTGGGGTCTTGACCTGGCGCAGCATGCTGACTACGAAGCCCAGCAGGCTGCCCAGCAGCGCGCAGGCGCCGGTGAACGCCAAGGTCAGCAGCAGGCCTTTGAGCAGCACTGGCCAGTACGCCAGAACAACCGAGAAATCGAGTGGCATGGCTATCTCCTCAGCGCTGGCCGGCCAATTCCTGACGCCGCTCGAACCACTGCACCAGCTGCGCGATCGGCAGCGACAGGGCGAAGTAGATCAAGGCGATCAGGGTGTAGGTTTCCAGTGGGCGATAGGCCTCGGTGGCCAGACTTTTGCCCACATACATCAAGTCAGCTACGGCAACGATGGCGACCAGCGCACTTTGTTGCAGGGTGCCGATGCCATTGGTGATCAGAACGGGCAGGGCGCTGCGCAGGGACTGCGGCAGAATTACGTAAACGGTCCGTTGCCAGCTCTTGAGGCCAAGCGCGATCGATGCGTCCAGGTGCTCGCGCGGCACAGCTTGTACGCCGGCCCGGTAGGCCTCAGCGTTGAAGGCGGTGAGGTTCAGGCCCAGCGCCAGGAAGCCCATGGCGATGGGGTCGATGAACACGTCGAACAACATCGGCACGCAATAAAAGAACCAGACGATCTGCAACAGAGCCGGTGTGCAGCGGAAGAACTCGATGAACAGCTGAGCTGGCCAGCGTACGAAGAACCAGCGGCTCAGAGTCATCAGGCACAGCAGGAAGCCGCAGGTCAGACCGATGAGGTTCGAGACCAGGGCCAGTTCCAGTGTCACCTTGAGCCCGTCCAGCAGCGCCGGCAGGCTGCCGTTCAAGAAATGGAAGTCGAATTGATAGTTCATGGCAGTGCCCTCACTCGAAATGCACGACCTTTTCCAGGAACTCGCGGGTGCGAGCTTCCTTGGGCTGGGTGAAGATCTGTTCGGGATGGCCCTGCTCGACGACTTTGCCATTGGCGCAGAACACCACGCGCGTGGCGATGTGACGGGCGAAGTGCATGTCGTGGGTAACAATGATCATCGCCATCTTCTGCTCGGCCAGCTGCATCATCACGTTCTGCACTTCGATGACCATCTCCGGGTCCAGCGCCGAGGTGACTTCATCGAACAGCATCAGGCGCGGCTCAAGCATCAACGCCCGGGCGATTGCTACGCGCTGCTTCTGGCCACCTGAAAGTTGGCTGGGATATGCGTGCAGCTTGCTTTCCAGGCCCAGGCGGGCGAGGTAGGCGCGGGCTTTTTCGGTGGCCTCGGCTTTGCTCAATCCGTGCACCTTCACTGGGGCCAGGATCAGATTGCCGAGCACCGACAGGTGCGGGAACAGGGTGTAGTGCTGAAACACCATGCCGATCTGCTTGTGCAGGGTTTCGTCGAGTGGCTTGCCGTGTCTGCGGCTGCCGTCGATGTACGGTTTGCCCTGGAACTGGATGCTGCCACCTTGGATGCCCTCTAGGCCCATCAGCACACGCAGCAGTGAGCTTTTGCCGCTGCCGGACGGCCCGATGATCACCAGGCGGTCATCGGCACGCATATCCAAGTTCATGCCGTCCATGACCACCAGCTGTTCGGAATACGCTTTGCGTACACCTTGAAGCTGGATGAAAGAGCCGCCCTGAGCGAAATTCGAGTTGAGCGAAGCCTGTGGCTGTGAAGCCACCAAATGAGGACTGGTCATCAGTGTCGTCTCCGCGAGGGTGCCCTTGGTCAGGCCCCTCGGCATGTCGGCAGGAGTTACTGGGCTTTCTTGCCCGCGAGGATTTCGGCGGACGCTTTGTCCACCAGCCGGTCGATCTCACCGGTCTCGCGGCGCTGGGTCAGGTAGGCATCGAGCTGGGCCATGTCTTCGGGGGGCGTCTGCAAGGCCAGGGCAAAGGACACGCCTTGCTTGGCCAGTGCCGGTACTGGAAGCACTTCATTTGTCCAGTCGTTAGCCAGGGCGAACAGGTGATTGGTGTCGTTGGCGTCGGCAAGAATATCGGCACGTTTGGACATCAGTGCCATACGGGTTTCATCGGACCCTGGAAGGCGCATCAGCGTCGCGTTCTTGATCGCAGCAGAGACTGCCTTGTCCGCGGCGGTGCCGGAGATCACGGCAATCGTCACGCCGGGCTTGTCGTAGTCGGGCAGGTTGTTACCGAGACCTGCAAACTTGGGGTTCTTTTTGTTGACCAGCAACGAGATCTGGTAGTCCGTGGCTGGCACGGAGAAGGCCACCGCTTTGGCACGCTCTGGCGTCTTATTGAGCGCCATTGCCATGTCCCATTTACCACTCTGCAAACCGGCCACCTGGTTATCCCAGCTGGTGTCAACGAACTGTGCCTTCACCTTCAGAACGTTCTCGGCGAAATCGCGGCAAAGGTCGACGAAGTAGCCGCTGTACTGACCTGAAGAGGGATCGCGCATTACGTAGGGTGCCGCTACCGCTGCGCCGCAGCGAAGGACCCCAGCCTTTTGCACGCTCTGCCATGTTTGTTCCTCGGCGTGGGCGGCGGGCTGGATCAGGAGCGTCAGCGCTGTGGTTATGCAAGCGAGGCTGCCACCGACTTTGCTGGAAAAGGACCGTGCCATGTTGAATCTCTCCGGTGATTTGTTCTTGTAGGCAGAAGAGTAAGCGGGCAAATCGTTGTTTTATGTTGAGTGCCGCATTGTGTGCAGCAGTGCATTCAGGCTATTGCGGTTATGCGGAGTGTGTCAACACGCTGGAAATAATTTTTTGGAGCAAAAGCGCCCCCACTCACGTTGTTTTTGTGAGCAGGGGTGTCTTCAGAGGGGAGAATTTTGAGGGGTCAGGCGGAGATATTGCTGAGGTGTAGGGTGTCCAGAAAACGCTCAAGGATGAGGTTTTGTCTGCGTCCTTTGCGCGTGGCAATGGCCAGCTTGGAGTCGAAGTACAGCCTGCTGGGATCCAGGGGCGCCATCAGACCTTTCTCCACCCACGAAGCGGCGTAATGGTCAGGGAGAAATCCGATATAGCTACCCGTCAGTATCAGAAAGGCTATGCCTTCGCGGTCAGTGGCTGAAGCGGCAAAGTTCAGCAACTGGTGCAAGCCGATTGCCTCGGCTGTCATCCTGTAGGTTGGAACGACTGCATCGGCCAACATCAGATCCTCGTCGCTAACGCTGGAGGCCTTGATGAACAATGGATGCTCATGGCTGCAATACAAGTTGGATCGTTCCTCGTAGAGGAGGCTGTAGTCCAATCCTGACAGAGGAGAGATCAGCGGCACGGCCCCCGCGTGCAGGTGCCCATCCAGCAGGCCACGCTCGATTTCTCCAGGGGGGCTCATGCTTAGATTGATCCGCACCCCGCTGCCTTCAGCGCGAACCGCCTTGAGCGCGTGGGTGATGCGCATCTTGGGTTGCGTCACCAAGTTATTCACGATCCCCAGATTGAGGTCGCCCCGCAGATGCTGGTGCATCTGGTTGACTTCGCTGCGGAAGCCTTCGATGGCAACCAGGACCGTTTCACTCGCGCGCAACACTTCGCGCCCTTGGTCCGTCAGTGCGAAGCCGGCTCGGCCGCGCTGACAGAGCCGCATTCCCAGCCGTTTTTCAAGGTCTCCCATGTGCAGGCTGATAGCCGAGCGAGTAATGCCCAGGGCGCTCTCAGCGCCGGAGAAGCTGCCGCACTCGGCGACGGTCTTGAAGACTCGCAAAAGCCTTAAATCAAAATCACTGATCTGCTGTAGCGGTATTTTTTTTGTCATGCGTGAGCAATCCGATAACTGAGCGCAAGAAAATATAGATTTAACGTATGTGAGGTTCCGGCACAAGCTACGCCCATCATCCACGTTCAGGACCACTGTCATGAATCAGGCCTTGCAAGCACCGTTATCTCTGGCCAGTGGTCTCCAGCTCGAATCGCACTGGATGCCTTTTTCGTCGAACCGGAACTTCAAAAAAGACCCGCGTTTCATCGTTGGTGCGAAAGGTAACTGGCTGATCGATGAGCATGGCCGTGAGGTGTTCGATAGTCTCTCTGGGCTTTGGACCTGCGGCGCTGGGCACTCCAGGCAGGAAATCGCCGACGCTGTCGCGAAACAGCTGGTGACCCTGGACTACTCACCGGCATTTCAGTACGGGCATCCCCTCTCGTTCCAGCTCTCCGAGAAAATCGCCAGCCTTGCGCCGGGCAACCTCAATCATGTCTTTTTCACAGGATCGGGGTCCGAGAGTGCCGACACTTCCATCAAGATGGCCCGAGCTTACTGGCGCCTGAAAGGTCAGCCGCAGAAAACCAAGCTGATCGGTCGCGCTCGTGGCTACCACGGAGTCAACGTGGCTGGCACTTCCCTGGGTGGTATCGGTGGCAACCGTAAGATGTTTGGCCAGTTGATGGATGTCGACCATCTGCCGCACACCTTGCAACCGGATCTTGCGTTTACCAAAGGCGCTGCTGAGACCGGTGGAGTCGCGCTCGCCGATGAGCTGTTGAAGTTGATCGAACTGCATGACGCCTCGAACATTGCCGCGGTTATCGTCGAGCCGATGTCGGGGTCGGCAGGGGTGATCGTCCCACCGCAAGGTTACTTGCAGCGCCTTCGCCAGATCTGCGATCAGCACAACATCCTGCTGATTTTCGATGAGGTCATCACCGCTTTCGGTCGCATGGGCACCATGACCGGCGCAGAGTACTTCGGTGTCACACCGGACCTCATGAATGTGGCAAAGCAGATCACCAATGGCGCCATTCCCATGGGCGCGGTGATCGCCTCAAGCGAAATCTACGACACCTTCATGTACCAGGCGTCTCCGGAGTATGCCGTCGAGTTTCTTCACGGGTACACCTATTCGGCACACCCTGTGGCCTGCGCTGCCGGTTTGGCGACGCTGGAGCTGCTTGAGAAAGACAACCTGGTTCAACAGTCCGCGGACCTGGCACCGTATTTCGAGATGGCCATTCATGGTCTGCGTGGGGCAAAGCACATCATCGATATCCGAAATTGCGGATTGGCTGGTGCGCTTCAGATCGCCCCTCGCGATGGCGATGCCGCTATCCGCCCATTCGAAGCAGGCATGGCGCTCTGGCGAGCTGGGTTCTATGTCCGTTTTGGCGGCGACACCCTTCAGTTCGGACCAACGTTCAATACCAAACCCCAGGAACTGGATCGTCTGTTCGATGCTGTGGGGGAAGCCCTCCAAGGCATCAACTGATCAGTCTGCGCACCCGCGCTTGCACCCATACAACAAACAAACAGCTTGGCACCAAGCTTGAGGAAAGAAGATGGCTACTATCAAGCACCTGATTCACGGTGAACACGTCGCTGACGATGCTCGCACCACTGACGTTTTCAACCCGGCCACTGGCCAGGCTATCCACAAGTTGGGCCTGGCGAGCCGCGCCACCGTGCAAAAGGCCATCGACTCGGCCCAAGCCGCCTTCCCGGCCTGGCGCAACACTCCGCCGGCCAAGCGCGCCCAGGTGATGTTCCGCTTCAAGCAGCTGCTGGAGGCGAACGAGCAGCGTATTGCCCAATTGATCAGCGAAGAGCACGGCAAGACCATTGAAGATGCCATTGGTGAACTCAAGCGCGGTATCGAGAACGTCGAATTCGCCAGTGCTGCTCCCGAGATCCTAAAGGGCGAGTACAGCCGCAACGTCGGCCCAAACATCGACGCCTGGAGCGACTTGCAGCCAATCGGCGTTGTAGCCGGCATCACTCCGTTCAACTTCCCAGCCATGGTGCCACTGTGGATGTACCCACTGGCTATTGCCTGCGGTAACTGCTTCATCCTCAAGCCGTCCGAGCGTGACCCAAGCTCGACTCTGCTGATCGCTGAACTGCTGCACGAAGCCGGCCTGCCAAATGGCGTGCTGAACGTGGTGCACGGTGACAAGGAAGCGGTGGACGCACTGATTGAGGCGCCTGAAGTGAAGGCCCTGAGCTTTGTCGGTTCGACCCCGATCGCCGAGTACATCTACGCCGAAGGCACCAAGCGCGGGAAGCGCGTGCAAGCCCTGGGCGGCGCCAAGAACCACGCGGTGCTGATGCCGGACGCTGAGTTGGACAACGCCGTCAGCGCGCTGATGGGCGCCGCCTACGGTTCGTGCGGCGAGCGCTGCATGGCGATCTCCGTGGCCGTGTGTGTAGGTGACCAGGTAGCTGATGCGCTGATCGCCAAGCTGGAGCCTCAGATCAACGCACTGAAAATTGGTGCCGGCACCACCTGCGGCCTTGACATGGGCCCGCTGGTCACCGCTGCTGCGCGCGACAAAGTCGTGGGTTACATCGACGATGGCGTAGCTGCTGGTGCCAAAGTTGTCGTAGACGGTCGAGGCTTCAAGGTGGCTGGTAACGAGGACGGCTATTTCGTTGGCGGTACCTTGTTCGACCGCGTCACCCCGGAGATGCGCATCTACAAAGAAGAAATCTTCGGCCCAGTACTGTGCGTTGTTCGCGTGAACAGCCTTGAAGACGCGATCAAGCTGATCAACGACCACGAGTACGGCAACGGCACCTGCATCTTCACCCGTGACGGCGAATCGGCACGTCTGTTCTGCGACGAGATCGAAGTGGGCATGGTTGGCGTCAACGTACCGCTGCCGGTACCGGTGAGCTACCACAGCTTCGGTGGCTGGAAGCGCTCGCTGTTCGGCGACCTGCACGCTTACGGCCCGGACGGCGTGCGTTTCTATACCCGCAAGAAGGCCATCACCCAGCGCTGGCCGAAGCGCACCAGCCACGAAGCGGCGCAATTCGCGTTCCCCAGCAACAGCTGAGGACGCATGAGTTCGGGTGGCGGCGCTGTCGGCCGTTCTGACGGAGATACGCCGATGGCGCTGTCGCTCAACCTTTAGCAATCACCAGAGAGGGGCCTAATGACCTGTCGGGCCAACCTTCTCACCCTTTGTCAAAAGCCTTGGCTGGAGACCTCGCCGCCACCACGCTGGCGGCTTTTCTTTGGCAGGCTGATCAATTAGAGGTCGCTGTGCATCATGGCAATCACCAACGAATACGTTAAAGGGCTGGATCGCGAATATGTGTTCCACTCGTGGTCGACGCAAGGTTTACTCAACCCCCTGGTGATCGCAGGCGGGGAGGGGTGCACGGTATGGGACCACGACGGCAAGCGCTACCTGGACTTCTCCAGCCAGCTGGTAAACACCAACCTGGGTCATCAGCACCCCGCAGTCATCAAAGCGGTCCAGGAACAGGCCTCCACGTTGATGACGGTGGCCCCTGCGACCGCCAACCTTGCCCGGGGGGAAGCGGCTAAGCGCATTATCGAGCAAGCGCCGAAGGGCTTCAAAAAGGTGTTCTTCACCAACGGCGGCGCCGACGCCAATGAAAACGCCATGCGCATGGCCCGGCTCTTCACCGGGCGCGACAAGGTGTTGTCCGCCTACCGCTCCTACCATGGCAATACCGGGTCGGCGATCGTCGCTACTGGTGACCCTCGCCGCGTGCCGAATGAATATGCCCGTGGCCATGTTCACTTCTTCACCCCTTACCTGTATCGCAGCGAGTTCAGCGCGCAGACCGAGGCCGAAGAGACCGCGCGTGCACTGCGTCACTTGCGTCGTGTGATCGAGGCAGAAGGTTCGAATTCGATTGCAGCGATTCTGCTGGAAAGCCTGCCTGGCACTGCCGGTATCTTGATGCCGTCTGCCGAATACATGCAGGGTGTTCGAGCGCTGGCGACCGAGTTCGGCATCATGCTGATCCTTGACGAGGTGATGTCGGGCTTCGGCAGGACCGGCAAGTGGTTCGCCCTGGAGCACTATGGTGTAGTGCCTGATCTGATCACCTTCGCCAAGGGCGTCAACTCGGGCTACGTCCCTGTGGGCGGTGTCGTGATCTCGGAGCAGATCTCCAGCTACTTCGATACCCACTTCTTCCCAGGCGGCCTGACGTACTCCGGCCACCCGCTGGCCATGGCCTCGATCGTTGCGTCCATTGACGCCATGCGCGAGGAACAGGTGGTCGAGAACGCCTTGGACATCGGCACCAACGTATTGGGCCCGCGCCTGCGCGAGTTGCAGCAGCGTCACCCCTTGATCGGCGAAGTCCGCGGTGCCGGCGTATTCTGGGCACTTGAACTTGTCAGCGACCAACAAAGCCGTGCCCCACTGGCCGCCGACAAGATGCAGGCAATCAAGGCCAAATTGTTGGAGCAGGGTCTGCTGCCGTTCGTGGTGGAGAACCGCATTCACGTGGTGCCACCATGCATTGTCAGCGCGGATGAAATTGCGGCCGGTGTTGCCATCCTCGATGAGGTGCTTGGTTCGATTCTGGGCTGAGGTTGCAAATTGAAGGGCGTGGTCAGTGATCACGCTCAAGCCGCCTTTGCTGGCGGCTTTTTTGTGGGCGTTGAACTAGCCGGCATCCGTGCCGGCATGAACCCATGGGTCGTAGCGGCGGTCACTGAATTATCGAAGTCACTCTTGGAGTAAGGTTATGTCTAAACGGTATGCATGTGTCTTAGCAGTATTAACTGTGTTGGGATTAGCCGGATGTGACAAGGCCCAGCAGGCTCAGGAGCATCGGGAGCAGGCTAAGGAAAAGATGGCCGAAGCGAGGGAGAAGATGAATGAGGCCGCCGAAGAAAATGCTAAAGCTACCAAAGATCAGGCGGCTGCTGACCGTACTAGAGTGAAGGAGGCTGGTGGGCCGCCCCCTCAAAATCCACCGCTGGTCCCAGCGGAACCAACGGTCACTCCAGATGAATTAAAGAAGCAGTAAAACTTCCCCGCTCCTACCTGACCGAAATCTCGGTAGGGGCGGGGTTGGTGATGGTTAGGCTGGCAGAGGAATATCGGATTGGATAGGCAGACGGTCAACATTCGCTTCAATTGCTAGGAACAGCCAGGTCTCGATTACTGAGTCCGGGTTCAGCGACACGCTTTCGATGCCTTGCTCCATCAGCCAATTGGCCAGGTCCGGGTGGTCCGACGGGCCTTGGCCACAGATGCCGATGTACTTGCCGGCCTTGTTGCAGGCAGCGATGGCATTGGCCAGCAGCTTCTTGACCGCCGGGTTACGCTCGTCGAACAGGTGGGCGATGATCCCGGAGTCGCGGTCCAGGCCCAAGGTCAGCTGGGTCAGGTCGTTGGAACCGATCGAGAAGCCGTCGAAGTATTCGAGGAACTCTTCGGCGAGGATGGCGTTGGATGGCAGCTCGCACATCATGATCACGCGCAGGCCGTTGTCGCCACGGGCCAGACCGTTTTCGGCGAGCAGGTCGATGACCTGGCTGGCTTCGCCCAGGGTGCGCACGAACGGCACCATGATCTCGACGTTGGTCAGGCCCATCTCGTTGCGCACACGCTTGAGCGCGCGGCATTCCAGCTCGAAGCAGTCACGGAACGACTCGCTGATGTAGCGCGAGGCGCCACGGAAGCCCAGCATCGGGTTTTCTTCTTCCGGCTCGTACAGCTTGCCGCCGATCAGGTTGGCGTATTCGTTGGACTTGAAGTCCGACAGGCGCACGATGACCTTTTTCGGGTAGACGGCTGCCGCCAGGGTGCTGATGCCCTCGACCAGCTTCTCGACGTAGAACCCGACCGGGTCGTTGTAGCCGGCGATGCGCTTGTCGACGCTTTCCTTCAGCTCGGCTGGCAGGCCGGCATAGTTCAGCAGCGCCTTGGGGTGCACGCCGATCATGCGGTTGATGATGAATTCCAGACGTGCCAGGCCGACACCGGCGTTGGGCAGCTGGGCGAAGTCGAAGGCGCGGTCGGGGTTGCCGACGTTCATCATGATCTTGAACGGCAGCTCCGGCATGGCATCGACCGAGTTCTGCTTGACGTCGAAGCCCAGCTCGCCTTCGAAGATGAAACCGGTGTCGCCTTCGGCGCAGGACACGGTCACGCCCTGGCCATCCTTCAGCACCTGGGTGGCGTTGCCGCAACCCACGACCGCCGGGATGCCCAGCTCACGGGCGATGATCGCCGCGTGGCAAGTACGCCCGCCGCGGTTGGTGACGATGGCGCTGGCGCGCTTCATCACCGGTTCCCAGTCCGGGTCGGTCATGTCGGAGACCAGTACGTCGCCCGGCTGCACCTTGTCCATTTCGGACACATCTTTGATCACGCGGACCTTGCCGGCGCCGATGCGCTGGCCGATCGCACGGCCCTCGACCAGCACGGTACCCTTCTCTTTGAGCAGGTAGCGTTCCATGACATTGGCGCTGGAACGGCTCTTCACGGTCTCAGGGCGGGCCTGGACGATGTACAGCTTGCCGTCGTCACCGTCCTTGGCCCATTCGATGTCCATCGGGCGCTGGTAGTGCCGCTCGATGATCATCGCCTGCTTGGCCAGCTCGCTGACCTCGGCATCGCTGAGGCAGAAGCGCGCGCGCTCGGCGCGGTCGACTTCGACGGTCTTGACCGAACGACCGGCCTTAGCCTCGTCGCCGTAGACCATCTTGATCGCCTTGCTGCCCAGGTTGCGGCGCAGGATGGCCGGGCGGCCAGCCGCCAGGGTTTGTTTGTGTACGTAGAATTCGTCAGGGTTGACCGCCCCCTGCACCACGGTTTCACCCAGGCCGTAGGCGCCGGTGATGAACACCACGTCGCGGAAGCCCGACTCGGTATCGAGGGTGAACATCACGCCGGCGGTGCCGGTTTCCGAACGGACCATGCGCTGCACGCCAGCGGACAGGGCCACCAGCTTGTGGTCGAAGCCCTGGTGCACGCGGTAAGCGATGGCACGGTCGTTGAACAGCGAGGCGAACACTTCCTTGGCCGCGCGGATCACGTTGTCGACGCCGCGGATGTTGAGGAAGGTTTCCTGCTGGCCGGCGAACGAGGCGTCCGGCAGGTCTTCGGCGGTGGCCGAGGAGCGCACTGCCACGGCCATATTCGGGTTGCCCTTGGACATTTCGGCGAAGGCGGTACGGATTTCCGCGTCCAGGCGGACCGGGAATTCGGCCTCCATGACCCACTGACGGATCTGCGCGCCGGTCTTGGCCAGGGCGTTGACGTCGTCCACGTCCAGGGCATCGAGGGCGGCGTGAATCTCCTCGTTCAGGCCACTTTGTTCAAGGAAATCACGGTACGCCTGAGCCGTAGTGGCAAAGCCACCCGGCACCGACACGCCAGCACCGGCAAGGTTGCTGATCATCTCGCCCAGGGATGCGTTCTTGCCCCCCACATGCTCCACATCGTGAACGCCGAGCTTATCGAGGGAAACTACATACTCAACCACGTTTGACTCTCCGGTAATTGTTGCGGGTACAGATGCAGCATCAGGATTTTTGAAGGTCATTCAGGCAGTGGGGCCCGTACCTTCGAGTGCTGAGTGGATTGGTGGGAAGTCTTGCGTGAGTTCATCAGGCCCAGGCAGATGATCACGATTGCCAATAGCCCGGTCGCGGTAATCTCAGGGCGATACGCAGGAATGAAGAACATGCTGATCAACGCGCCGCTGATGAACACGATCACCAACCAGGTCAACCATGGGAACAGCCACATGCGGAAGTCCAGAGTCTTGCCGGCACTCAGCATCTTTTTACGCAGGCACAATTGGGAAACAGCAATCACGAGATAGACCAGCAATGCCACTGCACCCGAAGTCGAAAGCAGGAACTTGAACACGTTCTCAGGTGCGAAGTAGTTGATAAAGGTCGCCACCACGCCGAGAACAGTGGTACTGGCCACGGCAGCAAACGGCACCTTCGACTGGTTCACGCGCTTCAGGAAGCGTGGGGCATCGCCGCGCTGTGCCAGCGAGTAGAGCATCCGCGACCCGGTGTACACTTGGGAGTTCATGCAGCTGGCAACGGCCAGCAGAACCACGACGTCGATGATCAGCTTGGCATTAGGAATACGCATGATTTCCAGCGCACGTTGGAAGGATCCCACTTCCGGCAGGCGAGGGTCGTTCCAAGGGACAATGGACAGGATCATCACGATGGAGAGAAGGTAGAAGACGCAGATCCGCCACACTACTGAATTGGTTGCGCGAGTGATCTGTCGAGCTGGATTCTTCGACTCGGCGGCGGCGATGGTAACCACCTCGGCGCCGATGAAGCTAAACATGGTAGTCAGCATCGCCCCGACGATTGCGGCCAGGCCATTAGGCGCGAACCCACCATGCAGCGCCATCAGTTGCCCCATACCGCTGACTTCGCGTTCCGGCAACAGCCCCATGAGCGCCGCGCAGCACAGGGCAATGAAGCCAATGATGGCGATGATTTTCAACAGTCCGAACCAGAACTCGAACTCGCCGTAACGAGCGACACTGAAGAAGTTGGAGCAAGTCAGGACCAGGATGAGCGCGGAGGCAATCACCCAGGTGTCCAATGCGGGTAACCAAGCGTTGATGATGTTCGCCGCTGCGATTGCTTCCAGTGGAATTGCCAGCACCCAGAACCACCAGTACAGCCAGCCGATGCTGAATCCGGCCCAAGGTCCGATTGCGCGGTCAGCGTAGGTGGAAAAAGATCCTGTATCTGGGGAGGCAACCGCCATTTCACCCAGCATCCGCATCACCAATACGACTAATGCCCCCGTGAAAATGTAAGCCAGGAGTGCAGCAGGGCCCGCTTTGGCGATTGCATGGCCGGAGAAAACAAAAAGGCCGGCACCGATCACTCCGGCTATGGACAGCATGGTGACGTGACGCTGCTTCAAGCCGGGTGCAAGTGATGTGTTGGACATGGTTAGACTCAGTAATTGTTTTTGGAACGTTCTAATCCGGAAGTCGCGAGAGCCCAGTACTGAGCAATGCCTCAGCACTGGGTCTTTTCAGTCGCGCTGCCCTTAGAAGGGCGATTCGGTGCTCAGCGAAAGCTCAGCAGGATCATGGCCAAGCAGCTCGCATAGCGCCTCAACGATGATCTGGTGATCCTGTCGATCTGGTAGGCCGGAAACGGTGACAGAGCCGATTACTCCGGTGCCTCGCACAATGATTGGGAATCCTCCCCCCACGCTGGCGTAATCAGCTGGAGACAAGAAATAACGCTGAGTGATGTCTTGGTTATCGAGTGCCAGTTGATAGCGAAGTCGATAGGAGCTGCGCAGAAAACGCTGCACGGTGTTGCTCTTTCGTCTGACCCAATCCTGGTTGTCCGCCGTCATCCCTGTGCGGGCAGCGAAAAAGAGTGGGCGGTCAAAGCGACGTATGTCGATTACCAGCGGCCACGACTGAGCTGCCGCCTGTTGGTATAGAAAGGTGCCAAGCTCCCACGCACGCTCTTCGTCGAAGCTTGGAAATTGAAGGGTTTCTTCCTGGCGAATCAGCACTGCCAGCTCGTCTTTCAAACTCATATCAATCTCCCTCTAACTGGCCTGATGTCAGCCAGCGCTCTACCGATCTCTACAGCATGTACCCGATCAATTGGTGAGTTAAATCCATATTTTCTTACGTATAGGTATCGAATTTCTGCCCTATGCATTGCATCTATGAGCAATTTTCGGCCCCTCGTCAGCAGCTTCAAGAGGATCGTTGAACGGATGCCTTAGGCTCTTGACAGCTTCTAGCATAATTTTTATTTTGAGTGCAGTCATGCACACAAAATCGCATGCAAAAACGTGTCGTACCTTCCTGCCAAAAAAACAATGATTTTCAGTGAGGTTCAAAATGTCCCGTTCCGTGTCCGCTCCCCTGAAGGCAATCTTTGTCGCTGTCAGCATGTGCAGCGCGCTAATCGCTCAATCAGCCCAAGCTGCCGAGACCTCCCTCTGGCAGGACGTTCAGAAAGCCGGTGTACTACGTTGCGGCGCAGCGGTGGCGGCGCCTTACGTCATGCGTGACGCCAAGAGCGGTGACTACAGCGGATATTTTGTGGACCTGTGCCGCGACTTCGGCGAGAAAGTGCTCAAGGTCAAGGTCACATTCGTTGATACGAACTGGGATAACCTTGTGGCTGGGCTTCAAAGCAGCAAATGGGACCTGGCCATGGCGCTGAACCAGACGCCGGAGCGCGCTCTGGCGGTCGCCTTCACGGTGCCTGCAACTGACTATCAGGTGTCGTTGCTGGTGAACAAGGCGAACCCCAAGCTGGCGGATGTAAAGGACGACATCGCTACGTTGGACAAGCCAGAGATCACATTCGCGGTGATGTCGGGAACCGCACAGGACAAGGCAATTACGTCGGTAATCCGCAACGGCAAAATCATGCGTTTGCCGGGGATGGATGAAGCTCGCCTGGCCGTCATGTCCAAGCGTGCAGATGTCCTGGTTGATGCAAGCGATACCAACCATCTCTTCGCACTCGCCAACCCAGACTGGACACGGGAGATCCTCCCAAAACCAGCCTTGGCCAAACAAGGCGTTTCCTTCGGCGTGCGCCGTGACATTTCTCCCGCTGACCTAGAGGTGCTCAACATTTACCTGCGTCAGCGTCGTGATACGGGCGAGATCCAACAGTTGGTCGATAAGGCCTCTACAGAGGCAAACGCCGCCAAATAATTTTATCGAAAGCCGCTGGTTCGTTCACGACCTAGCGGCTTTCTATCAACCTCGACAAAGGAAGGTGAGCACTCATGAGTGACGCGATACGACCCTTGGGTGGGCAGACTGTGCTAGTAACCGGGGCCTCTGGTGGCATCGGTGCTGCCATTGTTGAGCGACTGGCAGCTGAAGGTGCCCGGCCTGTAATTCACTACAGTCGTGATGAAAAAGGTGCACTGGATCTCTTGAGCCGAATCGGTGGCAATGGCTGGGTTGTTCAGGGGGATCTAAGCGATGAATCCGGTCCTGAACGGCTCTGGCAAGCAGCTCTGGATGTGTGTGGTGGCAGAATTCACGGGTTGGTCAACAATGCGGGTATCCGCACTGAGATACCTCTCGATGCACCGTCTTCGAAGTGGCGCGAAGCTTGGCGGCGTGAGTTTCAGGTCAATTTCTTCGCTGCTGCGGATCTGTGCCGTGAAGCTGTTGCGCATTACCGTGCCAATGGTGGGGGGCGTATTATCAATATGGCTAGCCGGGCGGCCCAGCGCGGTTATGCCGCTGACGCACTTCCATATGGTTCAAGCAAGGCAGCGTTAATCAACCTGACCAAATCTCTTGCTCGCAGCGTTGCCGGCGATGGTGTCGTGGCGGTGGCGATTGCTCCAGGGTGGGTGCGCACGGACATGGCTGAGCAGTTCATAGCCCAGCATGGGGAGGCTGCGGCAGTTTCCGATATTCCCGTTGGCCGGATGGCCAGCCCAGCTGAGATTGCGGAGCTGGTGGCCTTTACGCTGCGCCCATCCCAAGCCTCTCTGAATGGCGCCACGCTTGATGTAAATGGCGGAAGTTACATTCGTTAGGCTGGCGCACTTAACATCACTTATTGTGAAGGGGTAGCAAGTCTGGAAATGGCTGCTACCCGCTTTGAATTTTGCGAAGGCTGATGCCCTTCCCCCAGTACGTTTTTATTTCATAGTCTGATGTAATTGATCCGAGAATTTTTCGGAGATAATTGATCTGAACTTCAATAATTTTAGTGCCTGGATCAAAGTCGTATCCCCAAACGTCCTTTAAGATTTTTGTCCTACTGACTATGCATTCGGCGTTCATCGCAAGTAAGTGCATAAGCTTGAAAGGAGTTGGTTTTAAAGGGCGCAATGCCCCTTTGCAGTAGATCTCATTTCTAAGCACGTTTAAGCCCAGGTTTGCGTCACCTGTTAGCTCTACATTAGCAGCTTGGGGGATGGGGTTCAGGCAGTAGCTCACGATGAAACCATGCAGCATCAAAGGAATGTGAGTGGATTCTATTTGTGTGCAGTGCTGAGTGCAACGTACCGATTGGTTAGTTTTTGATCATGGGGGCCTGGATTTCGGCAGAAAGGGATCTGGCGTGGTTCCCCTGAGGGCACGGAGTCGAAGACATGGGCGTCACGCTCCACATCGATCGTTCTCTGTGGTCAGAGAACCATTCCCGAGCTGGAGTACAAATGTACTCATCAGTCTGCATGATGACGTTCAATTGAACCGGCGCGGCCGAAGGGAGCCAGAGCCTCCAGCATTGAGTAGCGTTTGAATGGGCCTGGAGGCTGCTATGCGGTAACCTTCCGGCGAACACACCTTCCGAAATGGGTGTAAATGGGTGTGAAAACGGATGTCCTGTTGTTCAAAAGCATCAGATGTAAGCGTCCGCCCAACTCACTTTGCGTAAGTCAGGCAGACACCCGCTGATGCGGCAGCAACTGCCCGATCTCACTGGCCCGTTGGGTTGGCAACCGCGTCAGCACATCCTTGAGATAGGCATACGGATCATGCCCATTCATGCGTGCCGACTGGATCAAACTCATGATGGCCGCAGCCCGCTTACCGCTGCGAAGCGATCCAGCAAATAACCAGTTCGAGCACCCGAGTGCCTATGGCCGTACCTGGTTTTCGACCTAGTTCGGCCATGCAGCCTATTTGAGTGATGCCTTGTTTGAAACCGGTTTTGTAGCCAGCGAAGTCGTCGCAGACCAGCTTGCGTTCCAGTCGCCTAGGAAGTTGCGCGCATGTTCGCCAGCACGGCTTGGGCTGAAGTCGTAAACCACCGCGTTGAGCGCCGAAATGGCGTCGTGCTGTAGGCCCAGACATAAGCCCGGTGGATTTTCTTCTCGCCGGACGCCCTTATCTACCTCACAGGTGCCAATCCGCCTATTGCCCATGATCACCTAGGCTACGTGAAACCCTATCCATAGGTGCCGTGGCCAATGAAGCAGCGTTCCTTATTCGAAGATGAGTCGAGTTCGTTCGACGGAAATCTGCCGTCGCAGTCGCGGATGCCCTTGAACGAAGCAGGTAAAGACGTTCATTCGGTCCTTTTCAGCGACATCTGCAACAGGTGGGATTCGCTGGTGGTAACCGGCTACAGTGGGCTGGAGCAGTTGGTCCAATTGGTGACTGCCCGGGGAGAGCAGCCGACCGCGCTGCGTATTATCTTGGGGTCCGAGCCCTTTGTTGTCCGCAACCCTCGGTTCACCCTCAAAAACAATGATTTTTCCGCAGAGGTGAGAAGTTATTGGCTTGAACATGGAATTTCGCTGATTCTTTGCGGGCAAGTTTTGCGGTGTATCGAGTTGATCCGAGCAGGCTGTGTTCGAGTGCGTTATTCGACGGGGATTCGAAGACTTCATGCGAAAGTGTATTCGGCGGCTGGAGCAGTAACCCTGGGGTCAAGCAACTTCACCGCCCCGGGGTTGCATAACCAGCATGAAGCGAATGTCCGATTCACTTCCGGTGACAAGGCGCGGTTCGAGGAAGCGAGGAGCGTGGCTGAATGCTTTTGGAGCCAAGGCAAAGATGCAGAGGATGAATTCATTGCGCTTTTGCAGCAGCTTCTGAAATTCGTAACCTGGCAGGAGGCGCTTAGTCGTGCCTGTGCAGAGCTGCTGGAAAGCGAATGGGCCAGTCACTACCTCCAATCGTTGATGGAGCTGGACCCTCATGAGCTTTGGCCCTCGCAGCGGCAGGGAATAGGCCAAGCGCTGTACTTGTTGGATACGGTCGGCGCCGTCCTGGTTGCTGATGCTACTGGCTCAGGCAAGACCAGATTGGGGGCGCATCTGCTCCGAGCAATCAATGACCGGAACTGGTCTTCCGCGAGGGCTCGGAAGGGCGGAATGTTGTTAATTTGCCCACCCTTAGTTAAGGCGAATTGGGATCGGGAAACAACCAAGTGCAGCTTCAACATTGCTATTGCCTCTCATGGCCTTCTGAGCAGGCTGAGTGAGCGTGATAACTCAATCCTAGGTATGCGTTTGTCGTCGGCGCAGACACTGGCTGTTGATGAGGCTCATAATTTCCTCAACCAAATGTCGAAGCGCACACGGTTTCTCAAGCATCACCTTGCGGACCAAGTGGCGTTGTTCACCGCGACTCCGATTAATCGTACGCGCGCAGATCTGCTGCGGCTGATCGATATCCTGGGTGCGGATAACTTCGATGACGAAGTGCTGGCGGTCTTCGAACGCTTGAACAAGCGTGGCGCTGGGGTCGGCGACTTTCATGTACATGATCTGGAAGCGCTGCGGATAGGGATCGGCAGCTTCACAATGCGCCGTACAAAAAGTCAGCTGAACGCAATGGTTGACCTAGACCCCGAAGCCTATCGCTTGCCTGGTGGGCGCGTATGCCGATACCCAAAGCAGCTTTCCACGAGTTACCCGCTGGACGAATCTCGATCAGACAGAAAGCTGGCGAAGGAAATTCGGCAGCTAGCGCTTCAGCTCAAGGGGGTTACCCATTTTCAGAAGCCGCTGATACTTTCTGAAAATCTGAGGGAGAGCGGGATCACGCCCGAGTCATACCTGGATTTTCGGCTGGACGCGGCGTCCTCATCTGCGCTGTTCCAAGTAATGTCGAGTTTGAGGTCGTCACGGCTAGCCCTCTTCAGGCATATCGAAGGAACGCGTAACGCTTGCAGAAGAATGGGCTTGAACACTGAAGGTATCAAGGGCAGGGATGATGAAACTGGAAACATGTTGGAGCGGATCACTAGGCTTGGTGGCAAGGTTCCAGAAAACCATTTAGGAATTTCGCTTCCTTCCTGGCTGACAGACAACGAGGAGCATCGGCGCGCCTGTGAGGCGGAATGCGCGGTCTACCAGGAAATTCTAATCCGTCTTGAAAAAATGAGCGGGAAGCGAGAGGAGCGCAAAGTTGACCTGCTGCTGGGACTACTTGATCGTCATCAGCAAATCCTGGCTTTCGACCACTACCCTCTGACCCTACGGTACCTTGAGCATCTCATAGCTATTCGACCTGCTCCTAAAAAAGCGTTTCAGGTCGTTCTGGGCGTTGGGGGAAGCCGGCGGAGCCACGAACACATCCAGGCACTTCTGAGTCCGGAGGGGGTGTCGGTAGGTCGATTGATTGTTTTGTGCAGCGATGCTCTATCAGAAGGAGTAAACCTTCAACGGGCATCGACCCTTGTCCATCTGGACATGCCCAGCGTAGTCCGGATTGCTGAACAGCGTGTAGGTCGCATCGATAGAATGGACACGCGTCACACAGAAATAGAATCTTGGTGGCCGAAAGACAGCGTGGAATTCGCTCTCCGGTCTGACGAGACGTTTCTTCGCAGAGTCGATGAGGTGGACAGTTTAATTGGAGGTAATCTTCTACTCCCGGAGGATCTTCGCACTCCGCTGAAGGTACGAATTGTCACCCGGGAGGAACTGGAAGCGGAAATGAAGGCTCGTGAGTCCATGTACTGGGACGGCATCGAGGATGCGTTTGCCCCGATCAGGGCGCTGGTATCCGGCGAAAATGCACTCGTCGAAGCTGCGACCTACGAGCAGTACCGAGCTGAGACAAGCAAGGTGTTGTCACGGGTCACTGTTGTTCGGGCACTTAAGCCATGGGTATTCATTTGTCTTCGAGGGGAGAGGGCCCGTGCCCCACGCTGGGTTCTGATACCAGGACTAAACGAGCAGCCAATTATCGAGCTGCGGGCAATCGCCAATCAGCTACGTACCAGACTTACGGAGGAAGTGCAGAACCTCGATCCAAGTCGGTCAGCGATGGGCGAGTTGCAGAAGTTTCTAACCGGTCTCGGAGACGTCGAAAAGCTACTTTTACCAAAGCGTAAGCAGCGTGCACTGGTTCAGTTCCATTGGGCTGTGCAGCTATGGGTGCGCGACAAGGAGTGGGTCAGTTCTGCGGATCAAGCCGACCAGGTCAACCAGTTACTTGAGCTGTTTGAGGCAAACTCAAGCGAGCTTAGCCCTGACTGGGGCCAACTAGCTGATTTATGGCTTGAACTGCTTCGTCCAAGGAGCGCCGAGCTTCCACCTAAGAAAGGGCGTCGGGCTGCAATGGTGCGCTTACGCGACCTTGAGCCCGGTCTGAAGAGTCAACCGATTCCACTAGAGGTGTTACTCAAAAAGCTGAGTGGCGTTGATCTACGCAGGCGTTGGGAGGAGCGTATTGTTGCGTGCATTCTGGGCCACGGAGCGACGGGTTCTGACTAGCGGGGCGCAGGTGCGCCAATCTTCAATTTGCTGCTCATTGGACTGCCAGTCCGCATAATGGCAAATTTTGTGAAAGTGAGGCTGGATCGCAAATTTCTGAGCAAATGAAAGCAGGGATACATGCGAATGGTCTAGCCCACCACTACCCAGTGGTGAGATTCCGGCGCAATGCCGGGTCCTGGGGAAACCGCCTACCAATACTGACGACCCTGCTGACGAATTCTGGCAGGCACCTATGAAGAGGAATGTTACCCAGCAGATCCACGACCTTCGGTGATGCTCCCTGCTGGCCTCAGGAACTGGAGAGCAGCTTGTCGGACGGTGAAGATTTCCATGCACTCAAGCGCAGACGGCGGAGGTCACCATCGGTGACCTGCTTAGGGTTATAGGCCGGCATCCTGCAACAGGTCTGAAGGCTTGCATCCGATGGCTCCGGCAATTCTGATGATGTTCAAAAACGTCACATTCCTCTCCCCACGCTCGATTTTTCCCATATGCGCACGGTCCACCTCTGCTGCATCAGCTAATGCTTCTTGAGACAGCCCCAAGGCTTTCCTGCGCGCACGGATGGACATCCCGAGCTTGACGAGGTCGCCGTGCTTATCCGATTCCGCTGAAATTCTTGCCATCCGCGAAATCTGCAACGTATGATGCATCTACGACCACGGCATTTACGACCCATTTTGCGTGCCATGCTCTTGCTTGGATGCTGTCGGCGGGCCTTAGTCCCCCTCTCCAATGGTCATGAATCACGCTTAGGTCTATGAAGAAACGTTCAGCTCCCCTCACACCTGTGGTGCACTCTCATCTATGTGCTCGCTTATTTAAAGGGATGTTTTATGTCTAGTAATATGGCAAAGCTATTAAACGTTGTTGCAGCGGCAGCGACTATTGCTGGTTTGGGAGTGATGCTTGGATGCAAAGATGAAAATAATACTGAGCCTGCATCGGTAAGTAAGGTCGTAGAGAAAAGTGCTAAAAATGATGAGCCAACCTTCGATGACTTAAATGCCACATTATCCGCAAAGTATGAGAATCCGGGTGAAGGTGCCCCGGGATCGTATTTGGACATTCTTAACCCAGCTATAGCATTTGCGCTATACAACAATCTACGTAAGTGGGATGAAAGCGGGCAGGATATTGCGGAGCTATTGAAGTTGTCTGTTTTTGGTGAGGCAGAAGCGTCCGAAGTCTTTGCGCTTGGCCGCCAATATGGAGATGCTTCAGACGATTTTAAAAAAAGAGACCTTAGTGAGAAGATTTTAGCGGTGACAAAAGTGGAGGCAGATAAGGTCGAAGGTAACAGGTTTGTTAAGTTTCTGAGTGTGCCTGGTGATCAAGCTGCGTTAGAGCTGAGTAGATATAATTTTGAGGAAAAAGAATTCAAGGTAGATCACTGTCTGTTCTCCGATAAGTTGGAGTACAGCAAAGAAGAGCAGCGCGTGGCTCAGAATTTGAAAGGAACTGACCAGCAGCGGTGTTATTTCAGAACCTCAAACACAGAGCTGAAAATCGGTTTTATCGGAGGGTCTAATGTCCGTCTGAAGGTCGCAGATCCTGAACTGGCAAGAAAAATCGAAGCCGAGAAAAGCCGACTGGTTATCGAAGTGTATGGCTACGTCGATAGCGTAGAGCGTGACAAGGTTGGTGGGCGTCTTGTGAAAGAAAGGCGGGTTTTGATAGCGCCGCAGAAGTTGGTGCTAATAGATTCCAGCAAAAAAGTAATATTTGAAACTGCTATTTGATTTCATCTTTGGTTTTTGGGGAAATTATATAGATGGAAAAGCTCAAGAAAGGGCTGGTCCGAATCGTCGGTAAGGCTTCGGGCATCCATAGTAGCGTGCATACCTCCGGTAGCGTGAGGACGGGCGCTTTTACTGGCAATGTCTCGGGCCGAATTAGTAGTAATGACCAATTTATTTTCCGCATTGAAAATGTTTCGGTAGCTTTCAAGCATGAAGGTGGTGTGAGCATCCAGGATGGGGATGAGATCATTGTGGTTGGTCGGGTGAGAAAGGGGCAACTGGAAGGATATGCTCTGAAAAATTTATCAACTAACGCATCGTACGATCACACAAATCAATTTGCCTATTATGGCCTTTGGTGTCTTTTGCCAGTATCTGTAGGCCTCATCATAATGATATTTGGTCTGGTTCTGACCCCTGTGAATATTTTTCTTCTAAATATTTTCCATACGATGAAATATGCGGCCAGTATGCTTGACTCCTCCAGGTCTTGATAAGGGATTGTATTGTGCATGAAAAGGGCTAATGTTTTTAACATAGGACTGCTCGCACTTATATCGGTACCCGCAATTGCAAAAGCGGATTTCTGCGACATTCTTGCCGGGAAGGGGGCAGAAACATGTCGAGTGAATGTGGCGAAAAGTGGTGGACTTATAGTCCGTAGCTGGCTTCGATTGAAGCCAGAGGTTGCGATGCAGCCTAGTACCAATGTGAAAGGAAAATTTGTCTCTGGAACTACGCCCGCGATCCACACTTTGGGCGTCCCGCACCAGGGGCGATTGAAGCTCACCATCGACTGTTTTGCAGGTGAGCGTGCAATGAGGATCGACGCGCTTCCCTATATGCTGGGGCTAACGAACGGGGCCAACAAGGCGTTCGACCTGACGTTCAAAATCGACAGCAAAGCGGCCTTTACTGAGACATGGGGGCTGGATTGGCAGCACGCTGAGTTAAAGGCCCCAAAGGGCAGTCAGCTAGCCACTCAGCTCCAGCAGGCAGTGAAACTCACCGTCACGACACAGGGAATCGTTGGCCGCCGATCGCCGGTGGGCTATGTGTATGACGTTGATGGATTTGATCAATTGGATGCTTTGCTCTGTATATAATGTACCTCTTGGCTACAGCAAACTCAGGTCTAAGTCATTGCCGTAGTGCATATGAGTTGCTCAAGCCGTCGGCGCGCCTCAAAGCGCATCTGGCCAGTTAGAGCATCCTCCGGATGCACTGAGTTCGCTTATCGAGTGTTTCGAACGACTTTATTATTGACTAGGGCGGTGGCAGCTGAACCTGTCGTTTTGGCTAATGGTATGAAGAGCTTCGACCATTTTCGCAAGTTCTCTGGTAATCCTAAGCTCGAAGAGTTCTTTGTTGATGCTGTCGAGCTGGAGAAGTTTCTACCTGATTTGCCGCTTGCAGGTGATTCGACGCTCGATAAGCTAATGATGCTCGCTGACTACGACCACAGCGCATATGTCGTTTCCCTGATCCGCTGGAACGTTACCGGCGGTCTAGTGAGAAAAAGGGAGGCGTCGGCTGAAGGAGGGCGATCAAAAGGCAAGGCTTTGATCGAGGTATGGGTTGAAGAACCAGCCCTGTCAATGGACATCTATGGCAATTCTGTTGTTGAGCCGCTTCACCTAGTTCTCACGCACACTGATGAGAAGCTAGAATTTGATGAGCGTCTTGCAACAGAGCTTGGACGGCTGTTGGAAGGTTTTGGCTACGAGTTTGAGAATTGGTGGAGCTTATGGCGATCAAGGCGCTAGAGGATGGGACTCTAGGTTTTGTTTTTGGTTCGAGGCTTGGCCGTCAAGTGTGTAGAGTACTCCTTCAGATTCTGTTAGTGAATAGACTATCTCCATTTTGCAACGAAAAATTGAAAGTATGGATTCGATGAGTCTTAGAGCAGACTCGGCCATTCGGATGGCGTTTTCAGTCATTATCTTCATCTGCACTTCGTTTTTCTTCAGTTTTTCGTTGTTGTTGAAGACGTAGAACAGCTTGTTGCCATTTGAGTAGCTCGGTTTCAGAAGTCGGCTGATGGCTGTTCTGCGGAGTCGGTCGGTGTGAACGACTATCGAAAATGCGCTTCTTTGTTTTGCTTTTTGCTTTGAGAGGGGGGTAACAGAGAGTCCTGGGTGACCTGTTGATCTTGGTCCAGGTGTTTCTTTTGGCTCTGCATCTCTTGTTCTAACAATTTTCTGTAGTTCTTGAAGCATTGATTCTTCATAACGTATACACTCTCTATTTATTATGTTTTGCCAAGTGAAGCGTGATCTTTTGAGATGTCGGCCAGAAATAGACTTCGCTTCGAATTGAAAGGTGATGCCTGTAGGTTGACCTGATTTATTGGTTGTCAGCTCAACGCCGATCTCTGCTTTGTTCAGTAGCTTGATGAAATCGAGCATGGTGCCACCCTGTTCTTGAGTGCGCTCAAGAGCTGATGCAACGCGAGCTATGAGCTTGTGCTTCCAGGCCACTTGCCCAGTCTTTTGGGAAGCTTCGACTTCTTCTCGTGTAAGGTTTACACCAAACGTTTCGTGTGGCCTCGGCACAACGTGTAGGCCGTATTCTTGCTCGATTTCTCGACAGACTTTCATCAGTATCTCGTAGTCTTTGCTTTCTGATAGCAGCATGTAGTCGCGCATACTGATCCGATTTCCGCAGATGTGCATGTGCTGGTGATCAGTGTTTTTATGCAGCTCACCAAAAAATTTATGGTCTTCGGTGTAACCGAGAGCGGTCATCGTTTTTAAGAGGATTTTTCGCCATTGGTGGACATTTAAGGTCTCGCCGGGCGCAAGACTGAGCATGTAGTGCATGTGGCACTTGCCGCTTTCCTTGCCTGTTGTAGCTTTGCGTAGGTGGCAAGGGGTGTCTAGCTCTTCGATCAGATCCTCGGGCGTTGAGCCGAAGACGTTGCCGCCCACAAACTCGACTTGATCGCACTTGTGTTCATGGCCTTTGCCAAATACGTATTCAACGCGGACCTTTGAAGATCCGCTCGCATTCGCAAATTTACGAGAGATCATTGCTTCTCTCCCTTGGCATTCTCAACATCAATAAGTGCTTTTGCTATCTCCACTAAGTGCTCACGAACAAGCTTTATTGACTGTTGATGGAAGTCTTTATCCATTGCAATGTCGAGTCCCTTTATGGATGAAGACAGAAGTTTGTATACTTCTACCCTATCGGCGTGCAGAACGACCTTAGGAGGCAGCTGGGAACGCAAGCCGGAGCTGCGGAGGAAAATAGCTGGGCTGTCGAAACCTTTCTCGCCCATGAGCGACAACAGGTGCGCATATTCTTCGGCATTAAGAGCTACCAGGATCTTGTTCGTTCTTTTCTCTGAATCTTGTAAGGCGGGTTTGCCTCTTTTTTTGTTTTTCATGGTAAATCTTCTTTTTATTGTTATGGGTTAAATTGCTTTAGCATTTAATCGCGCAACACCCGCAAGGGGTGTGAGCAGCCAGCGTTTTAAATGATTGAACGAAGCCAATGAATATTGGCATAGTGATAATTATTTAAAACATTGCTGGCTTGGATTTTGTCTTTACAAATTAATTATAACATTAAATATCAACATATTTTAATTACAAGGCCAATATTAAAATATTTTTTCTGTCAGATTCTCATTTGTGATATATCACGTGCTTATGATGTCGTTTGTGTGATATGTCACGAGAATTTGTTGAGGGTGCGTGATATGTCACGGGTGCGAATGGAAGAAGTGTGATATATCACATGAATTCTTATTTCTCACGTGATGTATCACGTGGAAGAAATTGTTTGATGTGATATATCACGTGTGGGTGCTTTATTTTGTGTGATATATCACGTGGGTCTCAGGTTTTTAGTGTGGTATATCACGAAGTCGCTATGTGATAGATTCTCTACCAGCTTCGCTGAAAGCGACCAGCGGGGCGTTGTGGGGGGAGGGAGAGGGGGACCTGAAGGCTATAGATCGACAACAAGATCGGGATTAAAAGTGTTTCACCAAGTGAGTGGCCACGGCTGTCCAACACTTCTGCTCAGTTACGCCCTGAGGGCGTAGTCACCAGGCCAAAGAACGTCTGACGAAAACGCCATTTAGCCCAGCAATCATCAGCAAATGCGGAACAAAGTCATTACACATATTGGCAAGTGTGTTGAATTTGTTCTCGACACCACTTACTCATCACCGCTGGTCTCCTTAGCCGCAGGCTGTAAAAAATATTCGTTCGTATGCTTGACTTTTGAATAAATGCGCTTAATTGGTATTATAATAAAATCATGCAGCAAATGAATGTTGCCAATAATAAAAAGAAGAAGGCGAAAACATGGAAAGTAAGAGAAGAGGGAAGGGGAGCATATGGATACGAGAATCAGCAAAAAGCGTTAGCTTTTATCAAGTCGAGTACGGACAAAAAAAGAAACGCTTGATCACTGTTACGTATGAAGAACTAGCAGATAAAAGGAAGCAGTACGAGGTTCATATGCTCTTTCCGTACCGCGAAGCCGCTAACAAACTCGGGCAGTATTTAATAACATTCGAGTCTCGTCACAAAGAGAAATTAGCGCCAAAGAAAGAATTTCTTAACCAAAATGCAATCCTTGCGGCATTGCAAGCAGTCGAAGAATCTTTAGCTGAGCTAGTGAAGTCAGACCCAAAATGCCAGAAGCCAGAAAACCTCCAACTGGGTTATGAAGTCTGGAGGAAATGGTCGAAGATCAGGCCTAACATCAACACGATTAGCGGCTGGAACATCAAAGAATCTGATTCCCAGAAAGCCCTCGGATGGGGAAGCGCTGGAAAAAGAGAGGATGAAAAAGATGGATAAGCCTTTGGCAACAGAAGCAGGGCAGCCTGAGCGCTGCAATATCTGCGAGTTTCCGGTAGTCGCCGGCCAGGTTCAGGGTGAAGTCGATGGCGAGCAGTGCAGCCTTAAGCTTTGCCCAAGCTGCTTCAAGTACGTCTTTCTGTGTCTGCGCGATAGCTACCGTCAAGATCGGCTTTTCGATGACGACTTCGAGATTGATGAGCTGTGCAGGTTCGGCAAAAAACGCGATTGACTTCAGGTTCTGTTTGCATGAGCATGGCATTTGGCCATTAAAAGTGGCATGAACACGTTCGATAGCCAGGTGAGTATATTTATGCAAATGTCTCAGGAAGAGTATGAGAACCTCATTAATAGCATTAGCAACGATGAGGTTGCTGAGGTTATGTATGGGGCTCTTTTTAAGATTCATATGAAACTGGAGGAAATGGTTCCTCAGATGTCATTGGCTGATCAGTGGCGATACGGTTTATTTAAGTCTTTTTTCAAGCTGTATAACACGACCCTTCGGCTATCAGAGGGGACTAGCTATGTTTTTAGGGATAAAATATCTTATATTGACATAAAGGCTATCAATACACAGATTCGTGCATGCCATGAATTGTATTTGCTCTTTCAATACCTGATTGTGACTTCAATTAGCGAGAATGACCCAGGGGAAAAAGAATTTAAGTATCAGTGCTACCGGCTTTCTGGTGCCTTAGATAATAAAAGAACATACGAAAGAATAAAAAATATTCCAAATTACAAGCAGCTTTACGATGAGCAAATAGGGCATGTGCGAGCCGAGATTTCTGAGTGTCGCAAATATATAACTTCTAGTCCTATCTATCAGTTGCTGAGTCCTCAAGTCAAAGACGAGGTAAGGAATGGCACTTGGCGCATTGATCGAGAAAAAAAACTAAGCTGGAATGACCTGCTGCAATATACTCCTATGCCTCGGGAGTATGGTGTGTTTGAGTATCATCTGTTAAGCATGTATGCACATACGAGTCATACCGCACTCATTCTTGAGGCTCAACATGACTACAATATGATCGGTGCATTATCCCATTTGTATAAGCTTTCTGCCTTGGTTAGTCTTACCACTCTAAACGCCTTTGGATTAGATTTTGACATCCTCGAAAAGAGAGAAGTGGCATTGATCATTGACCTCAGGAACATGGGAAATAATCTCATGTCTGGTCAAGGTAAAAACTGAGCAAAAGAGTAAAGGCACCAATAAGGTGCCTTTCATAATCTAGTGGCCATACGACCTCCTCGATTCTCTACCGCGCAGCCATCCATGAATTCAGATCGCTGAGCCGCCAGGCGACGCTTTTGGCGCCAAGCTGGACGCGCTTAGGGAACCGACCCTCTTGCTCCATTCGCCAAATCGTACTGCGGCTCAGGCCGATCATGTCTGCTACTGCACCAAATCTCAAAAAACGCTCTTGTGCTGCTGTACCCATAGCTGTCCTCCCCGTGACATATAATATACCGGAAATTATATGAATCTCTCCGTTCACGGTCAAGAGGTTGCTTGATTGTCAACCCCTGTTTTTTGCGTTTCACCATGCAAAAACAGGGGTGTCAATGTGATTGTCGGGCTGGAGGCCAATGATTACGATGGTTTCGACCGTTCGTCGGTTTTTTTATAGTGCTTTTTCACAAGCTCTAGCATGCCCACCTGATCGTCGGGGTCAGCTGCTTCGTCTTCCGCAAAGTCTTTGAGGAAGGCCTGACCATTGGTGCCAGTAATCACATCCAGGGCCTCCCCAAGGGCGTACCAGGCCCGCTTCATTTCTTTCTGGTACGAATGTCGGTGATACGCAGCTTTTACCTTGTCGTCTTCGGTGTGATTGAGGCATCTCTCTGAGACCTCTGGAATGAACTCAAGCTGCTGCATGAGCGTTGCACCAGAGCGGCGCAGATCGTGCGGTGTCCACGACTCAGAGCCCGATGCTAAAGAACGAGTTTCAACGGTACGACCCTTAAGTGGTTCGGCCCCCTCTGGGCGCTGGCGGTCGTGAGCGTGCTTCGTGAGTGCTTTAAGGTCGAGATGACCGGTCTCCCTCAGATTTGGCATCACCCAGGGCGTATGACCAGTGAAGGTATGAAGCTCTTCGAACAGCCTAAGGGCAAAAAGAGAAAGATTGATCTTGATCGGCTTGCCATTTTTGGTGTGGCTACCAGGTACGTTCCACTCCCGCTTTTCAAAATTGACTTCAGCCCAATCGGCCATCGTGAATTCTCCAACTCGGCACAGAGTAGAGAGCATAATCAAGTATGACAGCTGAGCAGGCCTGTTCAGACTGCATGCATGAAGCATCTTATAAAGCCTTCGGATCTCGTACGCATCCAGTGTGCGTTTTCTAGACTCAGTAGTCCCGCCAGCTTCTGACTTTTCCACATGTGCAGTGGGGTTAAACTCGATGACTTCTCGCGCTTCTGCGAACTTGAAAAACTGCTTGAGTTCAGCGAGTACGACATTTGCTGTGCGCTTCATGTCATGCAGCTCAGTTTTCCTGGCCAGCACAGCATCGGTTACAGCCAGAATGTGCTGGCGTCGAACAGCTTTCATTTCTAGATGACCAATGAGAGGAAGCACGTCATCTCCGAAGCGGCGGCGGAGATCAGCTCCCTCGTCCTTTCGGTTGCTTGGCTTTTCAGATGACATCCAAGTCTCAAAATACTTAGCCACAGTGATCTTGGAAGCTTCCTCTCGCACCCTGGTCTTTTCTTCTTCGATTTTTCGCTCCGCTTCGGCCTTGCGTTCGCCCACCGGATCGCCTCCACGGGCGATGTCGGATTTTGCCTGCTGAGCAGCTTTCCTCGCTTCGGTCACTGTCACTTCCGGGAAGAGCCCGAGGGGGAGGCGGTTTTTCACAAGGTTCTCACCGGAGCCTACGCTGTACCTCAACGCCCAGGCCTTCTTGCCACTGGGGTTGACTCGAAGCTGCAAACCAGGAATTTTCGAATCGATCAGCTCATACTGCTTTTCTTCTGGCTTAGCGTTTCTGCAAAATGTTGCAGCACGTTCGGTGTGCTCTGGAATTTTCTCTCTAGCCATTACTGTCTCCGTGGTTCAGGCAGCAAGTCTAGTCTGCTCAGACCCTATCTCCAAGCCATAGGGTCCGTATAGGGTCCGGTAGATGTCATGAAACAGTATGATTATAGTGAAACAAGAAAATCCTGTAACCCCTGCCAAATATGGCTTTAAGCCGCTTGGCGTCTGGGCTTGATGGGCAATAATGAGCAGTGCTGAATGACTCTACCACCTGCATGGGGTGCAAGGGGTCGAGTGTTCGAATCACTCCGTCCCGACCATTATTTGAAACGACTAAGCCACCTTCGGGTGGCTTTTTTGTTTCTGGGGTTTCTAAATTCAAGTCGTCGATGTCTGACCATCGGTGTTGTTTGGTCTGTGAGCAATGGGCAAATTTGATACTGCTTCGTAAGGTTCGACGCTGACCCGAGGCGTTATTGCAAGTAAATTGAGCACTCAACGATTATCACTTAACTGTAGGAAATTTCTTCTTCTTTGATAGGCTGTTGCCATCAATAGGAGGAAATGGAAATGCCTGTCGTCATTGTCGAAAATGACACATCGCAGTGGGAAGATCAGACAGGTGCTGTCTATCACTTCCCGAAGCGCTACAGCACTTGGCTCGTTGAAGGAACGGAAGTCATTTATTACAAGGGGCGTATCAAAGACAAAGGTTTTGTATCCCTTCGCCTCAGCGCCGATCCTCATTACTTTGGCAAAGCGCGCATCGGCGAGATACATGCAGACCGGAATAGCACGAAGGGCGATCTATTTGCTTTGATCGAAAACTTCACTCCGTTTGAAGAAGCAGTGCCTTCGAAAATCGACGGGTTGTACCTAGAAACGGTCCCCGCAACCCGAGTGAAAAACTATTGGCGTAACGGCGTTAGGCCCATCTCCCAAGCTGATTATGATGCAATCTTAAGCCACGCGAAGCTAATGCCCCCGCAGACTGGGCAGCAAAAACCGAAGTCGGAAGACGATCCGTTGACCTTTGAATCGGCGAACGAAGGCAGCAAGTCGAGCTACTTTGGAACCCGCTACGAGCGCCGTAAAGATCTGAGGATGCAGGCTATCGCCATCCATGGGCTTGACTGCAAAGCTTGTGGGTTTGATTTCGAGCAGGCTTACGGCGAGCACGCGAAGGGCTTCATCCATGTCCACCATGTGGTGCCGATTTCAAACTTTGGGGGCGAAAAGGCTGTGAACCCCGCGACTGATCTCGTGACCTTGTGCGCAAACTGCCACGCGATGGTGCATCGCAAGAAGGATATGACGTTAAGTGTCGAGGAACTGAAAGGTATGTTGCGCGTGCGGTGGGTGTTCGAAAGCTAGTTGGCTGCTGAGTGCGTGCCTTTGTGGCTGGTATTTCAGAGCAATGTTCTCACAGACTTAGGTGAGTCTCCTGAAGTGTTTGATGCTGAAAATGTCGGGGCCGCTTGGCGGCCCTTTCGCGATACAAGGCCGCTTAAAAACGCGCGGCGGTCTTGTGTGACCAGCTCATCTCAAGTTTTCTTCATCATGCCCAGTTCAGCATCATCCAGCAGTGCTTTGGCCAGAGCACAGAGATAGTGTGACGCCCAAAGCAACTGCGGTTTATCTTCCATCAGGCCGTCGATGCTGAGGTCGCGAGCATAGCCCATCAGCTCTGATGCCTGTTCCCGGGCGCTCTGGCACGGGATGCCCGCTTCGATGCGGAATAAGGGATGGGTCTGGTTTTCGCCTTGGTAAAACGTGGTTGTACCTGGTGTGGATGGTTCGACTTCGCTGTCTGTTGGCATCGGTAATCTCCCTGAAAGTTCAGATGCCCGCACTTGCGGCTAGTGCTCCTTGGTAGAGCGCTATCACGGAGGGTGTCAGTGCGGGGCTTGCTTGAGGTGGCTTAGTGCGCCGTTTTCGGATCCGGCGGTGTTTGCACCTGGGTCAATGCTGATTCAAGCAGTTGCCGCAGACTTTCAAGCTCGTGCATTGAGGCCATCATCAACAACGATATCGGTGACCTGGGTTGCAGCAGTACGGCTTGCTGGGCGACGGCTTCGGCACAGAGTGCGTAGTCGGCCGCCATCATGAGTGTCTCTTCAAGGGAGTGATGGTTGTGCGGGGGATCGGGAACTATCTTCAGCATGCTCACGCTCCAACAATGGTTGAGCTGCACACCGATTAGCCGTCAAGCAAGAAGGGTGGCAGCTGTACGTAGGTTGACGGACCGAGATTGTTGGCACTCGGCGCACACAATGTGCCCGCACGTACAGCCGCCATAAGCGTATGCACACGAACAACAATCGACGGCCCGTCAAGGTCGGTCGCTGAATTGGCAGCGACTGGCCGAGACTAGGACTCACGTTTCGCGTGTGCAACGAAAAACAGGCGAGGCGAGTATCTTTGGGAAGTGTCCTACAGGGAAGGGGTTAAATCCGGTATTTTTCGGCGTTGAGCGTAACAACATGTAACGTCTGAGCGCTGATAAGGGACTTGAACATAATCACCCATCAGTGGAGTCATTATGTGGGTGATTAGCATCGCATGGCACCGGCTTCGCCGGTGATCGCGGCTAAAGCCGCTCCCACAGGAGGTTTAGGTCCGGCCCTAGATTTGGGGCAAGGCAGTTGCAGCGACTCGTCTGTGCGTGCTTGGGAACCGATGCGTGCCCGTAGGGCCATTCTCTGTTCTGGGCAACCGCATCTGTACTTTTGGCAGAAGGGGCCGATGAAGCGCTCGAGCCTTCTGCCGTAATCCAGCATCAGACCCGAGCAATCTGGCGGTGGCTTGTGCAAGCCCACCACCGCACCTCAGAACCGAACCGTAATCCCCGCATTCACCGAGTGGAACCGCGCATCGGACCCAAACTGCCCCTGATACGAAACCCCCACATCAGTCTGGCGATTCAGCTGCACATTCGCCCCCACTTCAGTAATCGCCACATTCCGCGTCTGGGCAATCCCCTGCACCGCAAAGTCCGGGCCGCCGGCAAAGGCCTGAGTACTGCGCGGGTCCAGATCACCATACGCACGGCGCCACCCCAGCGAGCCGTATACCTGGGTGTCGTGATTGGCCACGCGGGTGTGAGTTGACGCGCGCATGCCCACCGTTGAGAACCAGGTGTTCTGCTTCTCACTGGACACATCCAGCGCCGCCGCACCGCCTTTTTCATGGAAGCTGTCGGCGTCGTACTTCACATACGACACCCCCACGAACGGCTCCAGCGCCACGGTGCCCAGGCCGATACGATAAGCCGCTTCACCACTGGCCTGCAGCGTGTTGGCGTCGCGCTTGCCCTTCAGGTGGTCGTTGAACCCCGCAAAAGCCACGTTGCGTTCGCTGTCCAGCTTGTGCCAGGTGTAGCCGACGTCAGCGCTCAAGCGCAGGGCGTCGAGTTGGGCAGCGGTGTACAGGCCCAGGTGGTAGTTGTCGCTGTGGCCTTCGGCATCACGATCATCGGCATCGAACTTGCTGCGGCTGTAGCCGCCGTACACGCCGGCGCGCCAGTCCTGGGTGATGCTGCCGTCCGCGCCAATCAGCACGCCGCCGGTCCTCTGGTGCAGGCCGCCGGCTCCATTATTGCCGTCCAGCCGTGACCAGTTGCCGAAGGTTTGCGCCCAGGCGCCACCCTGCGCTTCAGGAGTGGTTGGCATGAAGCTCGACGCACCGAGCGGCATGCGCACGGTGTTGCTGTCGAGCAGGCTGCGCAGGCGGGTGCCCAGCACGCCGGAAACCACCTGGCTGTTGGCGATCAGCGCAGTGCCGGTGCTGCCGTGGTAGTCGCCGGAGAGCTGGTCGATGGCATTGCGCGCGCTGTCGGCATCGAGCACCAGCAGGTTGTTGTACAGACGCAGTGGGTCGCCGCTCTGCTGCAGTTCGCTCAGTGCGCCGGCGGTGTTCCACTGGTTTTCGGTGAGCGCCACGGTCTGGAAGATGCCGGGTGTAGCTGGCCCGCCTGTTTCTGGCGGCTGGACCGGAGGCTGAACCGGGGGCTGTACGGGTGGTTCGACAGGCGGCTCGACCGGTGGCTGCACTGGCGGCTCTACAGGTGGCTGAACCGGTGGCTGAACCGGTGGCTGTACCGGGGGTTCTACAGGCGGCGTTACCGGCGGTTCTACCGGTGGCTCGACGGGCGGCTCTGGCGTGGTGGGCTTCTGCGCGACGGTCAGGTTCAGTTCATTGGCGGTGCGCTGCAGACTGACGTCGAGGAACGCCGAATTGGTGAACGCCTGGGCGTAGGCGGTGCCGGCGGTAGCGCCGTCCACTACGCCGCCCTGAGCGGCCAGCAGGGTGTAGGTTTGCCCGGTCTGGTAGCTCTGCGCGTCGTTCAGGGCAGTGACATCGACCCGTGTGCCGCGCAAGGTCGCGGTGCCGCTGACGTTGACGCGGTCGGCGCCGCCATTGCCAGCGATGTCGGCGGCGTAACGCGAGCCAGCGGCCATGTCCAGGTCGCCTCTGATCGACAAGGCCCCCAGCGCGCCCTCACCTGGGGAGAGGGTGCCGCCCGAGGCGACCTGGGTGGTGCCGACTTGGCCGCTGCCGGCCAGCACACCGCCGTCCAGGACCTGGGCGCGGTTGCTGTAGTTGCCCAAAGTATCGATGTGGCCGACGGTGCCGTTGACCACCAGCGTGCCATTGCCGACGCTCAGCAGCGAAATGCCGCGTGGATTGCTCTGGTCGACATCGCCGGCCAGCACCAGGCGCCCGCCACGCACCACGGTGCTGCCGGACATGCCGCTGAGGTCGCCACTGAGGGTGGTGTTGCCGCTGAAAGCGTACACACGGCCCGCACCGCTGATGCTGTTGCTCACTTGCAGGTCGCTGTCGGTATGGTTGAACGCCAACGCGCCGCTGCCGGCACCGAAGCGGATTGCCGTTTGCGGATCGAGTCGGCCGGCGGCCTGTGCGGCGGTGGCGGTGAGGGCGTCGATGTCGGTGCGGCTGTCGTCCCGCACCACGCCGCCACCGATGCTGAGAGTGCCGCGTGCGGCGGAGTTGATGCTGGTCAGCTCGCTGATGTCGATGCCGTCGGTGCTGCTCAGCTCGGCGCCGTTGGAGAGCACGAGGTTGGTGCTGTTGGTGGTGGTGCCCAGGGTCATTGTGCGCGTAGCCAGACGCGTGCCTTCGCCGGACACGCTGACCACAGTGTTGCGACCGAGGTTGACTGAGCCCAGTGTCATCGAGTCGCTGCTCAGCACCGCGCCATCGCTCAGGCTCAGGTCGTTGCGGTTTCTGAAGGTGCCAGTGTTGTCCCAGCGCGTGTTCGCGCCGGACAGCTCGCTGATCGAGTTGATGGCCACTCGTTCGCTGGCCAGCTGCCCGCCTTCGCGCAAGATGATGCGCGAGTCGTAGAGGAACACACCGCCCGAGGTCACTTCGACAGCATCCACCTTCGAGCCTTGGCCGCTGACCAGCAGGTTCGCCCGGGAGAAGCCATTGCCAGCGTTGCCGTTGTCGCTGAGCTGCAGGTCGCGCACCGACACTTGCCCGCCGTCCAGGACGTTGAGCGTACCCTGGCCGGAGCCGCCGATGACGATGGTATTACCCAGTACGGCATTGGTGCGTGGCACGACCCAACGGGTGCCTGCGCCTTGGACCACGACAGTCGCCATGGCCGTGCTGGCTTCGTTGTTGCTGAGTGCACCACCGATGCGCCCGCCATTGCTGATGACCTCGGCGCCGTTGTTGAGGGTCAGGCTGGCGGGGACGCCGTTGCCGGGGCGCAGCACCACTGCGCCATCGATCACGCGGTCACTGCTGAAGGTATCTTGGCCGCTGTTGAGGATGTAGTCCGCTGCGTGTGAGTTCGGCAGCATGGCGAGCGTAATCGCGAATGTGAGCGGGGACAGTCTGAAAAAGGGCTTCATGGCGACTCCAGATATTCCATTAGATGCCACGCGAAAGTGGCGGCCAGCCCGCACGGGCTTGGCGTTCCATAGGTGCGACGGGTAAAGGCTGGAAGTATCGGGAGGGCGCAGCACGGCGAAAATAGTACGCATGTGCTAGCGGGGTGCGGTACGTGACGCAGTGCACAGATTGGACTGGGACGCGAACTGCGGCGCCTGGGAAGCCTCACTTTATCAGGGGCAGATAGCTGGCCACATCAGCCAGATGAGAGCGTATATTGCCAGCGCCGAAACTTGCGGCTACAGCTCACCATTAGTACAGCTGAACCCTCATCAGAAAACTTGGAATTCACTAGCAAGGAACATGCAATGAAAGGGACTTTGTTTTCACAGCTACTACTGTCAGGCATGCTGGCATCAGCAAGCGCTGCGCCGGTATTGGCTGGCAATGCCGCGCCGAAAGCCGGCCAATATGAGGCGTTGATGCTCGCCGTCACGCCGGACCGCAAGGTCGAAGGTTTCTATTCGGAAGAACTGGGCGAGGGCGTGAGCCGGCGCTGCGCATTCTATTTGCAGGGCCAACTCAATGACGCGGAGCGAACGCAGGTCACTACCTGGCGCCGCGAGGCTTATCCGGGCAGCATTGCCATAACTTCAGACAGTATTTCGCTGACGGTTCCCCGTGGGCAGGAGCACCCGGGTTGCATGAGCGTGCTGGGCCCAATGATCAGCACTGGCCTTACGCTGAGTCGCATTGCCAGCAAACCCTGGATCGGCCTTGTCACAGTCAGCGCCGACAAGGCATACCTGCAGAAAACTCGCAGCGGGCAGGCGGGCAATGGCCCTTACATCATCAAGGGTGATGTCGTGGGCGTGCTCGCGTATGAAGCGGGGTGGGCCAAGGTCGAATTCCCCGGCACGGATGATCGTTCCCATATCGGCTGGATTCGCCAGGATCAGTACAGTCGGCTGCAGCCAGCTGGCTCGCAAGAGTAGGGCGGTCCAGGCAAAGCATTCGCAATGCGGAGCTCAAATCGTCCGTCCCCCCGGCAACGGGCTCTGGTCATGAAAGCCCGCCGCGAGGGCCGCATCGACCAGGGTAAAGCTATCCAGCAGCAACCGGCGAACGGCTGCGGGGTTTGATTTTCGGTCCATGAATAGTCGTTCCGACTAAATTCGACGAAGTACTCTCACATAAATTGAGTCGCTAATCTCGGACGAATCCTACATAAAGAATATCGCCCGAATTCCGTCATTGCTGTAGGTGAGCTCTGCCCGGTCCTGCTAAACATTAGTCAGATGGCAGTCAACGCTTCAGACGTAGCTGACATACAGCTAAGTTTTCGCTGCGTAGCCTGCAGCTCACACCTGCAGGAGTTTAATTCATGGCACGACAATTTTTAATTTCGGCTGGCTGCGCTTCACAGCCTCCACGTAATAGCCGATGCCAAGCCTCTCACGGAGGGGACGTGAACGCAGCCGCTTCGGGGTTGATCAGTTATGGCTGTAGCGTCAGTGCCCGTTATCTGCAGGATCGGAGTTTGCGTATGCAGTTCGACCGCGAGCTTGCCTACTACGCGAGGCGAGTTCTGAACGATGTGGCCCAGCGCCGTATCAGTCCTGAGGAGGGGGTGGAGCGTATCCACGCGCAAAGTAATAGTCTGTTTGTCGATGCGCCTCGTATTTTCTCGCAGGTGATTGGCATGGCTGGCGGAGTTTCCCAGTTTCTTACCGGCGTGGGGAGCTGTATCGGCGGGCTCGGCACGACATGTTTGGTTCACGGTGCACCATTGATAGCGCATGGCGGCAACAACGTCTATGAGAATGGCAGAGGGCTGTACGAGGGCCGTAGCGATGTGGTCGGGCCTGTGCGCAAACTGTATCAGGACGGCGCCAAGGCCATGGGCTACGAAGAGCGTGAGGGGAATATTGCTTACTACGGCGCGGACCTATTTTTCTCGGGCCGAAGTTTGCTTCGAAAGGTCCCCAGGAAGGGGGCTTGGCGTCTCTATCGGTTTTTGAATGTGGATAAAGAACGGAAAATCGAGCAGCTAGGCAAAACAGGACTTTTATTCGAGTTCGGCACGTCAGCGTCAACGTTGAAGCAGCTTACTGACGAGTACAACCCATGAAGCTGCTCGTCTTTGTGCTGTTTGTCGCATGCGATGTGATCTTCAGAATGTTTTTGAAGCGGTCCCTGTTTGAAAATTTGTCCAGCAAATGGCGGGCCTCGTTCGCACTTATTTATTTCGCAGCCATGATGATTTTCTATATGGAAGTGATGAGGGGGAAAGGGGGGTTTGACTTTTCACGTGACCCCCTTCAACCCGTTGGCGTTTGGCTTGTGATTATCCTGTGCGGCGCGATGGTGTGCTTTCACGTCTGGGCATTTGCTTCGCGAATGAACGACACGTCGGGTAAGTGAACCTTCCGATGATCGGCATGCGGCTAGTGGTCGACATAAACGACGCACCGTAACCAGATCATTCGTGCGGGCTCAAAACGCCAGCTCTCAGTGTTTTAACGGGCCGACTCGATGCAGTCAATTGTTCCTGCGCCGAGTCCGGCGCTGGCGCTGGCTGCCCATCAAGGGCCAGGTCCATCTGCTCTTTATCAAGCGCACCAACCCATTTGGCAATCGCCATGGTACCCACCGCATTGCCGATCGTATTGGTGATGGCGCGGGCTTCGGACATGAAGCGATCCACCCCGAGCAGCAGCACCATGCCGGCTACCGGAATCTTGTCCATCGTCGCCAGGGTAGCCGCCAGGGTGATGAATCCAGAGCCGGTAACACCCGCAGAGCCCTTGGAGGTCAGCAACAACACGCCCAGTACGATCAGCTGGTCCATCAGCGTCAGCGGCGTGTTGGTGGCCTGGGCGATGAAGATGGCTGCCATGGTGTAGTAGATGCATTGGCCATCGGGGTTGAACGTCAGCCCGGACGGAATCACCAGGCCCACCACCGGCTTGGACACTCCTGCTTTTTCCAGTTTGTTCATCAGTTGCGGCACGACCGACTCTGATGAGCTGGTACCCAGGACAGTGAACAGTTCTTCCTTAAGGTACTTGAGAAACTTCCACAGGCTGAAGCCGGACAGGCGTGCGATGAGGCCGAGCACGACCGCAACAAAAAGGAAGCATGTGACGTACATGGTCGCCACCAACTTGCCAAGCGATACGATCGAACCCAACCCGTACTTGCCAATGGTGAAAGCCATCGCGCCAAAGGCGGCTAGCGGTGCAAGGCGCATGATCATGCCGACGATGTGGAACATGCCGTGGGAGAAAGACTCGAGCACATCGACCATGGGTTTACCCCGCGGCCCCAGATGCGCCAAAGCGATACCGAACAAGGTAGAGAACAGCAGAATCGGCAAAATCTGATTCTGTGCAAACGCATCGGCGACACTGACCGGGATGATCTTCATCAAGAAATCAGTGATACCGTCGCCACTTTGCGCAGCCGAGGTGTATGTAGCGATGCTGGAGGCGTCGAGGTGAGCCGCATCGACGTTCATGCCGGCACCTGGTTTGACGAAGTTGACGACCAGCAGCCCCAGGACCAGGGCAAAGGTAGACAGCACCTCAAAGTAGATGAGCGCCCGGGCGCCAACGCGGCCCAGTTCCTTCATGTTCTCCATCCTGGCGATGCCCAGGACCACCGTGGCGAAGATGATCGGAGCGAACACCATTTTGATCAGCCTGATGAACGCATCGCCTAGCGGTTTGAGGTCAGTGCCGATGTCCGGCCAGAACACACCCAGCAGTACACCGGCGGCGACCCCAATCAATACTTGAACGTACAACTTACCCAGAATGCTTTTCATGACAGGACCCTGATTTTTATTTTTGTCAGGTAATGCCGACGAGACGGGTCAACGACCCGCCTCTCGGCGCTTTGTCTGGATGATGCTTCTGTAACAGATCAGCGATTGATCAGCGCGATGACGGCATCGGTGATCTGGCGGGTCGTGGCGGTGCCGCCCAGGTCCGGGGTGTGCAGGCCGCTCTCGGTCACCGCTTCGATGGCCGACATCAGCTGTTTGGCGGCAGCCGGCTCGCCCAGGTGTTCGAGCATCAGCGCTGCGGTCCAGAAGGTCGCGATCGGGTTGGCGACCCCTTTACCGGTGATGTCGAAGGCAGAACCGTGAATAGGTTCGAACATCGATGGGAATTGCCGCGACGGGTTGAGGTTGGCGGTCGGTGCGATACCCAGGCTGCCAGACAAGGCGGCGGCCAGGTCGGACAGAATGTCGGCGTGCAGGTTGGTGGCGACAATCACGTCCAGCGTGGACGGTTTGAGCACCATGCGGGTGGTCACGGCGTCGACCAATTCCTTGTCGATCTTCACATCCGGGAAATCCTTGGCGACTTCATAGAAAATCTCGTCCCACAGCACCATGCCGTGACGTTGTGCGTTGGACTTGGTCACCAGAGTCAGGTGCTTGCGTGGTCGACTCTGCGCCAGCTGGAACGCAAAACGATGAATGCGTTCGACACCGGCACGGGTAAACACCGACACCTCAGTGGCGACTTCTTCGGGCAGGCCGCGGTGCACGCGGCCACCATTGCCGGAGTACTCACCCTCGGAGTTCTCGCGTACCACGACCCAGTCGATCTGGTCGCCGTTGTGCAGTGGGCTTTTCACGCCGGGCAGTACCCGGGCCGGACGCACGTTGGCGTACTGGTCGAAACCCTGGCAGATCGGCAGGCGCAGGCCCCAGAGGGAAATATGGTCCGGCACATTCAGCGCGCCGACGGCGCCGAAGAAAATCGCGTCGAAGGTTTTCAGCTCTTCAAGGCCGCCATTGGGGATGTAGTGGCCGGTTTTGAGGTAGTGCTCCGAGCTCCAGTCAAAATCCTTGAAGGCGATTTCGAACCCGGATTTTTTCGACAGGGCTTTCAGCACCTCAACGCCGGCAGCAATCACTTCGATACCAATTCCGTCACCTGGAACGGCCGCAATATTGTAAGCAGTCATGAGTCATCACCTTCGTTGGATGTTCTTGTTTTCCCTGTCGTTCACGCCCAGTGACAGGGTGTGAGCAGAGTTTAAGCAGGAATTCCAAGGCAATAAGCTACTGAAAATCACTACATAAATTACTTGAGGTTACTAATAGCTGCGCTCATTCTGTGTAGTCCGTCCTTGTCTTGAGCCAGACATGAACCAGACGCTAGACCTCTCATTTTTCCACCTGCTCGCCACCCAGGGCAGCCTTGCGGCCACGGCACGCGAGCTCGGCGTGACCCCACCGGCAGTGAGCAAACGGCTGGCAGCGCTGGAGGCACGGTTTGGTGTTCGCCTGGTCAACCGCACCACCCGCTCGATGAGCCTGACCTCGGAGGGCGAGCTGTATTTTTCCCACGCTGCGCGCATCCTCACGCAGATCAACGAGGTCGAGCAGATGGTCGTCAGTAGCCGCGCGACGCCCAAAGGGCTGATCCGCGTAAATGCCTCCCTCGGTTTTGGCCGGCGGCATATCGGCCCGGCGCTGGCCGCGTTCTTCAGCCGCTACCCGGACGTGGAAGTACAGCTGGAGATCACCGACCACCCGCTGGATCTGGCGGCCCACGGCTTCGACCTCGGGATCCGCTTCGGCACGCTGCCGGATGCGGCGTTCCATGCCCGCAAGATCGCCTCGAACCGCCGACTGCTGTGCGCGTCACCGCTTTATCTGGAGAAGCACGGCACGCCCCAGCGCCTGTCTGATCTGCAGCAGCACAACTGCATCTTCATCCGGCAGAACGAAACGCCGTATGGCCTATGGAGTTTCACCCATGGCAGCCGTACGCAGAACATCAAGGTCCGGGGTGCTTTGGGCTGCAATGACGGGGAGGTGGCCCTGAACTGGGCATTGGAAGGTTACGGGATACTGATGCGTGCCGAGTGGGATATCGCCCGTTATGTACGCAGCGGCCGGCTTCGCCTGGTGCTGGAGGACGAAACCCCCACTCGGGCGGACGTCTATGCGGTCTACCCTCAGCAGCTGCACCTGTCAGCGCGGGTCCGCAGCCTTATCGACTTCCTCGTCGAACGTTTCGCTCATATTGATCATGTTGAAGATGCCGAATGACCGGTCCGCTGGGTTCACGCTTTTCCAAGGGGACGTCAAGATCAGGAGTATCTGCCCAAGATGCAGGTGGAGCGCGTGATCAGGACTTGGGCCACAACATGCCCAGGTCGCCTTGACCGGCAGTGATCCCATACCATCTGACCGTTCCCGGTGATCATTTAGCACTTGTTGCGTTTGAACCAACGATTCAAGTAGTCAGTATCGAACACCGTCGGATCGAACCTTTTGCCTCGCCATTGCACCATGGCGTCATGGTCGGGATGTCCAGGGTCTTCCATGGCGCTCAGGTACATTTCATAACCGTGAGGGCCGCCCACGTCTTCGGGTGGGCAGGTGTTGGCGCCGTCTATGCAGTAGGGTACGTGCTTGTAGGTAGTGGCGGGCAGTGTTTCTTCGACCTTGATGGTATGGAGCCAGTCGTCTCCGAAGTCGTAGAGGTAGTTGAAGGTCTTCTGCCCTTGCAGCGCTTTGATCAGCGTCTTTCGCGCCTCCGGATTCACAGGGGCACCCCAGCCATCGGGATCGGGAATCCCGTACTTCACACCTGCAATCTCAAACTCATGAAGGTGGCAATCGTGCCAGCCCATCACGGCCTGGATCACATCATGCAGTTTGCCCAGGGTGATGTTTTCTGGAACGGCGAACCGACGCCAGATGGTCGGTTCGATCCCTACCAGCTCGATGCGAAGGACTGTCAGATCGCGGGGGATTTTGCGGAGCTGGGGGTTGCTTGGCATGTAGTGCATTCCATTGGTGGCGCGCAGATCGAGGTACGTTCAGGGCTGCTGCCCTGGCATTGCTCCAGCATCGGCAAAAGGTCCGCTTGGGCTTGGCTATCCCGGCAGCGAACATAGCCAAAGATTATGGATGCCCCCACGATGACGATTCAAGTCTTGGGCGTGGATGATCTGTCCGGTCGGGAATCAGGGAGGGCGTCAGAACCTTTGCGACGAGGGCTCGGCTCTGACGTCGCAACCCATGGAACTGCATTGAACGGCCTCAGATAATGCCGACCTGAAGCAGCGCCAATTCAAATCCACACATCATTCACAGCAGTCCGCTCACCCCCTTCATGCCCCGTATTCAAAACCCCTCGGGGTTCGATCATCATCAGTTTCGCCTCACCCTGCGCGGCGGTCCTGTGCTCCACCCCACGTGGCACCACATATAATTCGCCGGGGTTCACATAAACGCTGCCCTCCGGCAGATCGATACGCAAGGTGCCTTCAAGCACCAGAAACGCTTCGTCCGTTTCCGGGTGCGAATGCCAGATGAATTCACCCTCGATGCGCACGACCTTGAACTGGTAGTCGTTCATTTCTGCGACCACCCGCGGGCTCCACTGCTGTTCGATCAGCGAAGCCTTCTGGGCCAGGTTTACAGGGCGTTGCTGCTGTGTGTCGGACATGACGGATCCTCCTGAGTTGAGGTGGTCAGCGTATCGAACCCAAACCACTCCGTTCTTGTACGATCCTGCAAGTCAGCGCAAAGGCCGCAAGCGCTCCAGCCAGCGCAGCGGAGGCACGCCGTAGCAACGGGTGAAATGCCGGGTCATGTGGCTCTGATCGTGAAAGCCCGCCGCCAGGGCTGCATCGACCAGGGTGAAGCCATCCAGCAGCAACCGGCGAACACTGTCCAGGCGCCGCAACGTGACGAAGCGGTAGGGGCTGGTGCCGTAAAGGGCGCGAAAGTCCCGTGACAAGCTCCATTGCTCGCGTCCGCTGGCCTGTTCGAGCATCTCCAGGGTAATGCCCAGGTGCAGGTGCTCCATGATGAATGCCTTGGCGCGCTCGGCCGAGCGATAGTCCAGGCGCTTGCGGCCGCGCGGCTTGCCACCGACCGCACGCAGTGCCATGGCCAGGTCATAGAGAGCGTCCTGCTCCTCCAGCGTTTCAAGTGGGTGATCCAGCGCCTGCACGAAGGTTTCACTGGCGCGGTACAGGCGCGGGTCCAGGGACAATCCGCCGGCAATGAAAGGCAACGGCTCGCCGCCGAGCACGTTCTGAATCAGCGCGGGGTCGATATAGGCCATGCGGTAGCGAAAGCCCGCGTCGGTACCGGCCATGCCGTCGTGCACTTCGTCTGGGTGAAGGACGAGGGTATTACCCGGTACGCCGTGGCACAGCGTGCCCTTGTAATGAAAACTCTGCACACCGGCGAGGGTGCGGCCGATCGAGTAGGTGTCGTGACGATGAGGGTCGTAGCCGTGACTGCCGAACCAGGCTTCGATGCGCTCCACGCTGCCGGGGTGGGCGCTGCGGATGACCCAATCGGCGGTGGTTGCCTGGTTTGCTTTTCGGTCCATGAATAGTCGTTCCGAGTGAGTTCGACGAAATATTCTCACATAAATTGAGTCGCTAATCTCGGACGGATCCTACATACAAACTGATTGTTAATTTTTTAGCCTCCGTGCCTTCACCTACAAGGAGTTGGCGAAATGGCTACCACGGTTACCTGTCAATGACGGGCAGAAGACAAGGTCTTATCTCCGCTGGATGCTCTGCTACCGACTCGATTGGCAATCGATGCCAAAGTGCTCATCTGGACGAAATAATGGTGCTCTCTTTCAGCCATAATTTGTCCAATCTGGGCAACACCGAACAGACCACACATCGCCCTATCTTGATAACCAAGTACATCGATAAAGCTACTCCGCTGTTGGCAGAGGCATTGACCAATCGAGAAATTCTCGAGTGTCGAATCAATCTCTATCGCATCAATGCTGCGGGAAAACACGAATGTTATTTCAAGATTGATCTGTCTGATGCAATCATTGTTGATCAGCGAATGGAGGTTCCTTACTCAGTCCTGCTGAATGCTCAAGATCCTCAGGAATACCTCGCCATCCGCTACGGATTTATTGCTTGGCATCACTTGACCGCTAATACGAGCGGCTATGCAACGTGGGGAGATGTTGCATGAGGAATGGCGGCAATTACGCAGCCACGTCGACCGAGGTTTGGGAGGTCAGCCATTTGGCAGCGCGGCTCACACAATATGCGTGTGAGGTTGGCGCCCATCACTTGCAGGATGATGTGCTCAAAGCACAGTTTACTCAGGAAATTGCGTATTTAGGCCAAGTGATTGTTGAAGATGTGCGCGCTGGCAATATTTCAGCTGATGAGGGTCGAGAAGCTCTTGAGCAAGAGTATCGTGAACTGCTCCGGCAAATCTGGGAGTACTCAAAACTCGTAGCTGGCGTGACTGCAGGGGTTTTGCAGATAGGCACTGGGATCGCTGTCTGCAAATTTACTGCTGGGTTCGGGTGTGCTATCGGAGGCTTTCCTATGATAATGCATGGGATGAACAATATTTATGAAAATGGCATGAACATTGTTCAAAGACGTACCGATAACGTGGGTCCTGTCCGGAGAATTTATCAGAATGTCGCCGTTGCGGCGGGCGGCGTAAAGTCCGATGGTAACGTAGCCTACGGAGTTTCGGATCTCGGCCTGTCAGCCTACAATTTGGGTAGGCTTGTGTTAAGGCCAGGCGCTTGGCGGTTGTTTCGTTATGTTGAGGCAGATAAAACGCGTGCGATAAAGACCATGAGTACCCACTCGATAGTGTTTGAGGTGGGAGTGGACATGTTGACCGGTGATCAAGTTCTCGTTGAGCTGAGGGATAAGTAATGGCCTGGTTGTTCGTTTCATGTGTCGTGCTTGGCATATGCGCCGCATTTGCCCTGCGAGCCAGGTGTTCAGGGCCGCATCTTGGCTATGGATTGTTTTGCCTATGCCTAGTTTTTAATCTTTTCTTTATAACGTACTATATGAGAATTTTGGAGTTCGACCGTTTTTTGTTCTTCGGGTATCATCCTGACTTCGTTAAGGAAAATATTTTTGTGGGCTGGGCTGCATTAATAGGCGTTTTTCTACATTGCGGGGCAATGCCTACACGAGGTTAGGTTTGAGTAACGTGCCACCGGTCAGCGCCAGGGCACTCCCACCCAAGCTTAATCCTCTGAGTTACAGACACGCAGCAACGCTGCGCTGCAAACCGGAGAACGATCATGGCAATCGATCACAATGGCCCCGATGCTCCCTACCCAGGCCCCGCCGATGTCGCGCCAGATACCGGCACAGGCCACGGCACCGGCCTGGAACAAAGCGAATCCGAACCCAAGCAGGGCGCTGGTGAGAAATGGTCCGAGAAGCGGCCCGAGGATTGGAATCCGCCGCCTGGCAATCCTGGGTCCGATCAGGATGCTCAGGTCGAGCGAGATAACGGTACTGCTCGCACCCAACAAGACACTGCGCAGCAGTCGAGCAGTAAAGAGGACGAGGTGCCGCTGCCTGCCGACGATGAATCGCCGGTCGATCAAGAAATGAGGGATGTGGATGCCAACAACTCGGTGTCCAGCGAGCACCCGCAGCCTCGTTGAGTATCAAAGCCTGAGCGAGCGCCGGACCCCACTCAGTGGGAGCGGCTTCAGCCGCGAAGCGAGCGACGCGGTGGATGGCACCGGCGTTGCCGGTGTTCGCGGCTGAAGCCGCTGCCACGGGGCCCGATCAGGCGCCGCCGCGGAAGCAACTCACTCCCCACGCCGTTAGCTTGAACGGCAAGTGGTAGTGCTCCGTGGCATCACCAATGCCAAAGCGATAAACCAACTCATCCAGAAAGGGAGTGTCAGCAATCGACGCTCCGCGCGCGCGATAAAACGCAGCCACCTGAAGGCGCACTTCATAGACCCCGACGCCAAAGCAATCACCCAGCGTCTCCAGCAGCGGCAACAGCCCCCGCTCATCCACGTAACCCTCCAGGATGGGCGCTTGCCCGACCGCACCGATACTCACGCCCATCCCCTGCGCCACGCGCCCACTGGCGACATCGACCACATGGATCGAAACACCCCCGTTCATTTCCAGAATCCCTCATGCGCCGTAGCCGCCTCATCTTCCAACAACGGCCCGTGCACGCAAACTTCACGCTGACCTCGGGCGAACACCTCGCGGCAGGGCAGGGAGAACGTCGGGTTTTCCGGGTGCGCCCCGGTCAGCCCGAGCAACGTGTGCTCCGACAGTGCGTACACCACGCGGCCGATGCCGGTCCAGTACACGGCCCCGGCACACATGCAGCACGGCTCGGCGCTGGTATAGAGCGTGCAAGCGGCCAACGCTTCAGGCGGCAACGCTTTGGCGGCCAACGCGGCGGCGACCAGTTCAGCGTGCTGTGTGGGGTCGCCTTGCGGTGGCATGGAGTTGTTGCCGGCGCTGGCGATTACCCGGCCACTGGCATCGGCGACGATGGCCGCGAAGGGGTGGCGGCCGCGTTCGCGGGACTGTTCCGACAGTTGGATCGACTGGCGCAGCAGGTCTAGATCAAGGGCGGTTACACCGCTGGCGGCGTTTAGATTGGCTGTGGTCATGATGGCTCCTTGGGTCAGGCAGGTTGTAAGTACGCAGCAGCACTAGTCACTTGGCCACGCTGGCATCGCCGGTGTCGTGGGCAGTGGCTTCGTTGTTGAGCAACAGGTTGAGGGTGATGGCGGCGATCGCGCCGAGGAAGATGCCGCTTTCCAGCACCAGTTTGAGCGGGCCGCTCAGGTGATGGAAAAGGGCGGGGAAAGACATGGGCAACACGCCGATGCTCACTGACACCGCAACGATGATGCCGTTGCGCGTGCCTTCGAACGGGACCCGCGACAGCTCCTGGATGCCCGCTACGGTGGTCATGCCGAACATGACGATGGCGCACCCACCGAGCACAGGTGTAGGCACGGCGGCGATCAGTGCGCCCAATTTCGGGAACAGGCCCATCAGCACCATGATCGCGCCAGCGGCGGCGACCACGAAGCGACTCTTGACGTTGGAAAGGGCGATCAGCCCGGTGTTCTGGGTGAAGGCGTTGTACGGAAAGCTGTTGAACAGCCCGCCGAGCATCGTCGAGAAACCATCCGCGCGGAAGGCGTTGCCGAGCGTGGTCTGGTCGGTGGGCTTGCCGACCAGTTTACCGATGGCCAGGCAGTTGCCGGTGGTCTCGGCCATGATCACCAGCATCGCCAGCAGCATGATCAGGATCGGCACGCTGGAAAACTGCGGTACACCAAAAGCCATCGGCGGGCTGAATTCGAACCAGGCGGCCTGGCCGACGTTGCCGAAGTGCGTCATGCCAAAGGCCGCCGCCAGCAGGCTGCCGCACACCAGGCCGATCAGCACGCTGAGGTTGCCGATAAAACCAGAAAAGCGTGCGTACACCACCAGGGTAATGGCCACTGTCGCCATGCCCAGCAGCAGGTTGGCCGGCTTGCCGAAGTCTGGCGCGTCAGGGTTGCCGCCGCCCAGCCATATGGCCGCTGCCGGCATCAGCGAAATGCCGATGATGGTGATCAGGCTGCCGATCACCACGGGCGGGAAGAAGCGCAGCAGGCGGCTGAACAGCGGCGCGATGGCGATGGTGATGGCCCCGGCGGCGATGACGGCGCCAAACACTTCCTGTAGGCCGAACTGCTTGCCGATCATGATCATCGGTGCCAGCGCGATGAACGAGCAGCCCTGGATCAGCGGCAGCCGTGCGCCGAAGCGCCAGAATCCGAGGGTCTGAATCAGCGTGGCGATGCCGGAGGTGAACAGGTTGGCGTTGATCAGCGTGACGATCTGCGCCTGGGTCAGGCCCAGCGCGCTGCCGAGAATGAGCGGGACCGCGACAGCGCCGGCATACATCACCAGCACGTGCTGCAAGCCGAAGGTGAACAGTTGCCGCAGTGGTAATACTTCGTCCACCGCGTGGACCTTTGTGTGGCTCATGGCGTGAATCTCCTGAAGGTGCGGCTCTTTTCGTTGTTTTGGCGCCTGGAGTGACACGCAGCGCAGGGAAGCACGGGCAGCTGCCAGCGTTGTCGAAGGTGATAGTCCTGCCAAACAAACGATGGAACAAATGAGTAACCATCGTTAGCATCGATGGATCAGGTCATGAAAGCGGGGTCGGTGATGCGCTTTTCGCTGGAGCAATTGCAGGTGTTCGTCGCTGCGGTGCAGGCAGGTTCGTTTTCGGCAGCGGCCAGGCGACTTGGGCGCACCCAGTCGACGGTCAGCGCTGCGATCAGCAACCTGGAAACCGACCTGGGCGTGGAGTTGTTCGACCGCACCAGCCGTATCCCGGCATTGACCGCAGCGGGCCATAAACTGTTGTTGCGGGCCGAGGGCATCCTTGAGCGCTGCTATGCCCTGGAGGGCAGCGCCGATGGTCTGGCAGAGCAGGCGGAGCCAGCACTCACGCTCGCTATCGAGGTGCCGTACGCTTCGTTGATCCCCGCATTGAAGGCCTTTGATGAAGCGTTTCCTTTTGTCGACCTGCTGATTCGCCACCCCGTGCATGGCGATGTGAGCGAGATGGTGGACAAAGGCGAAGCCGACCTGGGCATCGCCTTTTCCCAGCCCGGTTACCCACCAACATTGGCCTTCCAGCAACTGGGCAAACTGATCATGGCCCACGTGTGTCACGCCTCGCATCCGCTGGCGCAACTGCAGATCTGCCCTTTCGCCGACCTCCATGCCCACCGCCGCCTGGCGTTCTTCGGCCACGCGCGGAAGCTGCCCAGCAGCGAATACCTGCGCGCTGCGCAGGTCTGGCAGGCCGAGAGTTATCTGGCCTTGATGGAGATGGTGCGGGGCGGTTTGGGCTGGGCGACGTTGCCACGGCAGCTCATCCAGCGGGAGCTGGATTCGGGTGAGCTGGTCGAGCTGCAACTGCAGGCGTACCCGCACACCGACTGGCTGGTGGGCGTGGACCTGCTTTGGCATCAGCAGCGCAGGCTGGGGCCAGCGACCCGATGGTTGCGCGATTGCCTGCGGCGTACCAAGGTGTTCGAACTGGACCGGCGTGGCAGGCCCACCACGTTGTAGGCGGCGCTGCAGCGTGGCCGGTTGGCCGTCGCCTGTGGAACTTCAGCTGAATTATTTCCTGTCCTGAAAGTCAGGTTATAAGTCACCAATCCTTCCGGAGGTCCTCATGCATCCCTACACAGTGCAGTACCAACTCAATGGCCAACAAACTTCTCACACCTTTGAACTCAAGCAGCCCAGCCTCGCTCGACACGAAGCGGCGCTTCACTTGATGGTGCTGCACTTCGGTGACGGCGAAAACAGTCTGGTCATGCCGCCCGCCGATGCCACGCCTGCAGAGGTACTGGCTCAAGCCGAAGTACTTGGCTTGTCGGAAATCGAAATCGCCTGAAGGCTCGGCCTGGCCGGGTGCTGCTCCCGGCCGTCAATCCACCCACCGCCACAGTGGCTCATCCAGCAACCCGACCCCCCGCAACTGCGTCTGGCCCTGCTGCTTCTCCAGCTCCAGTACTTTGCACCCCTCACACGCCTTCAGCGCCTCGATCAGCGGCCGGCTGTGCGACACCACCCACACCTGGCTACGTTGCGAAGCACGAATGATCAGCCGTGCCAAAGCCGGCAGCAGGTCGGCATGCAGACTGGTTTCCGGTTCGTTGAGCACCATCAGCGATGGCGGTCGCGGCGTCAGCAGCGCGGCCATCAGCAGCAGATAGCGCAGGGTGCCGTCCGACAGTTCCGCGCCGCCCAGGGGGCGCAGCAGCCCGTGCTGGTACAGCTGCACGCTGAACAGTCCCCCGGGCGGTGCATTGATTTCCAGGCGGCTGCCGGGAAACGCGTCTTCCAGCGCGGCGACGAGGTCTTCAACCTCACCGATTTCGATGATGGTCTGCAGCGCCGAAGCGAGGTTGCGGCCATCGTGATGCAGCACCGGCGAACGCGTGCCCAATTGGGGTTGGCGACACGGGGCATCGCGGTCGATGCGGAAGTGATCGTAGAACCGCCAGCTGTTGATGAACGCACGCAACTGGCCAATCTCCGGTGCCTGGCGAGGGCGGCCGACGATGTTGAAAAAGCTCTCGCCGCTGTCGGCGTGTTGGTCGAGCACAGTCCAGCCGTTGCCCTCGCGGGCACGCACCATGGCGTTCTTGCGCTCCACCAGCAGGGATGAAGGGCGGTAGGCGCCAGCGCCCCAGATGGCTTCGCTCTTGATCTCGGGGTCGAGCATGAAGGCGGTCGGGTAGGGCAGGGGTATCGGCAGGCCGAGGGAGATGGCGAAGCCGAAATCCTCGGTGGCGAACCCTAGGCGCAGGCGTTTCACGTCGCTCGGGTGCTCGCCCTGGATGGGCACCTCGCCCCGTTTCATCCGCGCACTCGCTTGCGGGCCGGCCCACCAGGTCGAATCCAGCCCGCCTTCGCGCGCGAGGGCTTCGATCACGCCGCCCTGGGCGGTCTCGGCGAGCAGGCGCAGGGCTTTGTAGAGGTTGGATTTACCGCTGCCGTTGGCGCCTGTGACCAGGTTGAGTTGGCCCAGCGGGAGTACCAGGTGGTTGATCGAGCGGTAGTTGCCAATGGCGAGGGTAGTCAGCATGCGGTGCGTTCCAGCTTTAACCAGGCGACGGATTGTGGCCGAAGCGCAACGGCCTTGCCAGTTTCGACACCCAGTGCTCAACCTTCAGGAGGGGTAACCCCGCACACGAACTCATCCGACCCAAGGCGGTGCGAGCCGTACTCGACGACGTACTCAGGCCCGCGGCGCTGGGCCTCGACCCTGGCTGTTCTCTGATCGGCATACACGTCCACAAAATGCCAGGGATGCCGGTCACGCAGCACGCCCCAGCCCAGCACCCAGCCCTCCTTGTCTGGGTCTGCCGGCAGGTTTTTTGCCAGGCTGCGAATGGTCATTGCGGTTGTCCTCGCCACAGGCATGCGGCGCGTTCGCCACAGCCCAAGATAATCAATTGCGAGCCTTCAACAGCACCGCAAGTCCCACCGCCAGAGCTGCAATCAATGCCCCCACCCAGCCCAGCGATGCCAGGCCCATGTGCTCGATGGTCGCCCCGCCAATCGCCGCGCCTATTCCGATCCCGCCATTGGCTGCCGACACATTCAGGGTTCCGGCCAGCGCCTGGGCTTTGCTGCCGGCGCCCATCACCCGCACCTGGCACACCGGGAACAATGCAGTATAGGCGATGCCCCACGCGCTCAACGCCACCACCAGCAACCACAGGGTATCGATTGCCGGCGCCACGCTGGCCATGCCCGCACCCAGTACCACCAGCAGCAGCACGGTGGCCCCGAGTGGGCTGCGGTCCACCAGGCGACCGCCGATGGCATTGCCCAGCATGCCCACCGCGCCGAAGCCCATCAGCCACCAACCCACCTGGGCATTCGGTACATGTGCGAGGCGTTCAAGGATGTCGGCGAGGTAGGTGTAGGCGCTGAACATGGCGGTAAACACCAGCACCGACAGCACCACGTGAAGTATGAATGTCGGGTCCTGCAGAATCACTGACTGACGCTCACCCGCTGGCCGTTTCGGAGCATTCGGCAGCGACGGCATGAACATCCAGATCAGCAAGGCAATGACCAGGCAAAGCCCGCCGATCAGCATGAACGTGGCCCGCCAGCCGACCGCGGTGGCCGCCAGTGTGCCGAGGGGGATGCCGAACACGAACGCCGCCGTGATGCCCATGTACACCTGGGCCACCGCCTTGCCTTCATTGCCTTTACCCGCCAGCTGAGCGGCCGACTCGCTGGCCGTCCCCCAGAACACAGGAAGCAAGGCCGCTGCCAGAATGCGCGAGAACGCCATGGTCCAGAAGTCCGTGGCTACCGCAGACAGGCCATTGGATACGGCAAAGATCAGCACGATGGTCAGAAAAAGTTTTTTGCGGTCCCAATGGGAAATCGCGGCCGTGAGAAACGGGCCCACCAGCATCACCGTGAAGGCGAACACGGTCACCAGTTGGCCGGCCTTGGCAATGCTGATATCCAGCTCGCGCGCCAGTCCGGGCAAGATACCGAGGATGATGAACTCGGTGGTCAATACGGCGAAAGCGGCGATCGTGAGGATCAGTATGCTTAGGCCTGCCCGGGCATCTGCCGTTTCAGACGCGGGCGCAGAGGTGGCTTGCATGAGGGTGTACTCCAAACATCTAAAATTGAGGACGTGAGCGTACCTTGGAATAAAATGATCATCTGCGGCATTTAGGCAATAATTGACAGGAATTCAATTCCACAATAGGTGCCCAGGGTGCAGAACGAACAACGCTTGAAGGGGCTGGCGGTTTTCATTTGTGTGGCGGAGGCGGGTAGCTTTACGGCGGCTGCCGAACGCCTGCACCTGACCACCTCCGCCGTGAGCAAGAGCGTGGCGCGGCTGGAGCAACGGTTGCAGGCCAGGCTGTTCGAGCGCAGTACACGCCGCCTCGCGCTGACCGACGCCGGACGCAACTACTACCGCACCTGCAAGGGCATCATGGCCGAACTCGACGAGGCCGAGATGGAGATGCACAGCGATCAGACCGAACCGCGCGGCCGCCTGCGCATCGATCTACCCGCCTCGTATGGCAAGCTTCGCGTTCTGCCGCTGCTGATCGACTTCATCGCCGAACACACGCTGCTGTTGCCACACATCACCCTCACAGACCGCTTCGTCGATCAGGTCGAGGACGATATCGACATTCTGGTGCGTATCGGTGGCCCGGATATTTGGCCCAACGGCGTGGAGCGCCGGCTGATCGGTGTGCAGCGGCAGATTTTCTGCGCCACGCCCGCCTACCTGCAGCGGCACGGCGAGCCCCGTTCGGAAAGCGAACTGCACGAGCACGGCTGCGTGCTCTACGGCAGAACAGACGGTGGTGTCTACCCGCTGCACTTTCCCGGCGTACATGCCGAGGGCAGCGAGCAACGCGTGGTGGCGGGCCGCATAGCCATTGGCAATGCCGAGGGGCAACTGGCGATGGTGCTCGCAGGCTTGGGCATCGCGCAACTGCCGACATGGCTGGTTCAGGAGCAGCTCGACGCTGGCACACTGGTGCCTATCCTGCCAGGCCTCACCACGCGCGGGCTGCCTATCCACGTCGCCTGGCTCACCAGCCGGCAGTCGCTGCCAAAAGTGCAGGCGTTGGTCGAGGTGATCTGTAACAGCTTCGGTGCAGAAGGAAGCCCAGGCACAGCGTGTAAAGATAGGTAAAAGTGCACACCGGCCAAGCTGCTGCGGACCTAGAATCCGCACGCTGCCCAACCTGGCATCAGGCAGGCGGCAGATCTTGGCTTTTGGAGCGTTTTGATGAAGTTGAAACAGTTAGTTCGCGCAGCGCTCGTCGCCGCTTTGGTATCCACCTTGGCGGGTTGCTGGATGTTCATGCCGCCCGGTGGCGGTGGTGGTGGCGGGCATGGTGGATTCGGCATGGGTGGCCACGGCGGCGGGCCTCGCTGATCGGTCTTCCCGCCCGAGCAAGGACGCTCCATCGACACTCAGCGCTCGGTTCGCCACCCCAAACGGCACATGCACCATCGGCAAATCCCCCGCCGCCGACGTCAGGTGCGTACGCTGATCATCAAAGAACATATGCGGCTTGAGAATCGACAGCACCCGGTCCTTCTCCATCCCGCCGAGAAAGAACGACTCATCCGGCGAAACCCCCCAGTTCTTCAGCGTCGTCACTACTCGCTCATGCGAAGGCGCATTGCGCGCGGTGACGATGGCGATGCGCAGGATGCGCTTGTAGTCCGGGTATTCGGCCAGCTTGCGATCTTCGAGCTGGCGAATCAGCGAAAGCTTGCGGTACAGGTCCGCCAGCGGCCCTGGCTGGTGCGGGATGGCTTTGTGCGCATGCTCATGGGCCTGGAATTCATTCAGGTCCTGGCGCTGCTTGTACACGCTTTCCGCTTCATCATCGGCAATCACCCCATCGAAGTCGAAAGCCACCCGCAGTTCGGTGTCGATCTCGTCGTCGTAGATCTTGCTCGGCAGCACCAGGCCGGCGGGGTAGTCGGCGTCGATGGCGCGCTGCACATCGCCTTCGTGGGCGCTGAGGAACAGCGATGCGTTGAAGGCAGGGATGTATTCGTAGGGCGAGCGGCCAGACATGAACGCCGCGCGGGTGATGTCGAGCCCGTAGTGATCGATCGAGCGGAACACCCGCAGGCCAGTCTCCGGGGAGTTGCGCGAGAGCAGCACCACTTCTACCGGTAACTGGTCAGGGAAGGCTTTGTTGATGCTCAGGAAGCGGCGGATGAAGGGAAAGGCAACACCCTTGGGGAAGGGCACGTCGAGGTTGGCTTCCTGGTGCAGACGGTAGGCCTCGACCCCATGGCTTTGGTAGATGTCATCGGAGTCGGTCAGGTCGAACAGAGCGCTGGAAGCGACGCCGACCACGAGTTTCTGTTCGATGGGGTAGGGCATGACGGGCTTCCTGAAAGCGAGATGGGGAATAGCTACGGCAACAGGCTACACAAGGCGTGGCTTTTTTTCCCATATGTTCACCGCGCAACGGTAGCAGCGACACAGAATGTCGCAGCCCTGATCCAGGATGCCTCTCATCCCAATCGGATCAAGGAACTCAACCATGAAGGAACTGACCTGCTTCGCCATCGGCCTGGCCGTTGGCCTGTTGCTGATGAAAAAAAGCCAGACAGTCGATGACCTCAAGCGCGAACTTGAACGCGAGCGCGGGCGGAACACTGGCTGAAGCAAGATCCGTCATTTGCACATATGGCTTTTTGCTACTGGCGGTAAATTCCGGATAGTGCTAAAAAGCCATCAACGGACCGTTCGCCGGGTATATGACGCCAGCGAACCATCATCAAGGTTGATCGAGCACGGCTCCATGTCAGATCCCAAAGACAGGCTGTTCAGGCATTTGGCCCTGCTGCGGCTCATTCCTCGCGAACCGAAAAGCATCACCACCAGCGAATTATTCGCGCGTCTCAAGCGTGAACGCTTCGAATTCGATCCCCGTACCTTGCAACGTGACCTGGCCGGGCGTCTGGCGCTGGACTTTCCGTTGCTCTGCGATGAAAGCCGCAAGCCCTATCGTTGGAGCTTCCCCGGCGATACCCCGTACTTCGACTACCCGGCGCTGGACACACCCACTGCGCTGGCGTTCGTCCTTGCCCAGAGCCACTTGGGCAAACTGATGCCGCCCAGTGTGATGAAGCTGTTGATGCCGCACTTCGACCTGGCGCACCGCCAGCTCAAGGCGTTGCAGCACAACCACCTGGCGCAGTGGAGCGACTGTGTGCGCGCGATGCCCAATGGCAAGGCGCTGCAGCCTGCCGAAGTGGACCCCGCCATCTGGTCGCAGGTTGCGGATGCGCTGCTCGACCGGCGCCAATTGCAGGTGCAGTACCTCAGCCGCAGCAAGGGCCAGACCAAGACACTGCGTTTGCACCCGATGGGTGTCGTCTCGCGTCATGCCATCAGCTACCTGATTGCCGTGGTCGACGGCTACACCGATGCCCGCCAGTTTGCACTGCATCGTATCCAGCAGGTCACCTGCCTGGACGCTGAGGCGCGATCGGCGCAAGGCTTCGACATCGACGACTACGTGCAGGGCGGTGGTTTCAACAGCCCGGGGCCGGTAGCGCGCGTCGAGTTGATCGCAGAGGTTGCCCCGCAGATCGCCTGGCTGCTGAGCGAAACGCCGCTTGCGCCAGACCAGCGCCTGGAGCCGCTGCTGGGAACCGAGTGGCAGCGTGTCCGCGCCACTGTGCACGACGACCAGGAGACGCTGTGGTGGTTGTTCGGTCTGGGCGAAAACCTGCGCCTGCAAGCACCTCACAACTGGGTCCACGCCATTCAAACCCGGCTTGCGGAGGCGCAGGCGTTGTATGCGCAGCCGTTGGCCGAACCTGCTTCCATTGCCAACCCCATCCTCGGCAGACAGGAAAACCCACAATGAAGTCTGATGCGTCCAAGCCGTCCACCGCCCTTGACTCGAACAACCTTGACGAGATCCAGCGGGACATCATCCAGAGCGTGACGGCACTTTCCGCCAGCGAAACCGTCAGCCGCTTCGGCAGTGCCAACGCCGAGTACATCAAAGGCTTCACCGGTGTCGATAACGAGACCGGGCAGCGCTTCGCCAAGGGACTGGCCGACATCGCCAAGCACAAGGTCAACGACGACCCTTTGTACGCCAAGCAGAACATCAAGCAACAGGCCGGCTATTCAGCGGAGGTGGCCACCACCAGCCGTGACAATGCCGAGGCCATCATCAGTGGCTCGAAAGTGCGTACCTCGCGCAGTGACGACCTGGCCCAGTACGGCCGAAACCACAACGTGGTTGACCGCGTGCAGATCCTCGATGGACAGATCATCGAAGGTACGCAGTCGCAGATGAAGTTCGTGGGTAACCGAGACCAGTTGCTCGAAGACATCGCCAGCGAGAACGGCAAATTCTCCCGCTACCGTGGGGTCAAGCTGGAGCTGCCGTCCGAGCAGTTCGACGGCGCAGAGGCGCATTGCCGAGCGAAGGCACTTGCCCTGCGCGAGCAGGCCACCCAGGTCGACGCGGCAGGCAAGCCTGATGTCGCCGCCAAACTGCGCCGCGACGCTGACAACTATGACCAATTGGCAGACAACGTCAAAGACAGCGGCCTGACCACCGAAGACGCCATCTTCTACCGTGAGCACCCCGAGCTGGCCACCGCCATGGACATTACCCGCACCAGCCACCGCGCTGGGGTGGAAGGTGCCAAGTATGGAGCGATGGTCGGCGCCAGTATTTCTGCATTGCAAAATGTATTTGCGGTTGCTCAGGGCAAGCAGGACGTTGCCGAAGCAGCACTGGCGCTGGCCACCGATACTGCCAAGGCAGGCGCGCTCGGCTATGGCACGGCGTTCGTCGGCGCTGCGCTCAAGGGCGGCATGCAGCAGTCGGGCAGCGTTACCCTGCGCAATCTGGCCAATACCAACGCGCCTGCCATGGCGGTAAACGTCTGCCTGTCGCTGGGCAGCTCGATCAAGCGCTATGTCACAGGGGACATCAGCGAAGCGCAATTGCTTGCCGAAGTCGGCGAAAAAGGCTCGGGCATGCTGGCCAGCAGCATGATGGCGGCCGTCGGCCAAGTTGCCATTCCGATCCCCTTCGTCGGTGCCGCGGTGGGAGGCATGATCGGTTACACCCTCTCTTCGCTGTTCTATCAGGCTGCCCTGGACGCTGCCCGCGGTGCGGAACTATCCCGGGCGCAGCTGGAGCGCACCCGTGCGATCCAGGGCGCTGCACGTGATCGCATTGCCACAGAACAGGCGGCCCTGGATGCCTTCACCCGCCGCGAAATCCCGCAGCTGCAACAAGAAACACAGCAGCTGTTCTCGAAGATCAATGCCACCGGCAGCGTCAGTGCTGATGAGGTGGCTGCGGCAATCAACGCGTACGCCACGCTGCTGGGCAAGAATCTGCAGTTCCACACGCAGGACGAGTTTGACAGCTTCATGGACAGCGACAGCCCGCTGGTCCTTTAAACCGCTTGCCTACCTGAAGTATTCCCCAAGGAACAAGGACACCACCGTTCATGCTGATCAAGCTCCTGTCCGCACCGGACAAAAAACACCTGGTCGACCTGGCGAAGCTGCTGGCGCTTTCCGACAAACCGCTGCTCTGGGATGGAAAAACCTCCGCCCAGCTTACCTCCGACACCGATCTCAAAGAGCTGACGATCGAAGAGGGCGAGCACGAGCGCGAGCTGATTGCAGACTTGGAGCATGCAGCCGGCATTTCTTCCTCGGTATCGCCGACCCTGCGCATGTTCCTGGCCACCTGCGAGATCGGCGAACGCCTGGTCGAGGTGACCAAGACCTTCCCGATCACCCAGGCAGAGCGCCCGGAGTCCCGGGTTCAGGCGGCCAAGACCGTGCTCAAGGAATTGCTCAAGGACAAGAAATCCGAGCAACCGTCCGCACCGAAAGTGATGCTGTTCGAATTGCTGCTGGTAGCCCTGCGCGACGGCAACATCTCCAGCATCGAATGGGCGCTGCTCAAAGAGTTTCAACAACACCACAAACTTGAAGACTTCATCTTCGACGACCTCCTCGAACGCGCGGAAGTGCTGAACAAGGAAGTCAACAAAACCATCTCCATCGTGCTTGAGTAAGGATCACATCATGCCACTTCCCCTGCTTATCGGTGCCGCCGCCATTGCCGGCATCTACGGTGCAGTCAAAGGCGTCAGCGGCGCCATCGATCACAGCAATGCCAGCGACCTCAACGAAGATGCTCGCACCCTGGTCAACAAGGCCAACGAGCAGATTGAAGAGCAGCGCAAGACCACCAACAGCACGCTGGAAGATTACGGCCAGCGAAAACTGCGCGCGTTCAACGGCGTGGTAGCCGATTTCATCACCACGTTCGAACGCATCAAGAACGTCGAGCTGTCGCAGAGCCCCGAGCTGGACAAGCTCAATGCGGGTGACTTCACCAGCAAGACCCTGACCGGCCTGCGCCAGGATTACAAGGCGCTGCAGGACGCCGGTCTGGGCTTGGGCGCTGGCTTGAGCGGTGGTGCGGCACTGGCCTTCGGTGCCTACAACGGCACCATGCTGCTGGCCACCGCCAGCACCGGCACGGCGATTTCCTCGCTGGGTGGCGTGGCCGCGACCAACGCGACGCTGGCCTGGCTAGGCGGTGGTTCGCTGGCGGCTGGTGGCTATGGCATGGCAGGCGGCATGATGGTGCTCGGCGGCATCGTTGCCGGCCCTGCGCTGGCCATCTTTGGCCACGTGCTGGGCAACAAAGGCGAAGAGGCGCTGAACAAGGCGCGCAGCAACATGGAGCAGGCACGCACCATCCGCGACGAAGCCAAGTTGCTGACCGACAAACTGAGCGCCATCGCCCAGGTTACCACGCTGGCTAACAACACCTTCTCCAACGTCAGCTCGCAGCTGCGCCGCGCGGTGAACGAGCTGAAAACCGTCATCGAGCAGCAAGGTGTCGACTACCGTGCTTATTCCGACCAGAGCAAGAAGGTGGTATTCGGGTCGGTCAAGTTCGCCCAGCTGCTCAAGGCCATGATCGATACCCCGATCCTGGATACCGATGGCAACCTGGTGCTGGCCACGGAAAAACGCATCAAGGACGTGACTCTGGTTGCCAACGGCAAGAAAGCGGGCCTGGATGCCCCCGTCGCTTGATTGCGCTCAGGGAGTGATTCACACCTGAAGCTACGGTGCCCACGCGTCGCGTGGGCACTTTCTTTGCAAACCCGATCGCGTTGGGGCGCACATGTCCATGACGGCTTCACAGCGTTCCCTGTTCCCCTGCAATCAATGTGGCTTGTGCTGCCAGCGTGTTGATCAGTCTGCCGAAACCCGCGACCTGGATCGTGGCGACGGGACCTGCAAACACTACGACGCGGTGCAGAAGGGGTGCAGCATCTATGCAGAACGCCCTGATATCTGCCGGGTGGATCGTCAGTACACCCAGCGGTTTGCCCAACATTACAATTGGGAAGAATTCGTCACCCTGAACGTGGCGGTTTGCACTGCCCTGCAGAAGGAAGCCGGTCTTTCAGGGTAATCACTCATAAAGCCAAGGCTTCAACTCTTCCAGGTTCTTCACCACGATCTGCTGCGCCGACGCCTTGGCCTCCAGCTTCTTAGGGTCGATCTGATACCGCTGCAACACATAGCCAACCAACGCGCAGCGCGTCGGGATCACCAGCTCACCCTCCACCATGCCGAAGTCCACTTCGATAATCGCCTTCTGCGCAGGCTTGAGCCGCGAGTCCGGTTCGATCACCACATTGACCCGCATGTTCCAATCATCGTCCGTATCGATCAGGTTCTCGCTCATGCGCTCGTACTCGGGTGCCCCGCGGAACCGGCTCAACACGAAATCCCGGTACTTGCGGTTCTTCTCGCAGTAAGCACGCACATGCCAGCGCATGCCGGTGTAGATCAGCGTATGCGGCGAGATCAGCCGCGTTTCGGGCGTGGGGTTGGCCAGCGACACATACTCGATGGAAATCACCTCACCGTTGCGGCAGGCCCTGAGCAGCGGGCGCAGCACGTCTGGGCGGATGGTCCGGTCCGGCACTTGCAGCACCTTGGTGTGGGCATAGGCCAGCGCCAGACCTTCCACATGGGGTGCCCGCGCGTGGGTCTGGTTCAGCAGCTGCAAATAGGCATCGGCACTGTCATCGATGAACCGCGGCTTGAAGTGCTTGCCGGGTACATAGCCCTTCAGCTGCTTGTCATATGTAAGGTTTTTAGGCGCATGCTCGCTGATGTAGGTATTGATGTCCTTGGACGCCTGTTGGCGGCTGATGCCGAAGCTCTGCATCAGGTGGCCCGTGGTCAGACGGCCTTCCCACCAGGCGACGGTTTCGATCAAGCGGTAGCGAAGTGCCAGGTCCCAGCGGACCTGATTGATGTCCTGGGTGCGTTTCATGGGTCGTCCATGTGCGTGAATTGTTTACCTGTACAAGTCTACAATCTATACGTGTAAAAAATCACTACATATCCTTTGGCTGTCTTCCAAATGAATTGGCAAAAGGATTGAACATGACCACGACGGATATGATCTCGGCAGCGGCCCTTCTGATGATGGTGGTAATCGCTGTGCTGCTGATCGTGCAGTACCTCAAGACCCAGGAGGTGTGGGAGGCGATCGTCAACTGCAAGACCTCGATGCGCTGGGCACGGATCCAGGCGTCGGAAAACCGCGAGCTGCGCTCGGCGTTGCGGGCGGAGAAGGCGCATGTGGAGCAGTTGCAGAGGAAGGTGAGCTTGCTGGAGGCGTTGCTGCCCGAAGGGCAGTAGGTAATGCCCCTTGACGCTCGGCGTGGTCGAGCAGAGTGTCATGGGGTTATGCGCTGCAGTATGCGAAGAACGTCTTCAATGCGCGTGAGGGCTGCTGCCAATGCTTCTCAGCTATGGTCACCATTGGATTGGCTGACCATCCCATGCCCAGAAGGTGCCACTGTCCGCCGGCCCATGGCTGCCCACCTGCTCAAGAATGCACTGGGCTGCAAAAGCGGGTTCGAACAGTTGCTCGACCGGCACATTTGCCTGAAATGGCGCTGAAAGCCGGGTATCGGTCGTGCCAGGGTGCAGCAATAGCACCGTGGAAGCAGGGTTGAAACGTTTGAGTTCGATGCTGGCGGTCCGCATCAACTGGTTCAGGGCTGCCTTGCTTGCGCGATAGCTGTACCAGCCGCCCAGGCGGTTGTCGCCGATGGAGCCCACCCTCGCCGACAGCGCAGCGAAGATGCAGGGTTGCTTGCGTAACAACGGCAACAGGTGCTTGAGCAACAGGATCGGCGCGAACGCGTTGGTGGAAAAGGTGGCCTGCATGTGTTCCAGGTCGAGTTGCGCCAGGGCCTTTTCGGCCTTGGCGCCGTCCTGCTGCAGAATGCCCAAGGTGCTGATCACCAAATGAAGGTGTGCACACTGGCGTCCGACCTCGCGGGCGAGTTCGGCAAGCGATTGTTCGCGCCGGGCATCGCAATCGAACGCTACCAGGCGTTCTCCATGGGCTGCAGCCAGTGTGGCCAAGGCAACGCTAGCGCTGGCTTGGCGCGACACGGCCCAGACCGTTGCCACGTCATCGCGTTCCAATAGTGCTTCGCAGAGGGCCAGGCCGATGCCTTGGCTGGCGCCACAGACGAGTACATTTGCCGGGTGCTGCAGATTGGCGATCAGCGTCATCGTGAAACCGCTATCCGGGACAGAATCGAGGCTATTCGCGCGACAGCCGCTTGAGCAGCGCCGTCGCCACACCTTCCGAAGACGCCGGATTCTGCCCGGTGATCAGGTGGCCGTCTTCAACCACATGAATCGCCCAGTCCGCTGCCTTGGAATAGTCGCCACCTTGGCTCTTGAGCATGTTCTCGACCAGAAAGGGCACAACCTGGGTCAGCCCGACTGTGTCTTCCTCGCTGTTGGCGAACCCAGTCACTTTCTTGCCCTGCACCACAGGGTGGCCATCCGGGGCCTTGACGTGTTTGAACACGCCCGGTGCGTGGCAAACCGCGGCAATCGGCTTGTTGGAGGCATAGAACGCTTCCAGCAGCGTCTTGGAGTCCTTGTCTTCGGCCAAGTCCCAGAGCGGCCCGTGTCCGCCGGGGTAGAACACGGCGTCGAAATCGTAAGGGTCGATTTCGCTCAGGGGAACCGTGTCGGCCAATGCCATCTGCCCTTCGGTATCATTGCCAAAGCGCCGGGTGGCGTCGGTCTGCGCATCGTCTTCGTCGCTCTTCGGGTCCAACGGTGGCTGGCCGCCCTTGGGGGAAGCCAAGGTGACGTCGGCATTAGCGTCGATGAACACGTAGTACGGGGCAGCGAACTCTTCCAGCCAGAAGCCGGTTTTCTTGCCGGTGTCGCCCAGTCGGTCGTGGGATGTCAGCACCATCAGGATCTTTTTCATCTGAATTCGTCCTCCAAGTGAGAATGGGCAGCGTTGCGTTCGCCTTGCAGTACTGGGAGGTCGCGCGGCTTCAGACGTTCACTATGGATGATTGGCGTCAAAGGGCCAGCCCTGATGGTGCTGCACCATGAAGTCGACAAACACCCGCACCCGTGCAGGCATCGATGGGCCGCCAACGAACACGGCGTGGATCAGTTCTCGATCGCCCGGATTGTAGGCCTCCAGCAGCGGTACCAGTTCGCCGCTGCGCAGTTCATCGGCCACGCTGAAGGTGCCGATGCGTGCAATACCGGCGCCAATCCTGGCCAATTGCGCCAACGCTTCGCCGCTGCTGCATTCGATAGTGCCCGCCACCTTCAGCGAAAATGCCTGCCCATCCCGACGAAACGGCCACTCGGACACCGCGCGACGGAAGTTGAAGCGCAGGCAGTTGTGCTGCGCCAGGTCTTCAGGTTGCTCAGGTGTGCCGCAGCGTTCGAGGTAGGCGGGCGAGGCCACGACGACTTCGCCAGTGTCGCCAATCAAGCGTGCACTCAACGAGCTGTCCGGCAGGGGGCCGAAGCGCAAGGCGACATCGGCCTGGCCGCCGAGGATGTCGGTAATTTCGTCACTCAATGTCAGGTCGATCATCACGTGCGGGTACTTGGCGCTGAAGGCCGCCACCAGCGGCACTACCGTTTGCCTGCCGTGACCCAGCGCGGCGCTGACCCTCAGCCGGCCTCTCGGCACGCCCTGATCGGTGATGGCTTCTTCGACTTCTAGCATGTCGGCAAGTATGCGCCGTGCGCCGCGCAGATACGCATCGCCTTCTGCAGTCAGGGAGATCGCCCGAGTGGTGCGCAACAGCAGGCGAGTGCCCAGGCGCTGTTCGGTGCGCGCGATGATCCGGCTGACCGCCGAAGGTGTCAGCCCCAGCGCCCGCGAAGCGGCAGAGAGGCTGCCTTCGTCCACCACCCTGGCAAAGACTTCCATCTCGCCAGATCGCCCGTTGTAATCCATTTGTGCCTCTTGCGCAAAGGTGATTGCCAGAAATGCTGTCTAGTGCTTTGAAAGCCCGAATCGTAGCATTCCAGGCACAGATTAGGAGCTTTCCCATGCGTATCAATCCACCTCTCGTCGCACTCGCCGTCGGTGCCTTTGGCATCGGTGTCACCGAGTTCGCGCCCATGGGCATGTTGCCCAGTATCGCCACCGACCTCGGTGTCTCGATCCCAGCCGCCGGCCTGCTGGTCAGCGCCTACGCGATCGGCGTGTTGATCGGTGCGCCATTGATGACCCTGGCCACCGGCAGGGTCCCGCGGCGTTACCTGCTGATCGGGCTGATGGCGATTTTCACATTGGGCAACCTGATGTCGGCGCTCGCCACCGACTATCAGAGCCTGCTGATCGCCCGGGTGGTCACCTCGCTCAACCATGGCGCGTTCTTTGGCGTTGGCTCGATCGTCGCGGCCAGCCTGGTGCCGCCGGAAAAACGCGCCGGAGCCGTGGCGGCGATGTTCATGGGGCTGACGATCGCCACCATCGGCGGCGTGCCGCTGGCCACCTGGTTCGGCGAGCTGATGGGCTGGCGCACTGCGTTCTGGGGCATTGCCGGCCTTGGTCTGGTGACGATGGTCGCGCTGTGGTTCGCCTTGCCCGAACTCAAGCTGCCTGCCAGCAATGGCGCATTGGCCGAGATCCGCGTCCTGACCCGCGGGCCTGTACTGTCGGCGCTGGCGCTGACTGTAGTGGGTTCCAGCGCGATGTTCACGGTGTTCACCTATATCGCGCCGATCCTGCACAGCGAGGCCGGGGCTTCCACCACCTTCATCACCGCCATGCTCGTGCTGTTCGGCGTCGGCCTGACCTTGGGTAATGTGTGGGGTGGCAAGGCGGCGGATCGCTCGGTCGACCGTACTTTGATGGTCTCGCTGGCGGTGCTGATCGCGGTGTTGCTGGTGTTCCCACTGGTACTGGACTGGCCGCTGCCAACTGCCGTGGCCATTCTGGTCTGGGGCGCGGCCAGTTTCGCGCTGGTACCGCCGCTGCAGATGCGCGTGATGGAAGCTGCCAAGGACGCCCCCAATCTCGCGTCAGCAGTGAACATTGGCGCGTTCAACCTCGGCAACGCCATCGGCGCTGCACTGGGGGGCGCGGTGATCAATGCGGGGCTTGGCTATTCGGCGATTTCGCTGGCGGGGGCCATGATGGCCGGGGTGGGGCTGTTGATGACCGTGGTTTGGCGTGCTCGGCCGCAGCCGCTCGCCCTTTGCGGGTGAGCGCCGCTTCAGCGACTATGGCCCTTTGGCGTTCAATGAGTAGGTGAGGACTGGATTATGGCACTGACGTTAAGGCAAGCGCTCGTCACCGACATCCCTGCTATCTTCCAGGGCGAACAGGGCTACATCCGCACTTGGGAACCTACTCACGAACTGGCCTGGCAAAACGACCTGCATCGGCACCTGACGCGCTGGGTCGAGCATTTCGAGCGGCTCACGGTGGCAGAGATCGACGGTCAGTTCGCGGGCTACTCGTTGTGGATGCCTTCGCAAGACATGGCCGATCTATGCACCCTCAATGTCAGCCCGGAGTATCGGCGAAATGGCATAGGCCGGGGCCTGCTGGAGCGCTTTGGCGCTGATGCCGCCCAATCCGGTTTCAACAGGCTGGTGCTCAGCGTTCGCGCAGACAACCCAGCAAGGCTGATGTACGAGCAAGCTGAATTCGTTTGCACAGGCACCGATCACCACGGCTATCTGCGTTACGAAAAAGCCTCGCCGAAACGGCTGTAGATTGTGTCTCCACTCACTGAGAAAAGCATGGAACTGCACTGCAGTGTAAATTAGAATCACTCACATTTACGCCGCTGCAGGTCTACTCCATGATCGACGCCGCCACGCCCCCGGAGCACAGCCTGCCCACCCTGTATCGCGAGCATCGTGGCTGGCTGGAAGCCTGGCTGCGGCGGCGTATGGGCAATGCCTGGGATGCGGCCGACCTCAGCCAGGACACCTTCCTCAAAGTATTGGCCAGTGCCCAGCCATTGGCCGAGATCCGCGAGCCCCGCGCCTATCTGTTGACCGTGGGCAAGCGCCTGCTGAGCAACTTCCATAAACGCCGCAGTCTGGAGCAGGCCTATCTCGATGCGCTGGCACAATTACCCGAACAGTGTCTGCCGTCTCCGGAGCAGCGCTGGATTCTGCTGGAAACCCTGCAAGCACTCGACGAATTACTCGACGGGTTGAAAGCTCCGGTGCGCAAGGCGTTTCTCTGGAGCCAGCTGGAAGGCCTGGGTTACAGCGAAATCGCCGAACGCCTCGCTATTTCCGAGCGCACCGTCAAACGCTACATGGCGCAGGCTTACGAGCACTGCCTGCTGGCAGAGCTGTAATGCCTGCGCGTTCACCTGATGCGCGCGAAGTGGTTCGTGCTGCTGCGCGCTGGCTGACGCTGCTGGACTCCGGCAAAGCCAGCGAAGACGAGCTGCAGCGCTTGCAGCAGTGGCGCGCCAGCAGCAGCCAGCACGAAAGTGCCTGGCAAAAGGCGCTGTTGCTGCGCCAGCGTTTTGCCCAGTTGCCGGGCGGGCTGGCGATGGCCACGCTGGATCGCCCGGATGCCGGGCGTCGTGCACTGCTCAAGCAAGCGCTGGGTATAGCCGCGTTGGTCCCCGCCGCCTGGCTGCTTGTCCGGCAGCTGCCGGTGGACGCATGGACCGCCGACCTGCACACCGCTGTGGGCGAACGCAGGCGCTTGCAGTTGAGTGACGGCACGGCCTTGCAGTTGAACACCGACAGTGCTGTCAACATCGACCTGGCTGCGCGAAGGCTGACGCTGGTACGCGGTGAGCTGGCCGTCACCGTCCCCAACGGCACGCACATGGCCGTGCAGGTGCCTTTCGGTCAGGTGGCGGTCAGCGGTGCGGAGGTCTGCGTGCGTCTGTTCGATCAGGCTTGCCAGGTGTCGGTGCTCAACGGCATGGCTACCCTGAAACCGCTGCGAGGTTCTGCCTTGGCGTTGGCGGCAGGGCAGCAGGCCAACCTGCAGGCCGCAGGCATTGGCCCGATCACTGCTTTGGATGATGGGCTGCTGGGTTGGCGCGACGGGGTGTTGAGGCTCGACGATCGGCCACTGGGCGACCTGTTGAGGGAGCTGCGCAGGCACCGACCCGGGCTTTTGCGCTGGGAGCCGCACCTGGAAACCCTGCGTATCACCGGCACCTTCCGCCTTGATGACACGGATCGCGTGCTGTCGCTGCTGGCGGCCAGCTTGCCCCTGGAGGTGCATGTGCGCACCCGTTACTGGGTCACGTTGGCTGCGCGAGAAAATCGCGCGTGAGGCTGTCCCCTTTTTCCCACTCGCCGGTCATTAGCAGTAGGAAAAAATAACCGGAGCCTTATTCAATGCCTGCAGTACTGCCTTGCCGCCCACGCCCCTGGATGCACCTGGGATTCACCTTGAGCCTGCTGATGAGTTCGCCCGCCTGGGCCGATGACCTGGCCCGGCGTGCCTATCAGGTGCCCGCCGGCACCCTGGGCGCCGCGCTTACCCGGTTTGCCGACCAGGCCGGCGTCAGCCTTTCGCTCGACCCGGCGCTGCTCAGTGGTCGGCAAAGTGCTGGCTTGTCTGGCAGCTTCAGCGTAGCGGAGGGCTTCATGCAGTTACTGCAAGGCAGTGGCCTGCAGTTGCAGCAGGTAGGGGAGGGGGCCTACACCCTGGTGCCAGCGCCACAGGGCGCCGCTGCGCTGGAAATCGCCCCGACCAGCATCGTTGGCACCCAGGCGCTGGGCAGCGAAGCGCAGCCCTACGCTGGCGGTCAGGTCGCGCGCCAGGGTTCGCAAGGTTTGCTGGGTTCTCGCGACTTCATGGACACGCCGTTCAGCATGACCACCTACACCAGCGACCTGGTCAAGAACCAGCAGGCTCGCACCTTGGGCGATCTGATCGCCAGCGACCCGTCGGTGCGTGCGACCAACCCGGCAGGTGGGCGTTTCGAGCAGTTCACCATTCGCGGTTTCAGCCTGTTCAACAGCGACGTTGCCTACAACGGCCTGTACGGCATCCTGCCCACCTATTCCATTGACATCGAAATGGCCGATCGGGTCGACATCATCAAAGGGCCAAGCCAGCTGATCAACGGCATTTCGCCGCGTGGCAGCGTGGGCGGCGGCATCAACGTGGTGCCCAAACGCGCGGGCGATACGCCCATCACCGAATTCACCGGCAGCTACGCCTCGAACAACCAAGTGGGCGGTGCAGTGGACATTGGCCGACGCTTTGGCGAGGGCGGCCAGTTCGGTGTGCGCTTCAATGGCGTCAAGCAGTTCGGCGACACCGAATGGGACCACCAGCGCGTCGAGCGTGAGATGGCCGTGCTGGGCCTGGATTTTCGCGGTGAGCGCCTGCGGCTCTCGGCCGACCTAGGCCACACCGAACGCGACACCGACGCCCCGCAAGAGCGAGTGCTGGTCGGAGCCAACGCCAAGGTACCGAACGCCGACGACGTGCGCCGCAACTACGCCCAGGCCTGGAGCCAGGCACGCACCAACGACACCTTCGGCGCGTTGAACGCCGAGTATGACATCAGCGATTCGCTGCTGGCCTATGGCGCGGTCGGCGCGCGCAAGAGCAACCATGACTTTCTGCGGCACAACGTTTCGATCATCAACGATGCTGGCGACTTCACCGTCCAGCCACGCGACTTCACCCGCGACGAGAATGTGCGCACGGCCATGGCCGGGCTGCGCAACTGGTTCCATACTGGCCCGGTCAGCCATGAGCTGAACCTGGCCGCCACCTATTTCTACATGGACTTCGAAAACGGCGGCGCGCGCTATGCCTCAGCGCCCAGCAACCTCTACAACCCCGTCGCGACACCGACACCCGGCACCCCGACGCGGATCGACCCCAAGGTCTACACGGAAAACCGCTTCACCGGGCTGGCGCTGGCCGACACCCTTGGGTTCTTCGACGACCGCCTGCTGCTGACCCTCGGTGCTCGCTGGCAGCGGGTGCAGGTCGATGACTGGAGCAATGGCATCAAGGGCGACACGGCCTATGACGAGGAAAAGGTGTCGCCATCGGGCGGCGTGCTGCTCAAGGTCACCGACCAGCTCTCGCTCTACGCCAACTACATGGAAGGCCTGAGTCAGGGCAAGATCGCGCCCTCGACCTCGGTCAACGAAGATCAGATATTCCCGCCGTTCACCAGCCGCCAGGTCGAAGTCGGGGCCAAGTACGACCTGGGCCGGGTCGCCTTTACCGCCAGCGCGTTTCGCATTCGCCAACCGGCCTATGAAACCAACGCCCGCACCCGTGTGTTCGGCCCCAATGGCAAGCGCGATAACCGCGGGGTGGAGCTCAGCGTGTTCGGCGAACCGCTCGACGGCGTTCGCCTGCTGGGTGGGGTGATGTACATCGACAGTGAATTGACCGATACCGTAGGCGGCACCTTCGATGGCAACCGCGCGCCGGCTACGCCGGAGTACAACGTGAACCTTGGCGCCGAATGGGATGTGCCTGGGTTGGCAGGGCTGACGCTGACCGCGCGCGGTATTCACTCCAGTTCGCAGTATCTGGACCAGGACAACAGCAAACAGATCGAAGGTTGGGAACGCTTCGATCTGGGGGCGCGGTACGCTTTCAAGGTCGATGCAACGCAGGTTACCTTGCGGGCCAGCGTCGAGAACGTGTTAGATGATCGCTATTGGGCTTCGGCTGGAGCGTCGGATGACAGCGAGCCGGGGTTGACGTTGTCAACGCCTCGGACCTATCTGCTGTCTGCGACGGCAAGATTTTAGTCCATGTGGGCGTTTATAATCGCGTTTGCTGAATGTGCTTTTTTTTGCGTATCGCTGACCTGAGTGGCGTGTTCCGCCGGAATGGATCCGCCATGGTTTGCGTCGATGCATTTCTCATCGTTCGCTGGCGCATGTCGGTTGACTGGTCAGTGCTTGAGGATGGGATGGCCGGCGGAGGTTGACTATGTGAGGTTTCCGATACTTCGTGAAACCCGTTGATTTGGCTGATTCCCCGGCTAGGTGGAGGGGCTGAAGTTTCGCTGGGGTCGGGCGATTGAGCGCCTGTGGTCATTTGCATGCTGTTTGGATCGTGCGACGTATCATTGCTGGAAGGTAAACGGGCTCTGTAGAACTCTGGATCCCAGATGCGACGAGACATAAGCCTGCTAGTGGCCGTAACCACAAAGGCAATAATTACTCCGGCTGCACCTAGCTCGGCCCCCAAAAGTGTGCTTCCACTCATCGCTGCGGCAAAACCGATGGACATGAACATAAGGGCCAGCCCCGCGCCTATTGAGTCAACGGCCGCTACGCGTCCATCACGTTCATGCATCTGCCTGTTGAAATCGCGACCAACAGCACGCCACGAGCGGTTTTCCCTGTAGGCGGTTGCCAGCGAGTAAGCGATGGGCGTTGCATTTCGCGCCAGTCCCCACATACCAAACGAAGCGCCAACGGTAAACACGATCGCCAACCAGAGTTTCATTTGAAAGAAACTCATCATCATGTCAGCGGCAGCCTCCTCTCCCGCCAACCCTTCGTTGTCTCGATAACGCAAAGGGTTGTTGTTGACCATCCGATACAGGTTGACACCATCTACCGTTCCGCCGGGGTCCGCACTGATCCAGCGACCTTTTTCGCAGTAGCGATAGCCGTAGTAATACAGTCCGCTGGCGTCGAGTTCCTTGCCGGAATGCCTCGCGGTCCGTTGGATCATCCGATCGACCTCCGACGCTGGCTCGTCGAGGCTGGTGGTTTCGCCAAAGGGTGAGTATTCCTCCCTGGTGACCAGGGTGCCGTCGCCATCCGTTTCGCCTCCCACGCTGTCCAGGTGGTCGCTGAACCCATAGCGCAAGTGGCACTGTTTGTTCAGGCGGTCCTCCACCCACCGCACCGCATCTGCCTCAGTGATGACGATGTGCTTTTGCAGGTTAGCGTCGAGCCATCGCTGGCGTGTTTCACAGCCTCCGCCATAGGTGGTGGTAGCCGTTCGCAGGCCACTGCTGGTAGTCACCGTGTTGACTTTACGAGTTCGGGTGCCGCTGTCGGCATAGTGGTAGCGCTCGGTGTCGTCGGTCTCCCCGGCTGGACGTGAGACCAACGTGACCAGGCGCAACTGGTTGTCCGCGAGCCATTGCAAGGACCTGCCGTCAGACAGCTGTTTTTGCAGCCCGCCGGGCAGAAAACCGGTTTCCGGCGTCAGGCCATGTCCCTCAGGCAGTGCCCGGTTGCTTTGCCCAGCGACGAGCAGTGTGCGGCTACGCGAACCTGCGCCGCCGTTGTGGCTGAGCACGGTCAGGTTATCGCCATCGTCGTAGGCATACTGTTCGGTGTAAGGGCGCCAGACCTTGCCGCCCTTGAGGTCGGAGGCGGCGAACGCGGGAGCCCAGTAACCACTGACCGAAGCCCGCTCACGGCCAGTGGCAGAGACTAGGCGATAGAGCGAGTCGTAGCGGTATTCACGCAGGCCGTTGGCCTCCTGGTTGCTGTGCCACTCCGGGTCGGTGCCTTGATCATCGAGGCCGAGGATGTTGCCTGCCGGGTCGTACACATAGTGCAGGTCGCAGATTACCAGCGCCCCCAGGGGGTGACTGGATGGCCGCTCGGTGCGGTGCTGTGCCAGCCGTCGCGAACGTGGCGAGTACACGTAGGTGTCGACGACCCCATTGCCTGCCGTTTGCGAGAGCACCTTGCCGTCGGCCCGGCGCTCGATCGTTTCGAGCACCCGCGTTTCGTCTGCACCGTGACGCAGCCGGGTTTCGCTCACGGCGCCGCTGACAGCATAGGTGGTGACGGTGGTCACCCCCGCTGCATTCGTCTGCCTCAGCACGCTGCCGAGCGCATCGTGGTGCGCCATCACGATCAGGGGCTGTGTTTCCAGCTCGCGCTCGCTGTCGCCACCCCAATCGGGTTGGTCGGCCTCCGGGCGCAGCAGGCGCTGCCGGGTTTCCAGTGGCTGGTCGGTCAGGGATAACGCGCAGGTCTGCAGCCTGCCAGCATTGTCATGCATCAGGATGGCGATGCCCGCCAGGTTGCGCTGACGATGCTCTGCGTCTGCCGGTGCGTACTGTGAGCGTTCGCGAAGACGTGCAGGGCCACCGGCTGGCTGCTCCTCAGTCCCAATCGGCCGGCCGCCATCCTTGACGGCTTCATAGAGCGTGCGGGTGAGGGTGCCTTGGGCATTGCATGTCCACAGGGGGCGGTCAGCGCTGTCGATGAGCGTCAACGCCGCGTCGCCGTCGGCGGTGTGCAGTTTCACGGTCTGGCCGCCCAAACTGCGAACCGTGGTGGCGTCAGGCAACACGGGTGAGTCCGCGGCTGATCTGAGCGGACGGGCCCCGAATAGCCGCACAGTGCGCGTCAGCAGGTCGGTGCTGATGTGGGTGCTCAGCAGCCGCGCCGAAGTCCCAGGGCGAACATCATCCGGGTGGCGCAGAAGGCGCAGGACCAATGCCGGGTTCCCGGAACTGGCCTTGACCATTACCTCTGGAGTGCCTGCGTGGTGGCTGGCAGAACCGTAAATGCGCATTGGCAGTCGCGCTCTAGAAACCCTGTACAGCGGCGAGTCTATTCCCGTGCCGCAGGCTGCGCACCTGGCAGATTTGTCAGGTTACGCAGTTGCAATGCCGTGTTAGACGTCAGTGCTCAAGGCGTGCCGTTGCGCCCATGCAGGACAAACCCGGGTCGGTCCGTCAGCCGCTTGAAGTACTCGCTGACCGCCGGCAGGTGCGGGTGCTCGAAGGGCGTTTCGAACCAGCGATTGACCGAGAGGCCGATGGGAATATCGGCCAGCGTGAAATGGTCTGCGACAACGTAAGCACCGGTCGCGGCCAGTTGCTGATCAAGTATGCGCATGTAGCGCGACCACTCCGCGCACCCGGCGGCCAGGGCCTGTGCATCCTGGTGGGCAGGCGAATGCCGCACCAGCGACATGAAGGCGTAGCTCCACGAACGGTTCAGGTCCGAGGCCTGCCAGTCGATCCACTGATCGACGCGGGCCCTGGCTTTTGCCTCGGTGGGGTAGATCGCCGCCTGGCCGTAGCGTGTGGCCAGGTAGCGGATGATGGTATTGGATTCCCACAGCGTCAAATCGCCATCCTGGATAACCGGAACCATGGCGTTGGGGTTCAGTGCCAGGAATGCCGGGGCATCGGTGGCTTGAAAGCCAATGCCCCAGTCTTCGCGCTCGAAGGGAATGTCGAACTCGCTGCAGGTCCAAAGGACCTTGCGCACGTTGATGGAAGACGCCCTGCCCAATATCCGTAACATGCTGTCAGTCCTTTACCGGGAAGTGCCGATCGTCAACCACGGCACGTACGCGGTCAAGGCCCACGGCAGCAGTCAGTAACGCACCTCCAGCCCCACGTACGCACCCACCCCGTCGCCTGGCCAGAATGCCGCCGTATCTTGCCCGTTGGCGTTGTACACCGGGGTTATCGCGGTCACGTAGGCCTTGTTGGCCAGGTTCTTCAGGTCCAGCGAGACCTTCCAGTTACCCTTGGGCGCTTCATAGCCCAGGTTCGCGCCCCAGATGGTGTAAGAAGGGGCGTACAGCGTGTTGGCATAATCCACCGCCGTACGCGATGCCGACTGCACGTTGACGCCGGTGTACCAGCCACTGTGGTCCTGGTACTGCAGTTCACCCTGGTAGATGTGTTTGGGTACGCCTGGCAGCTGGTTGTCGCCAAAGGCGTCGTCATGCCGGTAGTAGAAGTCGTTGTAGGTGTACATCTGACGCCAGCGCACCAGGTCGCCCTGGGCGTTTTCCCACAGGCGGGTGTTGAGGCCGGCCTCGACGCCCTGGTGGATCGTCGGCGAGGCGTTGAAGGCCCCAGTAACCGCTGCCGCCGTGGAGGTGGCGGGGATCAGTTGCACGTTCAGCAGCTCGTCGTGGATCCACGAGCGGTACAGCGCCAGGCTGCCATCGAAGATGCCGTGCGAACCCTTGATGCCGACCTCGAAGGTGTTGGCCTTCTGTTCCACCAGCGGCCGGATGTACGGCAGGGCAGGGCCGGACCCCGAGTATTCCCACGAAGCAGGCGGGTCGATGCTGCGGCTGAAATTAGTGAACAGCTGCAGGTTGGGGTTGAACTCATAGCGCAGGCCGATGCGTGGGGCGGTGCTCCAGTTGTCGTAGTCCACGTGCTGCGGGAAGTTGGTGGTGTTGGCAGTCACCGCGTGGTCGATATCGACCTTGCGCCGCACGTTGATGAACGACACGCCGCTGGTGAGCCACAGGTGGTCGACCAGGTTGATGTCGTTGCCCAGGGCGATTACCCGGTCGAACGAGTCCTTGTAGTCGACCTTCTTCAGCGACAGCTTGTCGTCGTTGGCCGAATTCACCCCGCCGCGCAGGTGCTGGGTGGAGGTGAAGGCGATGTTGCTGCGGCTTTCATGGCCGAACAGGTAGTCGACGCGGTCGTAGCCCAGCAGCAGGCCGAGGTCGTGCCAGTCCCAGTAGCTAGGGTTGCTCGGGCTGCGCGGGCTGTTGGTGTGGCGGTAGTCGTGATACGACAGGCCGACGGTCAGACGCGCGTCGTCGTCGAAGGTGTAGGTGGTCTTGCTGCCCAGCCAGATGCTGCCCGGGCGGCGCGCACCGGCACCGCTGCTTTCGGCGGTGGCGCTGGCGCGGCGGCTGTGGTGCAGGGCGCCATCGAGCGTAGTGGCGCTGGGGTCGTTGTGGGTTTCGTCGCGGTAGCGCAGCAGCAGGCGGGTTTCCAATTTCGGGCTGAAACGGTAGCCGGCGTTGGCGACGATGCCGGAACTCTTCGACAGGCTGTAGTCGCGGTAGCCTTCGTTGCGGTAATTGTCGGCTTGCAGGTAGTAGTCCAGGTCGCCTTCGACACCGCCGTAGCTGATGCTCTGCTTCTGGTAATGGTAGCTGCCGGCCTCGGCGCGCACGCGCAGGCCGGGGGCGCTGTAGCCGCTGTGGTTGACGAAGTTGACCGCGCCACCAAGGGTCAGCGCACCGTACTGGAAAGCGTTGGCGCCGCGCAGGATCTCGGTGTAGTTGACGCCGCTGGTGTTGAGGAACTCATAGGGCGTGCCACCGGGGCCGGTCAGCGGCAAGCCGTCGAAGAGGAACTTGATGCCCTCGCGAAAGTAGCCCGGCGAAGTGTTGGCGCCGGAGCCGCGGATCGAGATCTTCGCCGCATCGTTGCCGCCGGTGGACTGCACGAACACGCCAGGCTGGTAGGCGAGGGTGTCCTGCAGGGTGGCGGTGCGGCCCTTGGCGACTTCTTCGCTGTCGACCACGCTGGTGCCGCCCGGTACTTCGGCCAGGGCGCTGGCCGCTTGCTGCACTTCGGTTTGCTTGTTGCCTTGCACGGTGACCGTGCCAAGGGCCTGGTCAGCCGCCAGTGCCGTGACCGGGGCCAGCAGGGCCGTGGCCACGGTGGCCAGGGCGGCCTGGCGGATCGCCAGGGGCAGTGGATGGGGTTGGCTCGCACGCATCGTCGTATTCCTTGGAAGTCATCGTAAGTCCTCGGCGTTCTATGGGAATAGTCAGGCCTGTCGAAACCAGTAAGAGCAGTTTTTGTGCCAGGTGGCGAAGGGCCTGATTTGGTAGCCGCTGAAAATCTGTCGGCAAGCACCCGTTGTTGTCACGGCAACACAAGGTGAACACTTTGCGTTGTCTGGCAACTTGGAATAAGGGAAATGCCACGTAAATAGGCGGTTAAAGGCGTGGCATGACAACTGCAATACCCTTTCATCGCCTAGATGGGCCAGAAAGGAAACCACCATGAGCCAATTCCCGATTACCGACGCCGAACTGGATGCGCGTTTCGAGCCCCTATATCGCCTCATCGCCGAGGGCGCGGTAACGCGCGAGCAGCAGCGTACCCTGGCCTTCGAGCCGGTGGCCTGGCTGCGCGAGGCTGGCCTCGGCGCCTTGCGCGTACCACGCAGCCACGGCGGCCTTGGCGCCAGCCTGGCGCAACTGTTACGCCAGATGGTGCGCCTGGGCCAGGCCGATTCCAACCTGCCGCAGATCTTCCGTGCCCACTTCGGCTTCGTCGAAGGGCGGCTGGCATCCAACGACGCAGCCTCGCAAGACTACTGGTTCGCCCGTGTGGTTGCCGGTGAGCTGTGGGGCGCGGCCATGGCCGAACGTACCGACAGCACCGGCAACACCGTGCAACTGAGCGACGCTGAAGACGGCTATCGCCTGGACGGCGAAAAGTACTACTGCACTGGCACCCTGTATGCCGATTGGGTAGCGGCGGTGGCTAACCACGGCGATGACTTCGTCAGCCTTGCGGTGTCCACCCGTGCAGCCGGGGTGGAGCGCTTCGACGACTGGGACGGCTTCGGTCAGCGCCTGACGGGCAGCGGCACCACCCGCTTCACCCAGGTGGCGGTGCAGCCGCAACACCTGCTGCGCCGCTTCGCCAAGGGCGAACTGCGCGCCGAGTCGTACCTTACGGCGTTCTACCAGGCGGTGCACCTGGCCACCCTGGCCGGTATCGGCCGCGCCGTGCTGGCCGATGCCGTGGCCTTCGTCCAGGGCCGCACGCGTGTGTTCGGCGTGCCGGGGCAATCGCGGCCGGCCGAGGACCCACTGGTGCAAGCAGTAGTCGGCCGCCTGGCGAGCCTGGCCTTCGCCGCCGAGGCGCAGGTCACTGCGGTGGGGCACAGCCTGCAGGCCGTGTTCGAAGCCGAACAGGCGGGCGAGGTGCCCGAACAGCTGTACACCGACGCCGAAATTCACGCCTTTCAGGCCCAGCAGATCGTGCTGCCACAGGTGCTTGAGGCCAGCACCTTGCTGTTCGAAGTCGGCGGTGCCTCGGCTACCAGCAATGCCCGTCGCCTCGACCGCCACTGGCGCAACGCCCGCACCCTGGCCTCGCACAACCCGGCGATCTACCGCGAACAGGCGCTGGGCGACTACTACCTCAACGGCATCAGCCCGGCCCAGGCGTGGCGCGCCCGCCAGGCTGCCGCCAGCGCAGGGCAGGGCAGTGGCGACGAAGCCAGCGCGGTCTGAACAGGAGCATGACCATGAGCAGCAAACCCACCCAGATGAGCCTGGGCATGAACATCCTCGGCTTCGGCTCGCATGCCGGCGCATGGCGCCAGGGCGAAGCGGCGATCGATGCCTATATCGACGTCAACTACTACCGCGACATTGCCCGGTTGTCCGAGCGTGGCTGCCTGGATGCGATCTTCCTCGCCGATGGTCCGGCGCTGCCGCCGGATGTCGCCAGCCAACCAGGCGGGCGACTGGAACCGACCGTGTTATTGACCGCAGTGGCCGCAGCCACCGAGCGCATTGGCGTGATCGCCACCTGTTCCAGCACCTACAACGAGCCGTTCAACCTGGCCCGGCGCATCGCCTCGCTGGACCACATCAGCGCAGGCCGCGCGGCCTGGAACGTCGTCACCAACGCTGGCGACGCCGCCGCGCAGAACTTCGGCCTGGCGGGTGCGCCGCTGCATGTGGACCGCTACGGGCGCGCCGAAGAGTTCGTCGATGTCACCCTGAAGCTGTGGGACAGCTGGGAGGACGATGCAGTGATCGGCGACCGTGCCGGTGGTCGCTTTGCCGACCCGCGCAAGGTGCATACCTTGGACTATCAGGGCAAGCACTTTCAGGTCAAAGGGCCGCTGAACCTGCCGCGCTCGCCTCAGGGCCGGCCGGTCCTCGTGCAGGCGGGTTCGTCCGAAGGTGGCAAGGCGCTGGGCTCGCGCTACGCCGATGCGATCTTCACCACCCAGACCACCCTGGCCGGCGGGCTGGCGTTCTACCAGGAGATGAAAGCACGGGCCAAGGCCTGGGGGCGCAACCCGCAGCACCTGAAGATCATGCCCGGCCTGTCGACGGTGATCGGCAGTACCGAAGCCGAGGCGCATGCACGCTTCGATGAACTCAATGCCTGGCACGGTGAGCACGGCCTGTTGCAGCAAGTGGCGGGACGTATCGGCATCGATGCCAGCCAGATGGACCCGGACGCGCCGTTGCCCTGGGCAAAGATTGGCGAAGTGGCGGATTTCGAGCGCGGATCGCACGGCTTCCTGGAAGCCCAGTTGAACCTGGCGCGCAGCGAAAACCTGACCATTCGCCAGCTGTCGCGGCGGATTCTGGTGGGGCACCGGTTGGCGGTGGGTACGCCGGAGCAGGTGGCCGACACGCTCGCCGAATGGTTCCTGGCCGGCGCAGGGGATGGATTCAACATCATGCCTGATGTGTTCCCTTCAGGGGCGCGGGTGTTCGTCGAGGAGGTCGTGCCGTTGCTGCAGGAACGCGGGTTGTTCCGCACCGAATACAGCGGCACGACCTTGCGCGAGCACCTGGGGTTGCCCAAGGCAGTGAATCAGTTTGCATCTCAACCCATTACCCAAGGACGCACACCATGCTCTACCGCCACCTAGGCCATACCGACCTCAAGGTCAGCCTGCTCAGCCTCGGCACCATGACCTGGGGCCATCAGAACAGCGAACAGGACGCCCACCAGCAACTGGACGCCGCCGTCGCCGCTGGCGTCAACTTCATCGACACCGCCGAGATGTACCCCACCCCCACCCACGCCGAAACCTGGACCACCACCGAGCGTTACCTCGGTAACTGGATCAAAGCCCGTGGCCAGCGCGACAAGCTGGTGTTGGCGAGCAAGGTATCAGGCCCAGCCCGCGAGCCCAAAGGCCAGTCGCACATTCGTGATGGCCTGTCGCACCACGATCGCAAGAACATCGTCGCCGCCCTGGAAGGCAGCCTGCGCCGCCTGCAGACCGACTATCTGGATCTTTATCAGCTGCACTGGCCGGACCGCAGCAGCAACTTCTTCGGCCTGCGCGAATACCCCTATGTCGACGACCACCCGCAAACCGCCGCCATTGAAGAAACCCTTGCCGTGCTCGACGAGCAGGTCAAGGCCGGCAAGGTTCGCCACATCGGCGTGTCCAATGAAACGCCGTGGGGCGTGGCGCGCTTTCTGCGCCACAGTGAGGACAAAGGGCTGGCACGCATCGCGAGCATTCAGAACCCCTACAGCCTGCTCAACCGCCTCTATGAAAACGGCCTGTCGGAGTTCAGCCACCGCGAAGGCATCAGCTTGCTGGCCTACTCGCCGCTGGCTTTCGGGACTTTGACCGGCAAGTATCTGAATGGCGCGCTGCCCGAGGGTTCACGACTGGCGTCGGTGTATCGCACGTTCAATCGTTACGGCAGCGACGAAGCCAACAGCGCCATTGCCAGCTATGTGCGGATTGCCAAAGCGTACGGGCTGACCCCGGCGCAGTTGGCTCTGGCCTTCGTCATCCGCCAGCCGTTTGTGGCCAGCGCGATCACCGGGCAGACCACGTTGGCGCAGTTGCAAGAAAACCTCAGTGCGCTTGAGGTGAAGCTCAGTGACGAGGTACTGGGCGAGATCCAGGCCATGCACCGCCGTATTCCCAACCCTTCGCCGTGAGTTGAATGGCAAGGGCTGCGCCCTTGTTCGCGGGGCAAGCCCGCTCCCACAGGTTCGAGAGCAACTCGGTATCTGTGGGAGCGGGCTTGCCCCGCGAAGAGGTAGGCACAGCCGACATAAAAAGATCTGAAATGACCGGTGTACTTCATTCTCGACCTGTGCAATCCCCTTACAACTGTTCACCCCCCAACACCCCCCCCACACTTTGCTCTCAAACCAGCATCAACCACCCGCCAAACCCCAGCAAATCAACCTATTAAACCCGGCACAACTCCTGCAACACCCCTCCCAAAGCCCAGTCCCCCGCAGGAGCGCCCTTGAACCGACCCATCCTCCCCCTGATCCCGCTCTGCGCCTCGCTGGCCCTGCTCGGTTGCGAGCGCATCGAGCAGCCCTCGGCACAACCCACCCAGCCGCTCCACGGCGGCACGCTGGTCTACGCCACCGACCGCGAACCCACCTGCCTCGACCCGCACGTGGCCGGCGACATGCCGCAGGTGTTCGTCGCCCAGCAGTACCTCGACTCGCTGGTGTCGATGGACAGCAACGGCCAGATCGGTCCCTGGCTGGCCTCCAGCTGGGAAGTCTCCGCCGACGGCCTGCGCTACACCTTCCACCTGCGCCGCGATGTGCACTTCACCGATGGCACGCCGTTCAATGCCGATGCGGTCAAGGCCAACCTCGACCACATGGCCAACCCCAAGACCCAGTCCAGCACCGCTGGCGGCTACATCCGCCAATACCGCCGCACCCAGGTGCTCGACGCCTACACCGCCGAGGTCACCCTGGCCACGCCTTATGCCGCCTTCCTCGAAGTGCTGGCCCAGGGGTTCCTCGGCATCCAGTCGCCTACGGCGCTGGCCCGCAGCCGCGATGAGAACTGCGAAAGCCCGGTCGGCAGCGGGCCGTTCAAGGTCGTGCGCTGGGACCGGCAGAACCAAGTGGAGCTGGTGCGCAACCCGGACTACAACTGGGCGCCGCCGACCGCGCAGCATCAGGGGCCGGCCTACCTCGACCGCATCCTCTGGAAGTTCATCCAGGAGCCGTCGGTGCGTTTCGCTTCCTTGCAAGCCGGTGAAGTCGATGTGATCGAAGCGCTGCCGCCAGAATCGCACGAAGCGGCGCGGCGCAACCCGGACGTTGACCTGATCATCGCCCAACGCCCCGGCAACCCCACCAACGGCACCTTCAACCTGCGCCGTGCGCCGTTCGACGACATCCGCGTGCGCGAGGCACTGGTGCGCAGCGCCGATGTCGAGGGCGCGCTCAAGAGTGTGTACTTCGGCGAGTTCCCCCGTGCCGGCGGGCCGCTCAGCGCTGCCACGCCGTTCTACAGCGGTGACTTCGAGCGCAGCCAGGACTACGACCCGGCGCGTGCCGCACAACTGCTGGACGAAGCCGGCTGGACCGGCCGCGACAGCGAGGGCTACCGGACCAAGGCCGGCCAGCGTCTGCGCGCGGTGGTGCTGATCGGCGCGCGTACGCCGCCATCGGAACTGACCCTGTGGGAACAGGTACAAGCCACCACGCGCCAGGTCGGCATCGAGCTGGTGCTCGACCAGATGAGCGATGCCCAGGTCACCAGCCGCCAGGCCGCCTGGGACTACGACATCCGCATCGGCTACTGGAACACCAACACCCCCGACGTGCTGCGCATCATCTTCAGCAGCGCGTTCGTGCAGCCGGCGGGGGTCGGTGGCTATCACCAGAACTCGTCCGGCTATGCCGACCCAGGCTTCGATGCCTTGCTCGACAGCGCCCTGGCTACTCAGGACGCCGAGCAGCGTCGCGAGCACTACCTACAGGCCCAGCAACAGGCGGCGGTGCAGTACCTGCAACTCACCACCTACCCGCAAAGCACGCGCCTCGGCATCTACAAGACCGCCCACGGCGTGCGCCTGGAACCTTCGCTGGCGGTGACCTACCTCTATGACGCATGGGTGAACAAATGAGCCTGACAACCCTCGCCGTGACCGACCCCCGTCGCGAACGGCTGGCCGCCCTTGGCCGCCGCGCCGCGATCCGCCTGGCAGGTGGCGCACTGGTGCTGTGGGCGGTGGCGACGCTGACCTTCTTCGCCTTGCGCCTGATGCCGGGCGACCCGGTGCTGGCCATCCTCGGCGGCGCCAGCGGCAACCCTTCCCCGGAGGCCATCGAGGCCGCACGCCAGGAGTTCGGCCTCGACAAGCCGCTGGCGGTGCAATACCTGCTCTACCTCGGGCGCCTGTTGCAAGGCGATCTGGGCATGTCCTACTCGCAGCACCTGCCGGTTACGCGGGTGCTGGCGGAGCAGGGCGGCGCCACCTTCGAGCTGACCGTGGCGGCGTTGATGCTGGCCTGGCTGTTGGTGTTGTTGCTGACCGTGGCCACCGCCGGCCGTGGCCGATTGGTCGGTGGTGTGGCCTCGTTGCTGGAAACGCTCAGCGCATCGTTGCCGCACTTCTGGCTCGGCGTGGTGCTGCTGGCGGTGTTCGCCTTCGGCCTGCGCTGGTTCCCACCGGCCGGCAGTGACAGCTTCGCCAGCCTGGTGCTGCCGGCGTTTTCCCTGGCCATTCCGTTGGCAGGTTTCATCGCCCAGGTCACCCGCGAATCGCTGGAGCTGACCCTGGAACAACCCTTCGTGCTCACCGCCCGAACCCGCGGCCTCAGTGACTTGGCGGTGCGCTTCAGGCATGCCCTGCGCCACGCGTTGTTGCCGGGCGTGGCGCTGTCGGGTTGGGCCATCGGCGCGCTGATCAGCGGCGCTGTGGTGTGCGAGGTGATCTTTTCCCGCAAGGGCATCGGCCGCCAGCTGTACCAGGCCGTGCAACTGCAGGACCTGCCGCTGGTGATCGGCATCAGCCTGGTGGTAGCGGCCGGCTACGTGCTGGCGAATATTCTGGTCGACCTGCTGTACCAGTGGATCGACCCTCGGCAACAGGAGGCCGCAGCATGACTGATCTGACCCTGGACCAAACCTTATTGCCCGTGCGCAGGCAGCGACGCCTGAGCCTGCCACCGCTGGGCGCCAGCCTGGCGATCCTGTTCCTGCTCGCGCTGCTGTTGGCGGCCTTGGCACCGGGCCTGTATACCCGCGTCGACCCGCTGGCGATCGTGCCGCGCGAGGCGTTCCAGCCGCCGAGCTGGGCGCATTGGTTGGGCACCGACCAGTCAGGGCGCGACATCTTTGCGCGGATCATCCACGGCGCCCGCCAGAGCCTGCTGATCGGCGTGGCCGCCACGGCCATCTCGATGGCCATCGCCATCACCCTCGGGCTGCTGAGCGGCCTGGGCGGTGCGCACCTGGACCGGGCCGTGGGTTGGCTGCTGGAAGTGCTGTTCGCCTTCCCCAGCCTGGTGCTGGCGCTGCTGTTCGTGGCGGTGTTCGGCAGCGGCGTCGGCCCGCTGATCGTCGCCACCGGGCTGGGCGGCGCACCAGGCTATGCACGCATGGTGCGCGGCCAGGTACTGGCGGTGCGCAACGCCGGCTACATCGAGGCGGCGCGGGCGTTGGGGCATCCAACGTCACGTATCGTCCTGCGCCAGTTGTTGCCCAATGCCATGCGCCCGTTGGTGGTAACGCTGACCATGGGCGTCGGCCAGGCCATCGTCTGGGCTTCGGCGCTGAGCTTCCTCGGCCTGGGCGCACGGCCGCCGGCGCCGGAGTGGGGGACCATGCTGTCCATGGGCCGCGACTTCATCGCCAATGCCTGGTGGCTGACCTTCTTCCCCGGGCTGTTCATCGTCCTTACCACACTGGCTACAACGGTGACCGGCCGCCATATCCAACAACGCCTGGAGGGCCGCCTGCCATGAGCGACAAGACCTTGATCGTCGAGGGGCTGAGCGTGGCCTTTGACGGACTTAGCGTGGTGCGCGATTTGTCCTTCACCTTGCAACCGGGCCGCTGCGTGGCGCTGGTGGGTGAGTCGGGCTCGGGCAAGAGCGTCAGTGCCCGCAGCCTGGTCGGCCTGGCCGGGCCGCGTGCACAGGTGAGTGCCCGCCAGCTGAGCTTCGGCGGGCATGACCTGCTCGACCTGAGCGAGCGCCAGTGGCGCGCGGTGCGTGGCAAGGACATCGGGTTCGTGCTGCAGGATGCGCTGGTGTCGCTCGACCCGCTGCGGCCGGTGGGCAAGGAGATTCTCGAAGTGCTGCAGACCCACCAGTACGGCGACCGGCAAACGCGCGCGGCGCGGGTGCATGAGTTGCTGGAACGAGTAGGCGTGCCAGATGTTGCCTTGCGCGCTCGACAGCGCTCGGGGCAATTGTCCGGTGGCCTGCGCCAGCGCGCGTTGATTGCCAGTGCATTGGCACTGGACCCTGCACTGGTGATCGCCGACGAGCCGACCACCGCGCTGGATGCGACGGTGCAGGCGCAGATTCTCGACGTGTTCCAGCAGATCAAGGCCCGTGGCGCTTCGCTGCTGATCATAAGCCACGACTTGGCGGTGGTCGCGCAGCTGGCCGATGAGGTGGTGGTACTGCGCCACGGCGAGGTGGTCGAGCAGGGCCCGATGCAGCAGGTGTTGCGTCAGCCGCAACATCCCTACACCCAGGCGCTGCTGGCGGCAGTGCCGGCCGAGCACCCGCGCGGTAGTCGGCTGTCGCCGGAGCGCGCGGGCGTTAAGCGTGAGCCGAAGCCTCGGCTGAAAAGCGACGTGTTGCTGGAAGGGCGCGGCCTGGGCAAGCGCTACCTCGGCCCGGACGGCCTGTTGCGCCAAGTGGTGACAGGCGTGGATTTTACCCTGCGCGCCGGGCGCACGCTGGGCATCGTCGGCGAGTCGGGCTCGGGCAAGACCACCGTGGCGCGGATCGCCCTTGGCCTGCTGCAGCCCGACGAAGGTGAAGTGCTGTATCGCGGCCAGCCCTGGAATCGCGCTGGCAACGCCGTGAGCGAAGTGCTGCGCAGGCCGTTGCGCCGAGACATCAGCGTGATCTATCAAGACCCGCTGGGTTCGTTCGACCCGCGCTGGAGCGTGGCGCAGATCCTCGACGACGCCTTGCAGGTCGCGGGCATTCACGCTGCGCAACGGCCCGCGCGTATCGCCATGTTGCTCAACCAGGTGCGCCTGCCGGCCGACCTCGCCCAGCGCCGGCCGTTGCAGTTGTCCGGTGGCCAGCGTCAGCGAGTCGCCATTGCCCGGGCGATCGCCAGCGAACCGAAGCTGATCATCTGCGACGAGCCGGTCTCAGCCCTGGACGTGTCGGTGCAGGCCCAGGTGCTCGACCTGCTCGCCGACTTGCAGGACGAGCTGGGCCTGGCCTACCTGTTCATATCCCACGACCTCGGGGTGATTCGCCATGTCAGCGATGACGTGCTGGTGATGCGCCACGGCCAGGTGGTGGAGTACGCACCGGTCGAGCAGTTGTTCGAGCACCCGGCCCATGAATACACCCGACGGTTGCTGGGCGCGGTACCGCGATTGCCCGGCAGTGGCAGCGCTCTGGTGGTGCCACCACTGGACCTGGAGCACGAAGCCTTCGACCTGTTCGACGAATCACGCCTCTGGAAAATCGCGGTGTGACCTGAATCTTGAGCAATGCACATCCCCTGTGGGAGCGGCTTTAGCCGCGAAGCAAGCGACGCGGTGGATGGCACCGGCTTCGCCGGTGTTCGCGGCTGAAGCCGCTCCCACTGGGGCCGCGTAGAATCTAACAAGGACTGAACCATGACGACTTTCCAACATTTTCCAACCCAGGCACCTGCCGGCGATATCGCAACCCTCAGAACGCGCATAGTGGCCCTGCTGCCAGCCATCGCCGCCGGCGCCGCCCAGCGCGAACGTGACCGCCAGTTGCCTTTTGAAGCCATCGCCCAACTGGCTGCCGCTGGCCTTTACACCGTGCGCATCCCAACCAAGTACGGCGGCCCCGGCGGCACGGTCGGCGATGTGATCGCGCTGCTGCTGCAGGTGGCCGCCGCCGATTCCAACGTCGCCCAGGCCTTGCGCCCCGGTTTTGCTTTTGTCGAAGGATTGCTGGTGTCGCGTGCGGAAGGGGCCGAGCAAGAGCGCGCGCGCTGGTTCGCCCGCTACCTGGACGGCGCGGTGATCGGCAACGCCGGCTGGGAACTGGGCGGCGCGAACGGCGCCATTGCGGCGCGACTGGTGCGCGAGGGCGCGCACTATCGCGCCAACGGCAGCAAGTTCTACAGCACCGGCGCGCTGTTTGCCGACTACGTCAGTGCAGTGGCCCTGGACGAGGACGAACAGCCGGTGTCGTTCATCCTGCCGCGTGATCGCGAGGGCCTGGAGCTGGTCGATGATTTCGACGCCATGGGCCAGCGCCTGACCGCCAGCGGCACCACGCACCTGCGCAACGTGAAGGTCGAGGCCAGTGACATCCGCACGCGCACCGTGGAGGAGGGCAGGCGCACGCTGGTCACGCCGTTCCTGCAGCTGTTCCTTGGCACGGTGCTGGCCGGCATTGCCCGCAATGCCCTGAACGATGCCAGCCAGTTCGCCCGTGAACACGCTCGCCCGATCAAGCACAGCACGGCCAGCCGGTCGGTGGATGACCCGTATGTGGAGCTTTCGGTAGGCGATATCGCCGCCCGTGCCTATGGTGCCGAAGCACTGGTACTCAAGGCGGCCGCGACTATCGACAAGGCGTGGGCCGCGCAGTTGGACGAGGCTGCCGTGGAGCAGGCGGCCATCGAGGTGGCGCAGGCGCAGTATCTGGTTGCCGAGCTGGCGCTCAAGGCCGCCGAAACACTGTTCGATGTCGGTGGCGCCTCCACCACCGGCCGCCAGCACAACCTCGACCGGCACTGGCGCAATGCCCGCACGGTGGCCAACCACAACCCGCGTCAGTGGAAGGCGGCGGTGGTCGGCGCGTGGCAACTCAAAGGTACTCGGCCGCCTGTCTCGGGATTGTTTTGACCGCCCAACCGGGCTTGCTGGATGGCACGGGCTTCGCCCGTGTTCGCGGGACAAGCCCGCTCCCACAGAGGTCTGAGCTGCAAATTGGAGGAGCAGTGCACCCTGTGGGAGCGGGCTTGTCCCGCGAAGAGGCCGGTACAGGCACAATGTATCTCAGATCGACAACCGCACCAGCCGGTTGTCCACCACCTGCGGCTCCTGCCCCCGTCGCTTGTTCACCACCAGCTCACCAATCGCAATCAACCGCGTACGCGTGACGTTGCGCGACAACCCCAGCAACTGCGCGGTATGCACCTGGTTGTAATGGCAGAAGTGATACGCCGAGCGCAGCAGCGCGTTCTCGACCTTCTCGTACAAGTCCCCAGGCTGTTCTTCGTACAGCCTGCTGAACGCCTGTTGCAGCAGATCTTCCACGGCATTGCGTGCCGGTTCTTCTTCCTGGCGCTCCAGCCGCAGGTTGGACAGGCGCAGGTCCTGGGCCTGCACCAGCCCGTCGCCGCAGGTCAGCAAGCTGTGGTGAATCACGTTCTCCAGCTCGCGAATGTTGCCCGGCCAACTGTACTCGACCAGCTTGGCCTGCGCCTTGGGGCTCAACTCCACTGGCCCGTAGCCCAGGCGCTCGCTGTAGGTGCGGATGAAGTGCCGGGTCAGTGGCAGGATATCGCCAGGCCGATCACGCAGCGGGTGCAATTGCAGGGTCACCACATTCAGGCGGTAGTACAGGTCTTCGCGAAAGTGGCCGGCATTGATGGCCTTCTCCAACTGCACGTTGGTCGCCGCCAGCACCCGCACGTTGATCGGGATGCTTTTGCGCGAGCCCAGGCGTACCACCTCGCGCTCCTGCAGCACGCGCAGCAGCTTGACCTGGATCGGCAGCGGCAAGTCGCCGATTTCGTCGAGGAACAGCGTGCCGCCGTTGGCCTCCTCGAACCAGCCAGCCTTGGCCGCCAGGGCGCCGGTAAAGGCGCCTTTTTCATGGCCGAACAGTTCGGCCTCGACCAGCGATTCGGAAAACGCGCCGCAGTTGACCGCGATGAATGGGCCGTTGCGCCGGCCGCTGAGGTTGTGGATATGGCGCGCGACCAACTCCTTGCCCGTGCCGGTTTCGCCGATGATCAGGACGCTGGCCTCACTGGGGGCGACCTGTTGCAGGTGGGCGAGCAGCGCCTGCGATCTGGGGTCTTCGAAGACCTGTGCGGTCGCCCTGATCGAGGTAGCCAGTGTCGGTGACGGGGGGAGTGTCAGCAGTTGCATGGGCGATCCTTAGGAATAGAAGGATGGGGCGGGGCGCTTGCCGCTGAGGGCCCACTCGCCGAGCTCGTGGATGCGATAGTCCACCGGGTCGTGCAGGGTTTGTGTCCTCAGGTTGCGCCAGTGGCGATCGAAGCGCAGCGAGGCGTGGGTGGCGCGGGCGCCGGTCACCTCGAACAGGCGGTTGCAGATGTCCAGGCCGTGGCGGGTGGCCGCGACCTTGGCGGTACCAATGGCCAGGGCCAGGTCACCGCGTTCCTCGGCCGTCAGCGCGTGCTCCTTGGCCCAGGCGCTATCGAGCTGGTGGGTGGCGCGCTCGATCAACAGCCGCACGCTTTCCAGGCCGACCCAGAACTCGCCGTAGTGGCGCAGCACGTAAGGGTCCTCGGCGGTAGTGGTGGCGCTGGAACGGAACCACGGCCGGCTCTCCTTGAGGGTGTACTGGCGTGCTTCGTCGAAAGCGCCTTCGGCAATGCCGAGGAACAGGTTGGCGAAATGCAGCTGGGCGATCAGCGGGCGCAGGGCCGCGAACGGGGTGCTCAGTGGGCCGGGGTCGAGCAACAGTTCGTCATGCTCGACCCGCACCCGCTCGAAGGTGGCGCTGCCGCTGTCGGTCTGGCGCTGGCCGATGTTGTTCCAGTCGTTGTGCAGGGTGATGCCGGTGCGCCCGCTGGGGATCGCGGCGATCAGCAGCTTGCCGCCGGCACGTTCGTCCAGCGCCGAGGCAATCAGCATTTCCGAGTCGCTGGCGCCGGAGCAGAAACTCTTCTTGCCAGAGAACTCGCACCAGCCATCGAAGTGCCTGACCAGCGTGCGGGTGTCCAGCGGGTTGAGGGCATTGCCCCAGAACCAGTGCTTGCGCGCGGTTTGTTCGAACCACGGCTGCCACTGATCGGGGCGCGAGAACAGACGCACGGTGGCCAGCATCAGGTGATGAAAGCCGAACACGTGGGCGATGGAGCTGTCGACGCGGGCAAACTCGCGTACCACCTCGAAGGTAGCGTGCCAACTGGCGCCCTGGCCGCCGAAGGCTTGGGGGATCGCCAGCGACAGCAGGCCGCTGTCGCGCAGCGCATCCCGCTCGGCCTTGGGGCTGCCGCCGCGCTCGTCACGTTCGACGGCGCTCTGGGCGAACTGCCCGGCCAGTTCGCGGGCGATGGCCAGGGCAGGGCGTTGGAGGGGGGTAACGGATGCATTCATGGCCGCTCCTCAGGCGCTCTTGCGTAGCGCATGGTGGGCGCCGAACAGGGGCACGGCGCGTTCGGCGGCCAGGCGGATGCGCGCGCTCAGGGCGTCGCTGGAGACCTGGTAGTCGGCGAGTTCCGCTTGGCTGGCGTACACGCCAATGGGCAGCGTCAAAGCCTGCAGGAAGCTGAACAGCGGGCGCAGCTGGTGATCGAGCACCAGCGCGTGACGTTCGCTGCCGCCGGTGGCGGCCAGCAGCACGGGAGTGTCGACCAGCGCGTCCTGGCCGATCAGGTCGAACAGGTGCTTGAAGTGGCCTGGGAAGCTGCCACGGTAGACCGGTGTGGTCACCACCAGCAAATCGGCCTTTTCCACCAGGCGCAGCTGTTGTTCGACGCTGTCGGGCAGTTCGCTACGCCACAGGGCACCACCCAAGGGGCGGGCGATGTCACCCAGCTCGATCAGGTGCGATCGGATGTTCAGGTGTTGGCTCAGCTCGGCGAGGATCGCCTCGGTCAGGGCAAGGGTGCGCGAAGGGCGGGCAGTGCCGCCAGACAAGGCGACGACGTTCAGGGGGGCGCTCATGGCAAGTCTCCGGTTGATTAAGCGGGACTTTGCTGGAGCAATCGTCATGCCGTTTTTAAATTTCGTTTTGGATCAACAGGTTGCCGATATTTTTCGGCGGCGACCGGTGTTGCCTTGTGGGCGTTGAATGTTGATCAGGTGTTGCGCTGCAGACAGTTGGCCAGGTGTTGGCGGCTGTACAGTGGGTTCCGTTATAAAGGTTAATTGACTACTTAAAAAGGAATAAGAATTTATATTCTTATTCCTTGATGGTTCTGCTGTTACAGGTTGGCCTCCACCTTCGCCGCGACCTCGGCAGGAAGCCAGGCTTTCCAGACGTCCGGGTTGCTGCGCATGAATGCCTTGGCGGCTGCATCGGGGTCCTGACGTTCCTCGCTCATCTTGGCCAAGGCCTTGTTCAGCATTCCAATCGGGAGGTCGACCTTCTCGAACACGGCCACCAGTTCGGGATAGTCCTGTTTGAACGCTTTGGAGACGCCAATCGACAATTTCGCTGGCAATGACTGGCTTCCCTTGGGCTCTTTGTTACTCGGGTCGGTCAGCGTGGCCCAGGCCTGGGCGTCGAATGACGGCTCCTGCAGCCGCACCAGCTCATGGCGACCGATCAGTGGGGTAGGGCTCCAGTAGTAGAACAGCACGGGCTTCTTGCGGCGGATGGCCGAGTCGATTTCAGCATCCAGAGCGGCGCCCGAGCCGGTGCGGAAGTTGGTATACAGGCCATCCAGGCCGTAGGCCTTGAGCTTCTGGCTGTTGACGATTTCCGAAGTCCAGCCGCTGGGGCTGTTGAGGAAGCGTCCCTTGGCGGGTTCTTCAGGGTCCTTGAACACCGACGCGTAGCGTTTGAGGTCCTCGACACTGCGCAGGTCAGGTGCTGGCGCTTTGTCGCCCTTGACCACGTAGGCAGGCACCCACCAGCCTTCTTCAGCGTTTTTCACCGTGTCGCCCAAGGCGAACACTTCACCCGCCTGTTCGGCCTTGACCCAGGCGGGACTGCGCCCGGCCCATTCCTCGGCGACCACTTGCAGGTCATTGCGCGCCAGCGCCACTTCCAGGCCTACGGTGCTGCCGGGGAGGGTGTCGGTGGGGTAGCCGTACCCTTTTTCGACGATCAGGCGCAGGATTTCGGTGGTCAGCGCGCCGCTTTCCCAGGTCAGGGCGCCGAAGTGAATGGGCTTGCGCGCCTCTGACGATGCCGCGCTGTCGGTGCTGGCCAGGCCCACGGTGAGCAGCAGGCCGGCCAGCAACGTTGGAATTTTCTTCATCTGGACCTCGAAGGTTGTCATTTCCGTGTGCTGCGCAAGTGTAGTCCACAGCGCAGGAACGGCTTCTGCCTGCACACGGCGGACATCGGCTGTAAAGCTTGGCGCCTCGCTCGAAGTACCGGGCCGAATGAAATGAAAGGACTAAAGGATGAATTTGAATCTGGACTTCGTGTACTACCGCAACTTCACCTTCGATGGGCATATACATGTGCGCTGCGGTGGTGATGACTTGCCCAAGGTCAAGTCCATTCACTACCAGCTGGAGCGCATGGAGGCCGACGGTGTGACCCCCCTCGACAGCCTTACCGTGCCTTCGCAGGTGACCAGCGGCAGCGTCGCCAACCATGGCTGCCCCGCCACCCTGAGCTGTGATCCGCAGGCGGGCAGCTACAGGATCCGGCCCCAGGTCACCCTGGTGGACAGCGAAATCCTCAAGCTGGACTTGGGCCCCGATGCAGACGCGACCTATCGTCCAGGGCCGCTGACCCTGGACATCAGCCATGGCGAGTTGACTCGGCGCCTGCTCGTCGATGTGCCGCTGGCTGCGGGAGGCACGCGACGCAAGCGATCGGTCCGCGCAGCGAGCGCGTTCCCTTATCGGCCTGAAGGCCAGCGTTATCCTGCGTTGATCGTGACGTTCAGTGATGATGGTTACGCGCGATTCACGGCTGATCTGCAGCCTGATTCCGCTTCGGTGCTGGCCAGGTACTGGCCTGGCCTTCAGAACGTGATCGAGCCACAGCCGTTTCTGGAGCCACAGGAGCGGGAGGATCCGCACTTGCAGATACTCGCCAACCATTACTGGATCGAGCAGCCTCAGAGCATGCTCAACGACACCTTCGTCGCCTTCATCCAGACCCTGGAGGCACTGGATTACATAGAAGCCACAGCGTTTGTTCCGCCCCAACTGGACCAGGGCAATCTGCTGCTGGCCGGTGCGGCGATCATTGCGACACTGCTGACGGGTACGGCTTATGTGCTCGGCACCGATGCCAATGAAGAGGCCAAACCCACGCCGAACCTGGAAGCACACCAACGTTACTTGAATGCACCCGGAGCCAGGGACAAAGGCCTGAATATTCGCAAGGCCTGGGAGGCCGGTGTAAAGGGCAGGGGCGCGCGGGTGCATTTCTCGGATGGTGGTCTGCGCGCCAACCATGAAGACCTGCGTGGCAACCCGAAGTTGAAAGTCATTCCACCCCTGGTGGGCAACAATCCCGATCACGGTACGGCGTCGGTTGGCGTGTTGTTGGCCCGTGACGATGGCGTTGGCATGACTGGCGTCTGTCATGCGGCAGAACTCTTCTTGTACGAAAATCGGGCCGTCGATGCCCGAGGTTACTCGCAAACGCTGAAAAAACTGCTCGCCTACACGCGGGCTGGCGATATCGTTGCCATCAATCGGCAGACGGCCAATATCAATGCGTTAGGGACCCTTTTGCCCTCCCTGCACGATAAGCTCTGGTGGGATGTCTGCCGTGCGCTGACCGAGCGCGGCGCTGTGGTGCTCAATGCGGCATGCAATGGTACTACCCGCTCTGCCCCCGAGGCGGGCACCCTCAAGGACTATGGAGTCGATCTGTCACAGTGGCGCTTGTTCGACGACCACGGGGATGCCGGCGCGATTCTGGTGGGCGCCTGTCATTCCTGGGATGGCAAAGCGCACCAGTACTCCAACTACAACTACCGCTACCGCATGCTCAATGCCTGGGGTGACAGCGTGGCTACGCTGGGCAAAGGTACGCTGCAGAACAAGGACGACGACAACCGCGACTACCGCGACGACTACAGCGGCACCTCCAGCGCGACGCCGTTGGTGACCGGCGCCATGGCGCTGATTCAGTCGTACGCCATGGAGCAGCACCACCTCTATCTGAATGCCGACCAGATGCACTTGCTGCTGATGCAGTCGGGATACAAGGACGCCACGCTGCCTGATACCGAACGCTTGCCGATGGGCGCCCGTCCCAACGTCCTGGGCGCCCTGATGTTGCTCGACAGCATTCTCCTGGCTGGCCGTTTCCACCTGCCGGATGATGGGGCCTGTGGCGACGAGTGCGCCGCGCAAGATTAAACCCTGAACTGGTCCATCAACGCCTGCTGCTGGTTGGCCAGGCTGTTCAACGACTGGCTGACCCGTGCCGATTCGTTGGCCTGACCCGACAACGATTCGGTCACATCGCGGATGGTCGCGACGTTGCTGTTGATCTCTTCGGCCACCGCGCTCTGTTCCTCGGCGGCCGAAGCGATCTGCAGGTTCATGTCGGAAATCACGGTCACGGCCTGGCCGATGCGCTGCAGTGCGGTGACCGCCTGGCCGACGTGTTCCACGCCACCTTGGGCCTGGCGGTGACTGTTGTCCATGGCGCCGACCACTTCGCGGGTACCCGCTTGCAAGGCTTCGATGACTTGGCGGGTTTCTTCCACCGACTCCTGGGTGCGTTGGGCCAGGTTGCGCACCTCGTCGGCGACCACGGCGAAACCACGCCCGGCCTCGCCGGCACGGGCCGCTTCGATGGCGGCGTTGAGCGCCAGCAGGTTGGTCTGCTCGGCGATCGAGCGAATCACCTCGAGCACCGAGCCGATCTTCTCGCTGTTCTGCGCCAGGCCTTCGACTTCGGCCATGGCGCTGCTCATGTCGGCGGCCAGGGCATCGATGCTGCGGGTGGTGCGGTCGATCACCGCGAGGCCTTCGCGGGTGGCCTGGTCGGCATCGCGTGCAGCCTGGGCGGCCTGCGAGGCGCTACGGGCGACGTCCTGGGCGGTGGCGCTCATTTCGTGGGAGGCGGTGGCCACCTGGTCGACCTGGCGGTACTGCTGCTCCATGCCTGCGCTGGTTTGCGTGGCAATCGCCGAAGACTGATCGGCGGTGCCGCGTGCGGCCTGTACCGAGCGTTTGACCTCGGCGATGGTCGGTTGCAGTTTGTCCAGGAAGCGGTTGAACCAGCCGGCCAATTCGCCGAGTTCGTCGCGTTTGTCATAGGTCAGGCGGCGGGTCAGATCGCCATCGCCGCTGGCGATGTCCTTGAGCATCGCTGCCACGCCGAGGATTGGCCGGGTCACGCCACGAGCCATCAGCCACACCAGCAACAGGCCGACGATGGCTGCGGCCAGGCCCAGGCCCAGCTCCAGCAGGGTGCCGCTGGTGTTGAGGGCATCCAGCTCCTGTTTCAGTGCCTCGGCCGGCCCGGTCAGGGCGTTTTCCGGCACGTCCAGCAGCACGCCCCAGGGTTGCGCGCCGGGGATCGGCTGGAAGGCGGCGAGCACCTTCAGGCGTTGCTGGTCATGGTGCACGCTCAATTTGCCTTCGGCCAGGGTGCGAATCAGTTCGGCGCCCTTGGACGGGTCGACCTGGTCGAAGCGCTGGGCCAGCTTGCTGGCGTCGGCGCTGTAGCCGGCCAACAGGCCGACGGGGCTGAGAATACCCACCGTGGTGCGGCCCTCGTACAGGCTGCGGCTGGCGTCCTGGCTCAGGGCCTGCAGGCTGTTGAGGTTGATGTCGATGGACAGCGTGGCGATGATCTTGCCGTTGACCGCCAGCGGGAACACGATGCTGGTCATCAGCACGCGCTGGCCGTCGATGTCATAGAAGTACGGCTCTACCACGCAGACTTTGCCGCTGCTGCGCGGGCACACCCACCAGGTGTTGGCGGGCTGGCCGCTGGGGCCGATCTCGGTATTGGCCATGTCGTGCTCGGGCAGGGCCATGGCCGTCAGCTGGCCGGCGCGTGGTTGCGACCAATACAGGGCGAAGCGCCCGGTTTCGTTGCTGCCCAGTTCTGCCTGGCCGGTGAACAGGCTGTCCTTGCTGTCCAGTGCATTGGGCTCGAACACCAGCGACAGGCCCAGCAGGTCGGGGTTGGCCTGCAGGGCGGCGCGGACCTGGCGGGTCATGTCTTCACGCAGGTCGAACGCGTCCAGGTAGCGTTTTTCCGCCTGTTCGCGCAGGAACAGCACCTGGCGGGCGAAGCCTGCGCCGTACTGGTAAGCATCCATGAACTGACGGCGGATGTTCAGCGCCTGAACCTCGCCTTGCGACTCGATGCGCGCCTGCGCTGCCTCGCTGAGCATCTGCATGCTGCTGGCCTTGACCAGGTCTGAGCTGTGGTCCATGCGGTACAGGGAAAGGCCGACGAGCAGGCTGACGATGCCGGCCAGGCACAAACCGGCGAGCAGGGTGATCTTCCACTGGATGGAGAGTTGGCGCAAAGGCATGAGGGGGAATCCCTTTTTCTGGCGGTAAGGGTTTGGCTTTTTTTGGGGGCTTGGCTTTGGGTTTCACCGATGGGGAGCAGTCCACCCTGTAGGAGCGGATTCATCCGCGATGCGCCGCGCGGGCGGCGCTCGATCTCAAACGCCCTACAAATCTCAAGCCAAGCGCCCTTGAGCCACCGCTATATCGGCCCCGCCCTTTTTTTCTTTATTCAAACATTCAATTTAAATTTCCTGTCTGCGTAATCCGCCGCACCCTGGCGCTTTTGACATCTGCCCGCGTCTGCTGCAGAGTGCGCGGTTTTTGTCCGCAGCTACTAGAGGTAAGCCAATCCATGAATGCAGTGATTGCCGCAGTCGGCATCATGCTGATACTCAGCCTGTCGCGGGTGCACGTGGTCATCGCCCTGATCATCGGTGCCCTGGTCGGTGGCCTGGTCGGTGGCTTGGGCATCGAAGGCACGCTCAAAGCCTTCAACGGCGGCCTGGGTGGCGGTGCCACGGTGGCGTTGTCGTACGCCTTGCTCGGCGCCTTCGCCGTGGCCATCGCCAAGTCTGGCCTGGCTCACGCATTGGCCGACCGTGCGCTGGCCATGATCGACCGCCAGGGCCACGCCAATGGCGGCAAGGTCAAATGGCTGCTGATCGGCCTGATGCTGGTAGTGGCGGTGTCGTCGCAGAATATCCTGCCCATCCACATCGCCTTCATCCCGCTGCTGGTGCCGCCGCTGCTGTACGTGCTGACCCGCCTGCGCATCGACCGGCGGCTGATCGCCTGCGTGATCACCTTTGGCCTGATCACGCCGTACATGTTCTTGCCGGTGGGCTTTGGCAACATTTTCCTCAACGAAATCCTGCTGGCCAACGTCGCCCGCGCGGGCGTCGACATCAGTGGCGTCAACGTCACCCACGCCATGGCCATTCCGGCCGCCGGCATGCTGGCCGGGCTGTTGCTGGCGGTGTTCGTCAGCTATCGCAAGAAGCGTGACTACGACCTGGCGCGCATCGAACAGGTCGAGCAGGTGAGCGTGCAGTACAACCCGCTGACCCTGCTGGTGGCGGGGCTGGCGATCGCCTCGGCATTCATCGTCCAGCTATGGCTGGATTCGATGATCATCGGCGCGATGGTCGGGTTCCTGATCTTCTCGCTGTCGGGCATCGTGCGTTGGAAAGACACTGACGATCTGTTCACCGAAGGCATGAAGATGATGGCCATGATCGGCTTCATCATGATCGCCGCTTCGGGTTTTGCCGACGTGATGAAAGCCACTGGCGAGGTCCAGAGCCTGGTGGAAACATCAGCGCAATGGATCGACCACAGCAAGGGCATCGGTGCCTTGCTGATGCTGTTGGTGGGGTTGCTGGTGACCATGGGCATCGGTTCGTCGTTTTCGACAGTGCCGATCCTGGCGGCGATCTTCGTGCCGCTGTGCGTGCAACTGGGCTTCGACCCGGTAGCCACGGTGTGCATCGTCGGCACCGCTGGCGCCTTGGGCGACGCAGGGTCGCCAGCATCGGACTCGACCTTGGGGCCCACCTCGGGGCTCAATGTCGATGGTCAGCATCACCACATCTGGGACACCGTGGTACCGACCTTCATCCACTACAACCTGCCGTTGCTGGCCTTCGGCTGGTTGGCAGCGATGACACTCTAAAGCGTCAGCCCTTTTCGGGCGGCGGCGAGATGCGGTTGAGGACGGTGCTGCCGTCCTTGCTGCGGGTCAGGTAGACGGGCAACACCTTGGGCAGGTTGTCCACCAGGCGCGCGACTTCCCGCGTGTTGTAGATGCCGCTGAGGCGGATGCGCCCGGTGCTGGCATCGGCCAGCAGCAGGGGGGCATCGAGGTAGCGGTTGATCACCGGCAGGGCCTGGTCGAGGCTGAGGTTGTCGAGCACCAGCTTGCCACTGCGCCAGGCCAGGCTATTGGCGTAATCGTCGCTTTCGGCCAGGTGCGGCTCGAAGTCGCCGAGGCCATAACTGGCCTGCATGCCCGGGCCGAGGCGATAACCGCCACTGTTGCCATTGCTGCTGACCAGTACCGAACCTTGCACCAACGTGACCTTGACCTGGTCCTGGTACTTCCACACGTTGAATTGGGTGCCGGTAACGCGGGTCTGGCCGTGGCCTGCGCGGACGATGAACGGGTGCTCGCTGTCGTGCTCGACCTTGAAGAACGCTTCGCCTCGCTTGAGCGTGACCTGGCGTTGGTCCTTGTAGTTGAGGTAGGTCAATTCGGTGTTGAGGTTGAGCTCCACCGAGCTGCCGTCGCTCAACTGCACGGTCTGCACCCGGTCACCTGCCTCGAAGTGCTGGTAGTGGTTCGGCAGCCAGCCCTGCTCCCAGCCCACCCAGCCTGCCAGCGGCGCTGCCAGCAGGGCAATGGCCGCAGCGACGGCGTGCGGCCGCCACTGGCGTCGCCGAGCGGGAGCGCGCACCGGTGGGTTGAAATCAATGACCGCGGCGTTGCGTGGCAGCAAGTCGGCGGTTTGCCAGATCTCCAGCATTGCCTGGTATTCATCGCCATGCCGCTTGTCCGCTGCCAGCCAACGGGCGAACGCCTCGCGCTCGTACGCCGTGCAATCGTCGGCGTGCAGGCGCATGCACCAATGCGCAGCGGCGTCGGTGATGGCATCGTCTGGGGTGGGGTCGAGGCGGTCTTGGTTCATTGCGGCTCCAGGTTTTGCACATTCTACCTTTGCAAAGGCCTCCAGAGAACCGAGGTAATGGCGAATGACTATCAGTTATGTAGCTTTTTCGTCAGTTACTCGAGCAATTTTCCACGTTTGAGAACCCTTCGCGCCGCGATTATTCATGAAAATTTGCGTAGCCACCTAATGAAAGCTTTGACATTTACTGCCTAGGCAGTAATATTTTTACACAATTGCCCGAGCCGACGCCGATGTCTCACTTCACCCCGGAAAACTTCCAGTCCTGCGCCATCGGCATGTTGCTCGGCCGCGCGGCGATCCTCAAGGACCGCATTCTCGACTGGCATCTTGAATCCGAGGGCGTCACCGCCGCGCAGTTCAAGGTGCTGATCATCGTCACTCAGTATCAGGTGGATACCCCGGCCGAACTGTGCCGCTACCTGGGCCTGGACAGCGGATCGATGACCCGCATGCTCGACCGCCTCGAGCAGAAGGGATTGATTCTGCGCAACCGCTGCGCCGATGACCGCCGCCAAGTACGACTGGCCCTGACCGCCGATGGTCAGCGCCTGGCCGATCGGTTGCCGGAGATTGGCGCAGCGGCGATGAACGAATTGGTCGGCGTGCTCCAGCCCGACGAACTGAAGACCCTCGAAGGCCTGCTGGCCAAGGTTCTGCTCGCTGCCGGCGACCCCCTGACGATCCGCCGCTTCGGCGATCGTTGAACCCTGTTACGCATTTTCCAAGGTATTGTCATGGCCACTCCCGCAGACACCACAACTCCCCCCGAAACACAGCAGTCGTCGCGCAAGCGCAAGGTCTGGCTGCTCGGCCTGCTGCTGTTGGTGCTGCTCGCCGGTGCTGGCGCGTGGGCCTGGTACAGCCTGATCGGGCGCTGGCATGAAAGCACCGACGATGCCTATGTCAACGGCAACGTGGTGGAAATCACCCCACTGGTGACCGGCACCGTCACCAGCATCGGTGCCGATGACGGCGACCTGGTGCACGCCGGCCAGGTGTTGCTGCAGTTCGACCCGGCCGACAGCGAGGTGGCCCTTCAGGCCGCCGAAGCCAAGCTTGCCAGGACCGTGCGCCAGGTGCGCGGGCTGTACAGCAACGTCGACTCGCTCAAGGCTCAACTGCAGACGCGCCAGGCCGAGCTGCAGAAAGCCCAGCAGAACTACAACCGGCGCAAGGTGCTGGCCGACAGCGGCGCGATTGCCGCAGAAGAAATTTCCCATGCCCGCGATGACCTGACCGTGGCCCAGGCCGCCGTCAACAGCGCCCGCCAGCAGCTCAACACCAGCAGCGCGCTGGTCGACGACACCGTGGTTTCTTCGCACCCCGAAGTCATGGCCGCTGCCGCCGACCTGCGCCAGGCCTACCTCGACCACGCCCGTACCACCCTGGTGGCGCCGGTCACCGGTTACGTTGCCAAACGTACTGTGCAGCTCGGCCAGCGCCTGCAGCCGGGCACCGCGACCATGGCGGTGATCCCGCTGGACGAGGTGTGGATCGACGCCAACTTCAAGGAAACCCAGCTGCGCGACATGCGCATCGGCCAGCCGGTGGACATCAGCGCCGACCTGTACGGCAGCGAAGTCAAATACAGCGGCACGGTCGACAGCCTTGGCGCCGGTACCGGCAGCGCGTTCGCCTTGCTACCGGCACAGAATGCCACCGGCAACTGGATCAAGATCGTCCAGCGCGTACCGGTGCGTATCCACCTCAGCGCCGACCAGCTCAAGGACCACCCGCTGCGCATCGGCCTGTCCACTGTGGTCGAGGTCGACTTGCATGACCAGAGCGGCCCGGCCCTGGCCCAGCAGCCGCCGCAACAGGCCAGTTACACCACCCAGGTGTACGACCGCCAGCTGGTCGAGGCTGACGACCTGATCGCACGGTTGATCCATCAGAACAGCGCCAGCGGCAAGACGGCGCAACGATGAGCAACAACGCTGCGGCGCAGTTCACCCCGCCGAGCCTGCTGCTGACCACCATCGGCCTGTCGCTGGCGACCTTCATGCAGGTGCTGGACACCACCATCGCCAACGTGGCATTGCCAACCATCTCCGGCAACCTGGGGGTGAGCTACGAGCAGGGCACCTGGGTGATCACCTCGTTCGCGGTGAGCAACGCCATCGCCTTGCCGTTGACCGGCTGGTTGAGCCGGCGTTTCGGTGAGGTCAAGCTGTTCATCTGGGCCACGCTGCTGTTCGTGCTGGCGTCGTTCCTGTGCGGCATCGCCCAGTCGATGCCCGAGCTGGTCGGTTTCCGCATCCTGCAGGGCGTGGTGGCCGGGCCGTTGTACCCGATGACCCAGACCTTGCTGATTGCAGTGTATCCCCCGGCCAAACGGGGGATGGCGCTGGCCTTGCTGGCGATGGTCACGGTGGTGGCGCCGATTGCCGGGCCGATCCTCGGTGGCTGGATCACCGACAGCTACAGCTGGCCGTGGATCTTTTTCATCAACGTGCCGATCGGCCTGTTCGCGGCTGCCGTGGTGCGCCAGCAGATGCGCGCGCGGCCTGTGGTCACCAGCCGCCAGCCGATGGACTATATCGGCCTGTTGACCTTGATCGTGGGCGTCGGTGCATTGCAGGTGGTGCTCGACAAAGGCAATGACCTGGACTGGTTCGAATCGTCGTTCATCATCATTGGCAGCCTGATTTCAGTGGTGTTCCTGGCGATCTTCATCATCTGGGAACTGACCGACCGTCACCCGGTGGTCAACCTGCGGCTGTTCGCGCACCGTAATTTCCGCATCGGCACGATCGTGTTGGTGGGCGGTTATGCCGGGTTCTTCGGCATCAACCTGATCCTGCCGCAGTGGTTGCAGACGCAAATGGGCTACACCGCTACCTGGGCGGGCCTGGCGGTGGCGCCAATCGGCCTGCTGCCGGTGATCATGTCGCCGTTCGTGGGCAAGTATGCCCATCGCTTCGACTTGCGGGTGTTGGCGGGGCTGGCGTTTCTGGCGATCGGCACAAGCTGCTTCATGCGGGCGGGTTTCACCAACGAGGTGGACTTCCAGCACATTGCTCTGGTGCAGCTGTTCATGGGCATCGGCGTGGCGCTGTTCTTCATGCCGACCTTGAGCATACTGCTGTCGGACTTGCCGCCGCAGCAGATTGCCGATGGCTCGGGGCTTGCGACCTTCCTGCGGACTTTGGGTGGCAGTTTCGCGGCGTCGCTGACTACGTGGATCTGGATTCGCCGGGCCGAGCAGCACCATGCCTATCTGAGCGAGCACATCAGCCCGTTCGACCCTGCTACCCGGCACACGCTGGAACAACTGGGTGGGGCGAGCCCGCAGAGCTATGCCCAGCTGGAGCAGATACTCAATGGGCAGGCCTACATGATGTCGACGGTCGACTATTTCACCTTGATGGGTTGGGTGTTTGCCGGGTTGATCCTGCTGGTGTGGCTGGCCAAGCCGCCGTTTACCGCCAAGGCGGGGCCGGCGTCGGCGGGGCATTGAGGGTGTTGCCGGGCTAGTCGTCGGGTTGATGGCGCCCATGAAATCGAGCGCCGCGCGGGCGGCGCTCGGTCTCAATAGCACCAAAAGGGTCAAGACGAGCACCCGGCCCCCCTTAAAACCGCGCCGTACTCACCGTGATATACCCCTTGTCCCCAAGCCCAATGCGGATCACCGTCTCATCAGCCGCTGCCTTGCGCTTCTCCTTGATACACACCCCTTCGACCGCAACCGCGCGCATGCGCTGGGCGATGGCGCGGCCACAGGGGTCGAAGAACACTTCACTGGCCAGCAACTCGATGCGCTCGACCAACTGCCGCGTGCGTTCGTCGGTGGCGCAAAAAAACAGCACCCCCGACAGGTGTGGATCTTCGTCCGGATTGCTGACTTCATGGGTCAACAATTCACGCAGCGTGCTGCGCAGTTCGGCAGTGGAGCGGGTGTGTGGTTGCATGAGCAGCGTCCTCTGAATCGCGAATGCCGATCATGTTTTCGCTGGCTGAGCACTACAAGTAAGACGTTTCCGAGCGCGCAAGTAGGAAGTTTCTGAAAATACGAAATTAGCCGTGATGCAGCGTGGCGCTGTCGTTCAAGGCAGCCTCGACGATTTCGATCCAATGCCGCACCGGCGTGCGCCCGGCACCGGCAAGGTGCGCCTGGCAGCCGATATTGGCGGTGGCGATGACTTGCGGCTTGCCACTTTCCAACGCGTTGAGGCGGTTGTCGCGCAGTTGCCGCGACAGCTCGGGTTGAGTCAGCGAATAAGTCCCGGCCGAGCCGCAGCACAAATGCCCATCGGCGACCGGTGTCAGGGTGAAGCCCAGGCGGGTCAGCAGCTTCTCGACCTGGCCACCGAGCTTGAGCGCGTGCTGCAGGGTGCACGGGCAATGAAAGGCCAGACGCTGTTCGGCGCACAGGCCCAGCTGCTCGACCGGCTCGTCGCGCAGCACTTCCACCAGATCACGCGACAGCGCGCTGACCCGGGCGGCCTTGGCGGCGTAATGCGGATCCTTTTCCAGCAAGTGGCCGTAATCACGGACGAACGCGCCGCAGCCGCTGGCGGTTTGCACGATGGCTTCGGCGCCCGCCTCGATGGCCGGCCACCAGGCATCGATGTTGCGTCGGGCGCGTTCAAGCCCACGCGTTTGAGCATTGAGGTGATAGTCCACCGCGCCGCAGCAACCGGCTTCGTTCGCCGGCTGCACGCTGATTCCCAGCCGGTCGAGCAAGCGTGCGGCGGCGGCGTTGGTGTTGGGCGACAGCGCCGGCTGCACGCAACCTTCGAGCAGCAGCACGCGGCGTGCGTGGCGCAGCGCAGGACGTTCGCCTGGGGAGGCCGTCTGGGCCGGCAACTTGCTTTCGAGCGTTGCCGGCAGCATCGGTCGGAGGGCCTGGCCGCTGCGGATCAACGCCTTGAACAGCGCTGGGCGCGGCACCACTGCGCGTAGGCCCAGGCGCAACAGGCGCTGGCCAAGCGGGCGGGGCACCTGTTGCTCGACCACAGCGCGGCCGATGTCCAGCAGGTCATGGTATTTCACCCCGGACGGGCAGGTGGTTTCGCAGTTGCGGCAGGTCAGGCAGCGGTCCAGGTGCAACTGGGTGCTGGCAGTGACCGGCTCGCCCTCCAGCACCTGCTTGATCAGGTAAATACGCCCACGCGGGCCGTCCAGTTCATCGCCGAGCAGCTGGTAGGTAGGGCAGGTGGCGGTGCAGAAGCCGCAGTGCACGCATGAGCGCAAGATGCTTTCGGCCTCTTCGGCGCGGGCCAGGCGTTTGGCGGCGTCGCTCAGATTGGTTTGCATGGCGTGGCCTCACAGGTCCGGGTACAGCCGGCCAGGGTTGAACACGCCCTGGGGGTCGAGTTGCTGCTTGAGGGCGCGGTGGTAGCGCATCAGCGGGGCGGGCAGCGGGGCGGTACTGGCATCGCCTGGGGCATATCCGGTGACATGGCCGCCGGCCTTGGTCGCCTGCTCGCGGATCTGCCGTGCGGGGGCGGTCGACTTCAGCCAGCGCTGGGCGCCGCCCCAGTCGATGAGTTGGCGGCCTGGCAGGTCGAGTTCACCTGCCGCAATTGGCACTGACACGCGCCACAGGGGTTCAGGCCCCTTGAAGAAGGCCAGGCGCTGCTCGCGCAGGTCGATCCAGAAACCGCTCTCGAGCACCTCGCCGCCCAAGCGCTGGCGGGCCGACTGTACCGAGCCTTCACCGCCTTCCAGGCGAAGGCAGAGGGCATCGCCATCATGGCACGCAGCGCTGATCGGCAGCGGCTGCTGGCCCCATTCGGTCAGTTCGGCCAGCGCCTGGTGGCGGTCCATCGGCAGGCGCAGGCTCAAGGATTCACGCGGGCGTGGCAGCACCTTCAGCGATACTTCGGTGAGCACACCCAGGCAGCCAAAGCTGCCGGCCATCAGCCGCGACACGTCGTAGCCGGCAACGTTCTTCATCACTTCGCCACCAAAGCGCAGCAGCTTGCCATGGCCCGTGATGACCCGAGTACCGAGCACATAGTCGCGAACCGATCCGGCCCAGGGCCGGCGCGGCCCGGACAACCCGGCCGCGACCATGCCGCCGAGCGTGGCTTCGGGGCCCAGGTGCGGTGGTTCGCACGGCAGCATCTGCCCGGCCTCGAACAGCGCGGCCTCGATTTCCAGCAGCGGTGTGCCGGCGCGGGCGGTGAGCACCAGTTCGGTCGGGTCGTAGCTGACTATGCCGCGATGGCCGCGGGTATCGACGATATCCCCGGCCACGGGCCTGCCAAGCATCGCTTTGCTGTTGCCCCCCTGGATGCGCAGTGGGGTGTTCAGGTGCAAAGCCTGGTTGACCTGCTGCAGCAGGTCCTGGCTGATGTCGCGATCCGTGCTCATCAAAAGCGCTCCAGGTCGGGGAAAGGCAGTTGCCCGTGGTGCACATGCAGCGCGCCGAATTCGGCGCAGCGGTGCAGGGTGGGAATGTTCTTGCCGGGGTTGAGCAACCCTCGTGGGTCGAACGCCGCCTTGAGCGCATGGAACAGGGTGATTTCGTCGCTGTTGAACTGCGCGCACATCTGGTTGATCTTCTCCCGGCCGACACCGTGCTCGCCGGTGATGCTGCCGCCCACCGCCACGCACAGTTCGAGGATGCGCCCGCCGATCGCTTCGGCGCGCTCCAGTTCACCGGGCAGGTTGGCGTCGAACAGGATCAGCGGGTGCATGTTGCCGTCGCCGGCATGGAACACATTGGCCACCCGCAGGCCATATTCTTCGGACAGCTTGCTGATGCCCTTGAGCACGCCCGGCAGCTCGCGGCGCGGGATGGTGCCGTCCATGCAGTAATAGTCCGGCGAAATACGTCCAACGGCTGGGAAGGCGTTCTTGCGCCCGGCCCAGAAACGCACGCGCTCGGCCTCGTCGCAGGCCAGGCGCACTTCGCGCGCACCAGCTTGCTGCAACACGGCCGCCACCCGCTCGCAGTCGTCCTGCACATCGGCCTCGACGCCATCCAGTTCGCACAGCAGGATCGCCGCGGCGTCCACCGGGTAACCGGCGTGGATGAAGTCTTCGGCGGCGCGGATCGCCAGGTTGTCCATCATCTCCAGGCCACCGGGGATGATGCCGGCGGCGATGATGTCAGCCACGGCTCTGCCGGCGTCCTCGACACTGTCGAAACTGGCCAGAAGCACCCGCGCCACCTGGGGTTTGGGCAGCAGCTTGACGGTGACTTCGGTGACGATGCCAAGCATGCCTTCGGAGCCGGTGAACAGGGCCAGCAGGTCGAATCCTGGGCTGTCGAGGGCATCGCTGCCCAGGGTCACGCGCTCGCCTTCGACGGTAAGGATTTCGACCTTGAGCAGATTGTGCACGGTCAGGCCGTATTTCAGGCAGTGCACGCCGCCGGCATTCTCGGCGACATTGCCGCCGATGGAGCAGGCGATCTGCGAGGAGGGGTCGGGTGCGTAGTACAGGCCATGGGCGGCGGCGGCCTGGGAGATCGCCAGGTTGCGCACGCCGGGCTGGACCCGGGCAAAACGGCCTTGCGGATTGATCTCAAGGATACGGTTGAACCGTGCCATCACCAGCAGGATCCCCTTGGCCAACGGCAGTGCGCCGCCCGACAGCCCGGTTCCAGCGCCGCGCGCCACCACCGGCACGCTACGTTGATGGCAGAGTTTGAGGAGCGTTTGGACCTGCTCCAGGCGCTCGGGCAGCACCACCAGTAGCGGCACTGTACGGTAGGCCGAGAGGCCGTCGCATTCGTAGGGTATGAGGTCTTCGGCGCGGTGCAGGACTTCCAGATCGGGCAGGGCGTTGCGCAGGGCCTGCAGCAGGGCAGGCAGGTCCACGTCAGGTAGCGCGCCATCGACCCGTTCGTCGTAGAGAATGTTCATCAGGCTCACTCAGCGGCAATTTTTGTTGTTGTGGGGTTGCTCGTGCCGGCCCTTTCGCGGGGCAAGCCCGCTCCCACAGTTGCCGAGGTTTGCAAGTTGCCTGTGGGAGCGGGCTTGCCCCGCGAAGGGGCCGGTTCAGGCGCTACATCACTTAGCCAGATGCCTGATCATCGCGACAGTCAGATACAGTCGAGGCGCCACACTGGCAAGCTCGATGTATTCATCATCCCCATGCAACCCAGCCCCAACCACCCCCAAGGTCTCCAGCACCGCCGGCTTTTCGCTCCCTGGCACATAGGCATACCCGGCATCGGTACCAAACCGCATGGCAATCGGTTCGATCTTAAGCCCAACCTCGCCATACAGCTGCTGAGCGGTCTGCGCCAATTTCGCCGAAGCCTCGTTGCGCGCCAGTGGCGGCCGGCCTTTTTCGAGCGTGACAGTGGCTTGGGTATTGGCCACCAACTGCTTCTTCACGATGCGCTTGGCATCGGCCTGTACCCGGTCGGTCTCGCCCAGATCCGAATAACGCATGTCCGCTTCGGCCGTGGCCAGGGCCGGGATGATATTGGCTTTCTCACCCGCCTTGGCCAGGGTCCAGTTCACCGTGGTGCCCTTGCTGGCATCGCCCAGGTCGTTGAGCTGGAGCAACTGATGGGCCAGTTCGGTCAGCGCATTGCGCCCTTGCTCAGGCGCAGAGCCCGCGTGTGAGGCACGGCCCTTGACCTCCAGCTTCAGGCGGTTGATGCCGTTGGTGGCGACCGTCACGGCGTCCTTGTCCGGTGGTTCGTAGGAGAACACGTAGTCATGCTGGCGGGCCAGTTCGGCGATGATCTGCTTCGAGCCGGCCGAACCCATTTCCTCGTCCGGGTTGAACAGCACGGTGAGGGTGCGATAACCCTTGAATTCCTGGGCCTGCAGCAGCTTGAGCGCGTGCAGGATCATAGCCACGCCCCCCTTGGCATCGGCCACACCCGGCCCATAGGCGCGTGGGCCGTCGACGCGGAACGGACGTTTAGCCACGGTGCCGGGCACGAACACGGTGTCGTAGTGCACCATGAGCAGGAAATCCTTGCTGCCTGTGCCTTTGAAAGTGCCGACGATGTTGTCGCCCACGGAGGGTTTGGCGGGATGGGTCTGAACCTCGGCATCCAGCGCTTTCAGGCGTTTGACCAGCTCGGCGCTGACCTGCGTCAGGCCAGGTTCGGTACCAGTGCCGGTATCGACGGACACCAGAGTCTTGAGGGTTTCAAGGTAGGCCGTTTGTTCGCCCTGGGCCTGTTGGAGCAGGTCCTGGGGAGAGGGTTCGGCGGCGGTTGCCTGGGTACAGGCGATCAATAGCGCCAGGGCAATGGCGTGGGGAGGGCGGGGCAAAAGCATGGGTTCTTCCTTGTAGGGCTGAACCGTTGAGCCTAGTCCTTCAGACGTAACCCTGCAGCTTCAGTGCAGCCCTTGGCGTAGGCAGGCCTGCGCCAAGGGCCACAACGGGCATCAATGGTGGGCCACTGGGTCATCCTGGGACAGTATCGCCCGGGCCAGCTCTTCATCACTGGCCTGCAGGCCAGGGTTGTCCTTGCGAGCCTGTTCCAGCGCCGACTCCACATAGGCGCCACGGATCGCACCGCCGCTAGCGACGAACGCTGACAGCTCGTCACGGGCGGGGATGATCCGTTTGTCATCCTTGAAGGTCGAATACAGCGAGGCGGAGACACCCGCCGAGGTGGCGACGTCGCCCGCATCGACGCGGGCCAGGGCGGCACCGGCAGGCAGCAGGAGCAGCAGCGCAGGGGCGAGGAATAGGTGGCGCATATCGTGATCTCCAGTAGCGTGAAGCCCAAGGGAATTACCACTCAGTGATTAAGAGGGCACGCGTGGGGTGGTAGTTCCCTTGGGGTGATCAAGCCAACTGGTAAGTGGTCTTCACGCGGGTGAAGAACTGCCGCGCATGCGTGCCTTGTTCACGCGAGCCCAGGCTCGACGCGCCATTGCCGCCAAACGGCACGTGATAGTCCACCCCCGCGGTCGGCAGGTTGACCATCACCATCCCCGCCGAGCTGTTGCGCTTGAAGTGCTCGGCGTGGCGCAGCGAGGTGGTGACGATGCCGGCAGACAGGCCAAACGCGGTGTCCTCGGCGGCGGCGAAGGCCTGCTCGTAGTCGCGCACCTTGAGCACACTCAGCACCGGCCCGAAGATCTCTTCGCGGTAGATGCGCATGTCGGGTGTCACCTCAGTGAACAGCGCTGGGGTGAAGAAGTACCCACCCAGATCATCTTCGATGCGCTCGCCACCACACACCAGAGTTGCCCCCTGTTCGCGACCGCTGGCGACGTACGACAGGTTCTGCTCCAGCTGCCGGCTGTCGACCACCGGGCCGATGTCGGTGCTGGCCTGCAAGGCATCGCCTACCTGCAACGCGCGGGTGCGCTCAGCCAGGCGCGCGACGAAGGCATCAAAGATGCCTTCGGTGACGATCACCCGCGAACTGGCCGTGCAACGTTGGCCGGTACTGAAGAACGAGCCATTGAGGGCCACGTCCACCGCCTGTTCCAGGTCGGCGTCGTCGAGGACGATCAGCGGGTTCTTGCCGCCCATCTCAAGCTGCACTTTCTTCATGCCTTCAGCCGCCAGCCTGGCAATCTGCCGGCCAGTGTTTTCCGAGCCGGTGAAGCTGATGCCATCGACCAGCGGCGAGCGGATGAGGGTATCGCCGACACTGCGCCCCGGCCCGATCAGCAGGTTGAACACGCCGGCCGGCAAACCGGCGCGCGAAATGATCTCGGCCAGCGCCCAGGCAGAGGAAGGCACCAGTTCGGCCGGCTTGAACACCACGCAGTTGCCGAAGCACAGCGCCGGAGCGATCTTCCATGCCGGAATGGCGATGGGGAAGTTCCATGGCGCGATGATGCCGACCACGCCCAGTGGCTGGGTGAACACGTCGATGCCGACGTCCTGGCGCACCGATTGGTACTTTTCTCCTTCCGCACGCAGCGCTTCCTGGGCATAGAACTTGAACGAGCGACCAGCGCGGTCCACTTCCCCCAAGGCTTCGCGAACGATCTTGCCTTCTTCGCGGGCCAACAGGGTGGCCAGTTCCTGGCGGCGGGCGAGGATTTCGCTGCCGATGAAGTCCAGCGCGTCTGCACGCTGCTGCGGGTTGCTGCGCGCCCACGCCGGCTGCGCCCGGCGAGCGGCGGCGATGGCCTGTTCGGTCAGGGCCTGGTCGGCGCGCTCGAAGCGCTCGACCACCTCTGCCGGGTTGGACGGGTTACGGTTTTCCAGTACATCGCTGCAATTGGTCAGCGCGACGAAGGCACCGTCGACGTAACTGCTCTTGGTCACGAGGGTCATGCGCTACGAATCCTTTGCTGGGCACCCTGGCGGGCGACGAAATCGGTGATGTTGTCCACGGCGCTGTCCATCAGCTGTTGCATGGCGTCCTCGCTGCTCCAGGCGATGTGTGGGTTGAGCAGGAAGTCGTCGCGGTCGATAAGTTGGAACAGCGGGTTGCTCGGGTGCAGCGGCTCGTGCTCGACCACATCCAGCGCCACGCCACCGAGGCGGCCGTTGCCCAGGGCGTCGATCAGCGCTGCTTCATTGACGATGCCGCCACGGCCGGTGTTGATCACCAGTGCGTCGGGCTTCATCAGCGCCAGTTGCGCGGCGTCGATCAGGTTGTGGGTGTGCGGCGTCAGCGGGCAGTTGATCGACAGCACGTCGCAGCTGCGCAGCAACTCGGCCAGCGGCCGGCAGTCGGCACCGCGGCGCAGGCCGCCGCGGTCTTCGAACCACACCTGCATGCCGAAGGCGCGCGCAAGTTCCGCAAGGCGCAGGGCAATCGGGCCGCTGCCGATGATCGCCAGTTGCTTGCCGCGCACGTCGCGGATGCGGTGGTCGAAGTAGATGTTCTTGTACTCGGCCTCACCGGCATGCACCTGGCGCATCAGCCGGGTGAAGGCGGCCGGGCGGCGGAACAGTTCGAGGATCATCGCCAGGCTGTGCTCGGCCACGGTATTGGCGGCATAGCCCGGCACGCTGGCGACCTCGATGCCGTGCGCATCACAGTAGTCGACGTCGACGATGTCTCGGCCGGTCAAGGCCAGCGAGATCATCTTCAGGCGCGGCAACTGGCGCAGGTGTTCCTCGCGCAGCGGCACGCTGCAGGTCAACGCCACGGTGGCGTCCTTCAGGTGTTCCAGCACCTGGTCGGGCTGGGTATAGGCGAACTGCTGCCAGCTGTGCTGGCAGTCAGGGCGTTTGAGTCGCGTGGAAGGCGCGAGGCCTTCGTCGTCGAGAAATACGATCTGTTCGCTCACGCTGTCGTCCTTATTTTTTCTGGGCCGGGACGTAACCGGCGGGCGCCATGCCGACCAGCTGGCGGGTGATGAAACCGGCGTTCTGGTCGTGGTCTTCGAGCGATTCCTTGCGTACCAGGGCATCGCGCACCAGATGCGCGCCGAAGAAGCGGAACGGCTCAGGGGGCAGCAGTTTCATCTTCTGGTTGACCAGGCCGCAGTTGGCCCACTCGTCGTTGGCATGGGTGGCCAACGACTTGATGATGCGGCTGGCGAATACCGTGGTGGCCACGCCATTGCCCGAGAAGCCGATGCCGTAGCTGACCGTCTGATGCTGGTCGAGGTAGCCGAAGTTCGGCAAACCTTTCATGGCCCGGTCGATCGGCCCGGTCCAGCTGCTGACCACCGGCACGTCCTGCAGCTGCGGGTACAGGCGGCGCAGCTCGGCGGCGACTTTGTCGGCAGCCGGCGAGGTTTTTTCATACAGGTTGCCGATGCGCCCGGCATAGGCGAACTGCCCCAGCGGCTTGCCGAACACCACCCGGCCATCCGGGGTGTTGCGCCAGTAGTTGAGCACGGTGCGCGAGTCGGTCATGCATTCGCCGCCGCTGAAGCCGATGGCGTCGAGCTTGGCCTTGACCGGCGCTGTGGCGACCATGTCGCTGGACATGATTGCGATCATCCGACGCAACTCGGGGAACTGAGCGCCCCAAGCGTTCAGGGCCAGCACCACATGGTTGGCTTTCACGTGGCCTTTGGCGGTGTGTACCACCGGATGCTTGCCGCGCTGCAAGTGGGTAAAGGGCGACTTTTCGAAAATCTGCACGCCGAGTTTCAGCGCCACTCGACGAAGGCCGCGGGCCAGCATGGCGGGCTGCACAGTGGCGGCGTTAGGGTCGAAGATACCGCCCAACACCAGCGGCGAGCCGACGCGACCGCGGATGGTCTGGCGGTCCAGTTCCTGAAACGGGTTGACGTCGAGCTTTTGCAGGCCGTCAGTGAGCACGCGCCAGGAGTTCATCTGCCGCTGGTTGGTGGCCGTCCATAGCCAGCCATCCTTGCGGTACTGCGCATCGATGCCGTGCTCCTGGCAGAAGCTGCCGATCTCATCGATGGCCGACTCGGCGGCCTCGCAGATGCGCCGCGCTTCAACGTCACCGCAGATGGTGCGCACCGACAAGTACTTGCCCCACCAGTTGGTGGCCACGCCGCCGTTGCGGCCGCTGGCGCCCGAGCCACAGCGGTCGCGCTCGACGATCACGATGGTCTGTTCCGGGTGCGCCTGTTTCAGGCGGATGGCCGACCACAGGCCAAGGAAGCCACCGCCGACGATGCACACATCGGCTTGAATCGAGTCCTGCAGGGCAGGGGCGAGGTCGCTGTCCAGGTCCAGCGCCTGGGCATACCAGAATCCACGGTACATGAGGGGTGCCTCTGAGCATGTTGTTTTGTGTCTACATGATGCTCAGCGCTGCCTGGGGGCCGATATTACAGTCATGACAATTGATAGAACGGCCACGCCTTTTGTCATGGATTTACTATTTGTCGTGCCGCATATGATATGCCGGACGTCGGGCACGCCCTACAATGGCGCTATTCAGCAGGTCATGAGGCCCACGTCCATGGTTGCCCAACAACAATTACAACCGCCGCAAGCGCCCCAGTTACCGCCCCAGGTCAAACCTGAACTGCGCGTCGGTTTCGTGCTGATGAACCAGTTCACTCTGGTGCCGGTGGCCGGGCTGGTCGACTCCCTGCGCTTTGCCGCCGACAAGTCGTTCCGCAGCCAGCAGGTGTACTGCCAGTGGGACTGGATGACCCTCGACGACCAGCCGATCAGCGCCAGCTGCGGCATGCCGGTTTTGCCGACCAAACCGCTCAACCTGTTCGCTCAGTACGACTACATCGTGCTGGCGGGCGGCCTGTTGGGCGAAACCCGCAACCCGCCGGACTGGTTGCTCGATGCGCTGCGGGATGTTCACGCCGCCAACATCCCGATCATCGCCTTGTGTTCAGGGTCGTTCGTGCTCGGCAAGGCCGGCCTGCTCGACGGACGGCGCTGTGCGGTGCACTTCACCTTGCGCGACGAGTTCCGCGAGCGCTTCCCGCAGTCGACCATGGTCATCGACAAGAGCTACGTGGATGACCGCGGTATCATCACCTGCCCGGGCGGCACCGCCATCGACCTGGCCGCCAACCTGATCCGCCGCCACTGCGGCGCGGTGCGGGCACAGAAAGGCCTGGAATACCTGCTGGTGGAAGAACGCGCCGAAGCCGAGGGCCAGCAGGCCGCCAGCGACAGCGTGTACCAGAATGACCGGGTGCAGCGGGCGATCGCATTCATGCGAGCCAACCTCGATGCCTCCATGACCCTCAAGGCAGTGGCCGAGGCGGTGGGTACTCACCCCCGGCAGTTGCACCGCGAGTTCGTCGCCAATACTCAGGAGCCTCCAGCCAACTACTGGCGCAAGCTGCGCCTGGACCATGCGCGCAGGCTATTGGTGAACACCAGCCAGAACATCACCACCATTGCCCTGGCGTGTGGGTTTTCCGACGCGTCGCATTTCATCTTGTGGTTCCGCAAGCAGTATGGCGAGACGCCGTACAGCTTCAGGAAGCGGCGGCATGAGGTGGAGCGCTTTGACTGGCATGGCGACAAGGTGGGCCTTGACCCCGAGTTGTAGTTTTTGCCGGCCCATTCGCGGGCGGTCCGACGTCTCGGCAAGCCCGCTCCCACAAGATTTGCAGCGCTGCAGAACCTGTGGGAGCGGGCTTCCCCCGCGAATGGGCTGCAAAGCAGCCCCAGCGATCTCAGAGCTGCCCGAACGCCTGAATCTCGATGCGATATTCCGCTGCGGCCAATGCAGCCCCCACACACGCCCGCACTGGTGGCTGGTCACCCACCCAGGCGTCATACACCTCATTCATCGCCGCAAATTCGCCCATGTCCGCCAGCCAGATCTGCATCCGAGTAAGGTTGCTTTTGCCAGCACCAATCTGCGCCAGCCATTGCTCCAGCTGAGCCAGTACGCAGCGCGTCTGGACGGCAATATCACCGGGCTCCAGGGCAACGATCCCCGAGGTTTCGATGCGGCCCTCCACGAGCACCATCTGGCTGGCCCGTGGGCCGGGGTTGATACGTTCGATCATCACCGGCCCCTTAGAACAGCACGTAGGTTTTGCGCAGGGTCTCGCGGATTTCCCACACGCCTTCGCAGTTTTCCGGGAACAGCACCGCATCGCCGGCACGCAGTTCCACCGGCTGGCCGCCGTCGGGGGTGAAGGTGCAGTTGCCGCTGACGATGTGACTGAACTCGCGGTTCTTCAGGTGGCGGCGGAACGTGCCAGGGCTGCTTTCCCACACGCCGATGCTGGCGCCCACGGTTTCATCGGTCTGGTCCTGGGCGGTGGCGGCCTGGGCCACCGGTTCACCTATCGGCAGGCGGGCGGGGGCCGGCGTGCCCAGTTGCGAGTCGGCGGCGTTGCGGACAACGGTCAGTACTTGGCTCATGAATTAGCTCCTTCAGGCTTTGCGGGTAACAGGTTTGTATTCGCTAGACGGCGCCGGGGCCTTGTTGCCCAAGGCAGCCGCCTGCTGCAAGTCGAGCTGGCTGGTTTCAGGCGCCAGCCACCAGGAAATCAACGCACCGAACAGCGAGATGATCGCGGCGGCGAACATGGTGTTGGCAACGCCATAGGCGGCCAGCGAGATAGGCACCAGGTAGGTGCCCACCGCAGCGCCGATACGTGACAGCGAGGTGGCCAGGCCCACGGCCGAGGCGCGGATTTCGGTGGGGAACAGCTCGTTGGGATAAACGTACTCGAGCACCTGGGCACCGCCGATCAACACCGCATAGGCGCCGAACAGCACCAGCACAGTGGTGGGCGAGGCGTCGGGGAACACGCCCAGCAGCACCAGCGACAGGCCCGACCAGAGGAAGCTGTGGATCAACATCTTGCGCCGCCCCAGGCGGTTGATCAGCTTGGTCGCCAGCAGGCAGCCGAGGGTGAACAGGAAGGTGATGGCGATCGAGCCGTAGGCCGCCCAGTCACCGGTCAGTTTCAGCGCCAGCAGCACTTTCGGGGCGAATGCATAGATGGCGAACAGCGGCACGATGGCGCAGGTCCAGAACAGCGTGACGAAGGCCATGCGCTTGCCGTAGCCGGAGTGGAACAGCGACCACACCGACACCGGTTTCTGGTTGGCAGGCTCCGGCAGGTCGGCGATGGAATAATCCGGGCCGTAGACCTTCTTGATCACAGCGTCCGCTTCAGCTGTCCGGCCCTTGCTCAGCAGCCAGCGTGGCGATTCCGGTGTGCCGCTGCGGGCAATCAGGAACAGCGCACCCGGCACCAGTGCACTGGCCAGCACCCAGCGCCAGCCTTCTTCGCCACCCACGCGCAGCAACAGTTCACCCACCAGGTAAGCCACGGCGGCGCCGGCGAACCACATCAGCACCATCGCGGCTAGCAGAGGCCCACGCTGTTTGCGTGGCAGGAACTCGGCCAGCAGCGAGGTGGCGATCGGGTAGTCGGCGCCCACGGCGATACCGATCAGCAAGCGCCAGGCGAACAGCGCCCAGGCCGACTCTACCCAGAACTGCGCGACCGAGAAACCGACGATGGCGATCAGGTCGACCAGGTAAAGCACCTTGCGTCCGTACTTGTCGGTGAACCAGCCACCGAGAAAACCACCCAGGAACACGCCGATCAGGGCGGATGCTGCGATCAGGCCTTCCCAGAAGGCCGACAGTTGCAGGGCGTTGGTGATTTGCAGCATGGCCACGCCGATGATGCTCAGCACGTAGCCGTCAAGGAACGGACCGCCAGCGGAATAGACAGTGAGCTTGCGATGGAAAGCGTTGAGCGGGGCATCTTCGACAGAGCGTTTTGCAGTGGACATTCGGCTTACCTCTTGTTGTTATCTGGCGCTTGGGCGCTGCGGCACTATTGCACCGCTTGGATGGGGCTCCCTATAACGGTTGGGACGGGATGTGGAATGCGCTGGCAGGCTGTGCCGAAGGCTTATGCAAGTTGTCATGGGCGTTCTAGGGTGGGGCGGCGAAGCGGCGCGACCATCTGCAGAACAATCACAACAAAGGACCTTTCGCATGCCCCGCCCCTCCCTGGAAACCCTCGACGGCGATCACTACGATGTCGTGGTCATCGGCGCTGGCGCGGTCGGTTGCGCCGCCGCCCGGCAATTGGCCGCGCGCAACTTCCGAACCCTGCTGGTGGACCGTGGTGACATCGGTGCCGGTACGTCGTCACGCTCCAGCCGCATGCTTTATTCGGGACTGGGCTACCTGGCGGCGCGCTACCCGTTGTGGCAAATACCTCTGCGCCCGTTCGACATGTGGCAGCGCCTGCGCTACACCCGCCAGGTGATGCGTTGCCGTGCCGAGCTGGTCAAGGAGATGCCCGGCCATCTGAGCAAACACCGCTTCCACTACCCGTTCCGCAAAGCTGATCGCTACCCGCCATGGCTGGTGGACATGGGCTTTCGCCTGGTCGAGGCGCTGGGTGGCTGGAAAGTGCCGCTGGCCTATCGGCGCCAGTCGGCGCAGCAGGCGGCGGGCGACAGCGCCCTGGCGGCGGGGCTGGGCGGCCCGTTGCGTGGGGTAGGTGTGTTCGAGGAGTACATGTACGCCTGGCCCGAACGCATTTGCGTCGATACGGCGCTGGACGCGCAATGGCGCGGCGCGACGCTGCGTACCTATACCCGGGTCAGCCAGTTGCAGCGTACGCAAGATCAGTGGCAGCTGACGCTCGACGAGCAAGCGCCCGAAGCGCTGGGTCAGGCACAGGTCACGGCGAAGGTGGTGATCAATGCGGCTGGGCCTTGGGTCGATCGTATTTCCGGTGCTAGTGACAGCGGACCGCGAGTACTCGGCATCAAGGGTGTCAACGTGATGGTGCGCCTGCCCGAGGGCTACCGTGGTCAAGGCCTGGAGGCGTTTTCCAGCAAGGGTGAGCCTTACTACGTCTTCCCCTGGCGCGAGTTCCACTTCATCGGCCCGACCGAGTCGCACTTCACGGATGATCCGGACACCGTGCGAGTGGAGGATGGCGAGATCGACTACATCCTCGCCGAGGCCAACCAGCTGTTTCCCGACCTGCATCTGACCCGTGCCGATGTTCAGCACTGTTGGTGCGGCGTACGTCCGACCTCGACCCTGGACGGGCGCAACAGCCACTTGCCGGTGCGATTGAGCGAGGCGGCCGGCAAGCCGGGCCTGCTGACCCTGACGGGCTCGACCATCATGCTGCACCGACACGCGGCGCGGGTCATCGCCCGTGGCGTGGAAGCGCGGCTGGGCAAGCGTGGCCAAGGGCCGAAAGGCATGATCGAGCGCGAAGGTATCGAAGGTGAGGATATTGCGAGGATCATCGCGCGGGAGCATGTGGTGCGGCTGGTGGACCTGGTGCGACGGCGCTTGCCCTGGGGGCTGGACCCGGACCTGGGGCGCGAGCGGGTGGAGCAATTGTCACATCGGGTGGCGGCGGTGATGGGGTGGTCGGAGGTGCGGCGGCAGGAAGAATTGCAGCATTTTGAGGAGGACACTGCTCGGGTGTATCGGCGACCTTAGTTTGATGTTGTGACGACTGGCCCTTTCGCGGGGCAAGCCCGCTCCCACAGAGTATGCGGTGAACCCTATCCTGTGGGAGCGGGCTTGCCCCGCGAAAGGGCCGGAACTGGCGAAAACTACCGCGACCGGTTCAACAACGCATCCAGCACCACCTCGCACGCCGCCCCCCAACTGGCACCCACGGGCTGATGATTGAGCACCGCCAAGCCATCGGCGGTAAACGTCCCCGGTGTGGCAATCGCCTGTCCCAGCGCTTTCAACGTGTACTCCGGCTGCTGCTGCGCACTGGCCACACAATCCTGCAGATTGCCCAGCACCAGGGCGCGCGCCTCGGCAGCCGGCAGGCCCTTGTCGGTCAGCCATTGCTGCAGGTCGTGCAACAGGAAGTAGAACCAGCCATTCATGCACGCCGCCACCGTGGCCAGCTCGAACGCGGCCTCATCCTCAAGCACCACCAGAGTACCCAGCGGCCCCAGGCTCTGCTCAGTCAGCGGATCCGGGGGGCAAACCACTATGGTGGACTGGTTGTACTGCGCCGCATACGACAGCATCACGCGCACGCACTGGGCGCCTGGGAAGGCTGTTTGCAACTGCTCCAGACCCACCCCGGCGGCCAACGACACCAAGCGCTGGCCAGGCCGCACCTTTACCTCGCCCGCCAGCTGCGCCAGTGATTCCGGCCTCACGCCAACTATCACCAGATCAGCTTGGTCAACGACCGCCTGATTGCTCTCCAGCACCACGCAACGCTGCCCAGCCGCCAACGCCTCGGCGCGCTCGGCATTGCGTGGCGACAGCATGATCGCGCCGTCAAAACCGCTACGGCGCAGGCCGATCACTACTTTTTCGGTCAGCTCGCCAACCCCGAGAATACCCAGGCTTTGCATGATGTCTCCTTGTCAGCTTTCCAGGCCGGCGCGACGCTGGCCCCAGTGCAGGTTGAGATTGACCCCCACGCTCAGCAGCGGTTCCGGCGGGTTGCGGTTGGGCCCATCGGAGCCGAGCAGAAAGTCGATCAGTTCGTCACGCTCACCGCTCAGCCAGTCGGCCAGCAACGTGCCGGTAGCGGTGCCGCGGGTGATGCCCAGGCCGTTGCAGCACAGCGCTGCATGCACATTGGACGCAAGGGTGCCGAAGTGCGAGAGGTGGTTGCGTGACAGGCACATCGAACCGCCCCAGGTGAATTCGAATGGTAGGCCCGAGAGCATCGGGAAGCGCCGCTCGAACGACGCGCGGTGCTGTCGCCCGGCGCGCTGCAGGTGGCGTGGGTTGGCACGGCCGTCGGCATTGAAGCTGAAGCTGTTGCGCACTAGAAGGCGCTGATCCGGAGTGCGGCGCAAGGTGCTGCCGAACGGATCGGCCGGGATGATGCCCCAGGTCGCCTTGCCACCCAGGCGTGCCTGTTCTTCCTCAGTCAGGGGACGGGTCATGCTGGCGTAAGTGAAGATCGGCAGCAGCCGGCCTGGGAGGAAGCCGAAGTACGAGGCGAAGGCGTTGTTGGTCAGCAACAGCTGGTCGGCGACGACCTCACCGTTGGCGTGCTTGAGGGTGATGCGCTTGCCCTGTTCGATGCCGGTGATGGTGGTGTGCTCGTACAGCGTGACATTGCCCGGCAGGCTGTCGGCCAGGCCCTTGGCCAGTGCGGCCGGCTGCAGCAACTGGGTGCCCGGGGTGTACAGCGCCTTGCGGTAGAACGAGGTTCCGAAATGCTCGGGCAGGTCGCGGGTGTCGATCATCTGGTAGGGCTGGCCGAGTTTTTCCAGGCCGCTGCGGTAGGCTTCGAGCACCGCCAGGCCCTTGTCTTCGACGGCAGCCTGATACTTGCCATCGGGGCGGATCTGGCAGTCGATGCCATGCTGGCTGATCAGCCCGCGCAGGATGGATTGCGCGCGCAGGTTCAACTTGAGGTTCATCCGCGCCGTGGCCAGATCGCCGATGTAATCGGGGGCGCCGATATCGTGCGGCAGATCGATGGCAAAACCGGAATTGCGCCCGGACGCACCGAACCCGACCTCCTGCGCCTCGACCAGGATCACCTCGTCGTCAGGGTGATGCAGCGCCAGTTGCCGCGCGGCGGCAAGGCCGGTGAAGCCCGCCCCAAGCACCACCCAGCCGGCCTCGCTCCGCCCCCGGTGCGGTGCACGTGGCTGGCGCTTGGGGCTGAGGTGGAACCAGCCGCAACCGTTGTCGTCCGCGGGGGTGGAGGTGTGTCTGTACATGGGGTTTTATCCGTGTTGTTTTCTCCACTGTCGCATGGGGCCTGTGCTGGGCATATAACAACAGGGACAGGTTATGGGAACTTCAGTCCACGCTGTCGCGCAGAAGCCTCGATTCTGGCGCAGTTTCAAGTCGCCCTCACTGACATTTCTACCAGTTTCGCTTGCCCATGTTTGTGCATACGCTTCCTGCTATTACGGGGGGGGGCAGCAATGGCGGACCAGGTATGGGGAGAACTACACGGCGGGACGCCGACAGTTGTAGTCAAGGCCAGCACTGCGCGGACGGCGCTGACCCTTGGTTTCCTTCGTCATCCGAATGAGGTATTTGACGGCATCCCAGCACGGATCCTGCCCGAGCGAAATGAAGCCGATATGGCGGCGCGGACTGAGCGTCTGTTCGGTCCACGACCTCTCGAAAACGATGAGGGTGACCTGATTGCTGACGCAATTTCCATCAGTGCGCTAAGCGGTCAGCCCCTGTCGCTACGGACCGTGGATGGTGATACCAGCTTGACCTTGAATGATGTTGCCGGACGCCCGTTGTGGGGGTGCAATGCTCAAGGGACTGCCACTCGCACACTGTACGAGCCATCCGAGCGTGGTGGTCGCCCGCTGTCCGTCATCGAGCAACCGTGTTCCGGCCAGGCTCGAACTCGGGAATGCTTCCTCTACGGCGCTTGCGATGTTGCTCATGTCCAGCGCAATCTCGTTGGCGTTGTCATTGTGCATCACGACAACGGAGGAAAACTTCGGACGTTATCGGCAGCCTTGACTGGGCAGGTGCTGGAGACCCAGCTGAGGTTGCTTTGTCCCGACGCGCAGCTGCCGGATTGGGACGCAGAAGGCGAGCAGGATCTGGAGGCTCAGGTACTGACTGTGACAGCGTCTCGTGATGCAGTGGGCGCGCAGCTGAAGCAGACCAATGCTGCCAATGTCATTACCATTACAGCCTATGACATCAGCGGCGCGGTGGCACAGACCCAACTGGGAGGCTTCACTGTGCTCGAAGCTGTCGTGCGCCTGGCGAGCGGCGAACCTCTGTCTCAGGTCGCCGGCAACGGCGTGGTCGACACTTATGTCTATGCCCCGCGAACTCACCGCCTGACACAGCACCGCACGGCACGTCCGACCGGTCACCGGCTAGGTGCGCTGATAATCTGCGACTTGCACTACGCCTACGATCCGGTGGGCAACATCCTCGCGCTCAACGATCATAGCGTCGATCCCACCTGGTACCGCAATGCAGTCACCAGCGGCCAACGTGAGTATACGTACGACACCCTCTACCGGCTGGCTTCAGCGACTGGGCGAGAGCGTAGTCCGGTAACACTTGATCCGATGCAATACGCTGGGCGAGCGGGCGCAAGTGTCTGGCGCAGGTACACGGAATGTTATACCTACGATGACGGTAACAACCTCACCTCCCTTAGGCATAACGGCGGGTCAGGTATTCGCACCCGTAATCTCGTCGTGTCGGCGCGCAGTAATCGGGCGATGGTGCAAGGTCACGAGCTGACGCCGGACATGGGCTTTTTGCCGGGTGGGTTGCAGAAACAGTTGGCTGACGGCAGGCAACTAAGTTGGCTGGCGGATAACCAATTGCAACAGGTGCGGTTGGTCAGCCGTGATGTGGAAGAAGTTGATGACACAGAGCGCTATCACTATGCCAACGGAGGTACCCGCACCCGCAAGATCCATTCGGTGAAGAACCTGAGTGGTATGCAGAAGACGGTCACCACCTATGCTGGAGCCTGTGAAATACGCCAGCGGTGGTTGGGAGACCAGCAGCGTCCGCAGAAACATGTCGTCATTACGGAAACGGAGACTGTGCGCTGGTTACAAGACCGTCTAAGCGGCGACGACAATCTGCGCTTCCTGTTCTGCGATCATCTACGAAGTAGCGGCGGGGAAACGGATTGCGATGGCAAAATTATCGCACGCGAAGAGTATGCACCGTATGGCGAGACCACGGGTGTTGATGAAGAGGCGGTGGAAGCCTCGAGCTTGAGCCAACGCACCTTTCGTCATGCGGGCAAAGAGCGAGATGCCACGGGGTTGTATTACTACGGGTGGCGCTATTTCCAGCCCGCTGAAGGGCGTTGGCTGAGTGCGGATCCAGGTGGGTTGATTGATGGCAGTAACTTGTATCGGATGGTGAAAAACAATCCACTAGGTTTTCGTGATTCAGATGGGCTGAGTCCAGATGGTACATTGAGTTCGACAGATAAGCTGGCGCATGATTCAGCAGCGTTGGAAGGAGAACGCGTAGTTGGTATTGGTTTGAACGCTATACGGGAAAAAGATGTTGAGTTTGCCAACGGCCTGTCCCAAGCATGGTCAGAAGCAATGATGGGGATTCTTTATACATTGGAAGTATTGAGGCAGATTAAGGATGGGGTGGCGGAGAAAGAGACCAGTGATGTCGTTGACAAGTATTTTTTTCAAAGGCCTGGAGAAACCTTGTCGCCTGGGCATTTAAGTGATCTGGTAAAGGGATTTGAAAGCATGTTGCATGTGCTTAACGAACTTCCTGATCAGGGAATTGTAGGCGTGACATCAACGGGTTCGCCTGCTGCAGCTTGGACCAATGAGGAGGATGTAACGCCGAGAATCTATATAAAAAACAGACACAGGGACGATGTTTATATGATGAGGTGGCTCATTGTTCATGAGGTTTCCCATCTTGCAATTGGTACAAAAGACATGTGGTACGTAAATGGTCCTGTGCGTGACAGTGATATTGGAAATCTCGCCTTTGAAAATAGTCTGGATGGTATGGTTTCCGGTCAACAGTTATTGGTGCAGCATGGGGCGGTGAGGCGTGGCGCGAAATGGAGTGAGGTTGATGAAATGCGATTTATTTTGGGTGATGCTGATTATATCGTTGATAGGCACTTGAACAATGCAGACTCCGTGACGTTATTTAATCAATATGTCAATCAAAGGTTAGGCGGCCCGTTGAAGTACGGGTCTGCGACTTCCACCTCGGGCCGCTCAAAAAGAGTCAGAGGAGAAGTTTTTTGATCCCTATGAAATGACTCAAAACAGCGGCGCGACGATAAAGCGGTCTAGGTGTGCTGGGATCGAGTTCGGTCAATTTACTCCCTGCGTGCTGAAAACCCGCTCGCTCGGCCAGGCGCTGGCTGGCCTGATTGTCGATACCAGTGGTCAGCCAAACCGGCGTTGCGATGGCATCGAGCAGATGCGTCAATGCCTCACGCAGCAGGCCTTTGCCGCTGAAGGCCTGGCTAGCCCAATAGCCCACTTCGTATTCATCATTGCCTGGACGCAGGCCGATGCATCCAATCACGGCATCACTGTCCGGCTGCAGCACGAAAAAGCGCTTTTCGGCAGCGGGATCAACGAACTCGCTGGCGCTCAGTTGCAGGCTTTCGCGCACTTCGTCCAACGTCCAGTCGGGCTTGGCCCACGCCAGGAAAGGCTGGTGCAGAGCGTAACTGTCGAGCAAGGCTTGGCGTAACTGCTCGGCAATTGCCGGGTCAGGGCGGACCAGTCGCGTGCGCGCAGTGGTCAGGGTCTGGGGCAGAGTGGGGTAGGGCATGGGGGGCCATCCTGGCTGAGTTGTAGGTGCATCATAACCCTGTTTTGCCCGCGGTGAGGTTTGAGTTGACCGTGCTCTGCCAGGCGTGATCTGCTCGGTTTCACAGCCACCCCAGGGAAATGAAGGACCACCATGCCCGACTACAAACTGCATTGCTTCGCCGAATCCGGCAACGCCTACAAAGCCGCGCTGATGCTCGAACTCACCGGCCAGGACTGGCAACCGGTGTTCGTCGATTTCTTCAACGGCCAGACCCGCGATCCGCAATGGCGCGACGAGGTCAATGAGCAGGGAGAAGTGCCGGTGTTGGAACATGCCGGCCAGACACTGAGCCAATCGGCGCTGATCCTCGAGTACCTGGCTGAACGCACCGGGCAGTTCGGCCCGCGCGATGAGCAGGAGAAGCGCGAAATCTGGCGCTGGATGCTGTTCGACAACCACAAGTTCACGGCCTACTACGCGGCGCTGCGGTTCATCTTCTGTTTGAAAGATTCCGGCGAAACGCCTGTGACCCAATTCCTGCGCGAGCGTGCCACGGCAGCCTATCGCATCGTCGATGCGCACCTGGCGAAGACGCCCTACATGGTTGGCGGGCGCCTGACCATTGCCGACCTGTCGCTGGCAGGCTATGTATTCATGCCGGAAGACACTGGCATCCCGCTGGCTGAATTCACCCACATCGAAGCGTGGAAAGCTCGTCTTCAGGCGCAACCCGGCTGGAAGCACCCGTACGACCTGATGCCTCGGGCATAATCAAGGCAGGAGTAACCCATGAACATCATCAACGCACGCTTGCGTGGCAAGGCCGGCCTGTTCCGCATCGAGCTGAGCGGTGATCGTATCGCTGCCATTACGCCCCAGGCTCAGGTGGTGACCCTGACCAAGGCCGACGATCTGGACGCCCAGCAAAACCTGGTGGTGCCACCTTTCGTCGAGCCGCATATCCACCTCGACGCCACCCTGACCGCTGGCGAGCCGAAGTGGAACATGAGCGGTACGTTGTTCGAGGGCATCGAGCGCTGGGCCGAGCGCAAGGCCATCACCACCCACGACGACATCAAGACGCGGTCCAAGAAGACCATCGGCATGCTGGTGGAGCATGGCATCCAGCATGTGCGTACCCACGTCGACGTCACCGACCCCACGCTCACCGCGCTCAAGGCGATGGTCGAAGTGCGTGACGAAGTGCGCGATCTGATCGACCTGCAGATCGTCGCCTTCCCCCAGGAAGGCATCGAGTCGTACGCCAATGGCCGGGCGCTGATGACCGAGGCGGTGGCCATCGGCGCCGATGTGGTCGGTGGCATTCCGCACTTTGAAAACACTCGCGACCAGGGTGTGTCGTCGGTCAAGTTCCTGATGGAGTTGGCCGAGCGCAGCGGTTGCCTGGTGGATGTGCATTGCGACGAAACCGACGACCCGCAATCGCGCTTTCTCGAAGTGCTGGCGGAAGAAGCGCGCGTGCGTGGCATGGGCGCGCGGGTGACGGCGAGCCATACCACGGCCATGGGTTCGTATGACAATGCCTACTGCTCCAAGCTGTTCCGCTTGCTGAAGATGTCGGGGATCAATTTCGTTTCGTGCCCGACCGAGAGCATTCATCTGCAGGGGCGTTTCGACACCTACCCGAAACGCCGTGGCCTGACCCGCGTGGCCGAAATCGACCGGGCGGGGATGAACGTGTGCTTCGGCCAGGACTCGATTGTCGACCCGTGGTACCCGCTGGGCAACGGCAATATCCTGCGCATCCTCGAAGCCGGGCTGCACATCTGCCACATGCTGGGGTACGAAGACCTGCAGCGCTGCCTGGACCTGATCACCGACAACAGTGCGCGCACCTTGAACCTTGGCGAGCGATATGGCATCGCGGTGGGACGCCCGGCAAACCTGTTGTTGCTGTCGGCGCCGGATGATTACGAGATGGTCCGCAGTCAGGGGCATGCGCTGGTGTCGGTGCGCAATGGCAAAGTACTGATGCGACGTACGCCGGCGCAGGTCGAGCGTTTTGCCTGAAGCGTCAAGGCAGACATTGCTGATCAGCTCTGGCATGGTACAGCGCTGATCAAACCACGCCGGCAAGGACCCTCATGGACCCGCTATACCTCATCGCCCTCGGCGCCGTCGTCGCCGGTTTCGTCCAGGGTCTTTCAGGTTTCGCCTTTGGCATGGTCGCCATGTCGTTCTGGGCGTGGGGGCTGGAACCACGCCTGGCCGCGTCGCTGACCGTGTTCGGCAGCCTTGCCGGCCAGCTGATCGCAGTGTTCAGCGTTCGCCGCGGCTTCAGTTGGCCATTGCTGTGGCCGTTCGTGCTCGGGGGCCTGGCCGGCATTCCGCTGGGGGTGTGGGTGCTGCCGTACCTGAACATGCTCTGGTTCAAGGCCGTTTTCGGCACGCTGCTGGTGCTGTGGTGCCCACTGATGCTGCTGGCTCCGCGTCTACCGCGGCTGCCGGGCAACCGTCTGGCCGATGGTGCGGTGGGCATGCTCGGCGGGGCGTTGGGCGGCATCGGCGGCTTCACCGGCACGGTGCCTACCCTCTGGTGCACCCTGCGTGGTTTTGAACGCGATACCCAGCGCGCGGTGATTCAGAACTTCAACCTGTCGATGCTGTTGGTGACCATGCTCACTTACCTGGGCACTGGAGTGGTCACCCGCGACATGCTGCCGTCGTTCGGCGTGGTGCTGCTGGCCATGGCGCTGCCGGCCTTGTTCGGCACACGGGTGTATCTGGGAATCAGCGAGCTGGCATTTCGCCGGGTGGTGCTGGGTTTGCTGACGTTATCCGGCATCGCCATGCTGCTGGCATCGATCCCGGCTTTGCTGAGCCGCTGAACGCTTGCCTGTCGGCGTTGAACTTGGCACCCTTTGGGGCCCTTGAAATCGCCCGTGCAGTGACAGAAGGAAACACACCGTTGAGCTGGGATAAAGTCGGGAAACTTCTTGTAGCCCTGTTGCTTGGCCTGATGATCACGCTGGTGGCCTATGTGGCGCTCAAGGACAACGCGCGCCTCGAGGCCTCCCTGACCTACGCCTACCTCACCTACCCAAGCCAGTTCAGCGAGCGCGTCAGCAAGGCCAGCGAGCAGCTCAAGTACGAGCGCCTGCAGCCGCGGATCAGCGGCATCGGTCAAGGCGCTTTGAATCAGGACCAGGTCGACAGGCTTGTCGACCTGGCTCAGGCACCCTACGTCCAGCTGTTCGCCAAACCGTTCGAGGCCGGCCTGGTGGACCACCGCACTGGCTTGCTGATCGACCTGCGCAACCCCGGGGATGTCGACGTACGCGAGGTCAAGATCCGCTTGCCGATCAAAGGCCTGGTGCAGGTGCGCGACGCTTCCGGCAATGACACGATCATCCAGGCCCCTACGGCCATCGTCGAAATCCCCTCGATCGAGCCGGGCGGGGAGTGCAAGGTCTGGGTCTATTTCGATGCCGACTATTCGCAGATCCGTCAGGGCGGCATCAGCATCAGTCATGCCGATGGCACCACGGATGTGCAGGTTTATCGCGAGTTCGTGGGCTTCCCGGCCTGGGTGGCGCGGTACAGCCGAGCGCTGATGGTTGTACTGGGTGTGCTAGGGCTCTGCGTGCTGGGCCTGGGCTATGCCTGTATCACGCGGCGCCGTGCCTAGGCTATTTCGTACACAGCCTAGGCAACACTGTCGTGCAGGGCCAGGCTCTCGCGCAATTGCTCGACCATGGCCGTGCGCAGGTCTTCAGGTGCCTGCACACGAATCGACCCTGCCTGAGACAACAACCAGCCCATCAGTGCGCGGCTGTCGTCGACCGTGGCATCCAGCGTCGCACCCCCTGCGCCGTGTGGGGCCAGGCGCATGTCATCGGACAGCGGCTGCTGCTCCAGCCGTCGCGCGAGGGCGTCGTCCACCCAGGCGCGCAGTTCGATCTGCTGCGCGGGGGACAACGCATCCGGCTGCAACTGCTGGGCTTCACCCAGGCTCAGCCCCGGCTGCCAGTACCAGCCGTAGGGCATGCCTTTGTTGTTGCAGCGCAGCGGGAATAGCCCCGCGAGCTCGTTGAGGTCGCGTTCGACCGTACGTTTACTGGTCTTGTGACCCGCGCGCGCCAGTGCGGCCTGCAGCTGCGTCGAGCTCAGCCCGGGGTGGCGGTCGGGTAACAGTTTCAGCAATTGCCACTGGCGGGCAATGGTGTGGCGGGTAGGGTGGCTGGGCAAGGGGCTCGTCCTTGAGGTTCATGCGCTGGGTGCACTTGGATGGTGGCAATTGGCTATTGCTGTGAGCATACCCTTTCATCGGATCGGATCCAAGTTCCAGCCGTCTGATACCGTCCCTGTGTTCGCTGGATGGGCGGCAACTATCGGTCCAGACTAGCCTGCAGCGCTTCTATGAACACTTCCTCAGCCCGACTCAACCGCTGTTCCCGGTTCCACAGCAAATGAATATCAACATCCGCAATCCCTTCCTGCGGCGGCAGCTTCCACAACAGGCCTTTCGCCACATCCTCTGCCACGACGTGCTCGGGAAGGCAGCCGATACCAAACCCGGCGATGACCAGTCGGCGTACTTCCTCAAGGCTGGGCGAGGATGCGACGATCCTGCCGGAAAAACCTTGCTGATCGCGGAAGATGGTCAGTGGTGAAAGCATCCCGCCAATCTGGTCGCTGGTGAAACTGACGAAATTCTCCCGCTGCAGATCGCTTTGCGTCTGGCCGAACAGGGCGTGGTGCTTGCCACAGAAAAACGCATAGCGTTGGCGCAGGAACAGGCGTTGCTCCAGGCGGGGTTGCGCCCGACGGTTCAAGCTAAGGCCCGCGGTGGCGGTCTTTTCCTGCAGTGCGGCGACGATATCGGAGCTGCGCATCACGTCTATCTCCACATCCACCCTGGGGTGCTCGCGGTGAAAGTCGGCTAGAAAGTCGTCGAAGCGCTCGCTGACGATACGGCTGATCATCAGCAAGCGCACTTTGCCCACCAGTTCGTCCGCCGGTTGCTCCAGCAGGCCGCCAATCTGAGACATTTGCCCATATACCTCGCCGGCCAGCAGAAACAGTTGCTCGCCCATGTCGGTGAGCACGAAACGCGGCCCGCGCCGGGCGATCAGTTGGCGCCCAAGCTGCTCTTCCAGACGCTTGAGCGCCTGGCTCACGGCCGGTTGGGTCAAGTGCAGGCGCGCTGCGGCGCGGCTGATGGACAACTCCTGGCCGATCACCCGGAAGGTGCGCAGCAGGTTCCAGTCGAGGCGGTCGTTGAGCAGACGGTCGGACATGGCGAGGCTCGATGATAAGCGTGGCTAATAGTGCGAATAATAAATAGAAAATTGACTAATCATAGCCCTGAGACGATAAATCTCAGCCAGGCGCCCCCAGAGCGTCACCGTGTCCCGATCAACTCCTGCCAAAAAAACAAGCAAAGGAGCCCCCATGAAGCCCACCGCTTCGCCCCAACCGCGCCGTGCCGCCGCCGCCGCGTTCATCGGCACCATGATCGAATGGTATGACTTCTACATCTACGCCACCGCCGCCGCGCTGGTGTTCGGTGGGTTGTTCTTCCCTTCCGACAACAGCCTGTTCAGCACCATGGCCGCGTTCGGCACCTTCGCCGTGGGCTTCTTCGCCCGGCCGTTGGGTGGCATCGTCTTCGGCCATGTGGGCGACCGCATCGGGCGCAAGAAGTCGCTGGTCATCACCTTGCTGATGATGGGCATCGTCACCGTGTGCATCGGCCTGTTGCCGACCCATGCGCAGATTGGCGCCGCTGCGCCGGTGCTGTTGATCATCCTACGTGTCATCCAGGGCATTGCCGTGGGCGGCGAGTGGGGCGGCGCGGTGTTGATGGCGGGCGAACATGCGCCCAAGGGGCGACGCAACTTCTTTGCCTCGTTCGCCCAGTTGGGCAGCCCGGCGGGCCTGATTCTTTCGTTGCTGGCGTTCGGCGCGGTCACTCGGTTGCCCGAGGAAGACCTGATGAGCTGGGGCTGGCGCGTGCCGTTCCTGGCCAGCGCACTGTTGCTGCTGGTGGGCCTGGCGATCCGTCTGGGCGTCAACGAATCGCCCGAGTTCATCGCCAGCCGCGAGCAGGCGGCCAAGGCCCAGCGCAAGGAGCAGGCGCCTGTGCTTGAGGTGTTGCGCAGCGCATGGCGCCCGCTGCTGCTGTGCATCGGCGCCAATACCCTGGGCATCGCCGGGGTGTATTTCACCAACACCTTCATGATCAGCTACACCACTCAGCAACTGCACCTGGAGCGTTCACTGATCCTGGAATGCCTGTTCTTCGTGGCGATTATCCAGTTCTGCGTGCAGCCGCTGGCCGCCTGGCTGTCGGAAAAGATCGGCGCCACGCGCTTTTTGGCCCTGGTCGCCGTGCTGGCGATGGCTTCGCCGTACCCGATGTTCGTGCTGGTCAGCTCTGGCCAAGGCCCGCTGATCGTGCTCGGCATCGCCCTGGCGGCGGCGTGCATGGCCTCGTTCTACGCGGTGATCGCCGGTTACGTCAGCGGCATGTTCGAAACCCGCGTGCGCTACACCGCGATCTCCATGGCCTACCAGGTCTGCGGTGCCATCGCAGGCGGCCTGACGCCGCTGATTGGCACCTGGCTGGCCCACACCTTCACCGGCCAGTGGTGGCCGATGGCGGTGTTCTACACCTTGATCGCCACCATTTCGCTGGTCTGCGTGCTCGCCCTGGCGCGCCAGTACGCCCACAGCCAGCACCTGGAACTGGCCTGAATTTTCTGGAGCAATTACACATGTTGAAAAGCAATGGCGAACGCCTGTGGGCGAGCCTGATGGCCATGGCCGAAATCGGCGCCACCGCCCGCGGCGGCAGCTGCCGCCTGGCCCTGAGCGACGAGGACAAGGCCGGCCGTGAATTGTTCAGCCACTGGTGCCGCGAGGCTGGCCTGAGCCTGAGCGTGGATGCCATCGGCAACCTGTTCGCCCGTCGTGCCGGCAGCGACCCGGATGCCGCACCGGTGATGATGGGCAGCCACCTCGACACCCAGCCCGAAGGTGGCCGTTTCGATGGCGTGTACGGTGTTCTGGCGGGCCTCGAGGTGGTGCGCCGCCTCAACGATCTGGGCATTCAGACCTGTAAGCCTGTGGAAATCGCGGTGTGGACCAACGAGGAGGGCGCCCGCTTCACGCCGGCCATGTTCGGCTCGGCGGTGTTCACCGGTTCCCTGGCCCTGGACCAGGCGCTGGCCATACGCGATGCCGACGGCATCAGTGTGGCCGATGAACTTCGGCGCACGGGTTACGCCGGTCAGCGCCCCTTGGGCGGCAAGGTCGATGCCTATTTCGAAGCGCACATCGAGCAAGGCCCGATCCTCGAAGACAACGCCAAGGCCATCGGCGTGGTCAGCGGTGGTCAGGCGATTCGCTGGCTGGACGTAACTGTCGAAGGCATGGCGGCCCACGCCGGCACCACGCCGATGCCGCTGCGCAAGGATGCCCTGTATGGCGCCGCGCAGATGATTCAGGCTGTCGAACAACTCGCCGCCGACTTCACCCCCGAAGGGCTGACCACCGTGGGCGAGCTGTCGATTGCCAAGTCGTCACGCAACACCATCCCTGGTGTGTTGCGCTTCACTGTCGACCTGCGCCACCACCGTGACGCGGCCATCGAAGCCATGGAACGCGAACTCGGCCAGAAACTGCAGGCCATTGCCAGCCAGCGCGGCCTGCAGGTGCGCATCGAGCGCCACTGGGTCAGCCCGGCCACTCCATTCGACGCCGAGTGCGTGGCCGCCGTGCAACAGGCGGTGGACGGCCTTGGCTATGCCCAGCAATCCATCGTCAGCGGCGCCGGTCACGACGCCATCTTGCTGGCCCGTTACTGCCCGACGGCGATGGTGTTCATCCCCTGCGTCGGCGGCCTGAGCCACAACGAAGCCGAAGACGTACTGCCCGAGGACGCCCGCCAGGGTGCCGATGTACTGCTCAACGCCGTGCTTGCCCGTGCCGGCCGTGTAAAAGGAGAAGCCTGATGCGTTGCTATTTCCACCCCGAACAGCTGTTGCACCACCCGCGTAGCTACTACTCGCGAGGTGCCATGCGCACGCCGCAAGAGGTCCCCGAGCGCGCCCAGCGTTTGTTGCAGGCGGCCAAGGATCTTGGTTTCGATATCCGTCAGCCCTCCGACGCTGGTCTCGATCCGCTCAAGGCGGTGCATGGTGAAGCCTACCTGGCGTTCCTCGAAGAAGCCCACACTCGCTGGAAAGAAGTCCCCGAAGATTGGGGCGATGAAGTCATGTCGAATATCTTCGTGCGAGAGCCTAATGCCCTGCGCGGCATCCTCGCCCAGGCCGGACGCTATTTGGCCGACGGCAGTTGCCCGGTGGGTGAGCACACCTGGCATTCGGCGTACTGGTCGGCGCAAAGCGCAGTAGCTGCTGCTCAGGCCATCCTCGACGGCGAACCTGCGGCCTATGCTCTGTGCCGTCCGCCTGGGCACCATGCGCGCTTCGATGCTGCAGGTGGTTTCTGCTACGTCAACAACGCCGCCGTCGCCGCCCAGGCGCTGCGCAGCCGTTATCGCCGAGTGGCGGTTCTCGACACCGACATGCACCACGGTCAGGGAATTCAAGAGATTTTCTATGAGCGCAACGATGTGCTGTATGTGTCGACCCATGGTGATCCGACCAACTTCTACCCGGGTGTTGCTGGGTTCGAGGATGAGCGTGGGAGCGGTGCGGGGGAGGGATACAACCTCAACCTGCCGATGGCGCATGGGGCCAGCGAGGCGGATTTCATGACGCAGTTGGATATTGCCCTGGATGCGGTGAAGGACTTCGGCGCCGAGGTGCTGGTGCTTTCGCTCGGGTTCGATATTTATGAGCTGGACCCGCAGAGCAAGGTGGCGGTGACGACTGAGGGGTTTGCCGAATTGGGTGAGCGGATTCGGGCGTTGCGCTTGCCGTGTGTGATTGTGCAGGAGGGTGGGTATCACTTGGAGAGTCTGGAGGCGAATGCGCAGGCGTTTTTTGCAGATAAGGCGGTTTGGCGGTAAGCGGGAGTTGGGCCGAGACGAGCTAGTCTCACGTTCTTAAGCGATCGTGAAATCGAGCGCCGCCTGCGCGGCGCATCGCGGATAAATCCGCTCCTACAACCCCGCACGCCGCACGTGTTTCACCAGCACCTTCTCGAGCAGCTCCCACATCGCCGGATCGGTGCTGAACGCCACATTGAAGCGCATCCACCCGGTCGGTTTGGCATCGACCATGAACAACTGGCCAGGCCCGAGCATGATGCCTTTCTCCAGCGCATCGTCGAGCAACGCTGCGCTGTCAGGAATCGCCGGGTGCCGGGTCCAGATATACATTCCCTCGTCGGACTCGATGAACAACTCGAACCCCAATCGGTGCAAATGCCGGCCAACTTCCTGATGCGCCTCGGCCAACCGCTGGCGCAAACGCTTCAGGTGCTTGCGCCAGCGCCCGTCGATGATCGCGGCATACACCACGCGCTCCATCACCTGCGAGGTGGTCAGGCCCGAGCGCATCTTCAACTGCAGGAGCTTTTGCATCAGCTCCGGGTTGGCCAGCAGGTAGCCGACCCGTACATTGGGCGAAATGCTCTTGGAATAGCTGCCGACGTAAACCACCTGTTGCAGGTGGTCGAGGCTGGCCAGGCACGGTTGCGGTTCGGCCACCATGTCGGCGTACAGGTTGTTTTCCACCAGGCGGAAGCCATGCTGGCTGGCCAGTTGCAGCAGGCGGTGCAACTGCGGCAGCGGAGTGCGTGAACAGGTCGGGCTGTGCAGGTGCGGCTGGGTGAAGAATGCCGTCGGCCGGTGGTGCGCCAGCAGGTGTTCCAGGTGGTTGAGGTCGTAGCCGTTGGGGGTGCGCGGCACGCCGATCAGGGTGGCGCCCTGGGTGCGCAGGATGCTCATCAGGTTGGGGTAACCGGGGTCGTCCACCAGCACCACGTCACCGGGGCGCACCAGAGTGCGTACGGCCAAGTCCAAGGCTTGGCTGGCGCCGTGGGTGAGCATCAACTGCGCCGTATTGGCGACGATCGACAACTCTTGCTGCAGGTTCTGCGCAGTCAGGGCGCGCAATTCCGGCAGGCCCATCGGGTCGCCGTAGCCTGAAAGCTCCAGCGGGCTGCCCGCCACCTGGCGCAAGCCCCGGCGCAATCCGTCTTCGTACATCCAGTCGTTGGGCAGCCAGCCGCAACCGGGCTTGAACGGCAGCTGGCGGGTCTCGAAGATCTGCTGCAGGTACCACTCGGAGTTGAACGATGGTCGGCTGGTGTCGGCCTCGGCGGTGTGCGTGTCCAGCAGTTCGGCCGCCGCGCGATTGACGAAGAACCCGGCATTGCCCTTGCTCACCAGCAGCCCCTGGGCGACCAGGCGGTCGTAGGCCTCGACCACGGTGAAGGTACTCACCGAGTACGTCGAGGCGAACGCGCGGATCGACGGCACTTTAGCGCCTGGCTTGAGGGTCTGGTTGTCGATCAGCTCGCGCAGCCCGTCGATGATCTGGTTGACCAGCGGCGTCGAGGAGTCTGGATGTAATTCAAGCATTCGGGGGCCTTGAGAGGTGCGTAACGTCAAGCGCCTGCAGGGTGTATTGCATCGTCGACCTGTACAGTGCAGTGCGAGATTCATGCCACTGTGCATGGCTCTATCTGTCGGACATTTTTACATTAGGTGTCAGATATCGCCACATAAAGCATGTTCAGTTCGCCCGAGGGGCAAACCCTGGGGCGCGTCAGCAGGCCGCCACGGAAGGCCTGCGTGTGTAACCGCACACCTCCTGCCCGCATTAGCACTGATGTACAGGTGAAGCCGAGAGCCATCGGGGCTTCACAGTTTTCCTTGGATAAAAAGAAGCACGGGGTACACAACTGATGGACGCAACATCCACAACCACCACCGCGAACAGCGGGCACGAGAGCAAACTCAGTGCCTCGCTCAAGTCGCGCCACCTGACGATGATGTCGATCGCCGGGGTTATCGGCGGCGCCTTGTTCGTCGGCTCCGGCAGCGTGATCCACAGCGCCGGCCCGGCTGCGGTCCTGGCCTACCTGGCCGGCGGCATCCTGGTGGTACTGATCATGCGCATGCTGGGTGAAATGGCGACGTCCTCGCCTGACACCGGCTCGTTCTCCACCTACGCCGACCGCGCCATTGGCCGTTGGGCCGGGTTCACCATCGGCTGGCTGTACTGGTGGTACTGGGTCATCCTCATGGCCTGGGAAGCCTACGTGGCGGGCAAGATCCTGCATGGCTTCTTCCCGGATGTGAGCGTCAACGTGTTCGTGCTGGCCACGACCCTGTTGCTGATCACCGTGAACTTCTTCAACGTCAAGCATTACGGTGAGTTCGAATTCTGGTTCGCGCTGATCAAGGTGATTGCGATCGTCTGTTTCCTGATCGTGTGTACCGCAGCGGTGATGAACGTCTGGCAGTTCGGTGAAGTGCGTGGCATCAGCCACCTGACCGCCGAAGGCTTCATGCCCAACGGCATCACCACGGTGATCGGTGCGCTGCTTGGGGTGATGTTCGCCTTCCTCGGTGCCGAGATCGTCACCATCGCGGCGTCCGAAGCCAAGGACCCAGCTACCCAGATCGTCAAGGCCACCAACTCGGTGGTATGGCGTGTGTGCCTGTTCTACGTCGGTTCGATCTTCCTGATCGTCTGCCTGGTACCGTGGAACGACCCGCACCTGGGCGTCTCCGGCTATGGCGCCTACCGTCGTACCCTGGAGCTGCTGGGCGTGCCTTATGCCGAGTTGCTGATGAACTTCGTGGTGCTGACCTCGGTGAGCAGCTGCCTGATCTCGGGCCACTACACCGCATCGCGCATGCTGTTCTCCCTGGCCCAGCGTGGCGACGCGCCGTCGTTCTTCAAGATCACCCGCGCCGGCACCGGTGTGCCGGTGTACGCGATCATGGGCTCGTGCGCCGTGGCGGTGGTCTGCGCGCTGATCAACTTCAGCGAGACCCTGCGCCCGAAAGACGTGCTGGACACCTTGATGAACACCACCGGCATGATCGCTCTGCTGGTGTACCTGGTGATCGCCTTCTCGCAGCTGCGCATGCGCCGCAAGCTGATTGCCGAGGGCAAGGAAGTACGCCTGAAGATGTGGCTGTTCCCGTGGCTGACCTACCTGGTGATCGCGTTCATCGTCGCCGCGCTGGTGACCATGGCGTTCATGCCTGACTACCAGATCCTGGTGATCTCCACCGGTATCGCCGCCGCCGTGGTGGTGGCCATGGGTGTGGTGCATCAGATTCGCAGTGCCAAGAAACACTAAGCACTAGTGATCGTTGAAAACGGCCGGCTCCTTCGTGGACCCGGCCGTTTCGCGTTGTTGGGTGGGGGAATTCTCCGCAGGCATGTGGAAACGTCCCTTCATCCACGGTGAGCCGAGGAGGGCGGCGGCGGCGATCAGAGCCAGCAAAGCGAGGGCCAGGAATTTTTTCATGGGCATCCGCAGAATGAGACTGACTCGAAGCATAGACTGATGCTGACAGCCTCCTGACGGGCATATGGCTTATGCTGAGCACATTGCCTGCCCAAAGGAGCCCTCCATGGCCTGGTCCGCCACCCAGTATTCCCTCTTCGAAGACGAGCGCACCCGCGCCGTACGCGACCTGCTCGCCGCCGTGCCGCCACGCCCGGTGCGCCATGCCACCGACCTGGGCTGTGGCCCCGGCAACTCCACCGAAGTGTTGCTGCAACGCTGCCCGGATGCCCAGGTGACGGCACTGGACAGCGACAAGGACATGATCGACAAGGCTCGCGAACGCAAACGCCTGAATATCCCAAGGGTCAGCTGCAGGATCGCCAACATCAGCGACTGGGCCGCCCCTGAGCCGCAGGACCTGATCCTGGCCAATGCCTCGCTGCAGTGGGTGCCCGACCACGGCTCGCTGTACCCGCACCTGGTGCGCCAGCTGAGCGAAGGGGGAAGCCTGGCCGTGCAAACCCCGGACAACCTCGACGAGCCGGCCCACCGCCAGTTGCGCGATATCGCCGGTCGCGGCCCGTGGGCCGACAAATTCGCCGACTTCAGCCTGCCGCCACGGCACAACGCGGCGTTCTACTACGACCTGCTGAGCCCGCTGTGCACGCGGGTGGATGTCTGGCGCACCACCTATCACCATCCGCTACCCGGTGGCGCCGAGGCGGTGGTGGAATGGTTCAAGGGGTCGGCCTTGAGGCCTTACCTGGCCAAGCTGGATGAGCAGGAGCAAACGGACTTCCTGCAGATGTACCTGCAGGCCATGCAGCGCGACTACCCCCCGGCCACTGACGGCAAAGTGCTGCTGCCGTTCCCACGGCTGTTTGTGATCGCTACGCGTTAGGCGCGGCGCCAGCGCCAGATCACATACCCGTAGATGCCGAGATTGAGCAGCAGTACGAAGGCGCCCAGCAACCATTGGATCTGCGGCGTCAATCCGGCCGGGTAGATCAGCGGCCAGATGTAGTGCTCGACGAAGCCGCCAGGGTAGCCGGCATCGCCCGCAGCAATGCGCATGCGGTTTTCCCAGTCGGTCAGCGGGCACTCCAGGTGCAGTCCTTCCACCGCCAGGCCCCAGGCCAGGACGGGCAGGTGGATGAGCAGGGCGAGGCGCCACTTGAGCACCAGCAGGCCGCCGAACAGCACCAACAGGATGAAGGCCAGGTGCAGCAGCACCAGGGCGTCGGCGGCTAGACGGAAGAACATGGCAAGGCTTCCTGAACCATCTGCAAGAATGTCGCTACCACCCGCCGCGTACGCTGCTCGCTCAAGCACACCAGCGTCTCGGTCAAATGCCGCTGGCAATCGGTGATCGGCAGCGCACACACCCGCGCATCCGCGCCAAACTCGGCAGCCGATACCACGCCCACGCCAATCCCCACCACCACCGCTTCGCGCGCCGCTTCCCGGCCCTCTACCTGGATGGCTGGGCGAATCCGCAGGCCGGCGCGCTGCATTTCTTCTTCCAGCGTCTGGCGGGTGACCGAACCCGGCTCGCGCAGCACCAGCGGCGTGTCGTCGAGGTCAGCCAGGCTGATCGAGCCACGGCTGGCCCACGGGTGGTTGTGCGACACGAAGGCCACCATCGGGTCGCGGCGCAATGGCACGCAGTGCAGCCGCTCATCGTCGACGTCGCGCCCCAGCAGCGCCAGGTCTGCCTGATAGCTGAACAGCCGGGCCAGCGATTCGTCGGTATTGCCGGTTTCCACCTTGACCTGAATGCCCGGATAGCGCTGGCAGAACCGCGCGATCTGCGGCAGCACGTGCACCGGGGCATCCACTGCCAGCACCAGGCTGCCGGTGTGCAGGGCGCGGGAGTCATGCAGCAGTTCGTGGGCCTCGGCCTCGCAGGCGAACAGGCGCTGGCTGATGCCCAGCAGGCGCTCGCCCAGGTCGGTCAACTGCACCGAGCGCTTGTTGCGGTGGAACAGCAACACGCCAAAGCGCTCCTCCAGCTTGCGTACCTGGTCGGATATCGCCGGCTGGGTGAGGAACAGCTTTTCCGCCGCGCGGGTGAAGCTGCCGTGCACGGCCACCGCGTGGAAGGCCTTGAGTTGCGCGTGGGACACCGACATGGACACTCCAGTAACAAGCTGAGCTTATGTGTGAAATACGATAAATCGATTTTATTTATCAGTCAGCAACTGTTTCCATAGCTTTCAACCCAGGGCCGCCGCTACAAGCGACAGCCGGGCCATGGCGCGTATACCTGCGCCATCTGACCAATGACGCGCCCACGTCATGCAGTGCGCAACACAACAACAAGACAGGCGTTTTTTAACAATCTGCCGGCACACTTGAGCAAGAGGTCAGAATCAACATGAACCAATCCCTAGCCGCGTTCAAACGCTGGCGTATCCAGATTTTCGCAATTACCTGGCTGGCTTACGCCGCCTTCTACTTCACCCGCAAGGCCTTCTCGGTGGCCAAGCTCGGCATCGGTGAAGACCCCACATTCATGCTCGACAAGGCTGCCATGGCCAACCTCGATGCCATCTACCTGGCGGCGTATGCGGTGGGCCAGTTCACCTGGGGCATGCTGGCCGACCGTTTCGGCCCGCGCGTGGTGGTGCTCGGTGGCTTGCTGATTTCAGCAGCGGCGGCGGTGGTGATGGGCAGCTACGCGACCTTCCCGATCTTTGCCACCTGCATGCTGATCCAGGGCCTGGCGCAGTCCACCGGCTGGGCCGGGCTGTGCAAGAACATCGGCAGTTTCTTCCCGGCTTCGCAGCGCGGGCGAGTGCTGGGGCTGTGGAGTTCGTGCTATGCCTTCGGCGGTCTGGTTGCCTCGCCGTTCGCCGGCTGGTGGGCCTACACCCTGGTCGGTACCTGGCACGCGGCGTTCTTCTCCAGCGCCGAAGTGGTAGCCGCGGTGGCGGTGCTGTTCTTCTTCCTGCAGCGCAACAAGCCAGAGGACGTTGGCTTGCCAGCGGTCGAGCCCGAGCCGCAGAGCATGGCACCCGCCGGCAACCTGTGCAGCATCTGGGCGCCGCTGCGCGAAATACTGCGCAATCGCACGGTGCTGACCCTGGGCCTGGCGTACTTTCTGCTCAAGCCGGCACGCTACGCCATCCTGCTATGGGGCCCGGTAATCGTCTTCGAGCAGATGCCCTCGGTGGGCAAGGTCGGCGCAGCGATCATCCCCACGGCGTTCGAACTGGCCGGCCTGCTCGGCCCGATCATCATCGGCCTGGCCTCGGACAAGCTGTTCGGTGCCCGGCGCATGCCCGCCTGCGTGATCAGCCTGCTGTTACTCACCGTGACCCTGGCGCTGTTCATGGCGGCAATGCACAGCGGCAGCATCGTCATGGTGGTGGGCCTGCTGTTCGTCATGGGCCTGACCCTGTACGGGCCGGACTCGATGATCAGCGGCGCGGCGGCCATCGACTTCGGCACGGCCAAGGCCGGTGCCACGGCGGCTGGCTTCGTCAACGGCTGCGGTTCGGTGGGCGCGGTGCTCGGCGGTTTGCTGCCTGGTTACTTCGACAGCGTCACGGTGTTCATCGTGTTCGCCGGCTGTGCGCTGTTCTCGGCCCTTGTGCTGCTGCCGCACTGGAACAGCCGCCCGACCAGCGTGCCCCAGGCCAATGACGTGGCACCCAATACCAGCATGGCGATCAAGCCACTGCGTACCTAAAGGAAAGCGAGCGAATGAGACCCTTCTGGCTGCAACAGGCCCTGGATTCGGAACAGGAGGCGGTGTGCCCGCCGCTGCAGGGCGATGCCCGTTGCGACGTTTGCATCGTCGGCGGTGGCTACACGGGCCTGTGGACCGCGCTGATGCTCAAGGAGGCGGTGCCGGCGCTGGACGTGCTGCTGATCGAGGCGGATATCTGCGGCGCGGGTGCCAGTGGCCGCAACGGCGGTTGTGCATTGTCCTGGTCGGCCAAGTATTTCACCCTCGAACGCTTGTTCGGCGCTGCCGAAGCGGTGCGTCTGGTGCGCGAGTCGGAACGCAGCATCGGTGAGATTGGCGCGTTCTGCGCCGCCAATGGCATCGACTGCGACTATCGCCTGGACGGTACTTTGTACACGGCCACCAACCAGGCCCAGGTCGGCGCCACCGATGCAGTGATCGCGGCGCTGGAACAGAGAGGCATCAATTCGTTCGAGCGCCTGGCGCTCGATGATGTGCAACGCCTGGCAGGTTCCGCTCGGCATCTGGAAGGCTGGTTCTCGCCAGCCGCCGCCACCGTGCAGCCGGGCCGCCTGGTGCGCGGCTTGCGCCGGGTGGCCTTGCAGCGAGGGGTACGCATTCATGAAGGCACGGCCATGACCGGCCTGGAGCACGGCGCCCCGGCGCAGGTGCGCACGGCCCATGGCACGGTGCGTGCCGACCGCGTGGTACTGGGCCTGAATGCCTGGATGGCGCGCGCCTTCCCGCAGTTCGAGCGCAGCGTGGCGATCGTCTCCAGCGACATGGTCATCACCGAGCCGTGCCCAGAATTGCTGCGCGAGATCGGCCTGAACAATGGCATCAGCGTGCTCGACTCGCGCATCTTCGTGCACTACTACCACAACACCTCCGATGGCCGCCTGATGCTCGGCAAGGGCGGCAACACTTTCGCCTATGGCGGGCGCATGCTGCCGGTGTTCGACCAGCCGTCGCCGTATCGGCCGTTGCTGGGCGAAACCCTGGGCGAATTCTTCCCGGCGCTGGCCGAGGTACCGCTTGCAGCCAGCTGGAACGGCCCGTCGGACCGCTCGGTGACCGGGCTGCCGTTCTTTGGCCGGCTGGATGGGCAGGGCAACGTGTTTTACGGTTTTGGCTATTCCGGCAGTGGGGTGGGGCCGTGCCACATGGGCGGGCAGATTCTCTCGTCGCTGGCGCTGGGGCTGGACAACCCGTGGACACGCTCGCCACTGGTCAAGGGCCCGCTGGGCCTGTTTCCGCCGGAGCCGATCCGCTACCTGGGCTCGCTGATGGTGCGCAATGCCATCCGCCGCAAGGAGCGGGCCGAAGACCGCGGCCTGCGGCCACGCCACCTGGACGTGCGCCTGGCGCGCTTCGCGGCGGCGGCGGGCAAGGCCGACAAGGCGTGAGATTTGTTGTCGATCACAGGCGCGAGGGCGTATAAACTGCTCCCACTTTTGGCCGGTCGCTTCCTGAACTGGCCGCTGAAACAAGAGAGTCGACATGGGCGCACAGTGGAAAGCCAAACATAGAGAAACAGCTGCCAATGCCAAGGGCAAGATCATGGGCAAGCTGTCCAAGGAAATCCAGATCGCGGCAAAATCGGGCGCCGACCCCGACATGAACCCGCGCCTGCGCCTGGCCATCGTCCAGGCCAAGAAGGCCTCGATGACCCGCGAGACCCTGGACCGGGCGATCCGCAAGGGTGCCGGCCTGGACGGTGATGCCGTGCAGTACCACGCGGTGAGCTACGAAGGTTTCGCGCCGCACCAGGTGCCGCTGATCGTCGAGTGCCTGACCGACAACGTCAACCGCACCGTCGCGCAGATCCGCGTGCTGTTCCGCAAGGGCCAGCTGGGTGCCAGCGGTTCGGTGGCCTGGGACTTCAACCATGTCGGCCTGATCGAAGCCACCCCTGCCAGCGACGACGCCGACCCGGAAATGGCTGCGATCGAAGCCGGTGCGCAGGACTTCGAGGAAGGTGAAGAAGAGGGCTCGACCCTGTTCATCACCGACACTACCGACCTGGATGCAGTGCAGAAGGCGCTGCCGGAGCAGGGTTTCACTGTGACCTCGGCGAAAATCGGCTACATCCCGAAAAACCCGGTGAGCGCGGCGAGCCTGAGTGCTGAGGCGCTGGCTGAGGTGGAAGCCTTCCTCGAAGCGATTGACGAGAACGATGACGTACAGAACGTTTACGTAGGTCTGACTGCTTAATAAGCGGGGGCCGCTTTGCGGCCCAGTCGCGGGCAAGCCCGCTCCCACAGATACACCACTGGTCTCAATAACTGTGGTGTACCTGTGGGAGCGGGCTTGCCCGCGAATGGGCCAGTGAAATTTCAGCAGGAATGGCAGATGAACCCAACCTTCGCCTCCCTTAGCCTCGCCCACCTGCGCACCCTCGACTGCCTCCTGCAGCTGAAAAACCTCAGCCACGCCGCCGAACGCCTGGGCGTCAGCCAGTCGGCCCTGAGCCGTCAATTGGCCCACCTGCGCGAAGCCTTCGACGACCCGTTACTGGTGCGCCAGGGCCGTGGTTACGTGCTCAGCGAATACGCCGAAGCCCTGGTCGAACCCCTGCGCCAGGTGCTCGAAGAACTCCAGGCCCTGCGCCAACCCGCCGCCTTCGACCCGGCCCGCTGTGAGCGGCGCTTCTGCCTGGCCGCCTCCGACTACGTCGCCGAGCACATGCTGCCGCTGCTGGTGGCCGCGCTGGAGCAGGAAGCCCCGGGCGTGTGCATCGACTACCGCTCCTGGCAGGCCGGCCAGTACGCCTTGCTCGCCAGCGGCGAGATCGACCTGGCCACCACGCTGTTCGACGAATCGCCACCCAACCTGCACGGGCGCCTGCTTGGCGAAGACCGGGCGGTGTGCCTGATGCGCCGGGAACATCCGCTCGCGGCCTGCGACGTGCTGAGTCAGGACGATTACCTGGCCTTCAAGCACGTGCGCATCTCCGGGGGCGGCGACAAGGACAGCTTCATCGACCGCCACCTGCGCGCCCAGGGCCTGCAGCGGCGGGTCAGCCTGGAGGTGCCGTTTTTCTCGGCCACCGTGCAGGTGATCGCCAACAGCCAGGCGCTGGCCACCGTACCCGAGCATATCGCCCGCCAGCTGTGCCGCCTGCATGACCTGGCCTGGCGGCCGTTGGGCTTTGTCGAGCATACCCAGCGCTACTGGGTGGTGTGGCACCAGCGCCTGCAGGCGTCGGCCGAGCACCGCTGGTTGCGCAACCGGGTGTTCGAGCTGTGGCGCCAATCGCAGTTCGGCGTGCAGGGTGGGCATGCGGGTTTGCCATAGCAGGTATGCGCGAAGCGGGGTTATTCGATAGTCGGCAAGCGTCTAGAGTGTCGGAATTGCGGCGCATATGCCGGCCTCTTCGCGGGCAAGCCCGCTCCCACAAGTACTGCGCAGGTCTTGATGTTGCACTTAACCTGTGGGAGCGGGCTTGCCCGCGAAATGGCCGGTACAGGCACTGGACACCCCACAGGAGATCGCGCGTGACCCCCGAACAATTTCGCCAGTACGGCCACCAACTGATCGACCTGATCGCCGACTACCGCCAGACCGTCGGCGAGCGCCCGGTCATGGCCCAGGTCGAGCCCGGCTATCTCAAGGCTGCCTTGCCGACGGGCGCCCCCAAGCAGGGCGAACCGTTCGAGGCGATTCTCGACGATATCAACAAACTGGTCATGCCGGGCCTGTCGCACTGGCAGCACCCTGACTTCTACGGCTACTTCCCGTCCAACGGCACTTTGTCGTCGGTGCTCGGTGACTTCCTCAGCACGGGCCTTGGCGTGCTCGGCCTGTCGTGGCAATCCAGCCCGGCACTGAGCGAGCTTGAGGAAACCACCCTCGACTGGCTGCGCCAACTGCTGGGCCTGTCGGCGCAGTGGAGCGGGGTGATCCAGGACACCGCCTCGACCAGCACCCTGGTCGCGCTGATCAGTGCCCGTGAACGCACCACCGACTACGCGTTGGTGCGTGGTGGCCTGCAGGCGGAGGCAAAACCCCTCATCGTCTATGTCAGCGCCCACGCTCACAGCTCGGTGGACAAGGCCGCGCTGCTCGCGGGTTTCGGCCGAGCCAACATCCGCCTGATCGCTACCGACGAACAGTTCGCCATGCGCCCCGACGCCTTGCAGGCCGCTATCGAGCAGGACCTCGCCGTTGGCAATCAGCCTTGCGCGGTGGTCGCCACCACAGGCACCACGACCACCACGGCGCTGGACCCGCTGCGCCCGATCGGCGAGATCGCCCAGGCTCAGGGTTTGTGGCTGCACGTCGACTCGGCCATGGCCGGTTCGGCGATGATCCTGCCTGAGTGTCGTTGGATGTGGGACGGTATCGAGTTGGCCGATTCGGTGGTGGTCAATGCGCATAAATGGCTGGGCGTGGCCTTCGACTGTTCGATCTATTACGTGCGCGATCCGCAGCACCTGATCCGGGTAATGAGTACCAACCCGAGCTACCTGCAATCGGCGGTGGATGCTGAGGTGAAGAACCTGCGCGACTGGGGCATTCCGCTGGGCCGCCGCTTCCGTGCGTTGAAGCTGTGGTTCATGTTGCGTAGCGAAGGGGTTGAGGCGCTGCAGCAGCGTTTGCGTCGTGACCTGGACAATGCCCGTTGGCTGGCCGAGCAGGTGGAGGCGGCTGCAGAGTGGGAACTGTTGGCGCCGGTCCAGCTGCAGACGCTGTGTATTCAGCACCGGCCAGCAGGGTTGGAAGGGGAGGCGTTGGATGTGCATACCAAGGCTTGGGCGCAGCGGCTTAATGCTTCAGGCGATGCTTATGTGACCCCGGCGACCCTGAATGGGCGGTGGATGGTCCGGGTGTCGGTGGGGGCGTTGCCGACCGAGCGCGAGCATGTCGAGAAGCTCTGGCTGCGGCTGCAGGAAGTGATCAAAGGCTGAAATCGTTGGGGCCGCTGTGCGGCCCATTCGCGGGGCAAGCCCGCTCCCACAGGTTAACTGCAGCGCGCTATCTGTGGGAGCGGGCTTGCCCCGCGAATGGGCTGCGCAGCAGCCCCATGCGATCTATCAGTTGCTCACCGCCTCAAAACTCCCCTTGCGGCTCGCCTCAAAGGCTTCCTTCTCCATCGGCTTGGCCTGGGGATTACCCAGGTCGTCCATCGCCAGACGATGCGTCTCCGGCGCGATGTACGCCGCCAGCGCACACACGCAGGTGATGAAGAACGCCAGGCCACCCACCACCAGCGGAATGTTATCCGAGCCAGGCGGCGCCACCAGGGCGAACAGCGCCGGCAGCATGGCGGTCATCATGGTGCCGATGTTCTGCGCGATGGCCATGGCCGAGACGCGGTAGCGGGTGTGGAACAGCTCTGGGTAAAAGCTTGGGAACACGGCGTTGTAACCCTGGTAGACCATGCCCCACATGACGATCGATGCGGCAAAGGCCAGCGGCACGTTCTGGATGCTGATCGCATACAGATACACGAACGCCAGCAGGCCCGAGCCCAGGCAGCCGGCGATCATGGTCGGGCGACGGCCGATCTTGTCGGAAAGACTGCCGACGAACGGGATCACCAGCACGGCGACGATGTTGCCCACCACCGGAATCCACAAGTACACGCTCTTGTCGAAGCCGATGCCATAGGCCGGCTGTACCGCGTAGGCTGCGCCGAAGATGGTCGCGACCACCGGGATCACGTTCATCAGGGCCATGAACATCACCAGCACCATGTGCTTCCAGCTGTGGCGGAAAGCTTCGCTGATCGGCGACTTGGCCACCTTGTCCTGCTTTTCTTCCTTCACGAACGCCGGGGTTTCGTGCACTTCCTTACGGATGATGAAGCCTGCGATCAGCACCACCGCACTCATCAGGAACGGAATGCGCCAGCCCCAGTCGTTGAACGCTTCGCTCGGCATGAAGTAGGCCAGCGGCAGGAACACCGCAGCCGCCAGCACCTGGCCGGCCTGCACGCCCTGCAAGGTGAAGCTGGCGTAATAGCCGCGCCGACCGAACGGCGCGTGTTCCATGATCATCGAACTGGCACCGGAAATTTCACCGGCCACCGCGAAGCCCTGGACCAGGCGCAGCAGCACCAGCAAGGCCGGGGCGAGCAGGCCGATGTCGTGGTAGGTCGGCAGCAGGCCGACGGCCATGGTCGACACGCCCATCAGGAACATGCACAGCAGCAGCACGTTCTTGCGCCCACGGGTATCACCCCAGTGGCCGAGCACGAACGCGCCGACTGGCCGCGCCAGGTAGCCCACGCCGTAGGTGGCCAGCGAGGCGATGATGGCCATTTTCGGGTCGGTGTTGGGGAAGAAGATCTGCGGGAAAATCAGCGCCGCAGCCTGGGCATAGATGAAAAAGTCGTAGTACTCGAGTGCTGAGCCTATCCAACCGCTGGCGGTCGCTTTCTTGGCTTGAGAGCTAGAGTGGGCCATTGTTGTCTCCGTTGTTTTTGTTGGTGACCGCACAGTTGGCGTTGCCTGGAGGCAGGCGCTGGGAGAGCGATCGCTATCGGGAGTATTTGCTGCGCTGGGTGGCTGTCGAAGTGCCTGCGTGCGATCACATGGTTGTTCAGCGGTGGCAGTGAATCAATTCGCCTAAACGGGTTTTGTGCGGTAATCGAACGCAAAACTAACCGTTCCGTACAAAGTGATTGCTGCCGCGACTTTACCTGCGAATAATCGATCGTGCCAGGAACCCGTCGAGGTTCGGTTTGTTGTCTTTTCAAATAACAAGGAACTCCACCATGCAGCGTTCGATAGCCACCGTGTCCTTGAGCGGCACTCTGCCGGAAAAGCTCGAAGCCATCGCCGCCGCCGGTTTCGACGGCGTCGAGATCTTCGAGAATGATTTGCTCTACTACGCCGGTAGCCCGCGCGAAGTGCGGCAGATGTGCGCCGACCTCGGCATCGCCATCACCCTGTTCCAGCCGTTCCGCGATTTCGAAGGCTGCCGCCGCGACCGCCTGCAGAAAAACATCGACCGTGCCGAACGCAAGTTCGACCTGATGCAAGAGCTGGGTACCGACCTGGTGCTGGTGTGCAGTAACGTGCAGGTCGACGCGCTGGGTGAAGAACAGCTACTGGTGGACGACCTCCGGCTGCTAGCCGAGCACGCCGGTAAACGCGACCTGCGCATCGGCTACGAAGCTCTGGCCTGGGGCCGCCACGTCAGCACCTACCAGCAAGTCTGGAACCTGGTGCGTCAGGCCGACCATCCGGCGCTGGGGGTGATCCTCGACAGCTTCCACACCCTGTCGCTCAAGGGCGACCCGGCCGCGATCCGCGACATCCCCGGCGACAAGATCTTCTTCGTGCAGATGGCCGACGCGCCGATCCTGGCCATGGACGTGCTGGAGTGGAGCCGCCATTTCCGCTGCTTCCCGGGCCAGGGCGAAATGGACCTGGCCGGCTTCCTCGCGCCGATTCTTGCCACCGGCTATCGCGGCCCGCTGTCGCTGGAAATCTTCAACGATGGCTTCCGTGCCGCGCCGCCCCGGCAGAACGCCGCCGATGGCCTGCGTTCGCTGCTGTACCTCGAAGAGCAGACTCGCCTGCGCCTGCAGCAGGAAGGCACCGCCATCGAACCGGGCGTACTGTTCGCGCCGCCCGCCGCCAGTACCTATAACGGTGTGGAGTTCCTCGAGTTTGCCGTCGACGAAGCCGTCGGCGCGCGCCTGGGTGGCTGGCTCAAGCGTCTGGGCTTTGCCGAAGCCGGCAAGCACCGCAGCAAGGACGTGCACTTGCTGCGCCAGAACGACATCAACATCGTGCTCAATGCAGAACCGTATTCATTCGGCCACAACTTCTTCGAGGCCCACGGCCCGTCGCTGTGCGCCACCGCCCTGCGGGTCAAGGACGAGCACGCCGCGCTGCAGCGCGCCACCGATTTTCGCGGCCAGCCATTCCGTGGCCTGGTCGGCCCGAATGAATGCGAAGTGCCCGCCGTGCGCGCCCCGGACGGCAGCCTGATCTACCTGGTGGAGCAGGGCAAGGAAGGCCCTTCGCTGTACGACACCGACTTCCGCCTGGACCCGGCCGCCACCTCCACCGGCGGTTTGCAGCGCATCGACCACATGGCCCTGGCCCTGCCAGCCGAGTCGCTGGACAGCTGGGTGCTGTTCTACAAGAGCCTGTTCGACTTTGCCGCCGATGACGAAGTGGTGTTGCCCGACCCCTACGGCCTGGTAAAAAGCCGCGCTCTGCGTAGCCAGTGTGGCAGCCTGCGTTTGCCGCTGAACATCTCGGAAAACCGCAACACCGCGATTGCCCACGCGCTGTCCAGCTATCGCGGCTCGGGTGTGCATCATATTGCCTTCGATTGCGCGGATATCTTCAAGGAAGTGGCGCGGGCCAAGGAAGCCGGCGTGCCATTGCTGGAGATCCCGCTGAACTACTACGACGATCTGGCGGCGCGCTTCGATTTCGATGACGAGTTTCTCAGCGAGTTGGCCTATTACAACGTGCTGTATGACCGAGATGCCCAGGGTGGGGAGTTGTTCCACGTGTATACCGAGTCGTTCGAGGACCGCTTCTTCTTCGAGATCATCCAGCGCAAAGGTGGTTATGCCGGATATGGCGCGGCGAACGTTGCAGTGCGCTTGGCGGCGATGGCCAAGCGGCGGAGCGGGGCGGTGCGTAAACCAGTACTGTAGTCGAGCTACCTATCTTGAAACCAGTATGACCCCAGTGGGAGCGGCTTCAGCCGCGAAGCGAGCGACGCGGTGTATGGCACCGGCTTCGCCGGTGTTCGCGGCTGAAGCCGCTCCCACGGGGTGGTGCGTCAGCGACGGAGCAGGCGATTAAGCACCAGCACAATACCTGCGCCCACTGCCAGCGCAGTGAGTGGCTTCTCCTTCACGAACGTGGATACGGTGTTCACCGCATCACCATAGCTCTTCGTAAGCTGGCCCGACGCTTGCCGCGCATCACCCTCGGCTTCCAGGGACGGGTCTTCGAGCAACTGCCCTGCTGCACTCTGTGCCTTGCCTGCAGCTTTTTCTACAATTCCTTCGATCTGTTCACGCTTCATGGTTGGAAACCTTCCTGTGATTTAGCTGTGGGCCTAACGCAGGATTAGGGGGCAGGACCTGTCGATAAGTTCAAATCGGTGCCATGCGCCATCCCCAATCCTGACCACTCGACCAACAGCGCGCTTCCCTGCGCCGCCCGCCTCACGGATAATCCCTGGCAAATCCCAATAAACACCCCGTGAGCAGCCATGAGCCACCCCGTAGCCCCCCTCGGCCAGCCCGAGACCGAAGGGACACGCAAATCGCGCAAGAACAACCCCGAGAAAACCCGCGAGGACATCCTCCAGGCCGCCATCAACGAGTTCGTCCAACAGGGCCTGGCCGGGGCGCGGGTGGATGCCATCGCCGAGCGCACGGCCACCTCCAAGCGCATGATCTATTACTACTTCGGCAGCAAGGAGCAGCTGTACGTCGAGTGCCTGGTCAAGCTCTACGGTGACATCCGCGAGACCGAGCATCGCCTGGACCTGGAGTCGCTGCCGGCCGAGCAGGCGATCCAGCGCCTGACCGATTTCACCTTCGACCACCACGACCGCAACGTCGATTTCGTGCGCATGGTCTGCAACGAAAACATCCACTACGGCGAATACGTGAAGAAAACCCCGGCCATTCGCGAGATGAGCAGCCTGGTGCTGCAGGCCCTGGGCCGCACGCTGGAGCGGGGTGTGCAGGAGGGCGTGTTCCGTCCGGGCATCGAGGTGATCGACCTGCACATGCTGATGAGCTCGTTCTGCTTCTATCGGGTGTCGAACCGCCACACCTTTGGCGACATCTTCCAGATCGACCTGTTCGACGAGCAGATCAAGCTGCGCCACAAGGCAGTGATCTGTGAAGCGGTGATGCGCTACATCAAGGCCTGACTGCCGTTCACTCGCCCAGCCGTTGCTCGCGGGACGGCGGGTAGCCGAAGTACGCCGCATAGCACTTGCTGAAGTGCGACACCGAGACGAAGCCGCAGGCCACTGCCACCTCCATCACCGAAAGGTCGGAATACTGCAGCAGGCGGCGGCTTTTGGTGATGCGCAGTTCCATGTAGTAGCGCCGCGGCGAAGTGCCCAGCTGGGCCTGGAACAGGCGGTCGATCTGCCGGCGTGAGCGGCCGCTGTAGGCGGCCAGCTGGTCGAGACTGAGGGTTTCTTCGAGGTTGTTCTCCATCAGCTCGACGATGGTGCGCAGGTGCAGGCTCATGGACTTTTTCGCGCCTGGGCCGACCTGGCGGTAGCGCGCGCCGGAGAACGAAAGGATTTCTTCGACGCCTTCGGCCAGGCCGTCGCCATACAGCCGGCGCACCAGGCCAAGCATCAGCTCCATGGCGCCGTTGGGGCTGGCGGCGCTGAGGCGGTCGCGGTCGAGGGTGAAACTGGCCGGGGTGATGTGCGTTTGCGGGCTGCGCTCGGACAGGCTGGCGCGCTGTTCGGGGTGGATGCTGCAGCCATAATCGTCCAGCACCCCGGCGCGGCCAAGGAACCAGGCACCGTTCCACAGCCCGCCCAACGCTTTGCCGTGGGCGGCGCAGTCATCCAGCAGGCGGTCGAGCTCCGGATACTTGAGCGGGGTACGCAAGCCGCCGCAGACGATCAGCAGGTCGAGTTCCTTCAATTCGCTGGCGGCAAGCTCGCTGGCTACCAGCTCCAGGCCCAGGTCACTCAGCACCCGGTCACCGTCCAGCGACAGCGGGGTGAATGCGAAGCTGTCGGCGCGCAGCAGATTGGCGGTGACCAGCACGTCCATGGCCACAGTGAAACTGGCCATGGAGAAGTGTTTGAGCAGGACGAAGTCGACCCGGTAGGGCGCCTGCGGGCTGCCGGTCACGGATTTGAGCCGCAGCATGTTGCTGGTGCTAGTCTTCTTACTGAACTGACGTGGGGTGGGCACTCTGGACTCCGCTTCCTGGCTGGCCGTGAGAGTGTGGCGGGTGGCCGGGGGAAAGACAATCGCCAGGGTCGGTGTGTCGTGTTCCAGGTCGTGTTGAGGCAAGTGGGCTGTGGGAGCTTGCCTTGGGCGGTGTGGCGCAGGCGTAACTGGCCGAAGGTAGACCGTAGGAGCGGATTCATCCGCGATGCGCCGCGCGGGCGGCGCTCGATCTCAAGAGCGCCGAAGCAATCGCGTCAAGCACGCGATGGGGCTGTAAAAATCCGAATGAACCCTCACAGCATAAAGCGACCCAACCTAGTACATGCCTACGGGAGAGTGCTAATGGAAATCGGAACGATCTGGATCATTGTCGCAGCCTTGGTCATCCTGTTGGAGATCTTCGCCATCTGGCACATCATCGGCAGCGACAGGCGCGCCGAGCGCAAGATGCTGTGGGTCGTCTTCGTGGTCTATGCACCGCTCCCCGGTTTGCTGTTTTGGGCATGGCGCGGGCCACGCGCGGTGAAGGGCAGGGCGGTGTTGCAGGAGAAATGACGGGCCAGGCATCAGGTGCAGGGCGCCTGATGCCCGCGGCGAGCGTCAGGGAATCTCCACCTCGATGGCATCCTCCAGGTCGTTCACCATGAGGCTGCCTGTGAAGCTGATGAGGTGATCGACCTCAAGCGTTTTGAAAGCTTCCTTGATTTGCTTGCGCATCACGTTACGGGCCTCGTTACGCTTTTGCTCGTTGGTCCCGGAAGCGAGGGGGATGTGGCCGAGTAAAGTGGTCTGAATGGTCTCGTGTGGAGTCCAACCCATATGGTGTCGCATGTGATACCGCGCTGCATCGGCTTGTGATTCGTGAATCTTTTTGTGCGGTTTGATGGTGTAAGCGAGTTGGAACGCGTGTGGTTTGCTCATGGTGTTTCCTTTTTCGAAGGTGGCCTCCTTGCCGGATTCTGCAATCTAGCGGGCAATCCGAGCGGCGAAAATAGACGCGTTGTTCACTCCGCGCCGTGGCCATTGCGAAAATGACTACAACACGCTGCCTGGGTGCGCACATGAAGCCGGCTTGTACGCTGATCCCGGTGCCGCGTCTGGCGTTGGCTGGGATGTTGGTTGAGATTGAGGCGGTTGCAGCGATAATGACAGAGCACCAGCCCTAGAATCGCACTTTCATCCGAGCCCGCCCCATGCTGCCCATCGAACTGCTCCCGACCACCGCCGACCAGGCCGAACTGATCCGTAACCTCTACCAGTTCTACGCCTACGAATCTTCCGACTGGGAGCAGGAAGATGTCGAGGTGGACGGGCGCTTCTACGTCCATGAAGAGCACCTGCAGCGCTACTGGCAGTCCGCAGGCTGGAGCGCCAGCCTGGTGCTGGTGGACGGGTTCATTGCGGGCTTCGTGCTGGTCGAGCGTAGCGAGCTGCCAGGCTTCGACGCCAGCGAACTGGCCGATCTGTTCATCCTCAGGCGCTATCGTCGCCAGGGCATCGGCCGCGCCGTGGCGCAACAGATGCTTAGTGCGCCGGGCGATTGGCTGCTGCGCTGCTACGCGCCGGACCCGGTGGCTGTCGCCTTCTGCACGGCCGTGGTGGCCGACCTGCCGCGGCGGGTGCAGCAGATCGTGCTTGACGACGACCCGAACCTGCTGACCTACAAGGTCAGCGCCGCGCTGCATTGAGCGCGCAGTAAATTTTGTGAGCTACTTCACAAAATCAACCTACACGGCATAATGCCAGCACTATCTGATCAAGGCCCAGCCGCTCTGGACTGGGGTTCCTTTTCGTGCGCGTCGCAGGTTCAGGGAAAATTCATGTCGCTAGTCGCAAGCCCCGACATCATGTACCGGCTGTTGATCCAGAGCGTGGTGGACTATGCCATCTACCTGCTCACCCCAGACGGTATTGTCGCCAACTGGAACCCTGGCGCCCAACGAGCCAAGGGGTACCTTGCTGACGAGATCGTCGGCAAGCATTACTCGCTGTTCTACAGCGAAGCCGAACGTGCCGCCGGCCTGCCCGAACAGAATCTGGAGCAGGCACGCCACACTGGTCGCTTCGAGGAAATCGGCTCGCGCCTGCGCAAGGACGGCAGCGCCTTTCACGCCCATGTGGTGATCGATGCCGTTCGCGATGACAACGGCCAGCTGGTCGGCTTCGCCAAGGTCACGCGCGATATTTCCGAGCGCCGCCAACAGGAGCTTGAGCTGTTGCAGGCCAAGGAACTGGCCGAGCAGTACAGCCAGGAAATGGCCAAACTGTCGCAGTTTCTCGATTCGGTGATCGCCAACATCCCCGCCAGTGTCATCGTCCAGGATTTGGAAAGCCAGCGCATCCTGTTGGCCAACCAGCAGGCAGAACGCCTGTTCGGCGGGGGTATCACCAGCATGATCGGCCGTTTGCCCGGCGAATGCCTGGCACCGGCCGCCGCTGATTACCTTGAGCAACAGCTCAGCCGCGGCGCGCGCAATGCCAAGGGCTATGCTGCTGAAACCCGGGTCGATACCGCCTGCGGGCCGCGTACGTTGCGCAGCCGTGCGCTGCTAAGCCAGCACCGCGAGGGGCAGGCCGACTATGTGCTGTTCGTTGCTGAAGACGCCACTGAAGAGCTGGCCGCCCACGCGCAGATCCATCACATGGCGCACCACGACGCGCTCACCGGCCTGCCTAACCGCACGCTGTTCAACGAGCGTCTCAAACAGGCGCTGCTGCGTGGCCACGAGGGCGACAAGCTGACCGCCGCGTTGTGCCTGGACCTGGACAATTTCAAGAACATCAACGATTCACTCGGCCACGCCTTCGGCGACAAGCTGCTGCGCGCCCTCGGCAAACGCCTGCGCCGTGAGTTGCGCGAGCATGACACCCTGGCCCGCCTGGGCGGTGACGAGTTTGCCGTGGTGCTGACCCACCTGGATAACCGCGAGGGCGCCTGCAATACCGCGCAGCGCCTGATCGACGCGATCTGCCCGCCGTTCCAGATCGACGGCCATCAGTTCACCGTGGGCGTGAGCATCGGCATCGCGATTGCGCCCGATGACAACGAACAGGCCGAGCAACTGCTGGGCTATGCCGACATGGCGCTGTACGAGGCCAAGCGCAACGGCCGCAACCGGTACGAGTGTTTCCAGGTCGAACTGGATGTTGCCGCACGCCAGCGCCGCCTGGTTGAAACTGACCTGCGCACGGCGCTGCACCTGGGCCAGTTGCATCTGCACTATCAGCCGGTAGTGGATCAGCAGACCAGCAGCGTGACCGGTTATGAGGCGCTGCTGCGCTGGGAGCACCCGACCCGGGGCATGGTCATGCCGATGGACTTCATCCCCATCGCCGAGGAAACCGGGCTGATCCACGAACTGGGTATCCGCGCGCTGAATCTGGCGTGCCAGGAGGCGGCCACCTGGGACAGCGAGCAGACGGTGTCGGTCAACCTGTCACCGGTGCAGTTCAAGAATGCCAACCTGGTGCATACCGTGGCGCTGGCTTTGGCCGATTCGGGCTTGCCGGCACGGCGCCTGGAGCTGGAAATCACCGAATCGGTATTGCTCGGCAACAGCGAGGAGAACGTGCGCACCCTGCGTGCATTGAAGGACCTGGGCGTGTCGATTTCCCTGGACGACTTCGGCACCGGCTATTCCTCGCTGGGTTACCTGCGTTCGTTTCCCTTCGACCGGATCAAGATCGACAAGTCGTTCGTGCATGACATGTGCGACAGCCGGGAGGCGATGTCGATCATTCGTGCTATCACCGAGCTGTCCAACAGCCTGATGATCAAGACTACGGCCGAGGGCGTCGAGTCTGAAGAGCAGATGCAGCGGTTGAGGGCGGAGGGGTGCTCGCACTTCCAGGGGTATCTGTATGGGCGACCGGTGCCTGCCGGGGAGCGGTTGAAGCAGGTGGCAGTGGCTTGAGTGGTGATGGGGCTGCTTTGCAGCCCATGCGCGGGACAAGCCTTGCCGGGAGCAGAAACTGGTCGATCAGCGAACGAAAAACACTGTGCCCTGAACCGGCGCGTCAATCGGCCTTCCTCAAGTTGTCGTATCTCTTCTAGAATCCCTGCTGTCGCACCTGCCTTCACCTGGCGCTGCATGCCGCCGCGCCGCCATCGAGAACGCCATGAGTTCCAGCACACCGCTGTCCGGAGTCAACCACCCCCTGCGCGGCATCGTCCTGGTGGTGGTGGCGACGTTCCTGTTCGCCAGCCACGATGCCTTGTCCAAGTTCCTCGGTGGCCTGTACCCGATCGTCATGGTGGTGTGGGCCCGCTATGTGGTGCACACCTTGCTGATGGCCGGGATCTTCCTGCCCAAGTCCGGCCTCAATGTGTTGCGGACCCGGCGGCCGGTGTTGCAGACCTTGCGTGCGTTGAGCCTGCTCAGCACCAGCCTGCTGTTCACCACCGGCCTGCAATACCTGCCGCTGGCCGAGGCGACATCGGTCAACTTCCTCGCACCGGTGCTGGTCACCGCGCTGTCGGCGCCGCTGCTCAAGGAGCGGGTGACCATAGGGCAGTGGGTGGCGGTGGTGCTGGGTTTCATCGGCGTGCTGGTGGTGGTGCACCCCGACGGCGCGATGTTTACACCGGCCATCCTGTACCCGTTCGGCTCGGCGCTGGGGTTCTGCTTCTATCAGTTGCTGACGCGCATCCTTTCGGCCTACGACAGCCCGACCACCAGCAATTTCTACGCGGGGCTGTGCAACACCCTGGTGATGAGTGCGCTGGTGCCATTCTTCTGGGAACTGCCGCGTTGGGACCACGCGTTGCTGATGCTGGCCTTGGGCGGCTTCGGCATGAGCGCGCATTTGCTGTTGACCCAAGCCTTTCGCCATGCCGCGCCGGCATTATTGGCACCGTTCAGCTACTGCCAGATCGTGTTTGCCGGGTTGCTGGGGCTGCTGATCTACGGCCAGGTACCGGACAGCGCCAGCCTCGCGGGCATTGCCATCATTTGCGTGAGTGGCTTGGGTGCAGCCTGGATGCAGCGCGGCAAATGAACCGCTACCGCGCCATGAACTGCAGAATCCGCTCGCGCAGCCAGCGCTCGGCCGGGTCGTTGTCCTGGGCGCCGCTCCAGACCATCGACAATTCCGCCTCGGTGATCTCGAACGGCGCAGGGTCCGCGCGCAGGCTGCCATCGTCGGCCAGGGCGCAGGCGGCGTAGTCCGGTACGGTGGCGATCATCTCGGTGTTGCGCAGCAAGGCGCGCAGGCTGCCAAACTGCGGCACCGCCAGTACGACCTTGCGGCAACGGCCGATGCGCGCCAGGTCCAGGTCGATATTGCCGCTCATGTCACCGGAGAACGACACCATCACATGTGGCCTGGCGCAATATTCGTCGAGCGTCAGCGGGCCTGGGCGGTCGTCGGCGCGCAGCACGCGCACGCCGATGTCGCGCAGTTTGCGGCGCTTGGCGGTGGCGGGCAGGTCGGTGGTGTAGCTGACGCCGACCGAGATCTCGCCGCTGGCCAGCAGGCTGGGCATCAACAGGAAGTTGGCCCGGCGCACCACCACGCTGATCTCCGGTGCTTCTTCGCGCAGGGCCTGCAGCAGGGCTGGGAACAGGCCGAACTCGGCATCGTCGGAGAGCCCCAGGCGGAACACGTTGCAGCTGTTGGCCGGGTCGAATTCCCGTGCGCGGCTGATTGCCGATGAGATCACGTCCATGGCCGGGCCGAGCTCGGCGAAAATCTGCATCGCTCGCGGGGTCGGCTCCATGGCGCGGCCGCTGCGGATCAGCAGCGGGTCGTCGAACAGCTCGCGCAGACGGGCGAGGGCGGCACTGACGGTGGACTGGGTGATGAACAGCTTTTCGCCGACGCGGGTGAGGTTGCGTTCGATCATCAGGGCTTCGAAAAGCACCAGCAGGTTCATGTCGACGCGGCGCAGGTCGTTGCGGTTCATGGGGCTTGGCTCACGGGGATAGGTTGGCGGTGTATTGAAGCACGGAGCTGGTCCTTGTGCCTTGTATGGATGTGCGGGCCTCTTCGCGGGGCAAGCCCGCTCCCACAGGTAGCTCATTGTATTCGGCTGCAGTGGAGTATCTGTGGGAGCGGGCTTGCCCCGCGAAGAGGCCCGAACAGGCTCACCGACAGAGCCAACCTATCAGCCACTAATACCCACTCTATTAGAAGTCTGCCCAAGCTCGACTAGTCTTCACTCTGGCCCTGTGACCGTGACCGACCTGACCTGATGAGGGGTAGGCATGAGCCCATGTGCTCGGCTGAAAGAACACCTGGCATAGACCGGAAATCTGGATAACCGACCCAAAGGTAACAGCAGATGTCGAACGAATCGAAATGCCCGTTCCATCAAACCGCGGGTGGCGGCACCACCAACCGTGACTGGTGGCCTGACCAGCTCAACCTCAGAATCCTCCATCAACACTCGTCCAAGTCCAGTCCCGACCCGGACTTCGACTATGCCAAGGCGTTCAAGAGCCTCGACTTCCAGGCGTTGAAACAAGACCTGACCGCCTTGATGACCGACTCCCAGGACTGGTGGCCGGCCGACTTCGGCCACTACGGCCCGCTGTTCGTGCGCATGGCCTGGCACAGCGCCGGCACCTACCGCATCGCCGATGGCCGTGGCGGCGCCGGCTCAGGCCAGCAGCGCTTCGCCCCCCTCAACAGCTGGCCCGACAACGTCAGCCTGGACAAGGCCCGGCGCCTGCTGTGGCCGATCAAGCAGAAGTACGGCAACAAGATCTCCTGGGCCGACCTGATCGTGCTCACCGGTAACGTCGCCCTGGAGTCGATGGGCTTCAAGACCTTCGGCTTCTCCGGCGGCCGCGCCGATGTCTGGGAGCCGGACGAAGACGTGTACTGGGGCTCGGAAAAAGTCTGGCTGGGTGGCGACACTCGCTACGGCAAGGAGCAGGTCAAGGCGCAGCCGCCAGGGCAGGGTGACCTGGTTGCGGAGCCGGAGAAACATCCCGAGGAACAGAGCCGCGACCTCAGCGCCGAGCGCAACCTGGAAAATCCGCTGGCCGCCGTGCAGATGGGCCTCATTTACGTCAACCCGGAAGGCCCTGAAGGCGAACCCGACCCTGTGAAATCGGGCAAGGACATCCGCGAAACCTTCGGCCGCATGGCCATGAACGACGAAGAAACCGTGGCCCTGATTGCCGGTGGCCATGCCTTCGGCAAGACCCATGGTGCCGGCCCGGCCGACAACGTCGGCCCCGAGCCAGAAGCAGCAGGCCTGGAGCTGCAGGGCCTGGGTTGGCCCAACAAGCTGGGCAGCGGAAAGGGCGCCGATACCATCACCAGTGGCCTCGAAGTGACCTGGACCTCGACGCCGACCCGGTGGAGCAACGAGTACCTCAACAACCTGTTCAATTTCGAATGGGAATTGACAAAGAGCCCGGCCGGCGCCCACCAGTGGCGGCCCAAAGAGGGCAAAGGTGCGGGTACCGTGCCGGATGCCCACGACCCGAGCAAAACACACGCGCCGTCCATGCTCACCTCCGACCTGGCACTGCGTTTCGACCCGATCTACGAGCCGATCGCTCGGCGCTTCAAGGAAAACCCCGAGCAGTTGGCGGACGCCTTCGCCCGTGCCTGGTACAAGCTGATCCACCGCGACATGGGCCCACTGGCGCGTTATCTTGGCCCGGAAATGCCCAATGAAGAACTACTGTGGCAAGACCCGCTGCCCAAAGCCGACCAGGCACCGCTGAGCGAGCAGGATATCGCTGCGCTCAAGTCGAAGATTCTGGATTCGGGCCTGAGCGTGGGCGAACTGGTCTCCACGGCGTGGGCTTCCGCCTCGACCTTCCGCGGCTCCGACAAACGCGGCGGGGCCAATGGCGCCCGTCTGCGTTTGGCGCCGCAGAAGAGCTGGGCTGCCAACCAGGGCGTTGACAAGGTGCTGGCGGCGCTGGAGAAAATCCAGGGTGAGTTCAACAACGGTGGCAAGCAGGTGTCCCTGGCCGACCTGATCGTGCTGGCCGGTACCGCCGCTGTCGAGAAGGCGGCCAAGGGCGCCGGTTACAGTGGCAGCGTGGGGTTCCGGCCAGGCCGTGTCGACGCTTCTCAGGAGCAGACCGATGTCGAGTCGTTCGCCGTACTCGAACCGCTCGCCGACGGCTTCCGCAACTTCACCAAGGCCCGGTACAGCGTCAAGGCCGAGAAACTGCTGCTGGACAAAGCCCAGCTGCTGACCCTCACCGCCCCCGAGCTGACCGCGCTGATTGGCGGTCTGCGGGTGCTGGGCGCCAACCATGGTGGCAGCAAACATGGCGTGTTCACCGACAAGCCGGGCACCCTGAGCAACGACTTCTTCCGCAACCTGCTGGACATGAGCGTGGAGTGGAAGCCGACGTCAGCCGACAACGAAGCCTTCGAAGGGCGGGATCGCAAGACTGGCCAGGTGAAGTGGACGGGCAGTCGTGTCGACCTGGTGTTCGGCTCGCATGCCCAGTTGCGGGCGCTGAGCGAGGTGTATGGCAGCAGCGACGGCAACGACAAGTTCATCAAGGACTTCGTCGCGGCTTGGGTTAAAGTCATGGAACTCGATCGCTTCGATCTGAAATAGCAACAACCGGGGTGCTCTGCACCCCTTTTCGCGGGCAAGCCCGCTCCCACAGGTACAGTGCCAGGGCAAAATATGGCACTGTACCTGTGGGAGCGGGCTTGCCCGCGAATGGGAGCACTACAATCAGCGTGACCGCCAGGACGGACCTGATTGCAGACAAAGGTGACTATATTTGAACCCCGAATCCATGCTGACGGCGCTGTCAGGTTTCGCCATCGCCCCTGAGGCGATCCAGGTACTACCTGATGCCGCGGCCTATCGTACCTGCCTGCTTGAACGCATCGCCACGGCAACCCGGCGGATCGTTATCGTTGCCCTGTACCTGCAGGAGGACGAGGCCGGGCAGGAAGTGCTCGATGCCTTGTATCAGGCCAAGGCCGCGCGGCCGGGCCTTGAGATCGTCATCGTGGTCGACTGGTTCCGTGCCCGCCGCGGCCTGCTGGGGGCAGGGCGTCAGCCTGGCAATGCCGCCTGGTACCAGGCCCAGCGCCAGATGCGTGGACTGGATGTGGTAATCCATGGCGTGCCGGTGCAAACCCGCGAGCTGTTCGGCGTGCTGCACCTCAAAGGCAGTGTGATCGATGACTGCGTGATCTACACGGGCGCCAGCCTCAACAATGTCTACCTGCACCGGTTCGACCGCTACCGCCTGGACCGCTACCACCTGTTCCAATCGGCGGGGCTGGCCGATGCCATGGTCGATCTGGTACGGCGCCTGCTGCACCACACCGCCACACCGCGCCTGGACCTGCCTGCGCCACCCGAAACCCGCAACCTGCGCGGCGATATCCGCCGCCTGCGCGCGCGGTTGCGGCGCATGGCGTATAAGGCGCCGGCTGCCGCGCCGGGGCAGGGCCTGCGGGTGGTGCCGTTGCTCGGCGTCGGCCGTGGCAACCCCCTCAACCGCGCCCTGTGTGCGCTGCTGGCTGCGGCCCGTTCGCAGGTCATCATCAGTACGCCGTATTTCAACCCACCTCGGGTGGTGATGCGCGAGATCGACCATGCGCTGGACCGTGGGGTGCGGGTCGAGCTGATTGTCGGTGATCGTACCGCCAACGACTTCTACATCGCCCCCGGCGAGCCGTTCAGCGCCAGTGGTGCGTTGCCTTACCTTTACGAAGACAACCTGCGCGCCTTTGCCCGGCGACGCCAGGCCGGTATTGCCAGCGGCCAGTTGACGGTGCGGATCTGGAACGACCCGGGGCACACCTTTCATGCCAAAGGCGTGTGGGTCGACCAGCGTTTTTCGCTGTTGACCGGCAACAACCTCAACCCGCGCGGGTTCAACCTGGACCTGGAAAACGGCTTGCTGATCGACGACCCGCAAGGCCAGTGGACTGTGCCGCGCGAGGTCGAACTGGAAGGCATTCGCCGGCATGCGCCGAAGATCGCCTCGGCCGAACAACTGGGGGTCAAGGCAGAACATCCCAAGGAAGTGCGCAAGCTCCTGCGCCGTCTGCGTTTCAGCCGCCTGGAACCGTTGATCAAGCGGGTGCTTTGAGCCGTTATTACCTCTCTGAAAAGTCATGGCAAACGAATACAATCAGCCGTTTTCCACGTTAACCAGATAGGCCAACACTTTCATGGCGCTTGATCCACCCACGATGCTCACCATTACCATCGCCCTGGCTGCCGCCGCAGCCCTGTACCAGGCGATCGAGTGGCGCAGCGTCCGCGAATCCTTGCTGCTGTACTGGAGCGCGGGGTTCGCCACCATCACCATCGGCTCGACCCTGGCCCTGCTGCGCGGTATCGGCTTGCTGCTGATCGGTATCTGGTTCGCCAACGGGCTGCTGGTGGTGGCGCATGCATTCTTCCTGTTGGGCGTGGTGCGGTTTACCCAGACCCGGCTGTCACGGGCATGGCTGTTGATCGTGCCGCTGTGGTTCGCCTTGCTGCTGCTGCCACCGGGGCCGGAGTGGTCGAAAGTCATGCTGATGGCCAACTCGCTGCTGGTGGCGCTGCTCACGCTCAAGGGCAGCCTGCTGTTGCGCCCGCATGGCAAGTCGTTGAGCGTGGGGGCGGTACAGTTGCGTTATGTACTGCTGATCCATGGCCTGTTCTACGTAGCCAAGGCGGTCATCGCGATCACCCCCGGCACGCTGATCGACCTGGCGACGTTCGGCGGCCTGATCATCCAGATATCGCTGGTGGAAGGGGCCATGGCCATCATGCTGATCGCCCTGTCGATGACCGGCACCGTGCGCTACCGCCGTGAAGAACGGATTGCCCGCCTGGCCGCGCGCGATCCATTGACAGCGCTGTACAACCGCCGTGCGCTGGAGGTCCGTGCTACGCACTTGTTCAAGGATGTGAGCCCGGCCCGGCCTGGCGCCTTGCTGCTGATCGACATCGACAACTTCAAGCTGGTCAACGACCTGCACGGCCACGCCGCCGGTGACCGCTTGCTTGTCGCACTGAGCGAAATGATCCGCACGGTGCTGCCGGAGCGGGCACTTGCCGCGAGGCTGGGGGGCGATGAGTTCGTCATTCTGCTGCGCGATGCCAGCAGTGAGCGGGTGGTGGAGCTGGGCAGTGTGTTGCGCGGCCAGTTCCAGCAATTTGCCGAGCAGGCCATGCCCACGCCGCAGGCGGTGACTCTGAGTATCGGCGCCAGCCTGTTCGACCAGCCGCCGGCAAGCCTGGCGGCGTTGATCGAGCAGGTGGATGTGGCGCTGTATCAGTCCAAGCGCGGTGGGCGTGACAGCATTCGGCTGGTTGACCGGACCGAGGTGAGCCCGGTCAGGTAATGGGGTGCCTGCTGGCCTCTTCGCGGGGCAAGCCCGCTCCCACAAGGTCGGTGCCAGTCGCTCTGTGGGAGCGGGCTTGTCCCGCGAAATGGCCCGTCAGGTCACAACCTGATAGCAGGGCACATACGCCGCACCACCCGGCAATTTCATCCGGTGCTGGTCGACGAAAGCCTGCAGCAATCGCCCCAACGGCTCCAACACCGCACTGTCGCCACGGATCTGATACGGCCCGTGCTCTTCGATCAGGCGGATGCCCTTGTCCTTGACGTTACCCGCGACGATCCCGGAAAACGCCCGGCGCAGGTTGGCCGCCAGCTCATGCGGTGGCAGCTCGCGGCGCAGGGCCAGTTCGGCCATGTTGGCGTGGGTCGGGTCGAACGGGTGCTGGAAGCCCTCGTCGATCTTCAGCAGCCAGTTGAAGTGGAAGGCGTCGTTGCGCTCGCGGCGGAACTGCTTGACCTCCTTGAGCCCCTCGACCATGTGCCGGGCCACCTCGGCCGGGTCATCGATGATGATCTGGTAGTGACGCTGGGCGGCTTCGCCGAGGGTGGCGCCGACGAAGGCGTGCAGCTGCAGCAGGAACGGCTCGGCACTGCGCGGCCCGGTCAGTACCACCGGGAAGGGCAGGTCCTGGTTGTCCGGGTGCATGAGGATGCCCAGCAGGTAGAGGAACTCTTCGGCGGTACCGGCGCCGCCGGGGAAGATGATGATGCCGTGGCCGACACGGACGAAGGCTTCCAGGCGCTTCTCGATGTCCGGCAGGATCACCAGTTCGTTGACGATCGGGTTGGGCGCCTCGGCGGCGATGATGCCCGGCTCGGTCAGGCCCAGGTAGCGGCTGCCGTGCATGCGCTGCTTGGCGTGGGCGATGGTCGCGCCCTTCATCGGGCCTTTCATCACGCCAGGGCCGCAACCGGTGCAGACGTCCAGCTTGCGCAGGCCCAGCTCATGGCCGACCTTCTTGGTGTACTGGTACTCCTCGCTGCTGATCGAGTGGCCGCCCCAGCACACCACCATTTTCGGCTCCACGCCCGGGCGTAGGGTGCGGGCGTTGCGCAGCAGGTGGAAAACGTAGTCGGTGATGCCCTGGGAGCTTTCCAGGTCGATGCGCTGGCTGGCCAGCTCGCTTTCGGTGTAGACGATGTCGCGCAGGGCGCTGAACAGCATCTCGCGGGTGCTGGCGATCATTTCGCCATCGACGAAGGCGTCGCCCGGTGCGTTCAGCAGCTCCAGGCGCACGCCACGGTCTTGCTGGTGGATCCGTACCTCGAAGTCCTTGTAGGCCTCGAGGATGGTCTTGGCATTGTCAACGTGCGCGCCGGTGTTGAGGATGGCCAGGGCGCACTGGCGAAACAGGGTGTAGAGCGTACCGGTACCGACTTCACTCAGTTGCTGGACTTCACGTTGCGACAGCGTCTCCAGGCTGCCTTTGGGGCTGACGGATGCATTGATGACATGGCGTTGGGGCATCTAAGTCTTTCCTGTGCAGGTAAAACATCCTTCTTTCCAACACCATAAGTCATGCGAACAGCTTTTGCACACCCAGCGTAATTGCAACGCCGCCGCCCAGCAGCCACAGGTTGAGAATCGCCCCGGTGATCAGCGCCCGCGGGCCGGCCTGGCGAATCTGGCTGAAACGGGTTTCCATGCCCAGCGCGGTCATTGCCATGGTCAGGGCGAAGGTGTCGAGGTTGTTGACGACATGGGTCACGCTGCCCGGCAGCACCTGCAGCGAGTTCACCAGTACCAGGCCGAGGAAGCCGAAGGCGAACCAGGGCATGGCGATGCGGCCGTTGCCCTGGGCCTGGCCTGGCTGGCGCGAGCGGCTGATCCACAGGCCGACCACCAGCAGTACCGGCACTAGCAGCATTACACGGGTCATCTTGACGATGGTGGCGATGTGCGTCGCCTCAGGGCTGACGTTGCTCGCCGCGCCCACCACCTGCGCCACTTCGTGGATCGTGCCACCGAGGAACAGGCCGGCGCCCAGGGTATCCAGGTGCAACCAGCCGGCATTGATCGCCAGCGGGTAGAGGAACATCGACAGGGTGCCGAACAGCACCACGCTACCGACCGCCATGGCGCTTTTATGCGGGGCGCTGCGCAAGGCCGACTCGAATGCCAACACCGCAGCGGCGCCGCAGATAGCGCTGCCAGCGGCGGTCAGCAAGGCGGTGTCGCGGTCCAGCTTGAGCACTTTCATGCCACACCACAGGCCGATCAGCAGGGTGCTGACTACGACCAGTATCGACACCGTCAGCCCGGACCAGCCGACTTCGGCGATTTCCTGCAGGCTGACGCGCAGGCCAAAGAATGCCACGGCGATGCGCAGCAGGCCGCGCGCAGAGAAGTTGATGCCGGCTGCCCAGCTGGCGGGCACGCCGTCACGCAGGGCATTGCCGTACAAGGCGCCAGCGACGATACCGACGATCAGTGGGCTGATGCCCAGGTTGGCGATGGCAGGCAGTGCAGCCAGTTGGGTGACCGCGAACGCGAACAACGCGACGAACAGAATGCCGTTGAGCCGCCCGCGGGTGGAGAGGGTAGGGGCAAAGGCGGGGTTGGACGGAACCGTGGCCATGTGAGTCCTCCGGAAAAGGTGTTTCGACAGGGCCTATTTTATTTTGGTTATAAGCTTATAAAAAATCGTAATTCAGGATGCCAAGTATCCGAGCAACTGATATTTTTATGAAATGACCCCGGAACAGCTGATAACTTTCGCCACCGTTGCCGAGCATGGCAACATCAGCCATGCGGCCCTGGCCCTGCATTTGTCGCAGCCGGCTGTCTCCGGCCAGCTCAAACTGCTGCAGGAAGCGTTTGGCGAGGCCCTTTACCAGCGCGCCGGGCGAGGCGTGCGGCTCACAGCGGCAGGTGAACAGTTGTTGGCCCACGCCGAGCGTCTGCGCGAAACCTTTCGCCAGGCCCAGGCGTTGCGCGAGGCCATGCGCGGGCTGGAGCGTGGCACGCTGCGGATCGGCGCCAGCACCACGCCTGCCAGTTACCTGTTGCCGTATTTGATTGCCGATTTCCATGCGCGTTATCCCGAAGTCATGGTGTCCACTTCCCACGGCAATACCGCCGAAATCGTCGCGGCGCTAGACAGCGTCGATATCGCCTTGATCGAAGGTCCACCCGGCCAGGAATTGCCGCTGGGCACCAGGGTGACGCCGTGGCGCGAGGACGAGATCGTCGCCATCGTACCCAGCGGCCATCCCTTGGCGGCTGTTGAGCATCAGACCCTGGAATCGCTTGGCAGCCACCCCTTGGTACTGCGCGAAAGCGGTTCGGGCGTCCGGCAGATCGTCGAGCGCGCGTTTGCGCGCAGTGGTGTGGCAATGCGCGTGGCGCTGGAAATTGCCGGTGTGGAAGGCGTGAAAGAGGCGGTACGGGCGGGGATGGGCATCGGCTTTGTATCAGCGATGTCCATCAGGCATGAGGATGGTGCGTTACGGCGCTTGCATATCGCGCCAGAGCCGCTGAAACGGCGCTTTTCCATTTTGTTGCCCCATGCAACCACGCCGTCGCGAGCGGCGGCGCGGTTCATGGAGTTGTGCGAAGGCCAGGGCGCTCCCTCAACCCTGGCCTGAGATGATCAGCGTTCGTCCTTGCTCATGCCGCTGTCTTCTTCGTCATTGACCTGAGTGCCAAGGTCCATGCCTTGCTCACGGTCGCTTTCAGATTTGCTACCCGCGCCACGGCCGCCCATTCCACCTTGTTGACCCGCGCCGCCTGAACGCTGGGAATCCTTTTCCCATTGATCATTTGGGGTCTGGCCACCTTGACGGCCTGTGTCCCACTGTTTATTCGGATTATTCGGATCATTGGTAACCTGATCCGGATTCTCTGGCATGCCGCCTTGTTGTCCACCTTTGCCTTGATCGTTAGCCATGATCTTGCACCTCGTGAAGTTCACACAGGAAGGCTGTGTACAGTTCAGAGGCTGGCAGTTGGCGGCTTGCTCCCACTACTTTCGTATTACCGGACGGGGTGCACGAAAGGATTAATAGCCGGATGTATTGCGTCGTAAAAGCCTCAAGGCCAACAAGCCGGGCTACGTCACTTTGAACAATCGCTGTCGCTCATAGGCGGGCTTCCCTGATCAGAGAGAGCTGGTGGTCGAGTGCGGCTTCGTCGCCGCAGAGGATGACGCCCTCGGCCGCCAGTGCTCCGCAGGCAGCGATGGCACCTTCCTGGGTCAGGGCTCGGCAGGCGGGCAGGTACAGCAGTACCTGGAAGCCGGCCTGGCGCAGCTGGTGGGCGGTGGTCTTGACGCAATAGTCCAGAGCCAGGCCGCCGACGATCACCGCGCCTACCTGCTGCACCTTGAGGTACTCGATCACGCCGGTGGAGCGGCGTTCGGCCAGGTCGTGGTAGCAGGCGCCATAGGGGTGCAGGTCGGGTTCGACGCCTTTCCAGACGAAGTAGTCGTAGTCGATGGGGGCGGGCAAGCCGGGCAGCAGTTCGAATCCGGGAGTACCTGGTACGCAGTGGCTGACCCAGGTCAGGTCGGCATTGGCCAGCGCCAGCGGTTGCAGCATCTGCTCAGGTTCTGTGACCACCCAGGCAGCGTTGGCGGGGTGGGCGTCCTTGCTGCCCAGGCGCAGGTCGGCACGCAAGGCCATCGCGTTGAGGTCGGCGGCGATTTCATTGCCCTCTGGCACTGGCAGTTCCTGTGGGGCATTGGTGGTGAAGCCGTTTTGCGCATCGACATCGAAACTGGCGATTTTCATGAGGCTCTCCTCGCTGGAATGCCTACATACTTTGCTAGATCCGCAGCAACAGGTCGAGGGCGAGCAGTTGGCGTTTTCCACCTGGACAGTGTGTTGGGCCGCAAGAAGCTGCTGCCGTTCGACCACAACCTGCTGGTGGAGCGTGCCCGCGAGCGGCTGGCCAGCAAGACGGTGTACAGCAGCCTGCCGCTGAAGCTGCTTGGCGACAAGTTCACGGTGCTGGGTGCGTTGGGGGCGGTGCAAGCGTGCCGAGCGGCCGTTCATGTTCGACCGCAGCCTTTTACCTGAGGGTGTTTGAACACCTACCCTGTGGGAGCGGCTTTAGCCGCGAAGCAGGCGCTGCGGTGCATGGCACCGGCTTCGCCGGTGTTCGCGGCTGAAGCCGCTCCCACAGGGTGGCCGTGAGTGGCACAAATCAATGCGCACAGCGGCTGGTATCACCTTGTTCGGCAGGCGCCTTGCGTGCTGCCGCCAGGATGGTGGCCAGCACAATCAGCCCGGCACCCACCGCCATGCGCACGCTCGGTTGCTCACCGAACAGCCACCAGGCACCGAGGATCGCGTACACCGGCTCCAGCGCGATGATCATGCCGGCAGTTCGCGCCTCCAGCCCTTCCAGGCTCTTGACGAAGAGAAACTGCGACAGCCCGGTGCAGAACACGCCCAACAGCGCCAGGTTGATCCAGTCGTTGCCGCTCAGGCTGGTGCTGGCCAGGTGAGTGAAAGCGAACGGCGCCACCAGCGCGGCCACCACCACGTTCTGCCAGAACGCCACCTGCATGGCGTTCATGCTCGATGCATTGCGCCGGTTGGCCACGGTCAGCACGGCGAAGGCCAGGCCCGAGCCCAGGCCCCAGAGCAGGCCGACGGTGCCGCTGTCGAGCAGGTCGAAGGACGGCACCACCATGACCAGACCCGCCGTCACCATCAGCAGCAGCAAGCCTTGCACGGCGCCAATGCGCTGGCCGAACACGCCGCGTTCGATCATCGCGATAAAGGCCGGGAAGCTGGCGAAACCCAGCGTAGCCACTGCCACTCCACCCACCTTTACGGCGATGAAGAAGGTCACCCAGTGGGTGGCCAGCAGCGCCCCGGTCAGGCCGAGAATCGGCAGGTTGCGCAAGGTCAGCGCATCGAGCAGGCGGGTGCCCTTGAGTCCGGCGACAAAGCCCAGGGCAATGAAAGCGAAGGTGGCGCGGCCGAAGGTGATGATGCTGGCGTCGGCCTCGATCAGGTGACCGAGGATACCGGTCAGGCCGAACAGCACAGCGGCGATGTGGGCAACGAGCAGGGCGTTACGGTGGCCGGTGGCAGCACCGGCTACGGGGATTGAAGTCGCGATCATGGCAGTCAAGTCTTCACAATGTGGCGCGCGCAAACACTCCCGGCTGGCGCGGCGCGGGTCTCTAATACTGGGAGTTTTATCGTTATGAGCCCGGACGAACTGCCCGGTGCAAAAAGGCGCCACAGCGTTGGAATTGTGAAGCGAGGCTGCTTACTCGCAAATACCGCGTCGACCAGCCCACGGCGCGGGGCGGGTCGATGCGTGTATTATTTTTGTATACAGGGTCGTGAAGCCGATCACGGGCGACGTGTGCTTGTCTGATCGCGACATCAGTCGTTGTCGCACTGCGCCGCCCCTGCAATCCGGGGTATTAAGCGGCAGCTGCCAGCTTGGCACTCATCTGCCGACGACGATAGGCACTGTCCCGGCTCGCCAGCCACCAGTACAGCGGCGAAGTGATCAACAAGCCCACCAACCACGACAGGTCAGCCCCATTGATGTGCTCGGAGATCGGTCCGACATACAGCGGCGTATTCATGAACGGGATCTGCACCACGATCCCTACGGCGTAAGCAATCAGCGCCTGTGGGTTGTAGCGCCCGTAGATCCCGCCATCGACCTTGAAGATCGACTGGATGTCGTAGTCACCCTTGTGGATCACGTAGAAGTCGATCAGGTTGATCGCCGTCCACGGCACCAGCACCACCAGCAGCACCAGGACCATGTCGACGAAATGGCCGATGAAATCCGCCGAAGCGAACACGGCCACCACGCAACAAGCCGCCAGCACGATCAGCGACAGCACCGCGCGGCTCTTGGCGGTGGGGATCCAGCGGTAGGCGAAGGTCTGGATCAGGGTGATGATCGACAGCACCGCGCCATACAGGTTGAGGGCGTTGTGGCTGATCACGCTGAGCAGGAACAGCACCAGCATGACCGGGCCAAGGGTGCCGGTGGCCAGTTTGACCGCGTCCATGGTGTCCATGCCGGCCGGAATCGCCAGCACTGCAACAGCGCCGAAGATGAATGACAGGCTGGAACCCAGGGCCGAGCCCAGGTAGGTGGTCCAGAAGGTCGAGCTGACTTTCACGTCGGCCGGCAGGTAGCGCGAGTAGTCCGAGACGTAGGGGGCGAAGGCGATCTGCCACAACGCCGCCAGCGACACGGTGGCCAGCCAGCCGGCCAGGTTGAAGCCGCCGCGGGTCAGGAAGTCGTCGCTCTGCACATGGCTGAAGATGTAGCCAAAGCCGACCACGATGCCGATACCCAGTACCCAGGTGCCGATGCGGTTGAGTACGTGGATGAAGCGGTAGCCGATGATGCCGATGATCCCCGAACCCAGCGCGCCGACGACGATGCCGACCGGTACCGGTACGGCGTCGACCACGCCATGCAACGACTTGCCAGCGAGGACGATGTTGGAGGCGAAGAAACCGATGTACATGACGCCTGCTATCACCACCACCAGCAATGCCCCGAGCGAGCCGAACTGGGCGCGGCTCTGGATCATCTGCGGAATGCCCATCTGCGGGCCCTGGGCCGAATGCAGCGCCATCAGCACCCCACCGACGAGGTGGCCGACCAGGATGGCGACGATGCCCCACACCAGGTTCAGGTGAAACAGCTGCACGCCGAGCGCGCCGGTGACGATGGGCAGCGGCGCGATGTTGCCGCCGAACCACAGGGTGAACAGATCCCTTACCTTTCCATGGCGGTCCTGCGGGGGCACGTAGCCGATCGTGTGTTTTTCTATGAGGGGTGCCGAATTGGCTGCACTGGTCATGACTGACTCCAAGGCAAGGTTGGGCATCGGGTGCTGCCCGGGTGCGTGCCGGCGAAGGGCGACGCGTTCTTGTTGGAGCGATGATGCTGCGTGCGGGGGGAACGAGAAATTAGTAAATATGTGCCCATAAACCTTAAAAAACCTAAGGCTGACAAAAGGTTAAGGGACGAGTGGTAGCAAGGAGCGGGCCACCGGGCTGCAAGGCCCGGGCTTGGCGTGTTCGAGCGGGGAGCAGGCCGAACGGATGTGTCGTGATGGTGCGGGGTGCGCGATTGAAGTGCAGGCTACATGGGCAACAGGCGGTCCTGGATCACCTCTTTCATTACCAGCGTCGAGCTCAAGCGTTTCACATTGGGAATGCTCTGGTCAGCTGTTCGTCATACAGCTTCTGAAACGCCGGCAGGTCCTTGGCCACCACATGCAGCAGGTAATCCGGGTCGCCGAACAGCCGCTGCGCTTCGACGATCTGGGGTATCTCGGCCAGTGCCGCTTCGAAATCCGCCACGGGCTGGCGGGTGACTTCGCGCAGGGTGACGAACACCAGCGCGGCGAAGTTCAGCCCCAGCGCGGCAGGCGCCAGGCGCGCGTGGTAGCCAAGGATGGCGCCGGCCTCTTCCAGCGCCTTCAGCCGCCGATGGCAGGGCGACAGGCTGAGGCCCACGCGGTCGGCGAGCTCGGTGACCGAGAGGCGACCATCTTTTTGCAGCTCGGCAAGGATCTTGCGGTCGGTTCTGTCCACTGAGGAGAATCTTCCAATATTTGATGTCGATTGGGAAATATACGAAAGATAATCCCCCGTTGGAATCCGTACGCTTTCTTCATCCCGAAATCGTGTGAAGGAAGACTCAAGTGGCAATCAGTGTGCTGACGGCGTTCTGGGCCGTGTCGTTGCTGTTCGTGATCACCCCCGGTGCCGACTGGGCTTACGCCATCTCGGCCGGCATGCGCGGGCGCTGGGTGATGCCGGCGGTGGCAGGCATGTTGTCCGGGCACTTCCTGGCCACCCTGGTGGTGGCGGCGGGGGTAGGCAGCCTGCTGGCCGGGCACCCGCTGGCGCTGATGCTGCTGACTCTGGCGGGCTGCATTTACCTGCTGTGGCTGGGCAGTAACCTGTTGCTCAGCCCGGCAGTGCCGGAAGCCGGGCAGGGCGGTGCGGGTGATAGCGGCTCGCGCTGGGCATTCAAGGGCTTTTGCGTGAGCGGGCTCAACCCCAAGGTATTTCTGCTGTTCCTGGCCTTGCTGCCGCAGTTCACCGACCCGCAGTCGAGCTGGCCGGTGCCGCTGCAGATCCTGCTGCTGGGGTTGGTGCACCTGTGCAGTTCACTGGTGATCTATTCGCTGGTGGGCTACGGCGCCAAAGCCGTGTTGAGTACCCGGCCGGAGGCGGCGAAGGTGGTTGGGCGCGTGTCGGGGCTGGCGATGATCCTGGTGGCTGGGGTGTTGATTGCCGAGCAGTTTGCTTGATGCAAGGCGCTCATTCGCGGATACACTTGGCGCTCCTCACCCCCTGACAGCGACCTGCCTCATGCCCGAAACCACCCAGCTGTTGACCTTCGCCCTGATCTGCCTGGGCATGGTCCTGACTCCCGGCCCTAACATGATCTACCTGATTTCCCGCTCGATCTGCCAGGGCCGCCAGGCCGGGTTGATTTCGCTCGGCGGTGTGGCCCTGGGTTTTGTCATCTATATGTGCAGCGCCGCTCTGGGCATTACCGCATTGATGATGGCAGTTCCGTTCGCCTACGACGCGCTGCGCATTGGCGGCGCGCTGTACCTGCTGTTCCTGGCCTGGCAAGCCCTGCGCCCTGGCGGGCGCTCGCCGTTTCAGGTGCGCGACCTGCCAGCGGATAGCCCGCGGCGGCTGTTCGGCATGGGCCTGGCGACCAGCCTGCTCAATCCCAAGATCGCCGTCATGTACCTGTCACTGATGCCCCAGTTCATCGTGCCAGGCCACGGCAGCGTACTGACCCAGTCGCTGGTGCTGGGTTCGACGCAGATCGCGATCAGCGTCACGGTCAATGCGCTGATCGCGATCATGGCCGGTTCCATTGCCGTATTCCTTGCCGGGCGACCGTTGTGGCAGCAGGTCCAGCGCTGGTTGATGGGCACTGTGCTGGCCGGGCTGGCGTTGCGCATGCTGGCCGAAGGGCGCCGTTGATCAAGCGATGTAATACTGTGGAACGAACCGTTGATTACACATCTCCTATCCTCAGATGGATGGCAATGTGGCCGGGATTTCGCAGACATGAACGTGTTTCAACAACCTGATACCCAGCATCCGCCACTGCACTTTCTGCTCAACGGTGGCGCCATCGGCAGCCTGCTGCAATCGATGGACTGGAACGATTCGCCGCTCGGCCCCCCCGCAGCCTGGTCGCCGCACTTGCAGGCGGTCATGGCCACCTTGCTGCCGGCCCAGGCACAGTTCGTGCTGTTCTGGGGGGCGGATTATGTGGCGCTTTACAATGATGCCTATGCGCCGACCATCGGTACCAAGCATCCCCAGGCTCTGGGCCGGCCCGGCAAGGAAAACTGGCGTGAGCTGTGGGACGACCTGGAACCGCTGCTGCGTGGCGTGCGCGAGACTGGCCAGACGTTCTCGGCCAAGGATCGCCCCTTCTACATAGAGCGTCGTGGTGTGGGTGAGACCGTCTACTTCGATGTGTCCTATTCCGCCGTGCGCGAGGCTGATGGCAGTGTCGGTGGCGTGCTGTGCCTGGTCACCGAAACCACGGAGCGCGTGCGCTTCCAGCGGCGTCAGGCCTTTCTGCTGGAGCTGGGCCGGACCTTGCCGGGGCTGGGGGAGGCAGAGCGTATCGAGGCCTATGCGGTATGTCGCCTGGCCCAGCACCTTGGCGCGGCGCAGGTGTATTTCGGTGAGGACCAGGGCGACGGCGTAGGCTTCAAGGTGGCGTGTGAGTGGGCCGAACGTGTGCCTTCGATGGTTGGCCTGCACCGCTATGCGACTTACGGACCCTCACTGCGCGAGCAGCTGGCAGTGGGGCAGGTGGTACAGCAGGTTTCAGGCAGCGGCCAGCGCACCACCCTGCATGTGCCGGTACTGCGCGCAGGCCGGCTGGAAGCGGTCCTTGCCGTGCACTTTCACACGCCGCATCCGTGCATCGAAGACGAATGCACGCTGGTGGAGGACGCTGCCAAACAAGCATGGGCCGCCATTACCCACGCCCGCGCCGAGCGTGCCCTGCACCTGCTCAACGAAAGCCTGGAGGAGCGCGTGGCAGCTGCATTGGCCGAGCGTGAGGCGGCGCTGCTGCAACTGCACGAAGCGCACAAACTGGAGATGATCGGGCAGTTGACCGGGGGTATTGCCCATGACCTCAACAACATGCTCACGCCAATCATCGCTTCGTTCGAGCTGATGCGCAGGCATCCCCAGTCCGAGCGCGCTCCGCGCCTGATCGACGGCGGGCTGCAGGCCGCCGAACGGGCGCGCAACCTGGTCGGGCGCTTGCTCAGTTTCGCCCGCCGCCAGACCCTGAAGCCCCAGGCCGTGTCGCTGGCCGCTTTGGTGGAAGACATGCGCGAGTTGATGGCGCGCTCGCTCGGCCCGACCCTTGCCGTGCAGGTGTGGATCGACCCGGCGTTGCCCGCAGTGGTGGTCGATCCGCACCAACTGGAACTGGCGGTGCTCAACCTGGTGATCAATGCCCGCGATGCCATGGCCGACGGCGGTGCGCTGAGTATTGCCGCCGGCCTCGATGACGATGGGCCTCCCAGACCTGTGGGGTTGGCAGCGGGGCGGATGGTCTGGTTGCAGGTGCGCGACAATGGTAGCGGCATGAGCGAGGAGCAATTGCGCCGATGCATCGAGCCGTTCTACTCCACCAAAGGCGTAGGCAAGGGCACCGGCCTTGGTTTGCCAATGGTGCAGGGCCTGGCCGTGCAGTCGGGCGGTGGTTTCCAGATCAGTTCGCATCAGGGCGAGGGGACTGTGGCCACGTTGTGGCTGCCAGTCAGCGATGTCGCGGCAGTCTGCCGAGACGGTGAAATGGCCGACGTGCCGCTGGCCGCCCGTGCCAGCCGGGTGTTGCTGGTGGACGATGAAGAAATCGTGCGCCACGCAACGGCGCTGCAACTGCGCGATCTGGGTTACCAGGTGACCGAGGCCGCCAGCGCCGCGGCAGCACTGCAACTGGTAGAGCAGGGCTGGCTGCCGGACGTACTGGTGACCGACCACGTCATGGCGGAGATGACCGGCGTTCGTTTCGCCCAGCTTATGCGCGAGCGTCAGGCAGACTTGCCGGTGTTGATCATCACCGGCTACGCCAACCTGACGCCCCGGGAGCTCAAGGGCTTCGAGGTGTTGCGCAAGCCCTACCGTCGCGCCGAGTTGGCGCAGAGTGTGGCGAGCTTGCTGGCTAACCTGCGTTGACGGCTATTCAGCCACCCAACACGTTACCAAGCATCTGGCACACCTGTTCGGCCGAATACGGCTTGGCCAGGAAGGGAAATCCCTGGTGGCCGCCTTCGGCAATTGCGTCGCTATAGCCCGACGTCAGGATCACCGGCAGCTGCGGGCGCTGGCGCCGCAGCTCGCGGGCGAGCGCCAGGCCGCCCATGCCTGGCATCACGACATCGGAAAAAACCGCATCGAACTCTCCTGCCTCGCCGGCCAACTGTGCCAAGGCGTCTTCCGCCGATTTTGCCCAACTGATCCGGTAGCCGTGGTCTTCAAGAATTTGCGCAGTGAAGGTGCCGAGGTCGGGGTTATCTTCAACCACCAGGATCCGCCGTCGCTCACCGCCCATCTCGGGCTGGCTGGGGATGACGGCCGTATCGGCGGGTTCGGTCGGCGGCGCCGCTTGTGGCAAGTAAAGGGTGAACGTCGTGCCCTGACCCTCGACGCTGGTCACCTCGACATCGCCACCGGACTGCTTGGCAAAACCGAACACCTGCGACAGACCAAGCCCGGTTCCCGCGCCGGGTGCCTTGGTGGTGAAGAAGGGGTCGAAGATGCGATCGAGCAACGCTGCCGCGATGCCGACGCCACTGTCCATCACCGAAATGGCCGCGAATGGCCCTTCTTGAGCAGGCTGCCCACGTAAGCCCGGCATGAGCTGGTCAGCTTGCAGACGCAGACGCAAGATACCTTCGCCGGCAATTGCATCGCGGCCATTGAGCATGAGGTTGATCACTGCGGTCTCGAGCTGGCTGAGGTCGGCACGGATGTGGCAAGGGACTGCTGGTAATTCCAGCTTTACCTGGATTCGCGCTCCGGTGGCCGTATCGATCATGTCGGCCATGGCCTGTAGCCGTGGCCCGGCCTCGAACACTTGCGGGCTCAAGGCCTGCCGGCGGGCGAAGGCGAGCAGTTGCCCGGTCAGCTTGGCACCGCGGTCGACGGTGTCGGCCATGGTCTTCAGGTAACGCTCGCGGCGGGCTTCGTCGAGGTTTGGGCGCTGCAGGAAGTGCAGTGACGAACGGATGATGGTCAGCAGGTTGTTGAAGTCATGGGCAACGCCGCCAGTGAGCTGGCCGATGGCTTCGAGTTTCTGCGCTTGGCGCAGGATAGCCTCGGTGTGCAGCAGCTGGGTGGTGCGTTCTTCGACACGATGCTCCAGCGTGGCATTGAGCGCCTCAAGCGCCGCCATCGCCTCGCGCACTTCGGCATGGGCCTGGACCCGCTGGATGTGCGACCAGCAACGTTCGGTCACTTCGCTGATCAAGCGCAGGTCATAACCGGTCCAGACCCGCGCCACCTTGTCGTGGATCGCCATCAGTGCGGTCAGCCGACCGTCCTTGATCAGCGGCATGCAGATGGTCGCGGTGATGCCAATGGCCTGGAAGGTGGCGGCTTCATCGGCGGGCAGTTCGGAGAGGTTGTCATTGATTACCAGTGCCTCGCCGGCCCGCAGACGGCTGACGGCCAGGCGACCGAAATCGGCCAGGCGATACTGGCCGATCAATCGCGGTGAGCCGGTGGCGACCGCGTCGCCACAGATATTGAAGCCATCCTGGTCGGCATCCATCACCGCATAGGCGCAGCTGGACAATTGCAGGTGCTCCACCAGCTTGCGTGTGGTGATGGCCATGATCCGCTCCGGATCGGTGGCGTTGGCCACTTCCCGGCCCAGGCTGTCGAGGAAGTTCAGGCGCTGGCTGTTGACCACGCTGGTGGTGGTCTCGGTCACTGTGTCGAGCATGCCCAGCACGCTGCCGTCCTCGCCACGGATCGGGCTGTAGCAGAAAGTGAAATAGGCACGCTCCGGGCCACCATTGCGGTCGATGATCAGCGGGAAATCTTCGATGTACACCGCTTCGCCGGCCAGGGCGCGGTCGGCCATGGCGCCGATGTCGGACCAGGCTTCTTGCCACACCTCGCTGAACGGGCGGCCCAGCGCCAGCGGTTTGCAGCCCAGGATCGGTGCGAAGGCGTCGTTGTACAAGGTGATCAACTCTTCGCCCCAGAGCACCGCTTGCGGGAAGCGCGAGGCCAGGCACAGGGCAACCGTTGTCTTGAGTGTGCCTGGCCAGGCCTCCAGCGGGCCAAGCGGGGTGCTGCTCCAGTCGTGCTGGCGGATGCGCTCGGCCATGAGCCCGCCGCCGTCTAGCCATTTCGCCATGTGTTTTCGCCGATCCTTTGCCTGGGAGGATAAGGGTGCACTGAGAATGGTGAATTGGCGAGGGGTTTGTGTCGTCTGGGCGGGCCTCTTCGCGGATGAATCCGCGCCTACAGGCGCGGAACCCGTAGGAGCGGATTCATCCGCGAACAGGCCCGCCCAGGCTCAGCGAATAAAATGCACCTTGCCGGTATCGTCATTGCCCATGTAGATCCCATAGACCCCAGCCTGACGCTCAAGGATGTAGCGCTCGAGAATCTGCCGAATCGCCGGGTAGTAGATCTCTTCCCAGGGAATCTCGTCCGGCGCGAAGAACTTGTAATCAAGCGTTTCCGGCCCGTACTGCCCGGTCTCTTCGGTGGCGATGGCGCGGAAGATGATGTAAACCTCGCTGATCTTCGCCACGCTGAAAATGGAGTAGGGCGAGACGATTTCACCGCGCACGCCGCTTTCTTCCCACACCTCGCGCAGCGCCGCCTGCTCGGTGGTTTCGCCGGCCTCCATGAAGCCGGCGGGCAAGGTCCAGGTGCCTGGGCGTGGCGGTATCGCTCGCTGGCACAGCAGATACTTGCCATCGCGCTCGATGATGCAGCCGGCGATGATCTTCGGATTGATGTAGTGGATGTAGCCGCAACCGGCACAGTGCAGGCGTTCGTGGGTATCGCCAGTGGGAACGCCCCGGGCCAGTTCCGTGGTGCAGTGCGGGCAGTAGCGCGGGGCGTTGGGCATGATCAGCGGCCTATGCGGGTCTTATATACGTGGATCCTTCAGGGCCAGGGGCTCGACCATGTCGCGCACCTTGGTGTTGTCGTCCTGCTTCTGGCGCAGGTAGTCCAGGGCCACTTTCGCGGCGGCGCGGACGTGATCGACCGAGGCCTGGTGGGCTACCAGCGGGTCGCCGCCCTTGATTGCCTCGACGATCTTTTCCATTTCACGGTTGCTGGCGCCGCGGCGGTTTTCCTGCGACACCGAAGTGGCGCGCAGGTAGCTGATGCGTGCCTGCAACTGGCGCAATTGCTGAGCCGCGACCTGGTTGCCGGAGCCTTCCAGGAGCACGTCGTAGAAGCCTTGCACCGAATCCAGCACCTGCTGCAGTTCGCCTTCTTCCAGCGCCTCGCGGTTGAGCTCCAGCGCCCGCTCCAGTGCCCGGATGTCCTTGGCCTTGGCGTTGAGGGTGAACAGCTGCACGATCAGGCCTTCGAGCACGCAGCGCAGCTCGTAGATGTCGCGGGCGTCTTCCAGGGTGATGATGGCAACGCGCGGGCCTTTGGCGTCGGCGAACTCCACCAGGCCTTCGGACTCCAGGTGGCGCAACGCTTCGCGCACCGAGGTGCGGCTGACGCCAAGGCGGTCGCAGAGATCGCGCTCGACCAGGCGGTCGCCTGGGAGCAGATGGAAGTTCATGATCGCGCCGCGCAGCTTGTCGAGCACGATTTCACGCAGGGTAACGGGGTTGCGGTTGACCTTGAAGCTGTCGTCGAGTGGCTGGCGTTTCATCAGGTGCGCTCTTTATGAGGCTGTTGCGCCAACATCGCGGAGCCCCCTGAACCGAGGCACTCCTTGCAGTGGTTCGAACAGCCCGTTGTTAACGGGTTGACTCCGCATCGGCTTCAGCGAACGCCTCGCGGGCCAGGCGGAAACTGTCCACCGCCGCGGGCACGCCGCAATAAATGCCGACCTGGAGCAGGATCTCGCGAATCTGTTCACGGCTCAGGCCATTACGCAATGCGCCGCGAATGTGCAGCTTGAGCTCGTGGGGCCGGTTGAGCGCGGAAATCATGGCCAAGTTTATCATGCTGCGCTCTTTGAGCGACAAGCCATCACGGCCCCAGACATGGCCCCAGCAATACTCGGTGACCAGCTCCTGCAACGGCTTGGTGAATTCGTCGGCGTTCTGGATCGAGCGGTTCACATATTCTTCGCCCAGCACCTGGGTGCGGATCTGCAGGCCTTTCTCGTACTTTTCGTTGCTCATTGCCTAGCTCCGAATCAAAACAGGGGCCGCAACCAAGGGTGAGAAGGTCGCGCGGCCCCTAAAAACAGGGGGATCGGCGGTGGCTTCTTCGCGGGGCAAGCCCGCTCCCACAGGTACTGAACAGTTCTCGAAACCTTTGCAGTACCTGTGGGAGCGGGCTGGTCCCGCGAAAAGGCCCGCACGGTGTATCAGCCAAGCGGGGGCAGGGCGCCCAGCTTGCCTTTGTGGTAGACCATCGGCGTGGCGGGGTCGGCCGGCAGCACCAGGTTCTTCACCGCGCCGACGATGATCGCGTGATCGCCGCCGTCGTACTCGCGCCACAGTTCACACTCGATGATCGCCGTGGCCTTGGCCAGCAACGGGTTGCCCAGCTCGCTAAGGTGCCAGTCGATGCCGTTGGCCTTGTCCTTGCCCTTGCCGGCGAAGGCATAGGCCTCGGCGGTCTGGTCGGCGGACAGCAGGTGGATCGCGAACTGCTTGCTGTCACGCAGGATCGGGTAGGTGTCGGAGGCGTAATTGGGGCAGAACAGCACCAGCGCCGGGTCGATCGACAGCGCGCTGAACGCGCTGGCGGTGATGCCGACGATGCCGCCGTCGGCGTCCAGGGTGGTGACCACCGTGACCCCGGACGGGAAGGAGCCCATCACGTCTTTGTAGATGCCGGGTTCGATCATCTTGTATTACCTCTTAGCGCATCACGAACGGGTCGGGCATCGGCGCGGTGGAAAGGTTGATCCACACGGTCTTCAGCTCGGTATAGGCGAGCACCGAATCGATGCCGCTTTCACGGCCGTAGCCGCTGTTCTTGAAGCCGCCGATCGGCGCCATGGCCGACACCGCGCGGTAGGTGTTGACCCAGATGATCCCCGAACGCACGTCGCGGGCCAGGCGGTGAGCACGGCCCAGGTCGCGGGTCCAGATGCCGGCGGCCAGGCCGAACTGCGAGTCGTTGGCGATCTCCAGGGCTTCTTCTTCGGTCTTGAAGCGGATGACCGCCGCGACCGGGCCGAATACCTCTTCCTGCATGATGGTCATCGAGTTGCTGTCGCACTCGAACAGGGTCGGCTCGTAGAACCAGCCGTCACCCTCGACCTCGGCGCGCTTGCCGCCCAGGTGCAGCTTGGCTCCTTCGGCCTTGGCGGCGGCGACCAGCCCTTCGACCACGGCCAGTTGCTGGGCGGTGGCCATCGGGCCCATTTCGCTGGCGTCATCTTGCGGGTTGCCGATCTTGATGCGCTTGGCGCGCTCGACCAGGCGGGCGACGAATTCGTCGAAGATCTCGTCTTGCACCAGCAGGCGCGAGCCGGCCACGCAGCTCTGCCCGGAGGCGGCATAGATGCCGGCCACCGCACCATTGATGGCGCTGTCCAGGTCCGCGTCGGCGAAGATGATGTTGGGCGACTTGCCGCCCAGCTCCAGCGACAGCTTGGCGAAGTTCTCGGCGCTGCTGCGCACCACATGGCGGGCGGTGGCGGCGCCGCCGGTGAAGGCGATCTTGCGCACCAGCGGGTGGCGGGTCAGCGCCGCGCCGGTGCTTGGGCCGTAGCCGGTGACCACGTTGACCACGCCTGGCGGGAAGCCGGCTTCCAGCGCCAGGCGGGCCAGTTCGAGGATGGTCGCCGAGGCATGCTCGGACGGCTTGAGCACGATGGTGTTGCCAGCAGCCAAGGCCGGGGCCAGCTTGATCGCGGTCAGGTACAGCGGGCTGTTCCACGGGATGATCCCGGCCACAACGCCGATTGGCTCGTGCACGGTGTAGGCGAACAGGTCCGGCTTGTCCAGCGGCAGGGTGCCGCCTTCGAGCTTGTCGGCCAGGCCCGCGGTGTAGTGGAAGAACTCCGGCAGGTAGCCGACCTGGCCGCGGGTTTCGCGGATCAGCTTGCCGTTGTCACGGCTTTCCAGCTGGGCCAGGTGTTCTTTGTTTTCGGCAATCAGATCGCCCAGGCGACGCAGCAGTTTGCCCCGCGCGGTGGCGGTGATGCTGCGCCAGGCCTTGCTGTCGAAAGCACGCTGGGCGGCCTGCACGGCCAGTTCCACATCGGCTTCGTCGGCGTCGGGCAGTTGCGCCCAGGCTTGGGCGCTGGCCGGGTTGAGGCTGTCGAAGGTCTTGCCGCTCTGGGCATCGAGCCATTGGCCGTCGATGCACATCTGGAAACGAACGAGGGTCATGCAACAATCCCCTTGGCGGATTCGGTGAGGGTGCGGGCTTCTTTAAGGAAGTCCAGCAGCATCTTGTTGACTTCGCGCGGAGCTTCCACCGGCATCATATGCCGTTGCTCGGCGAGGACCACGCTCTGCGCGCCGGGAATGCTGGCGGCGAGCTGGCGGGTCATGGCCGGCGTGGAGCCCGAGTCGAGTTCGCCGGTGGCGATCAGCGTTGGCACCTGAATGCTGCCCAGGTCGCCTGCGCGGTACATGTCCTGGGTGGCGAACAGCGAGTAAGTGGTGTGATAGCCCTGCGGGTCGTTGCTCGCCAGCACTTGGCGAATCGCGGCGACCTGCGCCGGGTTGGCGGCCTTGTATTCACGGCTGAACCAGCGGTCGAGGGCGGCATCGACATTGGCGTCAGGGCCTTGTTCGGCAGCCTGGGCGGCGCGGGCGATGACGCCGGCGCTCTGTTCCGGGGTGCGGTTGAACACGCTGTTGAGCACCACCAGCGCAGACAGGCGCTGCGGGTAATTGAGTGCAAAGGCGCGTGCAACCAGGCCACCCATGGAGAAACCGATCACGGTCGCCTGGGTAATCTGCAGGTGGTCGAGCAGCTCCGCCAGTTGCGCGGCGTAGCCTTCCAGACCGGTGTCGGCGGCAGGCAGCGCGCTCTGCCCGTGGCCGAGCATATCGTAGGCGATGACGCGGTAGTCGTTGGCCAGGCCCACGAACTGCCCGCCCCACATTTCCTTGTTCAGGCCCACGCCGTGGATCAGCACCACGGGTTGGCCCTGGCCTTGGACCAGGTAGCTGGTGCCGGCCGGTGTACGTTCAGCGACAGGCTGAATCATGGAGGGCGCTCCTTGAAGGTCGGGCGCGGCGGGTATTCACGCCACGCCCAGGCCCGTCTTGGTTGTTGTTATTGAGCGTTGGCTTTTTCGGCAGCCAGTTCTTCCAGGTCGATGTAGCGGTTGCCGATGCGTGGGTGCAGGCGGCCACCGTCGGCGGCGCCCAGGACCACGACGATTTCGTCGGCACGCGGGGCGTCTTCGATCTGCATTTCCAGGGTGATGTAGTGCGAACGCAGGCCTTCGTCGTCCTTCTGCATCATCGGGATCTGGATCGAGGTGCCCGGGCCGCCGCGCTTGTTGGTGAAGCTCAGGTAGCTCTTGGCTTGCACCGCTTCGCGGTAGTGGTTGCCGAAGCGCAGGGTGTGAATGACCGCCGAGGCGTGTTCGATTTCGCCATCGGCGCCGACCACGGCAGCTTTACCGTAGGCTTCGATCTTGTCGGCACCGCCGATGGCGGCGGTCAGGCGCTCGACCATCAGCGCACCCAGCTCGGAGCAGTTGGCGCGGATTTCCGGCTTCAGATCTTCAACGAAACCGCGACCGGCCCATGGGTTCTTGATGACCACGGCCAGGCCGACCATGGTCACCGGCTTGTCGGTGGCCTTGCCGCCTTCGATGCGGGTCTCTTCGGAGTAGGTGACGATCTTGCGGATTTCGAAACTCATGGGTGGCTCCTGGTGAGGGTTATCAGCTCTTGTTGTCTGATGGTATACCATAATATTTGTTGTGCAAGAGGGGGGTGGAAAAATCTCTTGCTGGGGGACGAAAGGCTGGCGTTTGTTAGTAATGGCCTGGCTTGGGGTTTGCGGTGGTGCATAGATCGAGCGCCGCCCGCGCGGCGCATCGCGAGCAACGCTCGCTCCTACGTTTGTTTCTGGCCAGTAACGCCTGTGACAGACGTGCGCGAACCCTTTGATTGTGCGACTCGATTACGCGTCAGCACCAAGGCGGTCGCGCACAAATTCCACAGACGAAATTGGCCAGAAACAAACGTAGGAGCGAGCGTTGCTCGCGATGCGCCGCGCGGGCGGCGCTCGGTCTCAATCACCCTGCAAAAACCCAAGGCATACACCCCAAAAAAACGCCCGCTCACGAGGGCCACGCGGGCCGCCGGGAGCGGGCTGATCCCGCAACTACTTCAGGCAATGGGAATTCAGGCGAACGCCGGCACCACTTCCTTGATGAACAGTTCGAGCGACTTCTTCTTCTCGGCGTGGGGCAGGCTGTTGTCGCACCAGAAGCTGAACTCGTCGACGCCCAGTTCCTGGTAGTACTTGATGCGCGCGATGATCTCTTCCGGGGTGCCGATCATGGTGTTCTTGCGGATGTTCTCCAGCTGGAACGCCGGCACTTCGGCAAACTTGGACTCAGGGCTCGGCTCCAGGAAGCCATTGACCGGCACGGTCTTGTTGCCGAACCAGGCATCGAAGGTGCGGTAGAACCGGGAGATGGCCTGGGCGCCGACTTTCCAGCCCTCGGGCTCGGATGGGCTGTGCACGTGGGTGTGGCGCAGCACCATCAGTTGTGGGCGCGGCACATCTGGGTTGTTGTCCAGCGCGGCCTGGAACTTGTTCTTCAGGTCCAGTACTTCTTCGTCGCCCTTCATCAGCGGCGTGACCATCACGTTGCAGCCGTTGGCCACGGCGAAGTTGTGCGAGTCCGGGTCACGGGCGGCGATCCACATCGGCGGCGTGGCGTTGAACGGCTTCGGTACGCTGGTAGAGGTAGGGAACTTGTAGACCTCGCCTTCATGGGCGTAGTCGCCTTCCCACAGCTTGCGCACCACCGGGACCATTTCACGCAGGGCCTTACCGCCGTCGGTGGCCGGCATGCCATTGGCCATACGGTCGAATTCGAACTGGTAGGCGCCGCGGGCCAGGCCCACTTCCATGCGGCCATTGCTGATCACGTCGAGCAAGGCGCATTCGCCGGCCACGCGGATCGGGTTCCAGAACGGCGCAATGATGGTGCCGGCGCCCAGGCGGATCTTCTCGGTACGCGCGGCGAGGTAGGCCAGCAGCGGCATCGGGCTGGGCGAGATGGTGTATTCCATGGCGTGGTGTTCGCCGATCCACACGGTGCTGAAACCGCCGTGCTCGGCCATGAGGGTCAGTTCGGTCAGGTCTTCGAACAGCTGGCGATGGCTGACCTGTTCATCCCAACGTTCCATGTGCACGAACAACGAAAATTTCATGGGGCATTCCTCGGAGCTTGAAAGTCTCGCCTGGCGCACCAGGCGTCAGTAATTAGGCTAGGCGCTTCAGGCGAAGGCGGGCAGGCTGGCCATCTTGCCGCGGCAGTACACCATCGGCCGTGGGGCTTGCTCTGGGACGATCAGGTTGTGCACCTTGCCCACCATGATGGCGTGGTCACCGCCTTCGTATTCACGCCACAGCTCGCATTCGATCACGGCGGTCGCACCGGCCAGGATAGGGTTGCCCAGCTCGCTCAGGGTCCACTCGATGCCGGCGGCCTTGTCCTTGCCTTTTTTGGCGAAAGCGTAGGCTTCGGCCTGCTGTTCACCGGAGAGCAAGTGAATGGCAAAGCGCTTGTTCTTGATCAGCACAGGGTAGGAGTCGGAGCTGTAGTTGGGGCAGAACAACACCAGCGGCGGGTCCATCGACAGGGAAGAGAAGGCGCTCGCGGTGAGGCCGACGATCGAGCCGTCGTCGTCCAGGGTGGTGATGACGGTGACGCCGGACGGGAAGGAGCCCAGGACGTTCTTGTAGACGGTTGCGTCGATCATGGCGTGTACCTCGAATGGGGCAGCGGTGGGCCGCTTTTTATCGTTGATGTGTCTGATGGTATACCGTAATACTCGATTTGCAAGCGGAATTTTCCAGCGCGACAGAATCACGATGAATGGCGCAAAGCCGCATGGATAGGGGCCTCTAACAAACTGTCGGGGCTTGGCGGCGGTTGCTGAACCGGATCAGTTACAGTTTTTTAAGCCGAAGCAGTGTTGTCAAAAGTTTGGAATACCATAATATGGTCCGCAGCTGAGAGGCCGCCTAGACGCGGTTTCCTTACAAAGATAAAAACGACCTTTCGAGCTGAAAACCATGTCCCAACCGTCATCGCAACACCAGTTTGTCGAGAATCACACGGTCGATTACGTTCCACCTGCCGAGCGCCACGGGAAGGCGCGCGACCTGTTCACCCTCTGGTTCAGCACCAACATCGCGCCACTGCCCATCGTCACCGGCGCCATGGTGGTCCAGGTATTCCACCTGAACCTGTTGTGGGGGCTGATCGCCATCGTGCTGGGCCATCTGATCGGGGGCGTGGTCATCGCCCTGGCGTCTGCGCAGGGACCGCAGCTGGGCATTCCACAGATGGTGCAGAGCCGCGGCCAATTCGGCCGTTACGGCGCCTTGCTGATCGTGTTCTTCACCGCGTTGATCTATGTTGGCTTCTTCATTTCCAACATCGTCCTGGCCGGCAAGACCATCCACGGCATCGCCCCAAGCGTTCCGATGTCGGGGGCGATCGTGATCGGCGCCCTGAGCGCGACGGCCATCGGTGTGATTGGCTACCGCTTCATCCATATCCTCAACCGTATCGGCACCTGGGTGATGGGCTCGGCGCTGCTGGCCGGCTTCATCATGATGTTCATCCAGGAGCTGCCGGGCGACTTCTTCAGCCGTGGTGCGTTCAACCTGTCGGGCTTCATCGCCACCGTATCGCTGGGCACCATCTGGCAGATCAGCTTTTCGCCCTACACCTCCGACTACTCGCGTTACCTGCCCAAGGAAGTGGGGATTGCCAAGCCGTTCTGGGCGACCTATTTCGGCGCCACGTTGGGCACCATCCTGTGCTTCAGCTTTGGTGCGGTGGCGGTGCTGTGCGTGCCAGAAGGCACTGATGCGATGGACGCGGTCAAGCAGGCCACTGGCTGGCTGGGCCCGATCCTGATGGTGCTGTTCTTGCTCAACATCATCAGCCACAACGCCCTCAACCTGTATGGCGCGGTGCTGTCGATCGTTACCGCGATCCAGACCTTTGCGGCGCAGTGGACGCCCAGCATCAAGGTGCGGGTGGTCTTGGCGACGGTGATTCTGGTGGCGTGTGGCCTGGTTGCGCTGAACGCTTCGGCAGACTTCATCGGCCAGTTCATCGGCTTGATCCTGGCACTGCTGCTGGTGCTGGTGCCGTGGGCTTCGATCAACCTGATCGACTTCTACCTGATCAAGAAGGGCCAGTACGACATTGCCTCGATCTTCCGCGCCGATGGCGGGATCTATGGGCGCTTCAACCATCACGCGATCATTGCCTATGCGTGCGGGATTCTGGTGCAGCTGCCGTTTGCCAATACGGCGCTGTATGTGGGGCCGTATTCGAATATTGTCGACGGGGCGGATTTGTCCTGGCTGTTTGGGTTGATCGTAACGGTGCCGCTTTATTATTGCCTGGCTACGCGGAGTAAGGCTGAGAAGGCTGTGCGGGCTGTTAGCGTCAACGATTGAGGCCAATGATGGGGCTGCTTTGCAGCCCATTCGCGGGGCAAGCCCGCTCCCACAAGTGCCCCACAGTCCTGGAGATTGCGCGGTATCTGTGGGAGCGGGCTTGCCCCGCGAATGGGTCGCAAAGCGGCCCCAGCTGTTTTAGATCAAACCTTGAACTGCGCCACCATCCCGTTCAAATCCACCGCCAAACGCGACAAATCCTGCGCCGCCGCACTGGTCTGGTTGGCCCCCGCCGAGGTCTGCATCGCCAGATCGCGAATGTTCACCAGGTTGCGATCCACCTCCCGCGCCACCTGCGCCTGTTCCTCCGAAGCACTGGCGATCACCAGGTTGCGCTGGTTGATCGACGCGATGGCCTCGGCAATTACCTCCAGCGCCTGCCCGGCACCCTGTGCCACTTCCAGCGTGCCGGTTGCCCGGCCCTGGCTGCTGTGCATGGCCGTCACCGCACGCTCGGTGCCATTCTGGATCCCGGCGATCATCTGCTCAATTTCCGCAGTGGACTGCTGGGTGCGGTGGGCGAGGGCACGCACCTCGTCAGCGACCACGGCAAATCCACGGCCGGCCTCACCAGCACGCGCGGCTTCGATGGCAGCGTTAAGCGCCAACAGGTTGGTCTGCCCGGCAATCGCACCGATCACATCGAGCACGCGGCTGATCTCGTTGGCATTGCTGGCCAGCTGTTCGATCTCGGCAGAGGTGCCGGTGACGTCATCGACCAGGTGCTGGATCGAGGCCAGCGCCTGGTTGACCTGTTCGCGGCCATCGCGGGTAGTGCGGTCGGCGCCCTGGGAGGCGTCGGCAGTGCTCACCGCATTGTTCGCCACTTCTTCGACGGCTGCGGTCATCTGGTTGACAGCGGTGGCCGCCTGATCGATTTCCGCGCTTTGCTGGTGCAGGCCGCGGCTGGTGTCTTCCGTCACGGTGTGCAGCTCTTCCGAGGCTGAGGCCAGTTGGTCGGACGAGGCGGCGATCTTGCGCAGGGTGTCGCGCAGGCTGGCCTGCATGCGGCTCAGGGCACGCAGCAGCAGGGCTGGCTCATCGCGGCCGATGACCTGGATGTCCTGGGTCAGGTCGCCGGTGGCCACGCGTTCGGCCACGGCCACGGCATCGGCCAACGGCACGACGATGCTGCGGGTGAGGGCGGTGGCAATGGCGGCCAGGGCGAGCATGATCACCAGCAGCGCGCCAATGACGGCAATAAAAGCTTCATCGGCCACATCACTGCTGCGCTGTGAGGCTAGTTCGGCACCTTTGCCGTTATAGGTGATCAGCGCGCTCATGGCTTTCATCATGCTGTCGGCGTACTGGGAGAGTGGGCCGGCGATCTGCTGCTTGGCTTCGGCCATGCGGCCGGCAGCGATGTCCTGCAGCACCCTGGACTGCAGGTCGAGGTATTGCTGGTGGGCGGCGTTGAAGGCGTTGAACAAGGCACGGTCATCAGCGGCGATGATGGTGGCCTCATAGTCTTTCAGGCCATCGTTGAGCTGTTGGTTGATGCCTTTGAGCAGGTCGATATTGCGCAGGCGCTCGCTGGGGCTGTCATCCAGCGCGGCGCGCAATGTGACGGCGCGGGCGCGGCCGAGGTTGGTGCTGATTTCACCGAGGGCGACCACGGCGGGCATCCAGGTCACGCGGATTTCATCCGTGGCCTTGTCCATCTGCCGGGTCTCGTAGAGTGCGGTAAGGCCCATGGACAGGACAAGAACGCCCAACAGGGCGAATGCGCTTGCCGCGCGAGTGCCGATCTTCATATTCCGTAACATGGAATGCTCCTTGACGGTGGCGTGCAGGCGTCAAGAGCATGGACGGAAGGCCGGGTCACCGGGGTGATGCCAGGCTCTCGATGCGCTGCGGATTTAAGTGTGTGCCTCACCCTCTTGAACAGTTTTTGATTTGAATGATGCCATATGGCCACCATTATTGACCAGTCATTCAATGTAACGACCAGAACTGACAAAACCGTCATTTGTTGACGGTTTTGTCAGGAAATTGCCGTTAAACGATGGCGATTGCCGGATTTGCGGCCGCCAGGGCCAAGGCGCGATCAGCAGCTGGCGGGTAGATCCAGATGCCGTTGATCTGGCGCTTGAGAGTCTTGCCTTCCTGGCCTTCGAGTTTCAGCTCGCGCTCCCAGCCTTCGCTGAACGCCGCGCCCCAGCCACCGAGGTCCAGGCAGGTGACGTACTTGGGCTGGCGGTAGATCACCGGCTGTTCGCCGAGCAGGTCGGCCATGGCGTTGTTGCCAGAGTGGCGGCCCATGGGGATGGCGTGCTGGCAGGTCATCAGGGCATGGTTGCCCAACTCGTCGACGGCGGCCCAGGCGGTGTCGCCGGTGGCGTAGATGTGTGCCTGGCCGATGACCTTGAGGTGGTCGTCGACCTTGAGGCGGCCAAAGTGGTCGCGCTCGCCGGCCACCTGCGCAGTCAGCGGGCTGGCCTTGACGCCCACGGTCCAGATGACGGTCTTGCTGGCGATGTACTCGCCGTTGTCCAGGGTCACGCCACCGGCATCGACTGCGACCACCGAGGTACCAGCCAGCCATTCGACACCCGCCTGCTCGCAGGCGGCGACGATTGCTGGGGTGATGCCCGCGCCCAACGCTGCGCCAACCTTGGCGCCACGGTCGACCACCAGCACGCGCACGGCGGCGTCGCCGAGCACGGCACGCAAGCGGTCCGGCATTTCAGTCGCGGTCTCGATACCGGTAAAGCCACCGCCGCACACCACCACGGTGTTGCGTGCCGGCGAGGCGGGCAGGGCAGCCAGGCCTGCCAGGTGCTGCTCAAGGCGCACGGCCGACTCCATCTGGTCGACATCGAAGGTGTGTTCGGCCAAGCCTGGGACTGCCGGGCGCGCCACCTGGCTGCCGGCGGCGAGGATCAGGCGGTCATAGGCGATCTGCTGCGGTTGGCCGTTGGCGTCGGTGAAGCTGACGCTGCGCGCTTCGCTGTCGATTTCCTGGGCATGGCCTTCGATGAACTCTACGCCCACGGCTTTGAACAACTCACCCAGCGGCGCCTTCATGCCATGCACGTCGGCTTCGTAGAAGCGCGGGCGGATGCGCAGTTCCGGCTGAGGGGCCAGCACGCTGATGCTCAGGTCGTCGCGCTGGGCCTGGTCGAGCAGGCGGGCGGCGCTCAGGGCGCTCCATACACCGGCAAAGCCGGCACCGATGATCAGGATGTTCGATTTCATGAAGGTGCTCCTTGGGTAATGGGGCATCGAGGGTTTATGTGTCTCTCGAATAACTACGACTGTATTGATCGTAGTTATGGGCTGCAAGCTTTTTTTGCATCGAGCGCTTGGCCCTGCCTGCGAGGAAATCGCCGAAAAGCGCATTTTGTAGGGCTTACGAGGTGCTTTTGCTGGGTTTGCATGGCGACGAGCGGGGCTTTTACACTTTGCCAATGTGTAGGGATCAGCGTACTATTTGCGACAAATCTAGTCGGAGATTGATATGTCGCTCTACAGTGCGGGTGTCGAATACGGCATCCATTGCCTGCTGTACCTGGTGGACGAGCGCGGGGATACCCGCGAGTCCAGCGTGCGCGATCTGGCCGAGCTGCAGGGCGTGCCCCAGGAGTACCTGGCCAAGGTCTTCACCAAGCTGGCCCGTGCCAAGCTGGTCGCTGCGACCGAAGGGGTGCGTGGCGGCTTTCGTCTGGCCCGGCCGTCGGACGAGATCACCGTGCTGGATATCGTCAATGCCATCGATGGGCCGAAGAAGATCTTCGACTGCCGTGAAATCCGCGGCCGCTGCACGTTGTTCGAAGGCTCGCCACCCGGCTGGGCGACCGAAGGCACCTGTGCAATTCATGCCGTGATGCTGGGGGCGCAGAAGCGTATGGAAGAGGCGCTGGCGCAACAGACCATTCTCGACCTGGCGCGGCGCTTCGGGCGCAAGGCGCCTGCGGAATTTGGCCAGCAGGTCAATGACTGGATGGGCGAGCGGCGGATCCCTGCCAGCCAGTCTTGAAAAGGCGGTGAGCCCTCAGCGCGCCTCGTGCTGCCTGCGGTACGCCCCTGGCTGCACGCCCACCGCTTTGGCAAACGCGCGGGTGAATGCCGCCACCGACTGATACCCCACCTGAGCACCCACTTGCTCAACGGTGTTGCCCGCCTGCAGCAATTGACAGGCATGTCGCATGCGCAAGGCCAGCAGCACCTGCCCCGGTGACTGCCCGGCCACATCCACGAAGCGTTTGAAAAACGCCGACCGTGACAGGCCCGTGCACGCCGCCATGCTTTCCAGTGTCCAGGCCTGCCCAGGTTGTTCGATCAGTTGCGCCAGCAACCCGGCAAACGCTGGTTGGCGGGCGAGGGCGACCAGCCCGCCGAGCGCCTGCCCGCCATGCACCTGCTGGCGCAGCACATACAGGAACAGCAGGTGGGTCAGGCGCTCCAGCAATGTCTGCGAGGGCGAGCGTCGGCATTCTTCCAGGATCAGTTCGAACAACGCACGTGCGGCATGTGCGTCCGGCTCATCAGCGCGCAGCACGATCCAATCAGCCAGGCCCTCGACGATCAGTGATGACAGCCCCGGGCGAAAATCGAAGAATCCACACACCAGCCCCACGCCATCACCGGCGTCGGCATTCAGCACCTGCATCGTTTGCCGCGGCTGGGCGCAAGCACTCAGCGGGTCTTGGTCGCTGGACAATCGATAAGCCAAGTCACGCAGCAGAAACACCGCATCCCCGGCCTCCAGGCGCACGGCATCAGCCTTCCCGTCGATGTGCAGCCAGCAATGCCCTTGTACCACCAGGTGAAAACTGGCGCGGCCCATGCCTTGGGTACTGGCGTGCCAGCCACCGCAATAGCGCCCGACATGGAACAGGCTGGCGTCGAGCTCCAGCCCTTCTAATAACCAATCGACGAGGTGGCTGGATGAAATCATCTAATTCAAAGACTCTGGAGCAAGGAAAGGCGACTGATGAATATGGAGGGTAATTCTTATAACCAACAGACTGTAGGGACACCCACCGAAGGAGTCCACTCCATGTCCTCGCGCATTACTTTACACACGCTGCACAGCGCCCCGGAAGCGGCCCGTCCGTTCCTTGAGAACGCCCAGAAGAACTCAGGCTTCATCCCCAACCTGCTCGGCGTGCTGGCCAATGCCCCGGCGGCGCTGGAAACCTACGTGACCGTCTCGGCCTTGAACGGCAAGTCCGAGCTGACCCTGGCCGAGCGTGAAGTGGTGCAACTGATCGCTGCTACCCAGCACGGCTGCGACTTCTGCGTGGCCGGCCACACCGCCGTGGCCCTGAACAAGGCCAAGCTGCCGCAGGAAGTGGTCGACGCCCTGCGTGCCCGGGGCGAACTGCCGGACGCCCGCTATGAGACCCTGGCCGCATTCGCCCGCGAAGTCATCGCCACCCGTGGCAATGTCAGCGAAGGCACTTACCAGGCGTTTCGCGAAGCCGGCTTCACCGAGGGCAACGCGCTTGAAGTGATTCTGGGTGTGAGCCTCGCAACCCTGTGCAACTTTGCTAATGTGTTCGCCCAGACGCCGCTCAACGACGAGCTGAGCAAGTACCGCTGGCAGCCTGCGTAATCCGCACAGAGCGCCACGGCGCCTGCTTATCAAAAGGAGTAGGGATATGCTTGATGCTGGATTTGCGCAGTGGCTGGATGCCAATGCCGAAGCAATCGACCAGGGCCAGTGCGACCCGCACCTGGTGCTGGCCCAAATCGCCGAGTCGCAGTTGCTGCGCGTGGGTGTCGACCCGGCACTGGGAGGCAGCGGCGGTGAAGTGACCGACGCGGTCGAGGCGATTGCCGCCATCGCCAGCCATTCACTGGCCTCGGCGTTCGTTTGCTGGGGCCAGCGCGCCTTTATCGAATACCTGCTGCAAAGCCCCAACCAGGCGCTGCGCGAGCGCTTGATGCCGGGCCTGCTGACGGGCGAGCAGGCGGGCGCCACCGGTCTTTCCAATGCCATGAAATTTCTCTCCGGCATCGAAGCACTGCAGGTGCGCGGCCGCCCGCAAGCCGATGGCTGGGCGCTCGAGGGGCGCCTGCACTGGGTGACCAATCTGCGCAAGAGCGGCTTCGTGGTTGCAGCGGCCATCGAAGATGATGCGGGCGGCACGCCGTTCGTGCTGGCTATCCCGTCCGACGCCCACGGCCTGGAACGTTCGGACGATCTGGCGCTGATGGGCCTGCAATCGAGCAATACCGCCGCATTGGCATTCCATCAGGTAGATCTGAGCCGCGACTGGCTGCTACACGAAAACGCCCGAGAGTTCCTGCCCAAGGTTCGCCCGGCATTTCTGGCCCTGCAGTGCGGCATGGCCATCGGCCTGGCGCGGCGCTCGCTGGACGAGGTGCATGAACACCTGCATGGGCGTCTTTCGTTCCTCGAAGAGCACCGCCAGGTACTCAAGGAGCGCCTGGAAAACACCGTGGCCGCTCTCAAGCACGGCGTGCTTGAAGGGCGCTTTCAGACCCAGCCGGCCGCGCTGTTCAAGCTACGCATCACCCTGGCCGAATGTGCCTCCGATGCCGTCCAACTAGAGCTGCAGGCCAGCGGTGGCAAGGCTTACCTGGACGAATTCGGTGCCGGTTTCGCGCGCCGCTGGCGTGAGTCGGCGTTCGTGCCGATCGTCACCCCGAGCCTGGTGCAACTGCGCGCCGAACTGCACCGGCAGGCGGCCAACGTATGAGCCAAGCGTTGCTCGAAGCACGCGATATCAGCCTGGGCTACCCACGTGTCGGCGGCTGGCAGGAGGTGCTGGCGCGCTTCGACCTGCAGCTGGCGCCGGGGGAGGTGGTGACCATCCTCGGCCCCAGCGGGGTCGGCAAGTCCAGCCTGTTGCGGGTGCTGGCCGGCTTGCAGCAACCACGCGGTGGCAGCGTAAGGCTGCACGGCGAACCCCTGCAAGGCCCTCACCCACGCCTGGCGGTAGCCTTCCAGGACCCCAGCCTGCTGCCCTGGCTGAGCCTGGAAAAGAATGTCGCCTTCGGCCTGGATTTTGCCCGCCAGCCCAAGCTGGCCGCGGCCGAGCGCCGCGCGCGCATCGATCATGCGATCGCCGCCGTGGGCCTGGCCCATGCGCGCAGTCAATACCCGGCGCAGTTGTCGGGCGGCATGGCTCAACGCACCGCGCTGGCCCGTTGCCTGGCCCGCCAACCCGAGGTGCTGCTGCTCGATGAGCCCTTTGGAGCATTGGACGAGGTGACCCGTGCCGACATGCAGCAGTTGCTCTTGCAATTGATCGCCACGCACAACACCGCAGCGGTACTGATCACCCACGATATCGACGAAGCCTTGCTGTTGTCCGACCGGGTTCTGCTACTGGGCAACCACCCCGCGCAGGTTCTCGGCCAATGGCACATCGACCTGCCGCAGCCGCGGGCGCAGCGGGTCGAAGAACTGGGCGCGTTGCGCATCGACATCCTCAAAACCCTTCGGCGGGCAAGCCGCACAGCCGAACCTTCCTCTCCCTCGTTGCCCTCGGAGGCTGTCCATGTGCATGGATGACTGCTGCTCCACTTCTTCGCGTCGCGATTTCCTCAAGCTCAGTGCCATGCTCACCGCCGCCGGCGCCTTGCCGCTGCTGTCGAGCCTGCAGGCGCGCGCGGCCGCCGAGCCGGACGCGCCGGTGCGCATTGGCTACCTGCCGATCACCGACGCCACGCCGTTGCTGGTGGCGCACAACAACGGCCTGTTCGAGGCCGAAGGCATCAAGGCCGAGCGACCGGTGTTGCTACGCAGTTGGGCGCAGGTGATCGAGGCGTTCATTTCGGGCCAGGTCAACGTCATCCACCTGTTGTCGCCGATGACCGTGTGGGCGCGTTATGGCAGCAAGGTGCCAGCCAAGGTGGTGGCCTGGAACCATGTCGGCGGTTCGGGCCTGACCGTGGCGCCGGACATCACCGACATGAAGCAGCTGGGCGGCAAGACCGTGGCCATTCCGTTCTGGTACTCGATCCACAACGTGGTGCTGCAGCAGATGCTCAACGACAACGGCCTCACGCCCGTGTCCAAACCGGCCAACGCAGCGCTGGGCGCCAACGAGGTCAATCTGCTGGTGCTGCCACCGTCGGACATGCCCCCGGCCCTGGCCAGCAAGCGCATTGCCGGCTACATCGTCGCCGAACCGTTCAACGCCCTGGCCGAGAACCTGAAGGTCGGCCGGGTGCAGCGCTTTACCGGCGATGTCTGGCGCAACCATGCCTGTTGCGTGGTGTTCATGCACGAACATGACCTCAACAACCGCCCCGAGTGGTCGCAGAAGGTGGTCAACGCCATCGTCAAGGCCCAGCACTGGACCCGCGACCACCGCGCCGAAGCGGCGGCGCTGCTGTCCAAGGCCGGCCCCAACAAGTACACCCCGCATGAGCCGGCGGTGCTGGCGAAGGTCTTGGCACCGGCCGCAGAAGACCGAGCCGGTTACATCGCCAGCGGGGCCATCCAGCATCAGCAGTGGGACGAGAAGCGCATCGATTTCCAGCCGTACCCGTTCCCCAGCTACACCGAGGAACTGGTCAAGCGCCTGAAAGGCACCCTGATCGAAGGTGAAAGCGGTTTCCTTGCCGGCCTGGACCCTGCGCAGACTGCCCGCGACCTGGTCGACGACCGCTTCGTGCGCAACGCCATTGCCGCCGTCGGTGGGCCGTCGGTATTCGGCATCGCCGACAGCTTCGAGCGTAGCGAGGAGTTCGTGGTCTGATGCGCAAGCACGTCGTACATGCAGGCCTGGGTTTGGCTGGGCTGCTGGGATTGATGGTGTTGTGGTGGGCCGGGGTGCGGCTGTTTGGCGAGGTCGATGGCCTGTCGGCACGCTTCTCGCCCCAGGCGACCTTGGCCAGCCTCGCCGAGTTGTTGGGGCAGGGCGAGGTCTACGGGCATATCTGGGTCAGCCTCAAGCGCATTCTGATTGGCCTGTTGCTGGCGTTGTTGATCGGCGTGCCGCTGGGCCTGCTGGTGGGCAGCTACCGGCACCTGGAGGCGGCGACTACGCCGGCGTTCCAGTTCCTGCGCATGATCTCGCCTTTGTCGTGGATGCCGGTGGTGGTGATGCTGATGGGCGTAGGCGACCAGCCGATCTATTTCCTGCTGGCGTTCGCGGCCCTGTGGCCGATCCTGCTCAACACCGCCGCTGGCGTGCGCCAGCTCGACCCGCGCTGGCTGCAACTGAGCCGCAGCCTGAGCGCCACGCGCTGGGAAACCTTGTGCAAGGTGATCATCCCAGGGGTGATCGGCCATGTGCTGACCGGCGTGCGCCTGGCCATCGGCATCCTGTGGATCGTGCTGGTGCCGTGCGAGATGCTGGGGGTGAGTGCCGGGCTTGGGTATTTCATTCTCGATACCCGTGACCGCTTGGCTTACTCGGAACTGATGGCGATGGTGCTGCTGATCGGCGTGCTGGGGTTCATGCTCGATGCCCTGGCGCGTGGGTTGCATCGGCGTTGGGTGCATGGCTAAAGGGCCAATGTGGCCTCTTCGCGGGCGGTCCGACGTATCGGCAAGCCCGCTCCCACAGGTTCACCACTGCCCTCAGGTGCTGAGGTGATTCTGTGGGAGCGGGCTTGCCCCGCGAAGAGGCCATCAGATCAATGTACGGTCTTGCGTTGCCGCACACACTCCCTGGCCAACTCCGCCAACTCATCCAGCCAGTCATCGCGCTGCTGCTCTGCACCGATCATCGCATCCTCACCATGCTGATTGAGCAGGTAGGTATGGATCTGATGCACCTCGGTGGTCTGGTAGATCGGCGCGATATCCAGCCGCCCGATCAACGCACCGCTGGCCTGCCCGGTGCTGCTCATCAACACCTGCGGCCCACTGGCGGCCACCACTTGCATACCCATCGCTTCGAACCAAGGCACCCGGTTGACGGGAGCGTTCAGCTCGACGCTGGCAAAGCGCGCCTGCACATCCGCCAGCAAGGCGCGGGCGACGCCCTGGCGGCGCTGCTCGGGCACCACGGCGAGAAACGCCAGCGCGCAGGCTTGCGGGTTGTCCTGGGCCGGCAGGGTCAGGGCGAAGCCGAGCATCTGGTCCGGCGCATCGGCGGCCAGGGCCAGGGTGAGTTGCACGGCCAGACCTCGGGTGCCGTCCATGGCCTGCAGGTATTGATGCACCTCCATGCCGACACCGTACTGGTACAGCGGGTACAACGGGTTGTCGGCTCGAATGGCGACGCTGCTCAGTTCGCCGACGTGGTGGATCACCAGTTCGCGGATCTGGTTCTGGAAGGACTCGGGCGGCACGCTGTCGAGGCGGCTCAGGATGAACATCGGTGGACGGGCTCCGGCTGCGGTGGAATCACCCCGCGCCGGATTGGCGCGGGGTGCACAGTCTAAACCCTTTTTGCGCGATCAGCCTTGTGCCTGCATCGCCGCGAGCATCAGGTCGAGGTTCTGTACCGCCGCTCCCGAGGCGCCCTTGCCGAGGTTGTCGAACACGGCCGTGAGCAGCACCTGGCCGTGCTCGGGGTTGGCGTACAGGGCCAGGCGCAGGTCGTTGCTGTCGTTCAGCGCCTCGGGGTCGAGCGGCGTGGCGGGTCCGTGCTGATGTAGTGGCATGACCTGAACGTGACGGGCGCCCTGATAGTGCTGCTCGAGGCACGCCTGCAGCTGTTCGGCGCTGGCCTGCCGAGGCAGCAGGCGCAATTGCAGCGGGATGCTCAGGACGATGCCCTGACGGTAGGCCGCATAGCCCGGCAGGAACATTGGCCGGGCCGACAGACCCGCGTGTAGCTGGATTTCCGGCACATGTTTGTGTGCAAGCTCAAGGCCATAAATCTGCAAGATTGGCGCCTGCTCCGCCTCGGGCTGCTCATGCCGCTCGACTGCCGCGCGGCCTCCACCGGAATAACCGGAGATGGCGTGGATGCTCAGCGGGTAGTCCGCCGGTACCAGGCCAGCCTTGACCAGCGGGCGCAGCAGGGCGATGGCGCCAGTTGGGTAGCAGCCGGGGTTGCTGACGCGCTTGGCGTGAGCGATACGCTCGGCCTGTTGTTCGTCCAGTTCCGGCAGGCCGTACACCCAGCCGGAGGTGGTGCGGTGTGCGGAACTGGCATCGATTACTCGCACGGCCGGGTTGTCGATTGCCTCGACGGCCTCTCGGGCAGCGGCGTCGGGGAGGCAAAGCAGGGCGATGTCGGCGCTGTTGATCGCCTCGCGTCGGCGTTGTGGGTCTTTGCGCTCGGCGTCGGGCAAGGTCAGCAAACGCAGGTCGTCGCGGCCGTGCAGGCGGGCGTGGATCTGCAGGCCGGTGGTGCCTTGGTCGCCATCGATGAAGACAACAGGGGTGTGCATGGTCGGGATCCGGTCAAAGGTGGGTGGCCTATGCTCGCCTGTGGCATCGGTAAATAAAATTTGATTATCATGATGCTGTTGTTCAGTTTTTCTGAACCTAATGACTTGGATCCAGCCCATGCGCGAAATCAGCCTCGACCGCCTCCGCACCCTGGTGGTCATCACCGACCAGGGGTCATTCGCCGAGGCCGCCAGGCAACTCAACCTCGCGCCGCCGACCATCAGCTTGCACATCGCCGAGTTGGAGGCGCGGGTCGGTGCACCGCTGCTCACCCGCAATCGTAATCAGGTACGCCCGACGGCCATTGGCGATACCCTGCTGGCGCGTGCCCGGCGCCTGCTGGCCGACGCCGACCTGGCGCTGGATGAAGTCCGTCGCCAGGTCGAAGGCCTGACCGGGCGGGTGCGCCTTGGTGCCTCGACCGGAGCCATCGCCCACCTGTTGCCCAAGGCGCTGGAGCACTTGCGTACGGCCCATCCGGGCATCGATGTGCACGTTCAGGTGCTTACCTCCCAGGCGTCCCTGGCGCGATTGCGCGAAGGTGCCCTGGATATTGGCCTGGTGGCCCTCCCGCAGGTGGCGGGCAAAGGCATCAAGCTCACCCCCTGGCGGCGCGACCCGATCCTTGCCTACGTGCCTGCCGACTGGCAGCCGCCGGCCAGGGTCACGCCGGCCTGGCTCGGGCAGCGGGCGCTGATCCTCAATGACAGCAGCACCCAGCTGTCGCGGGTGACCGGTGAATGGTTCGCGGCGGCCGGGTTATACCCCGAGCCACGCATCGAACTGAACTACAACGATGCCATCAAGAGCCTGGTGGGCGCGGGCTATGGCGCCACCTTGCTGCCCCAGGAAGGCGAGGTAGCCGAGCTGGACCCACGCATCGCCCGCCGGCCGCTGCGCCCGGGGTTGTGGCGGCAGCTCGGTATTGCCTGCAGGGAAGGGCAGACCGAGCGGGCCACCGGGTTCGTGCTGCAGGCGTTGGAGCAATTGCGCGCGCCGCATACCCTGTGGGAGCGGCTTTAGCCGCGAAGCAAACGACGCGGTGGCTGGCACCGGCTCTGCCGGTGTTCGCGGCTAAAGCCGCTCCCACAGTCGCATGCTGAATCAACCGCGCTCGCGCCGCCTCACTGCAGTCACTGTCTCGCCGCCCACTCCCCAATTATCCGTCGGCACTTCCTCGATCACCACGAAGGTACTGGCCGGCGGCTTGCCCAACACCTGCTGCAGCAACTGCGTGGTGCCTTCGATCAATTGGCGTTTGTGCTCGGCGCTGACCCCTTCGTCGGTCACGCGAATATGGACATAAGGCATGGCTGTTCGCTCCTCTGCTCAGTGCCAGGTGCCAGCGGTGCTACCGCCGTCGACCGGTAGGATGACGCCGCTGACGAAGCGCGCGTCGGTCAGGTACAGCACGGCGTCCACCACATCCTGCGGCGCCCCGGTACGGCCACTGGGGGACAGCGCGCCCAGGCCTTCGACATTGCCGCTGTGCAGCGGGGTATCGATGATGCCGGGGGCCACCGCATTGACTTGCACGCCGCTGGCGGCCAGTTCCAGGGCCAGGCCTTTGACCGCCTGGTTCAGCCCGCCTTTGACCAGCACCGGCAGCAGCGCCGGGACGCGGGTATCCGGCTGCAGGGCGATGGAAGCCGTGATGGCGACGATGTGCCCGTGGCCTTGCTCGGCCATGATCCGCGCTGCGGCCTGGGCCGGGTAGAAGAAACCCTTGAGGTTGGTGCCGACCAGTGCGTCGACATCGGCTTCGGTGTAGTCGGTGACCGGTTTGGGAATGAAGATCCCGGCGTTGTTGATCAGGATGTCTACGCTCCCGAAACTCTCGATGGCGGCGGCGAACAGCCGCTTGGCGGTGTCGGCCTCGGCGATGTCACCGGCAACGCCGATGAAGCGTTGGGGTTGACCGAGACGGGCGGCAGCCTGGTCAAGGCGTGCCTGGCTGCGGGCGTTGCCGACCACGTTGTCGCCACGTTCGAGGAAGGCCTCGGCAAGGGCGAAGCCCAGGCCACTGGAGGCCCCGGTGATGATGACGGTTCTTGGCTGGGTCATGCTTGCGTTCTCCGAAAAGTGAGCCGGCGGCTCGTTGTGAGAGCCACTTTAGGCCGCAACACAGGCTTGAAAAATGAGCCGTATAGCATTTCAATTCATACATCATGTAATCAATAGAGCCGCCATGACCCGCCATTTCGATGACCTGCAACTGGGTAGCCTGGAGCTGTTCTGCCTGGCCGCCGACTGCGGCAGTTTTACCGCTGCGGCCACGGAGGCAGGTGTCACGCCGGCTGCGGTAAGCCGCAGCGTGGCGCGCCTGGAAGAGCGCCTGGGTGTGCGCCTGTTCGTGCGCACCACCCGGCAGATGCGCCTGTCCGAAGCGGGGCAGGCGTACTACCAACAGTGTCGCCAGGCACTGGGGCAACTGGTCGAGGCCGAGCGCCAGGTCACGGGCGGGCAGGCCGCCCCCAGCGGTCGCTTGCGCATCAGCGCGCCCACGCCTTATGCCCATCACCGCCTGCTGCCGTTGCTGCCGACTTTTCGCCAGCGCTATCCGCAGGTGCAGGTGGACGTGCATGTCAGCAACCGTAACGTCGACTTCGCCGAGGAGCCTTTCGACCTCGCCATCCGCGGCCGCGAGCCTGCGGACTCACGGCTGGTGGCCAGGCGCCTGGAGAATGCGCCGCTGGTGGTGGTGGCTACTCCCGAATACCTCGCACGCAAGGGCACGCCGAAGGTGCTGGAAGACTTGGTCGAACATGACTGCATCCAGTTCGAGCTGGCCAGCACGGGGCGTCGCCCGCCGTGGAGTTTTCGCCGGGATGGCTGCGTTGTTGAAATCGAGACGCAAGGCAACTTCACTTGCCTGGGCGACTTTCTCGCCACCACGACGCTGGTTCGTCATGGTGGCGGTCTGATGCAGGCCTATCGCTTCACCGTGCAGGACGCGCTGGACAGCGGCGAGCTGGTGGAGGTGCTGGGCGAATACGGCGGCACCTCACGGCCGTTCATGCTGATCTACCCGCAGGCCCGGCACATGCCGCAGCGGGTGAGGGTGTTCATCGATTTCCTGATCGCCGAGGGGAGATGATCCAAAGCGCGGGGACGCCTGGCCGACTATGCTGGTTGCTGCATCGAGCCGATGTTTCTCGATGACCCGTCCGATTTCCCAGGAGAACGCTCCATGAAATCCATAGCCCTACTGGTATTAGCGTCTGTGTTGAGTGTTGCCGCCCATGCTGATCCGAAGACCAACTGCGATGCGAAGATCAATGAGCTGGAGAATGACCACAAGGCCAGCGGCCAAGCGATGCATGGTGGCATGGCCCATGACTTCAAAGTGAAATGGCAAGAAGCCAAGAAGGCGCGGGATGCGGGGGATTTCACTAACTGCCAAAAGGCAGCAGACCAGGCTAAAACCATCTACAACAAGGCGCGTAGCAAGTAGCGATATATGAGTGCCGGCCTCTTCGCGCCAAAGCGTCGCGAAAAAGCCGGCACAGCCAACCTCAGAACCAGCGATCGTTCTTCTTCCGCCCTCGGGTCAGCGCTGGCAGGATCAACCCCATCAGCAATCCCGCGCCAGCGATGCTGCCGCCATACACCATGTAGCGCATCATCACCTGCTTGTTCTCGTCGCCCAGACGTGCCTGGGTGTCCCGCAAGGTCGACTGAGTCTGGTCAAGCTGCTCGTTCAGCGCCTTGTTGCGCGCTTCCAGTTCATCGACCAGCTGCTTGCGCGAATCGAGGGTTTCCTGCATGCCCTGCACGCGGTTCTTCCAGCTATCGTCGATGGTCTTGAGCTGCCCGGACAGCTCGGCCACTTGCGCATCGAGCTGTGGCAGGCGTTCATTCTGGCCCGGCACTGCTTGCAGATCGCTGGAGAGGATCCACACCACGTCGCCGTTCTGCCCGCGCACCTGGCTGTAGTTGCCCTGGCTGCCGACCAGGGTCAGCTTCTGCCCCGACTTGAGGGTGCCGACGATGCGGTGGCCGTCGGTCGGGCCGCTGCGCACGTAGGTGCTCAGGCTGTCACTGACCCAGCGCGCATCACTGGCCGGCTCTTCGGCATGCACAGGGGCGGCGAGGGCCACCAGGGCGGCGATCAGGCTGCCGCGCAGGGCAGGGAGGGCAAGGGAGGCTGGGCGGGATTCAGGCATGTTGGGTCTTCGCTGCAACAGGAAAAATAGGCCCTCCAGACTCGGCGTCGTTGGAGGGCCGGCGAACCGGTCGGTGAATTGACCGCCAGCGAAAGACCGCATTTTTGTAAGCAGGTTCACTGCTTGGCGTAGGAATTGTCTGCAGAATGTTGCAAGCGGCGCGCTAGAGCACCTCAGCGCACGGGCTGTTTCGTGCGCGCCATGCAGTCCTTGCAATTGACGATGGTTTCCTTGTCACCGCTCTGCACATGCACCAGGGTCGAGCCGCAGTGTGCGCAAAACTCCGTACGGGTGCTGGCCGAGGCAACCGGTTTCGGACGCGGTAGTTGCTCGATGTACTCGGCGATCTTGCGCTCAAGACCGTGATCGTCCTGTTTCAGTGTCACGTCGAACAGCACGTGGTTGAGGCTGCATCGCGGGGCGTTGTTGTCGTAGCCAGACGCGTTGAACTGCCACTGCTCTCTGACGGCTCGCTCGGCCATTGCCAGCATGTTACCGGGTATGGTGTTGCTGGCATGCAGACGGGTGACCTGGCTGCGTGCAATGAATGCCAGCGCGCCACGCACCGCCGTGCTGGCCAGTGACCGGATATGCCGCAGCGGATGCATGCCGAGCAGTTGCGTGGCCACTTCCGCGGCCTTTTTCCTGGCTTCGAAGGGCAGGCCATGTTCGGTACATCGCGAGGCGATGCACGCGCAGACCTCCTCGATCGACAGTGTCTCGATGGCCTCGGCCAATTCATCGCGCCATTGCGGTTGCGGCCCGCTGGCCAGGACCTCGTGCAGCGCGCGGTGCAGCGACGTCAGGTTGGCGCGTTGCCGGCCGTCCAGGCTGATATTGGCTACCCAATAAACCTTGTCACGCCAAGCCTTGGGTGTGGGGTCGTCGCTGAAGGCATCCTGCGGCGAATCGGGGTCGGGCAACAGCACCAGGTCTTCGTGCAACGCCTGCAGGATGGCCCCATCCATGGCCGATGAAGGGCTGACCCGTGCGTCCCCGGTGGGCTGTTCCGCCGGGATCAAACGCTCGCCTTGGCTGTCCATGCGCACTTGAAGCATGGCCATCAGTTGCAGCTTGCGGGTGATCGAGAGGCTCTGTAGCGATACAGGGGCCCGCTTGGCCAACGCCCAGTGCTCCTTGATGCGCGTGCGCTGCAACGCTTGCTGATCCAGCACGGCCTGCTGACGCGCTGCCAGGCATGGCTGGCACGCGCAATCGCGCCGCCAGCGGGAGGGCCCCGGAAAGTAATGGCGATGCGCGCAGGTTTTGCAGAACGCCATGTGTTCCTGGCGGCTGGTGGCGGTCTTGCTTTTGCGTCGCGCATACAGGCTGGCCTGGCAGTAAGGGCATCTCAAGCTCGCACAAGGCACCGGGGGGAAAGCTTTGATCAAGCTACTGGGGGGCACGTCGATGGCGTAGCGTTCGAGCAGTAGCGCAATTCGTTCACCGCCGATGTATTCGCTGTACAGCGCTTCGATCTGTACAGCGGTGAGGTGCTGCAGTTTTGCTTCGAAGTCCGACAAGGCTGGATCTCCCTGTGTTAAGTCGGTAATGACGCACCCTGGGAATGATCGTGCCAGTCTGTTGGCCATGGGAAGTTGGTGGGGGCTGGAAAATTCTCTGATATGTGTAGTCCTTTTCTGGTTTATTCCGGCCGGGCCATGTCTTCGGTTGTATCCAGGCGACGAAGCGCCATGCCTCCCCTCAGCTGGAGTGGCTCGAGGGGCTAGACTCAAGGTTCCCAGCTCGTCCATGGAGCCCCGCCATGACTGCCAAGAACACGATCTGCCTGTGGTTCGATCACGACGCGCAAGACGCCGCCCAGTTCTATGCAAGCACCTTCCCCGACAGCAGCGTGGTCGCGGTGCACCAGGCGCCGAGCGATTACCCGTCGGGCAAGGCGGGGGATGTGATCACCGTCGAATTCACTGTCATGGGCATTCCTTGCGTGGGCCTTAATGGCGGCAAGGCGTTCAGCCATAGCGAGGCGTTTTCGTTCCAGGTCAGCACCGAGGATCAGGCTGAGACCGACCGGCTGTGGGATGCCATCGTCAGCAATGGCGGCGAAGCCAGCGTTTGTGGCTGGTGCAAGGACAAATGGGGGATTTCCTGGCAGATCTGCCCACGGATCCTCATCGAAGCCATCGGCAACCCGGACCGGGCCGCAGCCAAGCGGGCGTTCGACGCAATGATGGACATGGGCAAGATCGACGTGGCCGCGATCGAGGCTGCATTGCGCGGCTGAGTGTTACCAGTTGCCGGTCAGCCATGTCGCGCTCGTGCAATGTGAAGGTGATTCTGGGCACGTTGGCTGCCCGGCGATGGCGCAGCATCGAAGCGCAGTTTCCACATAATAAAACCAGGGAAAACCGCCAGCCATGATGACCTCGCCGTTCTCGATTCCCGCCCATGCCCGCCGCATCGATCCGGCCCGTCAGCGCGCCGCCGCACTCAAGGCCGATGGTTCGGTCGACGACAACGACCGTACCGAAATCGGCCCCACGCCGCTGGCCTTCGCCGAATGGGCCGCGCTCGGCCTGCCCGCACCGCACCTGCCAAGCATGCGTGAGTACCGCCTGCAGCGTATCCGCGAACAGCTGATCGCCCGAGACCTTGGCGGCATCCTGCTGTTCGACCCGCTGAACATCCGTTACGCCACCGACACCACCAACATGCAGCTGTGGACCACCCACAACCCGGCCCGCTCCTGCTTCGTCGCCGCCAGCGGCCATGTGGTGCTCTGGGATTTTCACGGCTGCGACCACCTGTCCGCGCACCTGCCGCTGGTGAGCGAATTGCGCAGTGGCGCCTCGTTTTTCTACTTTGAGACCGGTGACCGTACCGACGAACATGCCAAGCGTTTCTGCGCACAGGTCGACGAGCTGTTGCGCACCCATGCCGGTAACAATCGTCGCCTGGCCGTGGACCGCATCGAAGTCGCCGGGTTGCGAGCGCTCGATGCGCTGGGCGTGCAGGTGCACAGCGGGCAGGAGGTCACTGAATTCGCCCGCCTGATCAAAGGCCCTGACGAGATCCTCGCCATGCGCTGTGCGGTCGCCTCATGCGAAGCCTCGATCGCCGAAATGCGCCAGGCCATGCGCGCTGGCGCCACTGAAAATGATGTCTGGGCCGCCCTGCATGCCGGCAATATTCGCCGGGGTGGCGAGTGGATTGAAACGCGTATTCTCAGTTCCGGTCCGCGCACCAATCCTTGGTTTCAGGAATCCGGACCGCGCGTGCTCAGTGACGGTGACCTGCTGTCCTTCGATACCGACCTGATCGGCGTGTACGGCTTCTGCGTGGACATGTCGCGCAGCTGGATCTGCGGTGGGCTGGAACCCACGGCGGAGCAGAAGCGGCTGTACCGCATCGCCCATGATCACATCCATCACAATGCCGAAATGGTCAAACCCGGCGTGCGTTTCACCGAGCTGACCCGCAATGGCCACCGCTTGCCGGAAAGCTGCCGGGCGCAGCGCTATGGCGTGATGTTCCATGGGGTAGGGCTGTGCGATGAATACCCGAGCATTCGTTACCCGGAGGACCTGGATGCCTATGGTTATGAAGGCGAACTACAGCCGGGCATGGCGCTGTGCGTCGAGGCGTATGTGGGTGAGGTGGGTGGGCGCGATGGCATCAAGCTGGAGAACCAGTTGCTTGTCACCGAAAGCGGGTACGAATTGCTCACTCATTACCCGTTCGAGGACAGCTTCCTTCGGGACTGACGCGCCTTCAACTGCTGACTACCGCCCACGCCGTCGCGAAATCCTCGCCTCGATATTCTTGCGGCCGATCAGCAGCGGTGGTTTTTCCACCACCGGCTCATCCGCCAGCCACTTGTACATCACCAGGCAGTCCACCAGCCCCAGGCGCGCGTGGCGGTAGGCCTTGGGCAAGCGGCCCACGGTCTCGAAGCCCAGTTTGTGCCACAGCGCCACGGCCACTTCATTGCTGGCCACCACCGAATTGAACTGCAGCGCCAGGAAGCCTTCCTGGCGTGCCAGTTTCTGCGAATGCTCGCACATCAGCCGGGCGACGCCACGGCCACGGGCGGCCTCGGCCACCATGTAGCCGCAATTGCCCACATGGGCGCCGGGGCCGGCGGCGTTGGCCTTGAGGTAGTAAGCACCGAGCAACGCGCCTTCATCTTCGGCCACCAGCGTGCGCAGCGGCAGCTCCAGCCACAGCTGGCGCGCTTGCTCGAAGCTCAAGTCGGGATCGTAGGCGTAGGTTTCGCGGGCCTGGACAATGGCCTGGAAGGTGGGCCAGAAACGCTCGAAGTCGTCGGGCGTCATGGGGCGGATGTGGATCATGGCGGTACCTGCTAGGGCTAGGCCGCCAAGTCTGGGTGGCGCGGCGCCGTTGCGCAAGGGCAGCGACGCCGCTTTGGCTCAGCCGTTGGCCTTGCCGACCGCATCCATGGCGCGGGCCGAGTAGACAAGTGCCGCACCGGCATTCATCGCCACGGCCACGCCCAGGGCTTCGGCGATTTCTTCGCGGGTGGCCCCTTGTTTGACCGCCTGCTGCGAATGCACGGCGATGCAGCCGTCGCAGCGGGTAGTGACGGCCACCGCCAGGGAAATCAGTTCGCGGGTCTTGGCGTCCAGGTGGTTGGTCTTGGCACCGGCACCGCTGGCGGTCATGTAACCGGCCACGGTGTCGGGGGACAACTGCTTGAGATCACCGATGCCGGCCATCAGCTGCTTACGGTAGGCGTCCCAGTCCATCATGCTCATCGTCTTCACCTTGGGGAGGTTGCGAGTGGAGCTAACAGGCTAGTTCAACATGGGTGAATGCACCGGCCTCTTCGCGGGGCAAGCCCGCTCCCACAGAGTTCGCAGTGCTGCGGTCATTGTGGGAGCGGGCTTGCCCCGCGAAGAGGCCGGTACAGTCAATCAGATATAGATGAAAACCAGCACCAAAGCTGCCACCACCGCCCACTTCTCCAGGTAGTAACGCATGCGGTTGCGCTTCTTCAGCGCCTTGCCACGCTCGCGAATCTTGTAGATGCGGGTGAACAGGCGGTTGATACCGCCGGTCTTGTCGTTGGCATTGTTCGGCGCGGCCGCCGCAGCCATCACGTTGCGGCTGAACCAGCGGTTGAACGCGGTGGCCCAGCGATACTTCAGCGGGCGCTCGATGTCGCAGAAGAGGATGATGCGGTTGTGCTCGGTGGTGTTGGCGGCGTAATGGATGTACGTTTCATCGAACACCACGGCTTCGCCGTCACGCCAGGAATACTTCTCGCCATCCACATCGATGTAGCAGCCATCGTCGTTCGGCGTGTCCAGGCCCAGGTGGTAGCGGTAGGAACCGGCATACGGATCGCGGTGACGCACCAGTTTGGCACCTGGCGGCAGTGTGGCGAACATCGCCGCCTTGACCGTACCGATACCCTGCAGCAGTTCGGTGGTGCGCGGGCACAGGTTCATCGCCGACGGGTGGCTCTCGCCGTACCACTTCAAGTAGAAGCGCTTCCACCCTGTCTTGAAGAACGAGTTGAAGCCGACGTCGTCGTAGTTATCGGACTTTTTGATTTCGCCCACATGCAGCAACTGCTGGGCTTCCTCGCGAATCTCCTGCCAGTGGTCCTTCAACGGCTGCAGCTCGGGGAAGGCTTCGACCGGCAGGTAGGGCTTGGCCGGGTGCTGGGAGAACAGATAGAGGAAGCTGTTGACCGGAGCCAGGAAGCTGGAGTGGTCCCCCAGCTGACGGGTCAGCTTGTGACGTACCCGACCGCGCAGGTGAACATAGGCGATCGAGAGGGCGAAGATCAGTACGAGTGCTATTTTCATGGACGTTTACTTGTCGAAAAATGGCCATGCGCCATGGCATAAGCCCGCCAGCATAAACAATCGTCGGGGTAGTTTGGAAATATTGTTACGTGAATACCGGGCGACTTAGGTGTAATGGCCTACAGGCCGCGCAAACGTTTCAGGTTGAGGAGTGCCCATGGTTCAGGATATTCGCCCGAGTGGCGCCCCCTTCAAACGGCTGTTTTTCGCGTTGCCCGTGGGCGATGCCCAACGCCGCGCCATTGCCCAGTGGCGGCGGGGCCTCGAGTTGCGCAGCGGCAAGCCGGTGCCCAGCGAGAATTTCCACCTGACTTTGCTGTTTCTTGGTGATGTGGACACTGCGCAGGTGCCAGCGATCTGCGCAGCGGTGGACAACCTGCTCCGGCCCGAAGCGCCGTTGCGCTTGCTGCTCGACCAACTGAAGGTTTGGCCGCGCGCCAGCGCGCTGGTGCTGGAGCCGCAGGAGACGCCGGCAACGTTACGCCAGTTGGTCTATGGGCTACAGCAGGTAATGTTGCCCATGGGCGTTGCCGAGCAGGCCCGTGAGTACCGGCCGCACCTGACCCTGTCACGGAACTTTCGCGGGCAGGTGCCGGAAGCGAGCGTGGTGCCGGACTTCTTCATCACAGCCCGGCATTTCACGCTCTACGAGTCGCGCAAGGGCCAGTACTGGCCACTGGCGCAATGGCCGCTGACGGGCTGATGCGGCTCAGAACTGCGGCGTGTACTTGACCGTGAACATGAAGTTACGCGGTTCGCCGTAGTTGTTGCTGCCATTGAGCTGGTTGAAGCCGGCCACCCAGTACTTCTTGTCGAACAGATTGTTGCCGTTGATCGCCAGGTTGACCTCAGGTGTCAGCTGATAGGCCAGGCGCGCGCTCCACACGGTGTAGCCGGGCACGGTGTAGGTGCGCTCGTAGCCCAGGGTATGGCTCTGGGTGGTGAAGCCCAGGCCGGTGCTCCAGCGCTGGCCGTCCACTGGCAAGGTGTAGTCGGCCCAGGCGCGCAACATGTGCTTGGGTGTCCACTGGCTGAACACGCGACCTTCGTTTTCCGGGTCGTCGAGGAACTTGGTGGTGTTGTAGGTGTAGCCGGCGAACAGCTGCAGGCCGCTCAGCACTTCGCCGCTGATCTCGGCCTCGATGCCCTGGCTGCGCACCTTGCCCGATGCGGTGGAGCAGTACCAGTCATCGCAGGCGAAGCCCGACGCCACATCGGTGACAGCACGGTTTTCCTGGTCGTAGCGGAACAGCGCCAGCGAGGCGTTGACCCGGCCGTCCAGCAGTTCGCCCTTGAGGCCTGTCTCGTAGTTGCTGCCGACGATCGGCTTGAGCGGCGCGTTGCCCACGGCGCGCTCGGTCTGCGGCACGAACACGTTGGTATAGCTGACGTACCAGGCCCACTCGCGGGTCAGGTCGTAGACGAAACCGGCGTAGGGGGTGACTTCGCCCGACTCGGTCATGCGGCTGGTGGGGTAGCGGGTGCCCGGGTCGGTCAGGCTGTTGAAGTCGATCGAGTCCCAGCTGTAGTCGAACCAGCTGACGCGCGAGCCGACGATCAGGGTCAGGTCTTCGATCGGTTTGACCCGCCACACGCCATACAGGCCTTTTTGGCGGACGTCATAGCTGGCCCGGTTGGAGCGTGCCAGTTCGCCGTCGAAGATGCTGTCGCGGCTGGGCTCCGGGCGGTTGTGGTCGATGTCGAAAATGTTGTCGTCGGAGGCGTCGAAGTTGCGCCAGTAGGCATCGTCGGATTTAAGCTTGGCGTAGTTGCCGCCGACGGTGATTTCATGGGCCACGGAACCTGTGTCGAAGTGGCCTGCCACGTTCATGTCCAAGCCCAGCTTGGTGTTGTGAAAATCGGTGATCCAGTCGGCGTAGGTAATGCCGCTGCCATCTGGCTCGACGCCTTGGCCGGTGGTCTGCACACGCTGGTGGGTGGAGGTGTTGGTCTCATCCATGCGCACGGCGGCGGCTTTGAACGCCCAGTCGTCGTTGAAGCGGTGCTCCAGGTCCAGGTAATAGGTGGTCACGTCGGTTTCGGCGCGGCTCCAGCGGGCGCCGGTGTAGGTCGAGCGCGGCAGGTCGATCGGGCTGCCATCGGCGTAGCGGGGCAGGCCGCGCAGCATCGGGCGTGACTGCTGGCGGTTGTAGCTGATGCCGGCGCCGACCGTGGTGGCATCGTTCAGGTCGATGTCCAACGCACCGTACAGTGAGTGGGTCTTGCTCCACTGATAATCGATGAAGCTGTCGCTCTGGTCTTCGTCGGCGACCAGGCGGCCGCGCACGCGACCGTCGGCGGTCAGCGGGCCACCGGCGTCCAGTTGCAGGCCGTAGTGGTCCCAGGAGCCGGCCTTGCCGGTGACGGTGACCGTGGGCGTGGCCTGGCCGCGCTTGCGTACCAGGTTGATCGCGCCGCCAGGGCTACCGGTGCCTTGCAACAGGCCGGAGGCGCCGCGCAGCACTTCCACGCGGTCGAAGAACACCAGGTCCTGGGTGGCCCAGTTGCCCAGCGAGTAGTTGTTGCGCTGGATCGGCACCCCGTCGTACTGCCAGTCGTCGATCTGGAAACCGCGCGAGGTTACCACCATGCCTGGGCCGATGCCCTGCGCGCCAACGATGCCGGTGGTGTGGTTGAGCGCATCCTGCAGGTCGGTGATGCCCTGGTCATCGAGCTGCTTGCGGGTGATCACCGTCACCGACTGCGGGATCTCCTTGAGGGTGTGCGTGCCTTTGCCCAGGGTGACTGCACGGGCGGCATACGAGCCGCTGCCTTCGCTGGTGGCGTCGAGGTACTGGTCGGTGATGCTGGTGCTCCCCAGCTCCAGTGCATCACCGCCTTGGCTGGCCGGGGCCACGCTGAAATGCCCACTGCTGGTCACCCGCAATTGCAGGCCGCTGCCGGCCAGGGCAGCCTGCATGGCTTGCTCGGCGCTCATCTGGCCGACCACGGCCGGCGCTTGCTTGCCGCGCACCAGTGCCGGCTCCAGGGCGATGATGGTCCCGCTCTGGCTGGCAATGCGGTTTAAGGTGGCGGCCAGGCTCGCTGACGGCAGGTTGAATGACAGGGTCTGCGCCTGGGCAAGAGTAGTGAAGCTGGTCAGGGCGGCGACCAGGGGCAGGGCGCGGGGCCAGAGGTTGTGCACGGAATTCTCCCGATTGTATTGGCTTGTCAGGAGATAGGTGGGATGAGAAATGAAAACCGGACACGCTTGCGAATGATTTTCATGATTTTTTTTGCTGAGCCTGTTGCGGGCCGATCAGCGTCAGCCACGGGCTGTAGTGTTCGATGCTGATCGGCAGGGTTTCGGCCAGCGCTGCCAGCGCCTCTTGTGGTTGATCGAGCGGGAACACCCCTTGCACCCGCAGGTTGCGAATAGCAGGGGCCACACGCACATAGCCGCGATGGTAGGGGCGCAGCGCATCGATCACCCTGTGCAATGGTTCGTCGAGTACCTCCAGACGCCCATTCACCCAAGCGGCACGCTGCTGTTGATCGTCGGTCAGCGGCTCGATGGTGTTGCTGCGTAGCAACGCCGCCTGGCCCTGTTGCACGTCGAGCCAGCGGCCATCGGGCAGGCTGGCGCGCACGCTGTGCTCCTGCACCACGACGCGCGTGACGGCGTCCTCCTGGCACACCAGAAAACGCGTGCCTAGGGCTTGGACCTGCCCCTGCGCCGTGCGTACGCGCAAGGGGCGTCGTGGGTCGGGCGCGACCTGAATCAGCAACTCGCCCCGGCGCAGCACCAGCAGGCGTTGCGCGGCGTCGAAGTACAGGTCGACGGCGCTGGCGCTGTTCAGGCTCAAGCGGCTGCCATCTGCAAGGGTGAAGCTGCGGCGTTCGCCGCTGCCCGTGTGCAGATCGGCCAACCAGTTTTGCGCCGTATCACTGCGCCATCCGCCCCACAGGGCACCCCCGAACAGGCCGACGCTGGCCAGCGCGGCCAGCACTTCGCGACGCGAGTGGGTGGGTTGCAGCAGCACCTTGCGTGCCTCGGCGGCCTGGCCGGGGGCGCGTTGCTCCAGCGCGCGCAAAGTGGCGAGGGGGCGGCCCAGGCGGCGCTCCAGGCGTTCCCAGGCCTGCTGGTGGGCAGGGTCCTGCTGCAGCCATTGGCTCAGGCGCTGCAGCAGGGCGTCGTCGGGCGTGCGGGCATGGAGCGCCACCATCCAGTCGATGGCCTGTTCGCTGATCGCGTCCAGCGGCTGGCTGCTCATGGCTGCACCTCGCACAAGTAACACTGGCGCAGGGCCTGTTTCATATAGCGGCTGACAGTGCGTTCGCAGATCTGCAGCTTGCTGGCGATATCGACATAGCTCATGCCGTCGAGCTGGCTGTACAGGAAGGCGGCCTTGACGATGGCGGGCAGGCCGTCGAGTACCTGGTCGATGGTAACCAGGGCTTCGATCAGCAGCAGTTGCTCTTCGGCGGAAGGCGCCACGGGTTCAGGTAGCTGCGCCAGGCGTTCGAGGTAGGCCTGCTCCAGTTGCCGGCGGCGGTGGCGGTCGAAGATCAACCGCCGCGCAATGGTCGACAGGTAAGCGCGCGGCTGCTGGATGCTGTCGGGGTCGACCCGGGCGCCGAGCATCTGGCAGAAGGCTTCGGCGGCCGTATCCTCGGCGTCGGCGCGGTTGCGCAGGCGCTTGTGGATGTGCTGGAGCAGCCAGCGGTGATGGTCGCTGAAGAAAAAGCCCAGCTTGCGGGTCGAAGAGCTATCCAACGCCTGGCATCCAGTTGTGAGTGTGAATCGTTCTCAATATTAGCCGGGTCGCTGGATGCCTCGCAATGGGGCGTCGCTGAACAATTGCTCGCCCAGTTGCCGAGCCGTGGGCAGCAGCAGGGCTGCGGCCGGGCCTTCGCTGTCTTCCAGCAGGGTTGAGCTGAGCACTTCGGCCCCGCAGTAATCGAAGATGCCGTGCTCGATCTGCACGCGCATGGCCTCGCCATAGCCGTGACGCACGAAGGTACCGGCATCGGCGCCAGCGATGCCGACTAGGTGCACCTTCATGCCGTGCAGCTTCTTCACTGTCCTGCCTTCTTGATAATCGAACGCCCAGCCATTGCTGAACACGCGTTCGACCCAGCCTTTGAGCAAGGCCGGCAGCGACCACCAGTAGATCGGATAGACCAGCACCAGTGCATCGGCGCGTTCGATGCGCGCCTGCTCGCGCAGCACATCGGCCGGTGGCGCAGCGCGGCGGCGGTGCACGGCATGGTCGGCGAGGCTGAATCGCGGGTCGAAACCTTCGCTGGCCAGGTCGGCGACTTCACTGGTGTGGCCGGCACTGGCCAGGCCTTCTGCAAGTTGCCCGGCGAGGGCGTGAGTGAGGGAAAGGGGGTCATGGTGACCGACGACGATCAAGGCGTGCATGGTGATTCTCCTAAGGCAAGGATGCGTTGATGCCTTGAGCGCTATATACTCAAGGTAAGTTACGATTAGTAAGTTACTTTTGGTAGGTAATCGATGTCAAGCGATCAACCAGATCAACCGCGCAAGCGACTATCCCGTGAACAGCGCCGCCGGCAGCTACTCGATGTGGCCTGGCAACTGGTGCGGGAAGAGGGCACCGATGCACTTAGCCTTGGGCGTCTTGCCGAGCAGGCCGGTGTGACGAAACCGGTGGTTTACGACCACTTTGAAACTCGCACTGGTCTGTTGGCGGCGCTTTATCAGGATTACGACGCGCGCCAGTCGCTCATGCTCGAGCAGGCCCTGGGACGTTGTGAGGCGACGTTGGCCAGCCGTGCCAGGGTGATTGCCGAGGCCTACGTGGACTGTGTGATGACGCAGGGGCGGGAGATGCCAGGAGTGTCGGCTGCGTTGGCCGGTTCGCCGGAGTTGGAGGCGATCAAGCGTGATTACGAGCAGCCGTTTCTCGACAAGTGCCGGGCGGCCTTGGGCGGTTTCGCGCCGAGCGGTGATATTGGCGCGGCGGGGATGCGCCTTATGGTGGGAGCGGCTGATGCGTTGTCGCAGGCGGCGGCGACGGGGGAGCTGGAGGCGAAGCAGGCCAAGGATGAGTTACAGGCTGCCATCGTCGCCATGGTCGGGCGGCAGTGATTGGGGCCGCTTTGCGGCCCATTCGCGGGGCTAGCCCGCTCCCACAGATCTGCGCCAAACCCCATCCTGTGGGAGCGGGCTCGCCCCGCGAATGGGCTGCAAAGCAGCCCCCATCACACAGGCAAACTCTGATACGGCAGTTCATCCCCCGGGCTGCGGGCAAACTGGCGCTTGTATTCGCGGCTGAACTGCGAAGTGCTCTGATAGCCCACCCGGTGCGCCGCCTGCGCCACGCCCAGCCCTTCGCCAATCAGCATCTGCTGCGCCTTGAGCAACCGCAGGCGCTTGAGGTATTGCATTGGCGCCATGTCGGTGCAGCGCTTGAAGTGTTCGTGGAAGGTCGACACGCTCATGTTCGCGCACGCGGCCAACGCCTCCACGCTCAGCGGTTCGCTGTAGTGCTCGCGCAGATGGGCGAGGGCGGCGCCGATGCGGGCGAAATGCCCCTGCTGTTCGACCAGCGCCCGCAGCACGCCGGCCTGCGGACCGCGCAGCGCGGTGTACAAGACCTCGCGGACTCGCGCAGGGCCCAGCACCTTGGCGTCGACCGGGTCCTGCAGGCAATGCAGCAGGCGTTCTACGGCATCGCGCATCGGCCCATCGAGCGCCGCCGAGGTCATCGATTGCGGCGTCTGCGCCTGCACCCCCGCGTCGGGTGCCAACGCCATGCTCTGCACCAACTCACCGAGCACGCCGCGGTCGATGTCCACCGCCACGCCCAGCAACGGTTCGTCGGGCGTGGCGAAGGTTTCGCACATGAACGGCACCGACAGTGCCTGCACCAGGTAATGCCCGGCACCGTACTCCAGGGTTCGCGGCCCCAGGCGCGCAAGCTTGCTGCCCTGGGCCAGGATCATCAGGCTCGGTTCGTAGATCTGCGGGCTGCTGGCCACATAGTGATCCCAGCTCAAGACCTGCACCTGAGGCAGGTGCGTGGGGACGAAGCCTGGGCGAGTGGCAAGGCTGCGGATCAGCGTGCACAGCGGGGCGTTGGCGTCGACGTGGCGGGTCAGTTGCATGATGAACCAGGGCAGAGAATCAGACAGTCGCATCATCGCAGATTGGCAAGCCAGCGCTAGATGGAGCAGTGAAGGTCCGGAGGATCAGGCATGCATACCGGAGAATCTGCCGTGGGCACGGCAGGCACGGGCGCGCAGAATGCGCCGCCTGAATCGTTTCACTTCTTCGCGAGGTCCCGCATGTATACCGCCATCGGTTACGCCGCCCAAACCCCAACCAGCCCGCTGGCCCCCATGACTTTCGAGCGCCGCAGCCCGCGCCCGGACGATGTCGCCATCGAGATCCTCTACTGCGGCGTATGCCACTCCGACATCCATCAGGCCCGCAACGAGTGGGGCATTGCCGTGTACCCGCTGATGCCTGGCCACGAGATCATCGGCCGTGTCACTGCAGTGGGCGACAAGGTTTCGGCGCACAAGGTCGGCGACCTGGTCGGTGTTGGCTGCATGGTCGACTCCTGCCGCCACTGCGAAGCCTGCGCCAAGGACCTGGAGCAGTACTGCCTGGAAGGCCCTACCATGACCTACGCCACCCCTGACCGGGTCGACGGCAGCAACACCCTGGGTGGTTATTCCAGCAGCATCGTGGTCAGCGAGCACTTCGTGGTGCGCATCCCTGCAGGCATGGACCTGCCCAGCGCAGCACCCATTCTCTGCGCCGGTATCACCACCTACTCGCCGCTCAAGCACCATGGCGTCGGCCCCGGCCACAAGATCGGCATTCTCGGCATGGGTGGCCTGGGCCACATGGGCATCAAGCTGGCCAAGGCGCTTGGCGCCGAGGTGACCTTGTTCACCCGCTCCCAGGCCAAGGCCGAAGAAGCCCGCCGGCAGGGCGCTGACCATGTGATCGTGTCCACCGATGCCGAGCAGATGCGCGCGGCCGCCGGCCACTTCGACTTCTTGCTCGACACCATTCCGGTGCAGCACGACCTCAATCCGTACCTGGAAACGCTGAAGTTCGACGGTGTTCACATTCTGGTGGGCCTGATCGAGCCGATCGACCCGGCCGTGCACGCCGCCAACCTGGTGATGAAGCGCCGAGTGCTGGCCGGTTCGTTGATCGGCGGCATCGCCGAGACTCAGGAAGTACTGGATTTCTGCGCCGAGCACGACATCCGCTGCGACATCGAGATGCTCGATATCCGTAACATCAACCAGGCCTACGAGCGCATGATCGCCGGAGATGTGAAGTACCGCTTCGTGATCGACATGGCCACACTGCAAGGTTGATCGCTGGCTGCGCTGACGTAGCAGGCATCGTGGCTTGTGAGGCGGGATATGGACGCGTACCATGCCGGCATTCCCTCCAATAACAAACCCGTGCCTCAGCGCGGCCGCTACTTGGCCCCTGACGCGCGTCCTTTCGCCTTGCCTGCGGAGAACAGACAACCACCCATGAACGGACCCATCCCCACCGACCTGCCGCCGGCTACGGGCGGCGGCAGCTGGCTGAGCGTGATCGCTTTGGCCCTGGCGGCCTTCATCTTCAACACCACGGAGTTCGTGCCGGTGGCGCTGCTCAGCGACATCGGCAGCAGCTTCGACATGACCACCGCGCAGGTCGGCCTGATGCTGACCATCTATGCCTGGGTGGTGGCGCTGGCTTCGCTGCCGATGATGCTGCTGACGCGCAACATCGAGCGGCGGCGCCTGCTGTTGTTCGTGTTCCTGGTGTTCATTGTCAGCCACCTGCTGTCGTGGCTGTCGCAGAGCTTTGCCATGCTGTTGGTGAGCCGTATCGGCATCGCCCTGTCGCATGCCGTGTTCTGGGCCATCACCGCTTCGCTGGCGGTACGCGTGGCACCGCCGGGTCAGCAGGCCAAGGCCCTGGGTTTGCTGGCGACCGGTACTACCTTGGCGATGGTCCTCGGCATCCCGCTGGGACGGGTGGTGGGCGAGGCGCTGGGTTGGCGGGTGACCTTCCTCAGCATTGCCGGGGTGGCGTTGGCCACCATGCTGTGCCTGATGAAATCGCTGCCGCTGCTGCCCAGCCAGAACTCAGGCTCGCTGCGCAGCCTGCCGATCCTGTTCAAGCGCCCGGCGCTGGTGATCACCTATGTGCTGGTGACGCTGGTGATCACCGCGCAGTTCACCGCCTACAGCTACATCGAGCCGTTCGCCCTGCATGTGGCGCAGATCGGTGGCGAGCGCACCACGCTGTTGCTGCTGCTGTTCGGCGGCGCCGGTGTGTTTGGTTCGCTGCTGTTCAGCCGTTACAGCGACCGCTTCCCGCATGGCTTCCTGGTTGGCTCGATCGGCCTGCTGGCGGCTTGCTTGCTGTTGCTGCTGCCGCTGTCGGGTAACTTCTACCTGTTCGCTGCGCTGAGCATGTTCTGGGGCGTTGCGATCCTCAGCTTCAGCCTGTCGCTGCAGTCCAAGACCCTGAAGCTGGCTTCCGATGCCACGGACGTGGCCATGGCGCTGTTTTCGGGGATCTACAACATCGGCATCGGTGGCGGGGCGCTGCTGGGGAGTATCGTCAGCAGCCAGATGGGTGTGGCCGATATCGGCATGGTTGGCGGGAGCGTGGCGGTGGTCGGTTTGCTGCTGGCCATGGCCAGCACCCGGCGGTTTCGCGACGCCTTGAAAGGGTGATGGTCAGCACCGGCCCCTTCGCGGGGCAAGCCGGATCGCCGGACCGCCGCCCCCACAGGATTTCCACATTCCTCAAGGGCAGAGTGATTCTGTGGGAGCGGGCTTGCCCCGCGAAAGGGCCGGCACAGCCACATCCATTTCAGCCAAGCAGCGCCGCCCAGGCCGACACCAGTAACAACCCCGCCAAGCCCCGGTTGAACCACAGCAACCGCCCCGGCGCCTGCAGCCAGCGCGCACTGCCCACCCCCAGCAACGCCCAGGCCGTCATGCAAGGCAGGGCGATCAACAGAAACACCAGCGCCAACTGCCATACCGGCAGCTGGGGTGCCGCAAACACGCCAATCACCGCCACCGCCATCATCCACACTTTCGGGTTCACCACCTGCAACGACGCTGCACTGAGCGCACCAAATGGTCTGGCTGCGCTGACGTCCAACGGCTGCCCTGCGCTGCGCAGGATGCGCCATGCCAGCCAGCTCAGCCACAGCACTCCGGTCCAGCTCATCAGCTGCTGGGCCAGTGGGTGACGCAATAGCAACTCACCCAGCCCCAACCCCACCAGCAGCACGACCGCCGCCGCTGCGCCACAGCCTGCCAGGATCGGCGCCAGGCAGGCGCGCATGCCGTTGCGTGCGCCGTGGCCAAGGATCAACAGATTGGTCGGCCCCGGGCTGATGCTGGCGACCAGGGCAAAGAGGATGAAGGGCAACAACGCGTGTGACATGCTGAGCGGCTCCGAGTGAACAGAGCACCATGCTCAATCATTGCTGCGTCTCAGTCTGGAAGGTTTGTGCAGCGGCGCCGATAGTCCGCTGGCGTCAGCTGGTACGCACGGCGGAACCAGCGGCCCAGGTGGCTCTGGTCAGCAAAGCCCAGGGCCATTGCCACCTCGGTCGGTGTCTGGCCCTGGGCAAGCAGGCGCCGTGCACGGGCCAGGCGCAGCTGGATCAGATAGGCGTGCGGCGCCAGGCCGAAGGCGGCCTTGAACGCCCGGGTCAGGCGGAAACGGTCGATGCCGCAGGCGTGCGCCAGGTCATCGAGGCCGATGTCCTGGTCCAGATGGGCATGCAGGTAATCGCGCGCACGCTGCGCGGTCAGTGGCAGGCGCGGGTCGGGGTTGAGGCGCTTGCGCCAGTGCAGATGGCCGGTCAGGCAGCTGAGCAGGTCGTCGGTGGCGGTTTGCCGGACTATGCGCAGTTCTGCGCCATGCACGCCCTGGAATGCCCGCGCGGTGGCACCGACCAGGCGCGGGTCATGGCACAGCGGGTCGGCAATGCTCGGCAGGCTGTCGCTGGGTGCCTGCTCGAACAGTGCGCGCAATTCGGCTTCCAGCCACGTTGGCTCAAGGTACAGCGTGGAATAGGTGAAGCCTTCTTCGGTCGGCGCGTGGCCGTTGTGAATGTCACCGGGTTCGAGCAAGAAAACATGCCCGGGCGTGCTGCGGTGACGCACCCGGCGGCAATCGAACTGCTGCACCCCCTGTTCGGTGTAGCCGACCAGAAAACTGTCGTGCCAGTGCGGGTCGTAGGCGTGGCCGACGAAATGCGCGCGGACCGACTCGATGCCGGTGTCGGCGTCTTGCTTGAGGTCGATCCAGTTGGGCATGGCGAGGTAACTACAGAGGGGCAGGGCAGTTCACCTTACCCCAGACGCAATCGCCGGTTTAGAACATTTGTGCAGGCTGCAGCGCCGCGAAGTGCTCGCGCAGGCACTGGTGAAGCTGCGTCACGGCAGGCGACAGCTGTTTGCGATGCGGGCATACCAGGGTCACGGGGGTGGACTCGCCCTGGTGCTCCGGCAGCAGCACTTCGAGCTCGCCGGCAGCGATGTTGGCGCTGACGTCCAGCCACGACTTGTAGACGATGCCTTCGCCTTCCAGCGCCCAGCGGCGCACCACGTCGGCATCGTCGCTGACCAACGGCCCGCGCACCTGCACGGTGCGGTTGCCAAGTTGCCATTTGTCGTACACACGGTTGTGCTGCAGGTACAGCAGGCAGTCGTGTTGCTGCAACTCTTCGGGGGCGCGCGGGCGGCCGTGCCGGGCCAGGTAGCTGGGGGACGCCACCAGCACCCGCCGGTTCCAGGGCGCCAGCGGCAAGGCAATGTAGTTGGCGTCCTGGTTCAAGCCATAGCGGATGGCGACGTCCACCGGGTCGCGGCTGAAGTCGGCCATCTGATCGGAGAGGAAGAAGCGCAGGTTCAGCGCTGGGTGCTGACGACGAAATGCGCTCAGCCAGGGCAGCAGCAGATTGCGGCCGATGTCCGAGGGTGCCGACACCTGCAGCACCCCACGCAAGGTGCTGTGGCTGCCGTGCAACTGATCATGCCCCTGGCGCAAGGTCGCCAATACGTGCTGGGCGGTGGGCAGGTACAGCTCGCCTTCGGCGGTCAGGCGCAAACTGCGGGTAGTGCGGGCGAAAAGGCGCACGTCGAGCTCGCGTTCCAGGCGCTTGATCGCAGCAGCCACTTGGCCAGGCAGCAAATCGGCTTCGTGTGCAGCGGCGGTGAAGCTGCCCAACGCGCTGCTGCGGACGAACAGTTCCAAATCGGAGATGCGCAGCATTTTCACTCCAACGATGAAAGTGTTGCTGCATTTTGCCGGTTTTTCTTGTTTGCAGGAAAGATACTATGCACCCACATCCCGTTCCGCCTATTGGAGTTGCAGCATGGATACCGTTTCCCTGGCTAAGCGCCGTTACACCACCAAGGCCTACGATGCCGCCCGCAAGATCCCCCAGGCCACCGTCGATGCCTTGCTCGAGCAGTTACGCCACAGCCCGTCCTCGGTCAACTCGCAGCCGTGGCATTTCGTCGTTGCCGACAGCGCCGAAGGCAAGGCGCGCCTGGCCAAGAGCACGGCCGAAGGCTACGCCTACAACACGCCGAAGATCCTCGATGCCTCTCATGTGATCGTGTTCTGCACCCGCACCGAGATGAGCGAAGCGCACCTGGACGCGGTGCTCGATCAGGAAGCGGCAGATGGACGTTTCCGCGATGATCAGGCCCGCGCCGGGCAGAATCAGAGCCGTCGTCACTATGTGAACCTGCACCGCTTCGACCAGAAAGACCTGCAGCACTGGATGGAGAAGCAGACCTACCTGGCCCTGGGCACCGCGCTGCTCGGCGCTGCGGCTCATGGTCTGGACGCAACGCCGATCGAGGGTTTTGACAGCAAGATCATGGACGCCGAGCTGGGCTTGCGCGAGCAGGGTTACAGCAGTGTGGTGGTGCTGTGCCTGGGTTATCGCAGCGAGGCGGACTTCAACGCCGGGCTGAACAAGTCGCGCTTGCCGGCTTCAAAGGTGTTCACCTTCCTTTAAGCAAGCTGCTGCCTGAGACGGTTTCACCACAGCGCGATCGACGCCGCCGCCACCACCCGGCCAAACACCTCGATCGCCTTGTCCACCTCGGCTTCGCTGGTAAACCGTCCAATACTCACCCGCACGCTCTTGCGCGCCCGTTGCTCATCCAGTCCCAAGGCCAGCAGCACATGCGAGGCCGCGTTGCTTGCCGAGTTGCACGCCGAGGTGGTCGATAACGCAAGCTCCGTGGCCAACGTCGCGCTGTTGAAGCCTGGAGCTTCGATGCACAGGTTCAGGGTGTGCGGGATGCGCTGGGTGGCGCAGCCGTTAAGGCTCACGCCGGGCAGCGCCACCAGCCCTTCGCGCAAGTGCCCGGCGAGCTGCTCGATGCGCCGGTGTTCGCTGTCACCAGGCTGGCCGGCGAGAGCGAAGGCGCTGCCCATGCCGACGATCTGATGGGTCGGCAGCGTTCCGGAGCGCAGCCCGCGTTCATGGCCGCCACCGTGAATCTGCGCACGCATCAGCTCGCGGGCGCGCGGGCCGACGTACAGCGCGCCGATGCCTTTGGGGCCATACACCTTGTGTGCCGAGAACGACATCAGGTCGACCGCCATGGCCCGCAAGTCGATGGCCAGTTTGCCCACTGCCTGGGCTGCATCCACGTGCAACAGGGCGCCGTGGGCGCGCACCCGCTCGCCGATGGCGGCAAAATCGGTGATGGTGCCCAGCTCGTTGTTGACAGCCATCAGTGAGACCAGGCGTGTGTCGGCGCGTAATGCGGCCTGCACCTGGTCGGGCTGGATCAGGCCGGCGGCATCCGGTGCCAGGCGAGTTACGGACCAGCCCAGGCGTTCCAGCTCGTTGACGGTGTCGAGCACCGCTTTGTGCTCCAGCTGGCTGGTGATCAAGTGGCCCGACTGGCCGAGCCCCTGGGCGATGCCTTTGAGTGCGAGGTTGTTGGACTCGGTTGCGCCCGAGGTCCACACCAGGTCATCGGCTGCGGCACCGACCCGCTCAGCCACTTTCTGACGGGCTTGTTCGACGACGTTGCGGGCATTCTGGCCGTAGGCGTGGCCCGATGAGGCGGGGTTGCCGAAGTTGTCCTGGCGCCCAAGGCAGGTGAGCATGGTTTCGATGACTCGGTCATCGACCGGTGTGGTGGCGGCGTAGTCGAAATAGAGCGGGGCGCTTTGCATGCAGGCAGGTCCTGGAGTGTCACCGTGGCTCGGCGATCGATGCAGATAGCGTACCCGCGTGGGCGAAGAAGATTTTCGCCCTTTTATTCAACGTAGCTTATCGGCGGAGATAATTTTTTCTCTTGAGGCCATTAAGGAGAAAATCATTCTCACATCAAGCAGGTTGAAGCGGCCGTTCTTCTTCGGCCACCACTCGCTCACACAACTCGATGATCTGTTCGCGCATCCAGCGGTTGGCTGGGTCCTGGTCGGTGCTTTCGTGCCAATACAGATGGGTTTCCAATGGCGGTACGTCCACTGGCAGCGGCTGATAACGCAGCTGATGGCGACGGGCGAAGCGTTCAGGAACGGTCATGGTCATATCCGTCTGCTGCAGCACTTGCGAGGCCATCAGGTAATGCTGCGAACGCAGCGCGACCTTGCGTTGCACGCCCATTTTGCCCAGTGCCAGGTCGACGTAGCCCAAGCCGTTGCGGCGGCTGGAAATATGGATATGGGTCATGCCAAGGTAGCTGTCGAGGGTCAGTTTGGCCTCGGCCAGCGGATGACCCTGGCGTAGGGCGCAAACGTAGCGGTCCTGCATCAGCTTGACGTGACGCACTTGCGGGTCGGTGTTCAGGGGTGCATCTACGGCAAAGTCCAGGCGCCCGGCAGCCAGCTCCTTGGTAGTCTCGCGGCGCTTGCACAAAAAGCTTTCGATCAGCACCGCCGGAGCCAGGCGGCGCAGGCGCTGGAACAGCGGCGGCAGGATGACCGCCTCGGTGAGGTCGGTCATGCTGATACGGAAGGTCTTGTTGGCCTGCTGCGGGTTGAAGATGCGGCTCTCCTGCACCGAGGTGCGCAGCAGCGCCAGGGCGTTGCGCACCGGGCCGATGATGTTTTGCGCCATGGGCGTCGGCACCATGCCCTGGGCGGTGCGCACGAACAGCGGGTCATTGAAGGTTTCGCGCAAGCGCGACAGCGCGTTGGACACCGCCGGCTGAGTGATGCCGACGATCTGCCCGGCACGTGTCAGGTTGGCTTCGGTGTAGATTGCATCGAAGACGATGAACAGGTTGAGGTCGACCTTGCTGAGGTTCATGCGCGCCGCTCTTTGTTGGAATTATTGCCCGATCATATATCGGTTATGAATGTTTATACACGCGGAAAATAGACTAGGTAGATTGAGGCGCGCTGCTCTAGGCTCTGCCCATGTACTTCGAACCGTGAAGGTAGCCCCGATGGATTTCGCCTATTCGCCCAAGGTCCAGGCACTGCGCGAGCGCGTCACCGCGTTCATGGACACTTATGTATATCCCGCCGAGCCGGTGTTCGAGCGCCAGGTTGCCGAGGGCGACCGCTGGCAGCCCACCGCGATCATGGAAGAGCTCAAGGCCAAAGCCCGCGCCGAGGGCCTGTGGAACCTGTTCTTGCCGGAGTCGGAATACGGCGCCGGCCTGACCAATCTGGAATATGCGCCACTGGCCGAGATCATGGGCCGTTCGCTGCTGGGACCGGAGCCGTTCAATTGCTCGGCGCCGGACACCGGCAACATGGAGGTGCTGGTGCGCTATGGCAGCGAGGCGCAGAAGCGCCAGTGGCTGGAACCGCTGCTGCGGGGCGAAATCCGCTCGGCGTTCGCCATGACCGAACCGGACGTGGCCTCTTCGGATGCCACCAACATGGCAGCCACCGCCGTGCGTGACGGTGACGAGTGGGTCATCAACGGCCGCAAGTGGTGGACCTCCGGCGCCTGCGACCCGCGATGCAAGGTAATGATCTTCATGGGCCTCTCAGACCCGGAAGGCCCGCGCCACCAGCAGCACTCGATGGTGCTGGTGCCGACTGACGCGCCGGGGGTGAAGATCGTCCGGCCATTGCCGGTGTTCGGCTACGACGACGCCCCACATGGCCATGCTGAAGTACTGTTCGAGAATGTGCGTGTGCCCTACGACAACGTGATCCTCGGCGAAGGTCGTGGCTTCGAGATCGCCCAGGGGCGCCTTGGCCCAGGGCGCATCCATCACTGCATGCGTTCGGTGGGCATGGCTGAACGGGCGCTGGAGTTGATGTGCAAACGCTCTGTCGAGCGCACTGCCTTCGGTAAGCCGTTGGCGCGCCTGGGCGGCAACGTCGACAAGATCGCCGACTCGCGCATGGAAATCGACATGGCCCGGCTGCTGACCCTGAAGGCCGCTTACATGATGGACACGGTGGGCAATAAGGTTGCCCGCAGCGAGATAGCACAGATCAAGGTCGTCGCGCCGAACGTGGCCCTGAAGGTGATCGACCGGGCCATTCAGATACACGGCGGGGCAGGGGTGAGCGGCGATTTCCCGCTGGCGTACATGTACGCCATGCAGCGCACTCTGCGGTTGGCCGATGGGCCGGATGAGGTGCACCGCGCGGCGATTGGCAAGTATGAGATCGGCAAGTATGTGCCGGTGGAGATGTTGCGTAGCAGCAGGTGATATTTTCATGTACTGGCCTCTTCGCGGGGCAAGCCGGATCGCCGGACCGCCGCTCCCACAGGTTTTCCACTGAGCCTGAGGGCAGTGGCGAACCTGTGGGAGCGGCGGTCCGGCGATCCGGCTTGCCCGCGAAGAGGCCAGCACAGAAAAACTTCATACTTTCACTTGGGGCACTTTTTCCTTCTGCCCCCGGGTCTTGATCAGCGAAACCACCACCCCACCCAGCAACAACCCGAACGTAACACCGAGCGACAGCAATGCCGGCACCTTGCCCACCATCCCGTGGTAGAAGATCTTGCATCCAATGAAGATGAGCACCAGCGCCAACGCATACTTGAGATACACAAACCGGTGCATCAACGCCGACAAGGCAAAGTACAGCGAGCGCAGCCCCAGAATGGCAAAGATGTTCGACGTATAAACAATGAACGGATCCTGGGTAATGGCAAAGATCGCCGGCACGCTATCGACCGCAAACACCAGATCTGCCAGTTCGATCAGCACCAGCGCCAGGAACAGCGGCGTGGCGTAACGCAATGCCTTGCTTTCGCCCGGCGGGGTCAGGCGAACGAAGAAGTGCGATCCATGAATCTGATCGGTCACGCGCATGTGCCGCCTGACGAATTTCAGCACCGGGTTGTTGGCCAGGTCCACGTGGCTGTCCTCCTTCGACAGCGCCATCTTCACCCCGGTAAACAGCAGGAATGCGCCAAAGATGTACAACACCCATTCGAAGTTCTGCACCAGTGTCGCACCCACGCCGATCATGATCGCGCGCAGGAACACCACGCCGAGGATGCCCCAGAACAGTACGCGGTGCTGGTAGCGGCGGGGGATGGCGAAGAAGCCGAAAATCATCGCCATGACGAACACGTTGTCCATCGACAACGATTGCTCGACCAGGAACCCGGTATAGAACTCCAGCGCCGATTGTGCACCAAGCTCGTACCACACCCACGCCCCAAACAGCACGCCCACGCTGAAATAGCCCGAGTACAGCAGCAGGCTTTCGCGCATTTCGATTTCGCGGTCCTGGCGGTGCAGCACCCCCAGGTCGAGGACCAGCAAGCCGATGACGATGGCCATGAAAACCAGCCACAACCAGGTGCTGGTGCCGAGGAATGGTTGGGTGAGGAATGTGTGTAGAGCCGTCATGAGCCCCTCCTTGATTGTCGACGTTGCATGGCAACAGTGATCCGACATGGCGGCGCAGTCGCCGTCAGAGGGGCCCGGTATCACATGGGCTTGAGCCTAGACCTGTTTGCGGGTGATGCCGAATGGTGAGCTGTTACATTTCTTTGCCAGGAGACGAGGATCAGTAAACCCACACTTCCACACGCCGGTTACGCAACCGCCCTTGTTCCAGATCGTTGCCCGCAACCGGCAATTCATCGCCCATGCCCGTTACTTCCAGTACTTCAACCCCATCGCGGGCCAGCTCTCGGCGTACCGCCTGGGCCCGCAAACGCGAGAGCAGGGCGGCGCGGCCTGGTGTTTCCTTGGGATCGCCAAAGCCCACCAGCACCGCCTTGCTCTGCAGTTTGCCTGCCTGGCGCAGGTAGTCGGCGACCCGCTGCACATCGCGTAACGCTTTGTTGTCGAGGCTGGCGCTGCCTTCCTGGAAGCGGAAGTTGACGCTCAGACGCTGCGCCTGCTGTGCCAGGTTGCGGTAGCGCGGTGGCATGTCGGCTTGTGCCGGTACGGACAGCGACTTGACCTGCTGCGAAACAAAACCCTGCTCGGCGACGATGGCCTGGCCGGCCGGGCTCTGGGCAAATTCAGCCAGGGCCTTGGCCTGGGGCTTGGGATTGGCGGGCAAGTAGAAGTACAGCCGGCGTGACAGCGGGTAGTCCTCGCTGGCCACCAGCGAGCGGTCCGGTAGCATGGCCGGTGCATCGCCTTCTGCAATCGCCAGTACCTTGGCCCCGTGCACGGCGGCCAGGCTGCTGAAACCAATGGCCTGGCGATCGGCGCTGACGCGTTCGGCCAGCGTATCGCTGGATTCGTAGCGCAGGGCGCGCTTGGCCAATTCGCCATGGTGCGGTTCGAGCACCAGCGCCTTGAAGGTTTCGAAGGTGCCGGAGCGGTCGTCGCGGGTATAAAGATGGATCGCGCCACCCGCCACACCCAGTTGCTCCCAGCGTTCGATCTGCCCGGAGAAGATCTGCGCCAGTTGTGCGGTGGTCAGCTGTGGCAAAGGGTTGTCGGGGTGGACGATCACCGCCACGCCATCCAGGCCGATGACCTGCTCGGCACTGGCTGCGCGAAGGTCTCCCAGCGCCTTGAGCTGGCGCACTTCGGCATCGCTGATGGGGCGGGAGGCGGCGGCCAGGTCGGCCTCGCCACGGCCCAGAGCGGCAAAACCGGTGCTTGATCCGTGCGCGGCAATGTCGATGCGCAGCGCCTGGCCATCCGCGCTGCGGGCGTTGATCACGGTTTCATTCTCAACTGCCCCTGGCAGCTGCTCGATGGCCGTTGCCTGCTGTGCCCACAACTGGCCCTGCACCAGGGCCGGCAACAGGGAGGCGCCGATGGTGTTGGAGCCTTGCACGCGCAGGTGCACCGGCTCGGCCATGGCCTTCAGGGGGAGCAGGGGAAGCAGCAAGAGCAGCAGGCGGAGCATGCTGGGCGACCTTTGACATAGAGTTGCCCGGCAGATTACGACGGTAGCGTGACCGAAATGTGACGTTAAGGCGGTGGGTCCTGCTTTGGATTCAGATGTTTCCTACAACGTAGGGGTGGAGGAATCAGGTCTCGGGAAATACCCTACGTTGCCTGTCGACAGGCGTCTGATTGTTCCGGGAAACGCCACCCTCTAGGCTTTTCGGGTCGCTGAGGGTTCAGCGATCGGGTGTGGAAACCCGAACAATCTTCAAGATGTCTGCCGTTATGGCAGCTGTGCGCGGGAGGCCGTGAGGCCTACCGGGGTTCCTTGAAGACCGGTTTTCCACCCCGCGTACAGTTGCCGCCCTTCGTGTGGAAACGGCGGTGGCAGCTCCTTAATCCTCAAGGAATTGCTATGAAAAAATCGTCCCCGATCCACCTCATTCCTTCGAACTGCCTCCCGGCAAATCCCTCTCCCGCGCCATCGGCGAAAAGATCGTGCCGATGGAAAACGTTCTGCTCAATGTCTCCCATTACCTGATGTTCGCTTACAGCGACAGTCGTCGTGCCCTTGAGCGTATCGAAGATGAAGAAGCGCGGCAGTTGTTGATGCATGGTCTGCGAGCGATGCAGATTGCTTGGGGCCAGGCGGATGCGCTGGCATTGGCAGTGGAGCGCACGAGTCAGCATCCAGAGCATTGATGCACGATTCCTGTGGGAGCGGGCTTGTCCCGCGAAAGCAGGCACCGCGCTGGATGGCACGGGCTTGGCCCGTGATCGCGGGGCAAGCCCGCTCCCACAGGAAGCATGCAGCTTTCTAAATTTGAGCAAGGATTGGTGTACAGCCTAGATATGCGGAACGGGTTTAGCCTGCGCGCCACCGGCATACTCAGGTTTCAGGTGCCCTTGCTCATCCAGCAAGTAAGCATCCATCACCTCACGCACCACGGGCCCTGCCACGCGGCCACCGGCCTCGCCGTTCTCGATCATCACCGCCACCACCACGCTGGGGTGGTCGGCGGGGGCGAAGCCGACGAACAGGGCGTTGTCGCGGTGGCGCTCGAGGGTCTTGTTGCGGTTGTAGCGCTCGCCTTGCTTGATCCCCACCACCTGCGCCGTGCCGCTCTTGCCGGCGATGCGGTACTGGGCGCCCGCGGCGGCGGCGCGGGCGATGCCGCGCGGGTCGTGCATGACCATCTGCATGCCTTGGTTCACCTGGTCCCAGGCGTGCCGGTCGTGCAGCACGATGTCGGGCATCGGGTTAGGGTCGACCGGGGTTTCGCCGCCCACGCTCATGGCCAGGTGCGGGCGGTGCCACACGCCTTTACTGGCCAGCAGGCTGGTGGCCTGGGCCAGCTGCAGCGGGGTGACCTGCATGTAGCCCTGGCCGATGCCGAGGATCAGCGTTTCGCCGGGGAACCAGGCCTGGCGGCGGGTGGCGCGCTTCCACTGGGCTGAAGGCATGAGCCCGGCGGCCTCTTCGTTCATGTCCAGCGAGACCTTCTGGCCGAGGCCGAATTCGGCCATGTAGTCGTGCAGGCGGTCGATGCCGAGCTTGTGCGCCAGGTCGTAGAAGTAGGTGTCGTTGGAACGCATGATGGCGGTGTACATGTCCACCCAGCCATCGCCGCTGCGGTTCCAGTTGCGGTACTTGTGGTCGTAGTTGGGCAGCTCGTAGTAACCCGGGTCGAACACCCGGTTGCCAGGGGTGATCACGCCGCTGTCGAGGCCGGCGATGGCCACTTCCGGCTTGACCGTCGAACCCGGTGCATACAGCCCGCGCAGCACGCGGTTGAACAGCGGCCGGTCGATCGAGTCGCGCAGGGCGGCGTACTGCTTGAAGCTGATGCCTTTGACGAACAGGTTGGGGTCGAAGCTGGGATTGCTGACCATCGCCAGCACATCGCCATTGGCCGGGTCGAGCACCACCACCGAACCCCGGCGGTCGCCCAGGGCCTTCTCGGCGGCCACTTGCAGGTGGCTGTCGATGCTGAGGATGATGTCCTTGCCGGGGATCGGCGCCTGGTGGTTGAGCACGCGCATCACCCGGCCCTGGGCGTTGGTCTCGACTTCTTCGTAGCCCACATGGCCGTGCAGCTGGGCTTCGTAGAAGTGTTCGATGCCGGTCTTGCCGATCGACTGGGTGCCGCGGTATTCGGTGCTGTCGAGGGTCTTGGCTTCTTTCTCGTTGATGCGCCCGACATAGCCGACCGAGTGGGCGAAGTGTTCGGCCATGGGGTATTCGCGGATGAACTGCGGCTCGACGTCGAGGCCGGGCAGGCGGAACTGGTTGACCGCCACCAGGGCGATCTGCTCCTCGTTCAGGCCGACCATCAGGGTCACCGGCTCGAACGGCTTGCGGCCGCGGCGCAGGTCCTTGTCGAACTGCTTGCGCTCGTCTTCGCCCAGGTTCAGCACTTGCGCCAGGGTGTCGAGCACTTTGGCCGAGTCACCGGCGCGCTCGCGGGTCATGGTCAGGTCGAAGCTGGGCTTGTTGTCGGCCAGCACCACGCCGTTGCGGTCGTAGATCAGCCCGCGCTCGGGGGCGATGGGCAGCACGTGCACGCGGTTGTTTTCCGACACCGCCGTCTGCTGGTCGTGTTGCAGCACCTGCAGCACGTAGAGTCGGCCGACCAGGACGGCAACCAGGCTGAAGACCAGGGCAGCGCAGGCCAGCAGCCGGCGGTTGACCAAGGTCTTTTCCTTTTCGTGGTCCTTGAGGGGGATCGGTTGGGGCATGGGCAGCTCTGAAGGGGCGGTAGGGTCCTTGTGGGAGCGGGCTTGCCCCGCGAATGGGCCGCACAGCGGCCCCAAGGGCCGGCGATGCTACGCAACCTGGCCCGCCCCCTCAAGGCAAGTGCTGGGTGATGAGCCGCAGCATTTGCCCTTCACCCCGTCATCACGGCGTTCACAGCCATCATGAAGATTTGTTCATGCGCAGGTAGGGGCTACTTGCCCGCCGCCAGCAAGTTGTCCTGGGTCTGTTTCTCCACAGTATTCTGTATTTCCCGCGCCAGGGTCTTCACGTCGTGCTGCCCGATCTCCTTGGGCATGACCTGGAAGCCGATCGAATTGTAGAGCCGGCCCCAAGCGGCCTGAGCGTCGGAGTAGGCAGCTTCGCGCTGGTAACGCGACAGCAGCAGGCGGCCTTCGGCGCGGATCAGCTCCAGCTCGCTGCCCAGCGCTGCGTTGCGCGAGGACTGGGCGTAGCTGAGCAGGCTCTGGTCCACGCGCAGGCTTTCGTCGGCAAACTCCACCTCCTGGCGCGCCAGCTGGTAGCGCAGCAGGCCGACGCGGACCTGGGTGAGGATCGCCATCGACAGCGCGGTGCGACGCATGTCGTCGGTTTTTTCCTGGCTTTTTTCCGCTGCGGCGATGTCCGGGTACTGCAACAGGCGCAGCAGGTTCATCGAGACATTGATGCCAGTCTGGTTCCAGTCGCTGTTGTACAGGTACTTGTTGGAATCGTACTCATAGCCGTAGTTGAAGCTCACGTTCGGCCACAACTGGGCCTTGGCGATTTTCAGGTCGTTCATGCTCACGCGTTTGCGGTACCACTCTTCCATGACTTCCGGGCGCCGTTCCAGTGAAAGGCGCTCCAGTTGTTCGACGTTACTGGTCAACAGTGGCAGCGGCTGTTCGCTGGTGTCGGCCAGCACCATGCGGGTGTTGGGCGGCAGCGACATCAGGGCGGCCAGTTCGGCGCGGGCGAACTCCAGGTCCTGGCGGCGCACGGTGAGCATGTAGACCGAGTCGAGCAGCGCACGTTGGTAGGCGAGGATGTCCTGGCGCGGCAGCAGGCCTTTGCCTTCGGCTTCACGGGCGGCGGTCAGGGCGCGGTGTGTGCGCATCAGCAGGCCGTCCACTTCGGGCAGCAGGCGCTGGGCGCCGAGCGCGCGCCAGTAGGCGTTGCGCACGTCTTGCAGGACATTCTGCGCGACCTTCTCGCGGCGCTCCTCGGCCATCAGGATCTGGTCGTTCTTTTGCTGCGTGCGGAAGTAGGCGACCCCGAAGTCCAGCAGGCTCCACGACAGCCCCAGGCTGTACAGGGTGCGGTAGCGCTCCTCGGAGGTGGACGGGCGCAAGCTGACCTGGCGGTCCTCGATGCCGATCGAGGTGCCGCCGGAATCGTTGTTGCGCCCGGCATAGCCGGCCGAGGCCACCAGGCGCGGCAGCATCTCGTGGCTGGAGACATCGCGCAGGTCCGAAGCCAGGGCGCTTTCCAGCAGCTTCAGGCGGTAGTCGAGGTTGTACTTCAGGGCGCGCGCCGAGGCTTCGTAGAAGGTGATCGGCCCGTTGACCGGCTCCTGCTCCTTGTACATGCGCGCCTGGTCTTCGACCACCCGCTGGCGCATCTCGTCCTCGGTAAACGGCTTGGGCTGGAAGGCCGAGCAGGCGCTGAGCAGGACGCTGACAGCCGTGAAGGTGCTGAGGGTCTTAAAGGTCGATACTGACATAGGCAGTCCTTGGTCCGTCGGCGAATGTATCAGCTTCATGGGGCGTTACTGCCGCGGCGCTGGGCCGCTTCACGCAACTGCGCGCGGAAGCCGCGCGCGGGCGGTGGCGGTTGCTCCGCTGGCGCGACCATGTCGGTGGGCACGGGCGCCCACAGCGAAGGGTCCGGCAGCAGGCCGTCGGCGGTCAGGCTGATGACGCCGTGGCGGCCGTCGATCCAGTACTGGTCTTCCAGGCTGGCGCGCCGGCTCTCGGCCACCGCGCTGGCAACGAACTGGCCCGGGACCAGGCCAAGCCCGTTGCCCAGCGACAGGCTTTCGATTTCGGGGGTGGCGAACAGGCGCACATCGCTGCCATCGGCGTCCCAGGCGGAGAGGCTCAGGGCCTGGTTGATTCGCTCGACTACCGGCGCGACGAAGATCGCCGGGCTCACGTCGGGCAGCGGCAGGTTGATCAGCCGGCCCTGGCTATCGCGGTCGAAATACGGGCCCGGTGGAATGTACGGGGTGGAGATATCCAGGGTGATGATCAGCTGGGCCTCATCGGTGGCGCCGGCCAGGTCGCTAATGGTGTAGGTGAAATAGTCCTTGAGCACCTGCCCAAGGCCCGCAGCTGCCAGCACGTCCGGGTTGCTCAAATCGATGGTGTAGGTGTAGCTGCCGTCGGCGTTGAGCACCAGGGTGCCGTACTGGCCGGCAATCGGCTGGCCGATGACGCCCGCATTGCCGGTGCCGACTTCCTGGCCACTGCGGATGCCGGTCACGGTCAGCACGTCGCCGCCATCCACATCGCTGTCGTTGGGCAGCACGTTGCCGCTGGTGTGTGGCGCCGGTACCTGGTCGCTGGCGGTGTTGCTGTCGTCGCGAGCTATCGGGTTGTCGTTGGCGCCCTGGATGGTCACGGTCAAACGGGCATCGGCAGTGATGCCGGCGGTATCGCGCATGCGGTAGGTGAACACTTCCCGGAGCGATTCGCCGGCACTGCGCATGGCCTGCACGGTCGGATTGCTGTTGTCGACGACATACTGGTAGCGACCGTCAGCGGTGATCAGCAGCGTTCCGTAAAGGCCCTGCAGCACCTGCCCGGCGCTGGCGGTCTGGCCATTTTCGCCGGTGTACTGCAGCACCGTCTTGCTCTCGCCGTATTGCACGCCGTCGACGTCGGTGTCGTTGTCCAGCACGTTGCCCTGCGGGTCTAGGCCGGGGGTGCCATTGTTCACGCCACCGGCTTCGACGGCGTTGGCGATGTCGTCATTGGCCACGGGGTAGTCGTTGCGCCCGTCGATGGTGATGGTCAGCAGGCCGTTGGCGGTGCCGCCCCATATGTCCGATAGCAGATAGGTAAAGTTGTCGACCAGTGTCTGGCCGCTGGTGCGCAGCTGCTGCACGGCCTGCAAACTGTTGTCCAGCACGTAGCTCCAGGTGCCGTCGGCATTGACGGTCAGGTCGCCGTACTGGCCGCGCAAGGTCTGCCCGACCACGCTGGCATCGTTCGGCAGCGGTCCGTCACCGCTCCAGAACGCCAGCACCTCCAGGGTTTCCGGGAACAGGATGTTGATGGTGTCCGGGTCACTGTCGTTGTCCATCACGTTGCCGCTGGGGTCGCTGCCCGGGATGCCGTTGTCAACGCCGCCGGCCTCGACGGCCAGACCCTGGTCGGGGCCAGCGACCGGTGGCTGGTTTTCGCCGCGGATGAAAATGGTCAGGGTCGCGGTATCGCTCAGCCCGCCGCCGTCGGTGACCTGGTAGGTGTAGCGCTGGATGACGAAGCCCAGCGGGCCCAGGGCAATGATGGTGGGGTCGTTGGAATTGACCACGAACTGGTAGCTGCCGTCGGCATTGAGCGTGAGCGTGCCGAAGTTGGTAGTCACGGTCGCGCTGCCGGTCAGCGGGTCGAGGACCGGGTTGCTGCTCTCGGCACCCACGCCCACGGCAGTAACCGCCTTGGTGTCGTTGGCATCGACGTCGGTGTCGTTGTTCAGCACATTGCCGGTGGGGTTGCGCCCGCCAGTACCGTCGTCATCCACGGCCACCGCGTAGGCAAAGTCGTCATTGGCCACCGGGGTGTCGTAGCGGCCTTCGATGGTGATGTTGATCTGCGCCTGGGAGCTGGCACCGTCGGTGTCGTGCATGCGGTAGCTGAAGGTCTCGCGCAACTGCTCGCCGGCCTTGAGCGCCTGCACGGCGGCCAGGCTGTCGTTGACGGTGTAGACGTAGTTGCCGTTGGCGTCGATGCTCAGCGTGCCGTAGGTACCGGCCACCACGGTGGCGCCGGCATTGACCTGGATGAAGGTGCCGCCAGCGGCGAGGGTGCCGAGGTAGATGCCGTCGAGGGTCTTGCTGTCACCGGCATCGACGTCAGTATCGTTGCCCAGCGCGTTGCCGCTGCCTGGCTGGCCGGGCGTGCCGTTGTTGACCCCGCCAGCCTCGATGGCGAGGGTACTGTCATCGGCGGCGACAGGCGTGTCGTTGCGGCCATGGATGACCACGGTGAAGGTGGCGGTGACGACCTTGCCGTTGCCATCGCTGACGCTGTACTGGAACACCTCGGTGAGCTGGTCGGCATCGGTGCGCAGGGCCTGTACCGCGCTGTTGCTATTGTCCACCACGTAGCTGAAGTTGCCCTGGGCATCGAGCACCAGGCTGCCGTAGTTACCGGCCAGCGCCTGGCCCGGGGTGCCGCTGATACCGTTCGGGCTGACCACGCCGCTGATGGTCAGGGTATCGCCATCCGGGTCGCTGTAGGCCGTGCGTATGCTGCCAGCTGGGTCCAGGCCGGGTTGTGCGTTGTTCAGTCCACCGGCCTCGATGGCATCGATGCTGACTGGATTGACCACGGGCGGGTCATTGACCCCGGTCACCGTGATCACCAACTGCGCCTGGTCGGTCAGGCCGCCGCTGTCGTGGATCTGGTAGGTGAAGATCACCTGCAGACTCTGCCCGGCGCTCAGCGCGCGGATCGCCGGGTCGGCGCTGTTGACCGCGAAGCTGTAAGTGCCGTCTTCGTTGAGGGTCAGTTGACCGAAGTTGCCACTGATCAGGCTGCTGTCGGCCAGCCGCGCTACCGTGCCGGTAATCGCCGCAGGTGCGCCGTTGGCCACCGGGCTGAGGGCGCCACCGGTACTCTCCAGGCCGCTGCGCACGCCATCGACCTTCAGTTGCGTGGCGGTCGGCTGGTCGAGGTTGTCGACGTCGGTGTCAGTGCCCACGCCGCCGTTGCCGGTAATCACGTTACCGCTGGCATTGACCGGCGCCGGGCTGCCATCGCTGGCCCCGGCACTGGCGCTGCCCACGTCGTCCACGGCCACCGGCGCATCGTTGGCGCCCTGCACGGTGATGGTGAGGATATTCACCGAGCTCAGGCCACCGGTGTCGGCCATCTGGTAGGTGAACACCTCGGTCAGCGTCTGGCCGGGGGAGAGTGCCTGCACGGCGGGGTTGCTGTTGTCGATGACGTAGCGGTAGCTGCCATCGGCATTGATGGTCAGGGTGCCGAAATTCACCTGCACGCTGGTTGCCTGGCCGCTGGCGACGGGGATGATCCGACCGCCCCCGGGCCCGTCGTAACGCACGGCGGTGACCTGCTTGGTTTCACCCAAGGCCACCGAATCGACGTCGGTGTCGTTGGTCAGCACATTGCCGGTGGCGTCCTGGCCGGGTGTGGCGTTGTTGGTACCGCCGGCCTCGATGGCAGTGGCGGCGTCACTGATGGCTACCGGGGTATCGTTGGCGCCGTGGATATTCACCTGCAGTATCGCGCTGCTGGTCAGGCCGCCGCTGTCGACGATGTCGTAGCCGAAGAAATCGCTGATGAAATTGCCCGCCGTGCGCAGTGCCTGCACCTCGGGGTTGGCGTTGTCGACGTTGTACTGGAAGCCACCACCCGCGGTGATCAGCAACGTGCCGTAGCGGCCCTGTATGGCCGTGACGCCGGTGGCCGGCACCGCCACACCCGCCGGCACGATATTGCTGGCGATACGAGTCACGGTGAGCACGTCATTGTTAGTCTGGATATCGACATCGGTGTCGTTGGCCAGCAGGTTGCCGGTCGGGTTGACGCCCGGGTCGGCATTGTTCAAGCCGCCGGCTTCCACGGCGATGGCCAGGTCGTCATGAGCGATTGGCGCATCGTTGACCGGGTCGATGACGATGTTCATCACGTCGGTGTCGCTCAGCGCGTCGCCTGGGTTCTGGCCGGGGATGCCGTCGCCGTTGAGCGGTGCGTCGCCGAAGTTGCCCTGGTCGTTGGTGACCATGGTCAGGGTTTCCGCATCGCGGAAGGTGTTGAAATCCTGGTCGCCTTTGTAATACAGCTGGCTCAGCAGCACGTTCAACTGGTTCAGGGTGCCGGTCAGCACCAGACTACGGCCGGCGCCGGCGGGCGGTGTGGCGGTTGGGGCGGGTGGGGTGGCGGTCTGCCAGATGACCCCATGCACCACGGTCAGGGTGATGGTCATGATGCCATCCGTGTTCCCGGCGTTGACGTCGATGTCGCTGATGGCCAGGCCGCCGATATGCAGCACGGTGTCTTCCTGGCCCTGCTGGTCGGCTACGGTGTTGATCGGCGCCTCGTTGATGTGCACGTAGCCTGCGTCGGCGATGCCGGTACTGCCTTCGCCCATGGCCACATTGACCCGTCCCAGGCCTCCCAAGGCCGCGCCGGTGTCGGTATCGATACGCACCCGGAAGTTGTTGTTGGCGCTGGCCTGGTGGTCCTGGGCCACGGCGATCAGGTAGCTGCCCGAGGGCAGCAGGGCGAATTGGTAGAGGCCGCCATTGCTGGTGACGGTGCTGAAGGTGCGGTCGTCGGCGGTGCCGAACTGGCCATCGTCACCGGCCCAGGTCAGGCTGACGCCGATGCCGTCCAGGCCAGGCCCGTCAGGGCTGACGTTGTCCGTGGCGCTGCGGGTGTCGTCCCACAGCGTGCCCTGGATCACGCCCATGCCGGCACCGTCGCTGAGGATGTAGTTGTTCAAGCCGGACGCACCATCTTGCCCCGTGCGTTCACCGGTGGCCCCGCCGGCAGTGGCGGGCAGCGAACCGCCCCAGCCGGTGCTTTCGAAGTCGCTGGGCAGGCTGGTCCAGGTCAGCACGGCAGCGCTGGCGGCGTTGTCGGCGATGGTCTGGTTGGGCAGTGTCACGGTGTAGATCACCTGAACCGTATCGTTGGGCGCCAGCCGGGCGAAGTCCACGGCAATGGCCGTGCCATCGGTGAAGCTGACGCCTGCAGGCAGGTTGCCCAGGTCCAGGGCCACGCCGTTGAGCAGGATGCTCTGCACCTGGTAGTTGCTGCCATTGGGGAACTGGTCGGCCAGGTGCGTCTCGTAGGCTGGCACGCCGCCGTTCTGGGTGAAACTCACCGATACCGTGGCGTCGGTGGTGCCGGCCACGGCGCCCGGCGTCACGTCGATGACGGACTTGTCCATGCCTGTGAAGCTCGGCTCCACCACCCGCTCGAAAATGGTATCGCTCTTGCCACGGTCCACGCCGCCGTTGTCGCCGACATGCTCGAATACGGTCATGCCCAGCTGCGTGTTGGCCTGGTTGCCAGTCACGTTGCTGACGCGCACGTTGAACTCGAGGATCACGCCTTCGATATCGCTGTCGTTGGCTTCGGTATTGGTCAGGTTGCCGAGGCTGAAGGTAATCGTCTGGCTACCGTCAGCGTTGGTGATGATCTGCAGCCGACCGTTATTGCCATCGAAAACGCCGGAGGGCGCCACGCCACCCAGGTCGGTGTGGATGGGCAAGGCCACGTCGCTGTCCTGGTTGCCGATCATGTACAGCGTGCCACCGCTGAGCAGGTTGGTTGCGTCGGTGGTCAGACCGCCCAGCTGGCTCGACACCATGGCGATCAAAATGTTGTTGAGATCGGCGGGGATGAATTCCAGGCCTGCGGCCAGTTCGATGCGGATCTGGTAGCTGGGGTTGTCGCCGGTCGGCACCAGCACGGCCACCCGATAGCGGACGATTTCACCAACTGCGACGGTTTCCTGCAGGCCGCTGGTGTCGGTGGCGCCGCTGCCATTGGTGGCGGGCGGGGTATCGGACACACCGCCGACGCGCGACACCTGGATGCCGTTGGTGACCGGAATCAGCAGGGCGCTCAATACCCGGTAATCGTTGAGCACCCCCGAATTGAGCAGGCCATCGTCGCCGCTGCGTTCGCCATTGACTGTGTCGGTGCTGTTGCTGGTGCCGTTCAGGCTGCTCCAGCGCACGTCGACGTTGTTGGGGATCGCCGCCTGGCCTGCGGCGGTGGCGTTGACCACGCCGCTCAGGGTGATGACGATGCTGCCGCCGTTGGCGATGTCGATGTTGGCGCCGGTGGCGGTCACCAACTGGCCGTTGAGGATGACGAAATCGACGCCGCCGTTATTGCTGGCGCCGCCGTTGTACTGGATGGTGCCGCTGATCACCAGGTTGTCGATCTGGGTCGGCAGTATGTCCAGCAAGCTGATATCGAACGCGTCGGTGCCGGAATTGTTGGCCACGGTGATGGTGAAGGTGACGGTATCGCCCTCATCGAAGCCACCGAATGTCGGGGTCGAGGTCACCTGCTGGGTGACGCTGAGGGTGGGCTCGACAATGCTTACCCCAGGCTGTTGAGGGCTGACGAGGCTGCGGTCGACCGGGGCGGTGCCGTTGGGGGTGTCGCCGTCGGGGTCGCTGTAGACCAGTTGCGCGCCATTGTTCAGCGTTGTGCCTTGCTGGTTGCCGGGCACGTTGCTGGCCACCAGGACCAGGCGGATGACGAAACTGTTGTTGCCGATGACGTTGTCGGCCGTGGCCCCGGCGCTGGCGAACACCAGCATCAGGTCGGCACCGTCGCTGCCATCCAGGGTCAGCGGATTGACGTTGAGGACGCCATTGAAGTTCGCCGCCAGGGCTCCGCTGCCCGCTGTGGTGGTGATGATTTCATAGCCCAGGTTACCGTTGAAACGCGGATCCAGGCGCAGGCCTGGCGGGATCAGGTCATTGATGCGCAGGCTGCCGGTGGCACCTTCAGGCAGGGATACGACGATGTCGTAGGTGATGCTTTCGCCGATTACCAGGTTGCTGCCGGTGGTGTGGGTGGCGCTGGAATCATCCTCGCTGAGGCTGCCGTCCTTGTAGGTCTTGCTGATGGTGGGCGCAGCAACTTGCTGGTTGGCGACTTCGACCAGGTCGGTGGGGGTGAAGTCCTGGCCGCCGTCGACGCTGGCGTAATAGGTCAGGGCCGCCGTGCTTTGCAGGGTACTGGAAGCGAGAATGGCGTTGGCCACGCTGACGTCATAGGTGATCACCACCACGTTGGCGCCGGACAGGTCGCTGGCGGTGCCGGCGCGGCCGGCCAGCAGGCTGGCCTGGCCATTGGCGTCGAGGAAGGTGATGGTGTTGCCGCTGACGCTGTAGTCCGTGCCCAGCACCAGCAGGGTGCCGTCACCCCGGTAGATCTGCAGGTTGGCGGCCGCCAGGCTGCCGCCGGCAAACGACAGCCCGGCGGGCAGGGTGATGCTGGTGCTGACATCGAACGCACCGCCGCCACCGCTGTTTTTCAGCGCCGTGGCCAGGCGCAGGGTGTCGGCGCCATCGATGCCGCTGACATTGCCGTCCACCGCCGCCAGGCTGGTGACGCTGCCGCTGAACGGCACGCCGCTGCTGCCGGGGGCGGACCAGCTGCCGGTGGTGCCGGTGACCGTGCCGTTGCTGCTGGAAACCACGCCGTGGCGGATGTCCAGCACCGGTTCGGCGACCGATTCGATCACCGCCACATCCGACGAGGTGAGCACGGTCTTGTCGACCGTGGTGGTCTGGCTCGACTGCGCCAGCACGTCCAGCTCACGCTGGTCGGCATAGGGCTGGTCACCGACCACCATGGTGAAGCGCACCTGCACGGTGGCGCCGTTGATGCCGCCAGACACGTAGTTGCCAAAGTCGAAGACGATCGAATTGCCGGGGCCGGTGGTCACGCTGTCGGGTACATCCAGCGTGGTATTGCCGAGGCCGAACGTCCATTGCCCGACCCCGGTGCCGAAGCTCCAGGCGATGCCGGTGGCGTCGAGCAGGGGCAGTGGCAGGTAGGCGATGAGCTTGAAGTTTTCGTAGTCGGCCACCAGCAGGTCATAGCTGATGGTGAAGGTCACCACGTCGCCTGGGCGTAGCTCGCCGTTGGTCGGCGGGTTGCCGCCATTGACCTGGGTGAGTTCGATGTCGACCGTGGAGGTGTCGATGGTGCTGGTGGTGCTGGAGCCGTCGGTCTGGGTACCACCGAGGTTGACCGCGTCGCGCAGCACGGTGGCATTGACCGTGGCGTTGTTGCCGACGCTGTCGCCTTCGTTGAGCTGGTCGTGGGGCGGATGGTCGCTGGTGTAGGTGGCGTCGATCGTCGCGTCGTAGACGATGCTCAGGCGCGTGGCGCCTTCCTGCACGGTGTCGTCGTACAGGTCACCGAACAGCGCCGCTATGCCGGGGCCGGCGATGGCTTGGCGGATTGACTCGGCAATGTCGAAGACCAGCGTGGTGCTGCCATCGGCGTTCACCGTCTGGGTGTAGATCAGGGCGATGTTCTGCGCCACGCCGTGCTGCTGGATCAACAGGGTGGGCGGGTTGCTCGGATCGAAAGTCTGGCCGTCGCTGAGCAGGTCGGTCAGGGTGAACTGGCCTTGCTCGAGAATGTTCTCGCCAAAGGCGAAGAAGTCGGAGATGGCCACGTCCATGGTGTAGCGCAGGGTGTCGCCAGGGGTAAGGCCGGTCGTGCCGACATCGGTCTGCAGGTTGACCTGCTTGAGCAGGGTGATCGACTTGGCGACGAAGGTCACGCCCTGGCCGTTGCCGGTTTCACTGAACGGGTAGCCGTCCGGGTCGGTGGGGCGGTCGCGTGGGTCCAGCGGGTTCCAGTCGCCAGTGACAGTGGCAGTGCCAAAGTTGATCTGTGTTGGGTTGCCTGTGGCGGGGTCGATCACAGGCCGGCCGTTGGCGTCGATTTCCGGCACATAGAAACTGACCTGGGTCGTGCTGGCGGCGCTGAGGGTGTCGTAGTGCACATCGTAGCTAGCGACGAAGGCGTTGGGGTTCGCCAGTGCCAGGGCGATCAGCGCCGGGTCGGTAAGTACCGTACCGTCGTGCAACGTCACCGACGTCAGGGTGCCGCCAGGCCCTGGAGTGATGGCGCTGACATGCACCTGGTCAGGCACGGTCTGGGTCACGGTGACATTGCTCAGGGTCTGCCCCGGGGCCGGGGTCACGGTGACGGTCTGGGTGCGGGTGAAGTTCGGCCCGGTGACGGTTTCGCCTTCGGGCATGTTGACCGTTTGCTCGACCTTCAGCAGGGTCGGCGTGACGATGAAGCTGTGCAGCGCGCTTTCCACCAGGCTCGGGTCCTGGACCGGGTTGTTCAGTGAGTCGTTGCCATATTCGAAGCCGGCGCGGGTGTTGATGGTGAGGTTGGGCGCGCCGTCGGAGTAGGTGGTGTCGGCCAGGTTGCTGAGCTGCGCGGTGATCTGGATGTCGATGCTGGGCTGGCCGTTGGTGACGCTGGCGTAGGGCAGCTGCAGCACCACCATCTGGTCGCCGGGCTTCATGCCCACGCTGGCGGCATTGATCACCAACGCGTTGCCGCTGGCGTCCTTGGCCAGCGGGTGGGTGGCGTTGCCGTTGGCATCGAAGGTGATCACGAAGCTGTTGACCGTCTGGCCCAGGTAGGTGGCCGAGACGAAGCTGGCGCCATCATCGCCGTCGCGACCGGTAGCCGGCATGAATACGTCGATGAACGGTGCGTAGCCTTCCTGGGTCGAGGGGTTGTTGAAACTCACGGTAAAGGTGAACTGTTCGCCCAGTTGCACCTCGGCGCCGCCGCTGCCCAGGCTGGCGGTGGGGCTGGCGTCGGCCAGCAGGCCCTGGAAGCGGTCGAGTGTCGTGACGGCCAGGGCGATGGCCTTGTCGACATCGCCGCTGTTGACTTCAAGGCGCCAGTCACCGCCCGCCAGCGGGCTACCGGTGGCATTGCTGGAGGCGCCGACATCGGCACCGGTCCAGCGGGCCAGCTCATTGACTAACGCCTGGCCGGCGCTGCCGGCACCGACATCGCAGCCATACAGCTGAATGTCGGCGCCGGTATTCAGCTCGCCGCGCCAGGCACTCAGCCGATCACCCAACTGCTCGACCGTCTGGCTGGTGAACACCTGGTTGCCCAGGGTGAACTGGCCAGAGGCGCCATGGGAGAACACCTGGATCGAGTCGACCTTGCCCAACTGAACCAAAGCCGTACTGATGGCGGCGATGGCGTCCTGGCCGGGGTCAACTACCAGTGCGGTGGTGCCGGTGGGCAAGTTGGCGATCAGCTGCTCGCGGTTTTCCACGCGGGCATCGACCACCACCAGGTTGCGTGGGGCGGGCGCTGGGGCAGTGGTTTGCGCTTCGCTGGCAGTAGGCGCGGGGTGGCTGGTGTCCGAGGTGTCGGTGGAGCTGGCGTCACTGTGGTGCTGCTGGTCGACAGCGGTTGCGGCGGCACCGTCGAAGAGAATCCGCTGTTCCAGCGCCAGGGTCTGTGACCGAGGGCGTGAAGCTGTGGCAAAGCCGGCTCTGCTATTGATGTCCATTTCCGTACCCTGCTCAGAAGTTCGACGCCAGTTGCGAGGCTTAAGCAATCGTAGTCGGGTTTCATTTGCGCGGGAGAGCAGGCGCCGAAAGGCACTGTTCAGAACCCGCTTTCACGCAGCCCGACGCCCAGCAGCCATTTGCCCATCTCGCCAAGCACACTGCGTTTTTCCCCTTCGATCTTCAATTTGCCGCGGGTTTCGCGCACCGTGGTCAGCGGCTGATCGAGGGCAATCAGTACCTGGAACAACGCGTTGCTGGGGACCAGGGGCTCATTGGTGGTCGGTACCGGGCCGCCAAAATGCGAGGAAAGCATGCGGTGGGCCAGCTGCCCGGCGCGGGTGCTGCCGATGGCCAACACTTTGCCGCGCAGTGCCGTGGCCTGGCCTTCGGGGTAAAACTTCACGGCGTTGCCCACGGCCAGGTGATGGACCTGGTCCTGGGCCACATAGGCATCGATCTGCCAGTGGTCAGGGTCGATGAGGACACCCAGCGCTTGCTGTCGGTTCAGCCACTGGCCGGGACGCCAGTCTGGGTCAAGGTCTAGCCAGACACCCGCAAACGGTGCCTGCAGGTTCAGCCGGGCGATTTCGCTACGTGCGGCGCGGGCTTCCTCGTTCTGCACGTTCAGGCGCTGTTGGGTGGCGGCATCTTCGGCCAGCCCGGCAGGGTCGGCGAGCAGGCCGGACAAGCGCGCCTGATAGCTGCGGGCACTGGCTTCACTGCTGCGCAGGCGCGAATCCAGGTCGGGTTCGTCGAGCACGGCGAGCACCTCGCCGGCCTTGATCGGCCCTGCCGGGTGCAGGCTTTGCAGCCGTGCAGGGTAGGGGGAGTAGACGCGCAGCTGGTGTTCGACGCGGGCCACGCCCACGGCATCGACCTGGCTGTGCCAAGGCAACGCCAGGCCCAGCACGGCCAGTCCCAGGCAGGCGTAGATCAACTGCTTGCGCCGCCCCGGAATGCGCGCACGCTGCTGCCACCAGTGGCTCAGCTCACGCTTCACCGGCAACGCGATGAACCAGGCCAATTCGACCATGAACAGCACGATCCCCAGCAGTTTGAAGAAGAACAGGTAGACCGCCACGGCGATGCCGAGGAACAGCACCAGACGATACAGCCAGGTGGCGAAGGCGAACGCGACCAAAAGGCGCCGCTGCGCCACCGGAAACGGCTCGGGCCACGGGTCGTTGAGCCTCAGCAGGCTACGCCGCAACGCCGTGCGGGCCAGTGCCGAGGCGCGTTCGTGCAGATTGGGAAAGTCCAGCAGGTCACTGAGGATGAAGTAGCCGTCGAAGCGCATGAACGGGCTGGCATTGAGCGCCAGCGACAGCACCCAGCTGGTAGTGGCCAGATAGAGCAGCGCGTTGCGCAGCGCGCCATCGTCACACAAGGCCCAACCCAGCGTCGCCAGGCCCGCCAGAGACAACTCCGTAACGATGCCCGCCGAAGCGATTGCCAGCCGCTGCCTGGCGTGTTTGAGCTTCCAGCTTTCGCCAGTGTCGGTGTACAGCATCGGCCACAGCACCAAAAATGCCACGCCCATGTGCCCGACGCGCAGGCCCAGGCGCGTGGCGACCAGCGCATGGCCGAGTTCGTGCAAGGTTTTGGCGACCACCAGCGCCAGGGCAAAGCTGAGCAAGCCCTCGGTGGAGAACGACTCCACCACGGCATGGGTGAAGCTGTCCCACTGCTGCATCACCAGGATGATGCCCAGCAGGGTCAGGCTCACCACCAGTACCCCGGTAAGTGGATGGAACAGCCAGCCCAGAACCGCCGCCAGTCGCTGCAGGCCGGCTTGCGGGCGCAACAGTGGGACGCGGAAGAACAGGTAATGGTGCAACCACCAGCGCCAGCTCGACCAGGTGCGCGCTTCGCTCGCCGCCTGCAACTTGGCCAGTTGCTCGGCGCCGGGGCGCAGCAGGTGGTGATGTTCGAGAAAGCCACGTAACGCCAACACCTGCTCGACATCCGGTTTCAATGCACTGTCGCGTGAGATTTGCTCGCTGATCTGGCGCGGTGTCTGGCCCCAGCGCAGCAGGCATTCGAATTCCAGCCAGCCGATGCGGTAGAAGCGGTTGAGCACCGTGTCGTGGATCATCCACGCCGGTTCGCCTTCGCGGCTGTCGGCGGCTTCGCACAGGCGCAGGTCCTCGCGCAGCGGCGGCAGCGGCAGGTCGGTAAGGTCGAGCATTACCAACCGCTCCAGGCGCGCAGCGAGGCCAGTGGGCGGCGCAGCAGGTAGTACCCGAGCATGACCCGGCCGCCGTACAGCTTGGCCGTGCCGTGCAGGCCGAGGCGCGCATGCTCGGCCTGCTCATCGATACTCGCCAGCAGGCGGTAGGCCACCACCCCGTCGTCGCTGGGCTTGGCCTGGTAGCTGGTTTCGAGGATCTTGCCCTTGAGTGGGCTGAGCGGGTAGGCGGTGAGGAACAGGGTGACTTCGGCGCCCGGCTCCAGGGCGATGGCATCGGCTACCGCCAGCTGGATCTGCATGGCCGGTTGCGCCGGGTCGGCCACGTGCATGATGCGCTCACCCGTGGACACCGGTTTGCCGAGCCAGTCATTGGGGTCGCTGAACACCGCGACCCCGGCGCGTGGCGCCACGACCTGGGTGCGCCGAAGCTGCGCTTGCACCGCTGCCAGCTCGGCGCGGCGTTGCTGGACACGGCCTTGTAGCAGGGTCAGCTCGCTCTTGCTCTGCGGGTTGTCGAACGCTCGCTGGCTGGCCGCCAGCAACTCGGCATCGGCCACCGCGACTTCCTTGCCGAGCACTTCGGCGCGGCTGCGCAAAGTGGTTTCGTCGAGGGTGAACAGCGGCGTGCCGGCTTCCACCGGCTGGTTCGGACGCACCAGCATTTGGGCGATCACGCCATCGATTGGCGAGCTGACGATCTGCGCCTGGCGCGAAACGATCTGCGCCGGTGCCAGCGCCGTCTGCCTGACCGGCACCAGCAACAGCCCGGCGGCCACCAGCAAGGTGATCAACAGTTGACGGCGGCTGGGGCGCCAGCGGCTGACTCGCCGGCGCCGGGTCAGCGCGCTCCAGCAGTAGGCCCAGGTGCGGACAAGGCCTTCGAGTTGCTGGTGCAGTGCTGCAGGCGGGGCCTCTTCGAGCAGCAAGACCAGTACCCCGAGGCGTTGGCCGGCAGGGCCATGCACCGGTAGGCACCACAAGCCCGCGGGCCACCACTCGGCCCAGCCTTCGGCGATGTCTTCAGGGGGCGCAGCATTGGCTTGGGTCAACCAGGCGGGCTGCGCATCGACCAGGCGCCCGCCCAGCCAGCGGCTGGCACGGCGCAGCCACACCAGGTAGGGCGAGTCCTCGGTGGGCCGCGCCAGGCCCGACACGCACAGCAGTTCCAGGCCACTGTTGCCTTGCTCGAACACCAGCGCCTGGTGAAAGGGCAGCAGCGGGTAGAGGTCGTTGGCCATGCTGAATGCCAGCGCGTTCAGCGTCTCGGCGGCCATGGCCTTGTCGCGCAGGGCATCCAGCTGCAGCAACAGCTGCGGGTGCGGCAGCGGCCTATTCACGGTCATGGTCGAACCGCGCCGTGCCGCTCATGCCGGCGATCAGCTCGGGGTAGCGCTGATCGAAGCGCGCTTCGAGCTCAACCGTCTGCGCCACGGCATCGACCCGGGAATTGATTACGCTGACCTTGGCCGGGTAGGTCTTGCCCGTTTCGTGCACGCTCACCTGTAGGGGCAGGCCGGGGCTGAGGTCTTTCAACTGGCTGGACGGCACATTGAGGCGCACTTTTAATGCGCCGTCACTCACCAGGTCGAACAGCGGCGTGCCGGCGCTGACGGTCTGGTAGGGCTTGACGTAAACCTTGGCGACATGGCCCGAGAACGGCGCCAGCACCTGGCAGTAGCTCATCTGCGCTTCGCCCATTGCGCGCGCACCGTCGGCTTTCTGCACCTCGGTATTGGCGGCGGCCACTTCGATATCGCCCACCGCGTCGAGCTTGCGCAGTTGCTTCTTGGCCTCCAGGTTCTGCCGGGCCATCGCCAGTTCGGCCACTGCGACCTTGCCGCGCGCCTGGGCTTCGTTGCAGTTGAAACGGGCCAGGGTGGCGCCCTTGGCCACGTGCTCGCCGAAGCGGGTCTTGAGCTCGCCCAGGGTGCCGCTCATCTGGCTGGACAGGGTGGTTTCCAGCTCGGCCGCCAGCAGCACGCGAATCTGCTGTGGGTCATCGGCGGTCGCTGCTTGCTCGGCGTGGGCGGTGACGCTGGCCAGTGCCAGCAACAGGGCGAGGTAATGCGGTGCAAAAACGGGTGGCAGCATGCTCGACTCTCCTCGCTCAGAGACATCCTTCGGTCGCGATGCAAACGTTTTAACGGTTTGATACTAGGAAGGGATTGGCGATAGCGCAAAAGCGAACGAGCTGTACTAGGGTGAAGCAGTGTTCGCCGCACTGCACGGAGACGACGATGGTACCTATGCCTGTCAAACGGGATTTTTCCCGGACGCTGCTGGACGTGCTCATTCGTGCAGGGCTGGTCGCGGCCCTGGTGGTCACCTGTTATGAAGTCTTCCACCCCTTCCTTGGGCTGATGCTCTGGGCGGTGATCCTGGCGATCACTTTCTATCCCTTGCACGACCGCTTGCGCCATCGCCTAGGGCTGAAGCCCGGGCATGCCGCTACCCTGATCGTGGTGGTCACGTTGCTGATTCTAATGGTGCCCATCTACCTGCTGGCGGTGTCCATCGGTGAGTCTGTGCGTGCAGGCCTGGAGCTTTTCGAAAGTGGCGCCTGGCACATTCCACCGGCCAACCCCGAGGTACAGAACTGGCCGCTGATCGGGCCTCAATTGTTTGAACTGTGGCAACAGGCGGCGACCGATGCCACGAGCCTGACGCAGAGCGTTGCCCCTCACCTCAAAGGCTTTGGCATGGTCGTACTGGGCAAGCTGGCTGGGGTGGGCACGGGCTTCCTGCTGTTTCTAGGTGCATTGATCCTCTCGGGCATCGTCATGGCCTATGGCGACAACGGCGAACGCAGTGCAGTGCAAATCGGCACGCGGATTTCCGGGCCGCAGCGCGGGCCAGAGATCGCCGCGTTGTGCACTGCGACCATCCGCGCGGTGGCCCAGGGAGTGGTTGGCATCGCCTTCGTGCAGATGGTGCTGGTGGGCGTCGGTTTCGTGGTCATGGGCATCCCTGGTGCCGGGCTGTTGGCGCTGGTGGTGTTGCTGTTGGGGATCATGCAACTGCCGGTGCTGCTGATTACCTTGCCGGTGGTGTGCTTCGTGTTCTTCACCGAAGGCGTCAGCGTCGCCAGCGTGGTATTCGCCGTGTACAGCATCCTGGCGGGCATGGCCGACAACGTCCTCAAACCCTTGCTGCTGGGGCGGGGTGTGAATGTGCCGATGCCGGTGGTGCTGATCGGTGCCCTGGGTGGCATGGTGGCTGGCGGCATCATCGGCCTGTTCATCGGGCCGGTGATCCTGGCGGTCGGTTACATGCTGTTCTGGCAATGGGTCGATGACGGGCCGGCCAGCGCTCCCGTGACAACTGTCGAGCCAGATTGATCATGGGGCCAACAGTATTGCGCCTGTTGTTGATGCTGCTGGCCCTGCTACCTGCGATCGGCCTGGGCAATGACGCGGCCATCGTTGATACCGATGGCACGCCAGCCGAACTGACCATCGCCAATCGCAGCATTTTCACCTTTCATGCCACGTTTCTTGGAGAAACGCCGGCTGCACGGGCGCAGCGGGCTACGGCGGTGATCGAGGAGGCGTTGCGGGGCACCGACGAACTGAAGGTCAGTATCGACCCGCTGCAAAACAGCTACCTCGTGCTGCTGGGCAACCGTCGTGCTTTCATCGTTGCGCCCCAGGACCTGGAAGTGAGCGGTAGTGATACCCGCGTTGCTGCCGAACAGGCCGCAGCGGTGCTGCGCCAGGTGGTCGACGAGTCTGGCGAGGCGCGCAACCTGCACTTTCTGCTCAAGGCGTTTGGCTTGTCGGCCCTGGCAACGCTGATTTTCCTGGTGCTGATCAAGGGCGCCCACCTGGCTCGGCACAAGCTGCGCGGGCGTTTGCCGCAGCTGATGCGCGAGCGGGCGCGACAGATTCGTGTCGGGCAGATGCCGCTGTTCGACATGCAATTCGTCTACAGGATCATCGACCGCCTGCTGAGCCTGTTCTATTGGGTGGTGGTCCTATTACTGGGCTACCAGTGGCTGAGTTTCGTGCTGTCGCAGTTCCCCTACACCCGGCCGTGGGGCGAAAGCCTCAACGTGCACCTGCTCGACCTGCTGCGTTACCTGCTCGATGGCATCCTCCAGGCCATCCCGGGAATTGCCGTCGCCATCCTGATCTTCTTCATCGCCCGTGGCATCAGTGGCTTCAGCCGGCGCGTGCTGGAGCGCATGGCACGGCCGGGCACCCTCAACTGGCTGACCGAAGAAACCCTGCAACCGACCGTGCGCCTGACGTCGCTGGCCATCTGGCTGTTCGCGCTGGTGATGGCCTATCCCTACCTGCCAGGCTCGGGGACGGATGCCTTCAAAGGCCTGTCGGTTTTGCTCGGCCTGATGATCTCGCTGGGCGCCTCCAGCATGGTCGGGCAGGCGGCGGCGGGGTTGATCCTGACCTACTCGCGCACCTTGAAAACCGGCGAGTACGTGCGGGTCGGCGACAACGAGGGCACAGTGACCGAAGTGGGGATGTTCAATACCACCATCCGCACCGGTTTGGGCGAGGTGCTGACCTTGCCCAACTCGATGATCACCGGCTCCGTCACGCGCAACTATTCGCGTGCGGTGCAGGGGCGGGGCTACATCGTCGATACGGTGGTGACCATCGGCTATGACACGCCCTGGCGCCAGGTGGAAGCGATGCTGGTGGCGGCGGCGCAGCGCACCGAGGGCATTCTCGACACACCCAAGCCGCAGGTGTTTCAGACAGGGCTGTCGGACTTCTACCCCGAATACCGCCTGGTGGCCCAGGCCGTGCCCAGCGAGCCGCGGCCGCGCGCTGAGCTGTTGAGCCTGCTGCACGCCAACATTCAGGACGTGTTCAACGAATACGGCGTGCAGATCATGTCGCCGCATTACCTGGGTGACCCGGCACAGGAGAAATGGGTGCCCCAGGACAAGTGGTACACGGCACCGGCGAAAGGGCAGAGCGCGGATGAGCCTTGAGTAACCACTGCAGGGGCGACCCTGCAGTGGTAGGGGGGTTATTTTCTCAAGGCCTGGAACGAACTGACCATGTCTTTGGCCCAGCCGTCGAGCACGGCCTTGGCGTCCTTGGCCTGCATCACTTGTGATGAGTTTTCCAGTTCGGTACCGGCGCCTTTGCGCACTACCTCGGCCACCACCTCGTTGGTATCACCGTCCAGGAAAGCGGCCTCGGTGGCGATGCTGGTGTCCTGATCGCGAATCCCGGTGGCGGTACTTATGCCCGCAGCCACCAACGCAATCGGGATTACTTCATACGGCCGCAGGCTTTTGGTCTTGGCGCTCACGGCAGTGATGGCCGGGCGTACCACCAGTACCCCTGGGCCAGGGCTGGTGGCCAGCGGCAGGACTTGCGAGAAGTGGTTCTTGAGGGTCTGGTCGTAGTAGCCGGTGATGCCCTGCAAGGTCGACTGCGGGACTTTCTCGGTCGGTTGCGGTTTGGGGTAGAGCTGGCTGGGCTCGATGTAGACGCTGCGATAACGCTTGGCGTCCACACCTGATTTGATCCAGCGCATGACCGGTGCACCCGAAGGCGACTTGTCTTCTTTCAGGACGCTGTAGTCCTTGAGAAAGCCCGAGTACTGATCGGACTCCACATACTTGCTAGCGCAGCCCTGCAGCATGAGCGTTGCCAGGCACAGCGATGCAGCCAACGACTTGGTGTTCATGCAGCTTCTCCTTCTCACGATGATCGGTGCCGTGCGGGGTCACCTCAGAAACGCCAGGTCGCGCCGCCGCCGACGATGTGCAGGGCGCTGTTCTCGTAACTGCCGGACAACGAATTGCCGGAGCGCGCCTTGGTCTGCTCGACGTCCATGTCGCCGAGCCAGACCAGGGTGTAGGCCAGGTGCAGGTCGAGGCCCTCGTCGACCTGGTAGTTGACCCCGGCTGCCAACCGCCAGGCTTCGCCCATGGGGTTGTCGACCGTGCGGTCCTTGTCGTCGACCGCCGAGCTGTCGTAGCCCAGCCCCATGCTCCAGCGCCACTGTGGGGTCGCCTGGTATTGCGCGCCTATCGAGGCGTGCCAGGTGTCTTTGTACTTGCGATCGACGGTGCGGCTGGTGCCACCGGCATTGCTGTCGACCTCGACGCCGACGTCGCCGAATTCGCTCCAGTCCTGCCAGTTGAGGCTGCCGAGCAAGGTCCATTGATCGTCCAGTTCATGGGCAATGCTGAAGGTGACGGTCTGCGGCACGTTGAGGTCCAGCTCCAGTTCATCGACATCCAGGCGCCGCAGGGCGACGTTGATGAGGTGGTTGCTGATGTCGCTCAGGTGCGGCTTGTCCTCGAACTCCAGCTTGACCTTGCTGGTGTAGGCCAGGCCGACGCGGGTGCGGGCATCGAGCTGATAGAGCAGGCCAAGGTTGACGCCAACCCCGACATCGGTGTCCTTGTATTCGAGTTGGCCGTCTGGCCGGTCGGCAAGGCCCAGCAGGTTGTTGTTGATGGCCATTTCGGTGCGGTAGTAACCGAGCATGATGCGCGGGCCGATGCCAATCGACAGGTCGTCGGTGAACTTGTAGGCCCAGGTCGGCTGCAGTGACATGCCAATGACTGCGGCTTCCTGGGTGAAATAGCGGCCGGCCCAATCATCGTCGTAGTCCAAAGCAAGGCCGAAGTTGCCGTACATGCCAAAGCCGATGGCGGAGCGTTCATCGAGCTGATGGCTGATGAACAGGCTGGCGCCAGGCAGGTACTGCAGCGAATTGCCGCCCTCGTTGCCGTCGAACTGATTATTGCCGTCGCGCGAAAAACGCAGGTCGCCGAGGATCACCTGAGCGTTGGCACTGACCTGGGTGCCCTTGAGCCGGGTAATACCGGCCGGGTTGCTCATCAACACGCTGGGGTCGGTGGCCAGCGCTGCGGAGCCCGCATTGGCCAGGCCATTGCCTTCCTGGCCGGCTTCGTAAATGAGGATGCCGCCAGCCCACGCCTCATTGCCGTCCAGCAGCGCCGCACACGCCAGTGCAAGTGCGTATTTGCCAAGCTCACGCGGGCGGTAGCTCATTTCACACGCTCCTGAACAGCGGCGGCTGTTTATCAGACTTGATACTTTAGACGACGCACCTTGTCGCGCAAGTTTGACCGGTCCAGGCAATCAACACCGGAGTCTGAGCAACGAAAAAAAGCAGGTTGCCTGGCCGTTGACTAGTATTGCCTGCCAAGTAAGCGCCATTTCCGGTGGGGATAGGCATGGCCCAGGCGAATGATGTGGTCATTTGCGAATACTGCGACGCTGTTTATCAGCGTGCGCCCTTGCAGCGCCGCCAAAGTGCACTGTGCCTGCGCTGCGGAGGCGTCCTGTACCGTCACAACCCTTTGAACGTGCAACAGCGCCTGGCCCTGTGCGTGACCGGTGGCGTGCTGCTGGCGTTCGCCAACGCCTACCCGGTAATGACCATCAGCATGGGCGGGATCAGCAATTCGGCGACATTATGGGATTCGGTATTGATCCTCAGCCACGGCAGCATCACCTTCATCGCCCTGGTGCTGGCGCTGGCGATCATCTTCGCTCCGGTGCTGCAGATTGCCCTGTTGTGCTGGGTATTGGGCTTCGCGCTGGGCGGGCGCCGCGCCCCTGGCTTTGCCAGCTGCATGCGCGCCTTGGAAGGCCTGCGGCCGTGGAGCATGCTGGAGGTGTGCCTGCTCGGCGCCATGGTCGCGGTAATCAAGTTGGCCGGCCTGCTCGATGTGATCCCGGGCATCGGCCTGATCGCCCTGGCGGCGCTGAGCGTGTTGCTGATCTTCATCGCGGGTCGCGATATCCGCGATTTATGGGCGCAGGTATGAGCACGCCGGCGTTGGCCGACCAGTTGAACCTGCGCCTGTGCCACGGCTGTGGGCAGGCCTGCGCTCTGCGCCATGGCCAGCACCACTGCGACCGCTGCGGCGCGCCCTTGCACCGGCGCAAATCCAACGCCATCACCCGCGGCTGGGCGTTTCTGTTCGCCGCGTTGATCTTCTATATACCGGCCAACGCATTGCCGGTGATGAACACCGAAATGCTCGGCCAGGGCAGCGACAGCACCATCGTCGGCGGGGTACTGGAGTTCTGGGAGGCGGGCGCCTGGGATATCGCGTTGATCATCTTCATCGCCAGTATCGGCGTGCCGGCGATCAAGTTCGTGTCTCTTGGATTGCTGCTGTACACCGCCCAGCGCCGCAGCCAGTGGGCGCGCCGTCAGCGCTCGCAGCTGTATCGCTGTGTCGAATTGATTGGCTACTGGTCGATGCTCGACGTCATGGTGGTGGCATTGGTGGCGGCGCTGGTCCAGCTGCATGGGCTGGGCACGATCGAGCCGCGACCGGGGATTCTGTTTTTCGGCATGGTGGTGGTGCTGACCATGTTCTCGGCCATGAGCTTCGACCCACGCCTGATCTGGGACGACCAACCACACCAAGGGGAGCACGGCGATGGCGCTGGAAACTGACAACCGCGCTGGCCCCGGCCAGGCCCAGGTACGCACACGGCGCTTGAATGTCTCGCTGGTGTGGGTGGTGCCTATCCTGGCGCTGCTGGTCGGCGCTTCGCTGGTGGTGCGCAACTGGATGGAGCAGGGGCCGGTGATCACCATATCGTTTCGCAGTGGCGAGGGCCTGGTGGCGCACAAGACCCAGGTGCGTTACCGCGCCGTGGTAATCGGAGAAGTGACGTCGGTGGAACTGGCCGCAGATCGCAAGAGCGTGGATGCCAAGGTCGAACTGTCAAAAGAGGCGGAGTCGTTTGCCACCGAAGGCGCGCGCTTTTGGGTGGTGCGTCCGCGCATTGGCGCCGGGGGCATTTCTGGCGTTGATACCTTGCTCTCGGGCAGCTTCATCGGCGCCGATGCCGGGGAGTCGAAAAAGCCCGAAAAAACCTTCGTCGGGCTTGAGTCGCCACCGCCGATCACCTATGGCGAGAAGGGCAAGCGTTTTGTGCTCAGCGCCAATGACCTGGGCTCGCTGGATATCGGCTCGTCGATCTATTTCCGCAGGATTCCGGTGGGCGAGGTGGTGTCCTACGCCATCAAGCCAGATGGCCGCGGGGTGGACATCGACATTTTCGTGCAGTCGCCCTACGACGCGTTCGTAACCTTGGACACACGGTTCTGGAATGCCAGCGGCATCGACATGCAGATTGGCGCCAACGGGTTGAAAGTGGAGACTCAATCGTTGTCGTCGATCCTCATGGGTGGCCTGGCCTTCGGTACGCCCGAATACGCCGCCGTGGCCGAACCTGCAGTCGATCAACAGGCCTTCGAACTGTTCGCCGACCGCGATTCTGCCCTGGCGCCGCCTACCGGCACCCCGCAATACCTGCGCCTGCGCTTCGACCAGTCGATGCGCGGGCTGGCGGTCGGCGCACCGGTCGAATTCAAGGGCGTGGAGTTTGGCAAGGTGACCTCGGTGACTCTGGATTACGACCCGAAAAAACAGATTTTCCCGGTGGTGGTCGATGCGGCCATCTACCCCAAGCGCCTGGGCCCGGTGCATCAGAAAATGCTCAAGGTGTTCAACCACACCGAGGGTGACGCCGCCGGGGCCCGGCAGCTGATCGGCTCGTTCGTCGAGCACGGCCTGCGTGCCCAGGCCCGTAGCGGCAACCTGATCACCGGGCAGATGTTCATTTCGCTGGACTTCTACCCGGACGCGCCCAAAGTCGCCTTCGACATGAGTGCCGACCCCATCGTCATCCCCACCGTGCCCGGCAGCCTGGAAAAACTTCAGGAGCAGCTGCAGGGAGTGGTGGCGCGTATCGGCAAGCTGCCGCTGGAAAGTATCGCCGGCAACCTCGACGGTACGCTGCGTGAGTTGCGCGCCACGCTCAAGCGCGTCGATGTGCAGACGCTGCCGGGGGTCACCAACACGCTGAGCGAACTGCAGAAGACCCTGCGCACGGCCAATTCGGCGATCGACGAAAACTCGCCGCAACGGGAAAAACTGGGTGACACGTTGCAGGAACTGGAGCGCATGTCACGCTCGCTGCGCGACCTGGCGGACTACCTGGGCCGGCATCCCGAATCGCTGATTCGCGGGCGGCCGAAAGCCGCAGGCGCGGACGACGTGCAACCCTGACCACGCCCCAAGGAGTGAGAGCCGATGCGCACGCTGCCTACCCTGTTGCTGACCACGCTGGTGGTGCTGATCGCGGGCTGCCGCAGCGCGCCGAACAATTACCACACCTTGGTGGCGGCGCAGCCGACCCGTGGCGCGGGTGAATCGATCCTGGTCGAGCGAGTCAGCCTGCCGCCGCAGGTGGATCGGCCGCAATTGGTGATACGCCAGGGTTCCAGCGGTTTGGTGATCCTCGAAACCGAATGGTGGGGCGCCAACCTGGTCGATGAGTTCCGCAGCGCCTTGCAGGACCAGCTGGGCGGGCCGGTTGGCGGCACGCCGCGCACCGTGTTGCGGGTGGATGTGCAGCGCTTCGACTCGGTGCCTGGGCAGTACGCGCTGCTGGAAGCGGTATGGCGCCTGCAGCGCCCCGGGCAAAACGAGATGACCTGCCGAACGTCGGTGCAGACTTCGGCGCAGAACAGCGTCGGCAGCCTGGTCGGCGCTCAGCAGGTCAACCTGCAGAAGTTGGCCAGCGCGGTGCGGGGCAGCGCCTCGGGTTGCCCACGGTCCTGAGCAATGGCGCTCAGCGCAGCCGCCCGCGCGGGGTGCACGAAGCGCCGCTTTCCGCTAGAATGCCGGCCGGGTGCTAAGCTGCGCAAAGCAGTGATGCAGGTTAAATAACTACGCAGGTCGGGCCGCCTGCGGGAGTCGTCGCACCCATGCAAAAACATGTCATGCCTCGCGCGCAGCAAATCGCGCAGCGCGCATTTGCCAATTTCGAGCGCTTTCTGCACATCGAAGCCGTCAGCGGCATCGTGCTGCTGATCGCCGCCGTAGCGGCCCTGATCTGGGCCAATTCCCCTGCTGCCGACAGTTATGATGCCCTCTGGCACACGCCTGTTTCCTTCGGCATTGGCTCGCTGGTGTATTCGCAATCCCTGCATTTCTGGATCAACGATGGCCTGATGACCATCTTCTTCCTGGTGGTCGGCATGGAAATCCGCCGCGAGATCCATGAAGGCGCGTTGTCCAGCCTGCGCCAGGCCACGCTGCCGATGGCGGCGGCGGTCGGTGGCGTTGCGGTACCCGCGTTGATCTACCTGGCGTTCAACCATGGCCCTGCCGACCATCAGGGTTGGGCGGTGCCCACAGCCACCGACATCGCCTTCGCGGTGGGTGTGCTGGCGCTGCTGGGTAAATCGATCCCCTCGAATGTGCGGGTGTTCCTGTTGGCGCTGGCGATCATCGACGACATCATTGCCGTGCTGATCATCGCCTTCTTCTACTCCGGTGGCCTCGATTACAGTGGCCTTGGCGTGGCTGCCGTGGGTCTGCTGCTGGTGGTCGGCCTGCAGAAGATCGGTGTCGGCTCGGCCTATGCCTACATCATCCCTGGCTTCATCACCTGGCTGGGTGTGCTGATGACTGGTGCGCACCCGACCTTGGCAGGCGTGGCGCTCGGCCTGATGACCCCGGTCAAGGCCATGCCGCTTGGTGAGCGCCCGCTGGAGGCCGTCAGCCGCTTTACCGATGACCTGCTGGGCCGCGCCAAAGCGCCCGAGCGCGATGCCAGCCAACTCATGAGCCCGCTGAAAAACCTGCGCCTGGCCCAGCGTGAGCTGGTACCACCGGTAACCCGTGTGCAAGGCAATCTGCACCCGTGGGTGGCCTACGCGATCATGCCGCTGTTCGCCCTGGCCAACGCCGGTGTCGGCTTGTCGGGTGTCGACCTGACAGCCGACGGGCCATTCTGGGTGATGATCGCCGTGGCCGTGGCGCTGGTCGCCGGCAAACCCTTGGGTGTCGTCAGCGTCAGCTGGCTGATGGTGCGCCTAGGCTGGTGTGCATTGCCAGCGGGCGTGACCTGGCGCGGGATTACCCTGATCGGGCTGTTGGCGGGTATCGGTTTCACCATGTCGATCTTCATTGCCAACCTGGCCTTCGCAGACCCAGGTGCCCTGGGTGCGGCCAAGCTTGGCGTGCTGTCCGGCTCCGTCATCGCTGCGGTAATCGGCGTGACCTGGGGTGTCATTGGCATGCGTAAAGCGGCCCCTGCAGTGCCGGCAGAAGCGAGTTGATTTAACGAGGGTGCACGCATCAGGAAATATTTTTCCTCGCGTGCATCCAATCGCCTCCTTGGCGGGTATTACAGGCAGCGCGAATTCGCGCTGTCGATCACTCGCCAGGAGACTCGCACCATGAATAGCCCAGTTGCCACGCTGATGATCACCGGCGGCATTGTCCTGATGCTGGCCACCCAGGCCGCCCACGCTCAATCTGCAGTACCCGATGCGGTCAAAGTGCCCGATGGCCATAGCGTCATGCTTGAAACCGTCGGCGTCGGCCAGATCACCTACGAATGCCGCGACAAAGCCAACGCACCCGGTCAGACCGAATGGACCTTCGTCGGGCCCAAGGCCGTGCTCAACGACAGGGCTGGCAAGCAGGTCGGCGATTACTTCGGGCCGCCCGCCACCTGGCAGGCCAAAGATGGCTCCAAGGTCACCGGCACCCAGCTGGCCATCGCACCCGCCGCCAAGGGCGACCTGCCGTACCAGTTGGTGCAGGCCAACCCGGCCGAGGGTAAAGGCGCCATGAATGGCGTTAGCTACATCCAACGCCTGGCCACCCGCGGCGGCGTCGCACCGGCAAGTGCCTGCTCGATGCAGAACAAGGGCGAGAAGAAAATCGTCGAGTATCAGGCCGACTACATCTTCTGGGCAGCAAAATGATGCGCATCCCAGCGGGCAGGTGAGCCACTGGCGTCTACGCTCATCGACAACCCCAGCCACCTGGCTGGGGTGTCGTCCAGGGACCAAGCATTGAATTCACCTTTGCCACCGTTCGATTTCCAACGTTGCCTTGAAGCCTGCGCACAAGGTGACCGGCGTGCCTTGCACGCGCTTTATGAAGAAGAAGGCGCGCGCTTGCTCGGCGTGGCTCGGCGCATCGCCCGCGACGACGCCACGGCCGAAGATATCCTCCACGACGCGTTCCTGCGTATCTGGACTCGCGCGGCCAGCTTCGACCCCGCGCGGGGTTCGGCACGAGGCTGGATCTACAGCGTCACCCGGCACCTGGCGCTGAATTTCATTCGCGATACGCGGCGCGAAGTCGAATTGGATGAAGCGGCTTTTTCCAGTTTGCCTTTTGAGACGATCGATATTCAGGCAGATTCGGCCAAGGTTCACCGCTGCCTTGAGCAACTGGAGCCCTCGCGCAAACTGTGCATCCTGCATGCCTATGTCGACGGTTGCAGTCATGCCGAAATCGCTGGGCTGCTGAACACGCCGTTGGGCACCATCAAGGCCTGGATCAAACGCAGCCTGAAGGCGTTGCGGGAGTGCATGGGATGAAGAAGCCGCAGGGCGAAACCGCCGAAGCGCTCGACCAGCTGGCCGGTGAGTACGTGTTGGGAACACTGTCGACCGAAGAGCACGAGACCGTGCGTCAGCGCCTGGATGAAGATGGTGAGCTGCGCAGCGCTGTGGATGCCTGGGAGCAGCGGTTACTGGCACTCAATGCACTGGCCGAACCGGTGGCACCCAGTGCGCGGTTATGGGGCCGGATCAACCGCAGCCTCGATGCTCAGCAACCTGCACAGCCATTGCGCTGGTGGCAGCGTTTGGCGCTATGGCAGGGTATGGCCGGTGCCGGTGTGCTTGCCAGCCTGCTGCTGGCGTTCACTCTGCTGACCGCCAATGCGCCGGCCCCTTCGTACCTGGTGGTGCTGGTGGCACCGGCTGACAGCGCCGCAGGTTGGGTGGTGCAGGCGAGCGATAGGCGCGACATTCAGCTGATTCCGCTGGGGCAGTTCCCAGTACCGAGCGACAAGGTGCTGCAGTTCTGGACCAAAGGCGAACAGTGGCAGGCCCCGGTGTCGCTTGGCCTGGTCAAACCGGGCGAGCAGTACCGCGTACCCTCGCAAGACTTGCCGCCGTTGGAAGCCAACCAGTTGTTCGAGTTGACCCTGGAAAAAGCAGGAGGCTCGCCAACCGGTCGGCCTACGGGGCCTGTGCAATTCATCGGCCGTGCGGTGAAGGTGCTTTGAAGGGGGCGGCGCTTGCGCGCCGCCCGAGGTCAATGCGCGTGCTCTGGGCGCTTCTTGCGTGGCGCCGGAGCATGCCCATGGTCCTCGTCCGCTGCGATGATCGGCACCTCGTTGCCGTCACAGTCGAACAACTTGCCATCGCGGAAGAAATCACCATCGTTGAGCCCGGCAATGTCGCGATAGCGCAAGGTACGCTCGCTGGCGGCGACGAACACCGACTGTTGGTCGGAGTTGCCGGCACGCAAATGGTTGAACAGCAGGTTGAGCAGAATCGCCATGATCGCCGCCGAGCTGATGCCGGAGTGGAAAATCGTCTCGAACCAGGCCGGGAAGTGGTGATAGAAGCCTGGCGCCGCGATCGGGATCATGCCGAAGCCGATCGAGGTGGCGACGATGATCAGGTTCATGTTGTTGCGGTAGTCCACCTGCGCCAGGGTGCGGATGCCGCTGGCCGCGACGGTACCGAACAGCACCACCCCGGCGCCACCGAGCACGGCGGTAGGGACTGCGGCGATCAGCCGGCCCATGACCGGCAGCAGGCCGAGGGTTACCAGGATCAAACCGGTGGTGGCGACCACATAGCGGCTCTTCACACCGGTCACGGCAACCAGGCCGACGTTCTGTGCGAAGGCACTCTGGGTGAAGGAGCCGAACAGCGGCGCCAGGGCGCTGGAGATCATGTCGGCGCGCAGGCCGTTACCCAACCGCTTCGAATCGACCTTGGTGTCGATGATTTCGCCGACGGCCAGGATGTCTGCCGAGGTCTCGACCATGGTCACCACGATCACGATCAGCATCGAGAGGATCGCCGCAACCTGGAACTCAGGTGCGCCAAGCGGCAAGGCTTGTGGCAGCGCGACCAGCGTGCCGTTCATCACCTGCGAGAAATCGGCCATGCCGAACGCCACCGCCACCAGGGTGCCGATCACCATCGCCAGCAGGATCGACAGGCGCGAAATGCTGGCGCTGCCCAACTTGCTGAGCAGCAGCACCGTAGCCAGGGTGAACGCCGCCAGAGCGATGTTGGAAATGCTGCCAAAATCCGCCGCCTGGCTGTTGCCGCCCATGGCCCAGCGCGCCGTGACCGGCATCAGGGTCAGGCCGATGGTGGTGATGACGATTCCCGTCACCAGCGGTGGAAAGTATTTGGTGATGCGTGAGAACAAAGGTGTGATCAATAGCCCGATCAACGACGCCGCGATCACCGCGCCGAACACCACCGACAGGCCGACACGGCCGTCACTGCCGATGATCGCGATCATGGTCGCCACGCCGGCGAAGGACACGCCTTGCACCAATGGCAACTGGCAGCCGAAGAAGGGGATGCCCAGGGTTTGCAGCAAAGTCGCCAGACCACCGGCGAACAGCGAGGCGGCGATCAGCAGGCCCACGTCTGCCGGGGCCAGGCCGGCCGCCTGGCCGATGATCAACGGTACGGCAACGATACCTCCATACATCGTCAGTACATGTTGCAGGCCATAGGCCAGGTTGGCGCCGACGCCGAGGTTCTCGTCCTCGGGACGAGGTGTAGCGGGTGAAGTCATGGTGAGTAGCTCGCTTTTGTTTTTGTAATGCGTCTAACAGCACGGTTTCAGTCGCGGTGGGTGAACATTCATAGAGGGCAGGCCGCTGCGCAGTGGCGTGCGCAACGGCCAGGCAGGATTACTCGCCGATAACCAGCTGGCGGGCCAACTGGTTGTGGCGCTCCAGCACGCGCGGCAGGTCGACGGTGGTGATGCGGCCGTCCTTGACCACCACACGGCCGTTGATGACGCTGGTGTCGACCTGGGTCGGGGTGCAGAACACCAGCGCCGCCAGTGGGTCGTGGTGCGCGCCGGCATAGGACACGTGGCCGAGGTCGAAGGCGACCAGGTCGGCGACCATGCCCGGCGCCAGGGCACCGATGTCATTGCGGTTGAGCACCTTGGCGCCACCGAGCGTGGCGATTTCCAGCGCCTCGCGCGCGGTCATCGCGTCAGGGCCGAAGCCGACCCGCTGCAGCAGCAGGGCCTGGCGCACTTCGCCGATCATGCTGGCACCGTCGTTGGAGGCGGAACCGTCGACGCCCAGGCCCACCGGTACGCCGTGGTCGCGCATTTTGCGGATCGGCGCGATGCCCGAGGCCAGGCGCATGTTCGAGCATGGGCAGTGGGCTACACCGGTGCCGGTGCGGGCGAACAGCTCGATGCCGTGCTGGTCGAGTTGCACGCAGTGGGCGTGCCACACATCGTGGCCGACCCAGCCCAGGTCTTCGGCGTATTCGGCCGGGGTCATGCCGAACTTCTCGCGGCTGTAGGCGATGTCGTTGACGTTTTCGGCCAGGTGGGTATGCAGCGACACCCCGTAGTTGCGCGCCAGCACGGCGGCTTCGCGCATCAGGTCGCGGCTGACCGAGAATGGCGAGCAGGGCGCCACCACCACGCGCAGCATCGAGCCGTGGCTGGCGTCGTGGTAGTCCTCGATCAGGCGCTGCGATTCCTTGAGGATGTCGCTTTCCTTTTCCACCACCGAGTCCGGCGGCAGCCCGCCCTGGCTGCGGCCCACGCTCATGCTGCCGCGCGCTGCGTGGAAGCGCATGCCGATTTCACCGGCAGCGTGGATGCTGTCGTCGAGCTTGCAGCCATTGGGGTAGATGTACAGGTGGTCGCTGGAGGTGGTGCAGCCGGAGAGGATCAGCTCGGCCATGGCCGTCTGGGTCGACACCGCGATCATCTCCGGCGTCAGCCGCGCCCAGATCGGGTACAGGTTGGTCAGCCAGTTGAACAGCTCGCCGTCCTGGGCGGCCGGCACCACGCGGGTGAGGCTCTGGTACATGTGGTGGTGGGTGTTGACCAGCCCCGGGATGACCACCTTGCCGGTCATGTCGAGGATTTCGTCAGCGTGCTGGGGCAGTTCGTCGCTGGGGCCGACCTGCTTGATCAGGTTGTCTTCGATGTACAGGCCGCCACGGCGGATCTCGCGGCGCTCGCCGTCCATCGTGACCAGCAGTTCGGCGTTTTTTATCAGCAAAGTCTTGGGCATAGGTATTCCACTCCCGCTTGGGGCGTTGTAATCAAGGTTCTTTCGCAGGCAGCCTGGGTTCAGGCGCCGGGTGTAGAAGACTGAAACGAAGAGGGTTTGCCGGCCGATTGGACGACAGTCGCGCAGAGGCGGGAGAGGGTAAACAGCGGTGGGAGTTGCATGGCTTTAGCCTGTCGCAATACGCAGCGGCGATGACCGGTGTCGTAGGCGTCAGGTAATGTAACCAGGAATGTTAGATTTTGTATACAGGGTAATAGCGGGTCAGCAGGTGTTCGCCTTGAGGCTGATGGCGCCTGTGAGACCGAGCGCCGCCCGCGCGGCGCTTCGCGGGGCAAGCCCGCTCCCACTGTCCACCTCCGGCCAATTATGCCTTCGGCATCTTCACTGTCCGCCTTGTGTGTCCGACTCAATATCGAGGCGTGCGCTGCTCGGCTTTCCCCAAGCTCATGCCATGAGCCAAGGCTGACGATGGAGATGTCACTGATAGAACTGGCCAGAGGTGGACTGTGGGAGCGGGCTTGCCCCGCGAAGCGCCGCGCGGGCGGCGCTCGGTCTCACAGGCGCCAGAAGCCTCATGGCGAGCACCTCAAAACCCTACACCGCTTCAACCTTGCGCGGCGCCATGAAATACAGCCATACCAACGCGATGAAATACATCGTCGGGATCATGGTGAACAGCACGGCATAGTTGTTGTGGGTGATGGTCAGCACGCTGCCGACGATCTGCGTCATGAACATCCCGCCAATGGCCGCGCACATGCTGCCGAAGCCGAACACCGTGCTCACCAGGTGCTTGGGCGTGTAGTCCATCAGCAGGCTCCAGATGTTCGCCGTCCAGGCCTGGTGCGCGCCGACCGCCACGGCAATGGCCAGCACTGCGATCCACAGGTCGCTGGCGTGGGCGGCGAAGGTCACGCTGACGATGGTGCAGGCGAAGATCAGCATGGAGATCAGGCGTGCCCGCGTGGCGCGCACGCCGCGGCCGATCAGCCATGACGAGAGGATACCGCCGCCGATGCTGCCGAAGTCGGCGGTGAGCCAGATCAGGATCAGCGGGATGCCCATCTGGGTGACGCTGATGCCCAGGTTGTACTGCTGGTTGAGAAACGGCGGCAGCCAATAGAGGTAGAACCAGAACACCGGTGCGGTGATCGCGAATGCCACGGCGAAGGCCCAGGTGCCGCGCATGCGCAGGATGCGGCTGAAGGGCACGCGCAGCGCTTCGGGTTCGGCCTCTTGCTGGATGTAGTCCAGCTCGCTCTGGCGCACGCGGGGGTGATCTTCGGGGTTGAAGTACTTGAGGCCCCAGAAAATCACCCACACCAAGCCCAGGCAGCCCATGGCGATGAACGCGGCCTGCCAGCCCCAGGCTGCGAGGATCAGCGGTAGCAGCGCGGGAGTGATCATGGCGCCGACGTTGGTGCCGGCGTTGAACAGCCCGGTGGCAATGGCCCGTTCGCCGGCGGGGAACCACAGGCGCGTGGTTTTCACGCAGGCAGGGTAGTTGGCGGCTTCGGTCAGGCCGAGGATGAAGCGGCAGACCATGAAGCCAGCGGCCGAAGTGGCCAGGCCGTGGGCGCCGGTGGCCAGGCTCCAGAGCAGCACCGCGACGAAGAAGGCGCGCTTTACCCCGACCTTGTCGATCAGCCGGCCTTGCAGCAGGAAGCCGATGGCGTAACCCACCTGGAACCAGAAGTTGATGTTGGCATAGTCCATCGCCGTCCAGCTCATGTCCTTGGCCAGCATGGGCTGCATGATGCCGAGGGCGGCACGGTCGATGTAGTTCAGGGTGGTGGCGAAGAACACCAGGGCGAGCATGCCCCAGCGCGTCTTGCCGACGGCAAAGGCGCCGCGAATCTTGCTGCCCATGGAAGCATGGGGAATCGGAGGCATGGCGGATGTACCTGTTTCTTGAAATTGTAATGAGCTGCGTGATGTATCTAGCTCGCGGCTTTGGGCCAAGGCAGACGGCACTCGCGAGGCCGGGGCATGGTGCGCAGTCAACGCGGGAGCGTCAATGCCAAGTATGGCGCTTGCGTTCGATAACCGAACGAATGCCGACCGTATGAACTTATGCGAGGGTGCGGGCATCTCTACTGAGAGCTGTACAGGAAACTACACTTGTACAACATTTTGAGTGGTCCCAGAGTATGGCCAATCGAAGCAGCTTCCAGGCGTTGTTTGCCCTGATCGCTCTGTTGGTGGTGATACCCGCTGCCTCGGCAGACTGGCGATCCGCGCTGCCGGCGGCACGTCAGTTGGGCAGCGGTGAGTTCACCTGGTTTGGCTTCACTGTGTACACCGCGCGGTTGTGGGGAGCAGATTCGCCGCAGGGCTGGCAAGCGCCGTTTGCCTTGGAGCTGATTTACCACAGGGCGTTGTCACGCGACACGCTGGTGCAGGCGAGCGTCGATGAAATGCGCCGCCTGACTGACCGCCCATTGCCCCAGGCCACGCTGGAGCGTTGGACCCAAGCCATGCACGAGGCATTCGTGGACGTGCAGCCGGGTACGCGCATCACAGGCCTGTATCTGCCAGGGCAGGGTTGCCGGTTCTACGTCGATGGCCAATTGCGCCACGAGGTCAGCGACCCGGCCTTCGCCCGCGCGTTCTTCGCTATCTGGCTCGACCCGCGAGCCCGCGACCCACAATTGCGCCAGCGCCTGCTCGGCCTGGGAGGAGATTGAACATGGGTAGAGTTCTGCTGTTGGTCGGCTGCCTGCTGCTGGGCAGTTGCGGCAATGTTGAGGTCGATCACTATGCTGGCGAGAAGCCGACATTCGACCTGGTCGCATTCTTCTCCGTGCCGGTGCAGGCCTGGGGCATGGTGCAGACGCGCTCGGGCGAAGTGACCAAGCGATTTCATGTGCGTATCGACAGCCGCCGCGAAGGTGAGAAGCTGTTTCTAGACGAGGATTTTCTGTATAGCGATGGCACGCGGCAACAGCGTACCTGGACGATTACCCCGGATGGGCCTGGGCGCTGGATCGGGCGGGCCGGCGATGTGATCGGCGAGGCGCGGGGCGAGATGGCGGGCAATGCACTGCGCTGGCGGTACCGGCTGCTTGTGCCGGTCGATGGCAGGCACTGGGAACTGGATATCGACGACTGGATGTACCTGATGGATGACGATACGCTGATCAACCGTTCGAGCATGCGCAAGCTGGGTGTGGAAGTGGGGCAGGTTACCCTGTTCTTCCGCCGGCTGCCGGCCAGTAAGAGCGGCTGAAGCCCACACAGGGATTGCATCCCGCCTGAGGCATTTCGCCGGTAGGAGCGGATTCATCCGCGAAGCAGGCGCTGCGGTGCATGGCACGGGCTTCGCCCGTGTTCGCGGCTGAAGCCGCTCCTACAGGGATTGCATGCCGCCTGAGGCATTTCAACTATCGCGCAACTTTTTTAATGTCGAGCAAGACAGTTGCTCCCACCAGTGCACCGGCGTTATCTCCTCAGCGCGACATGCAGGGTGAGTGGGAAAAATACCGCCCACAGTGGCGCTAGTAGAAAAGCGGTCGTTGACGACCCCATGGGCAACTCGACACCCGCCAAACGCGCGCCTGCCAAGTAAGCCAGCGGCCCACCGACCATACCCAGCAGCCCGCCGAGCCAGACCGGCCGCGCCGCCCACGCCAAGCTGTGGCGTAATCCGCTGGCCAGCACCAGCCACATCAATGCCAGCCAGAGCGGCAGTGGCCACTGCGCGAAGGTGAACACGCCCAGCACGCCCAGAAGGCTGTCCAACAGACAACCCATGATCGACACGTACACCAACGCACGTATTTCACCCTTGCGATCCGGGCAATACCCCAGGTGCAGCGCCAAGCCAATCGGCACGATCACCAACAGCCATGGCTCGTGAGCCCCAAGCACGCACACCCACCAACCCGCCTGCAACCACAAGGCGTTGCCGATCAACCACCGACGTGACACGCTTCAGGCGCCTGGCAACGGCGCCCGACGCGCCTGCGGCGCCGCCCACAGCAATTGCGCCACACCAATGGCACGCTCCTCGAAACCACCCTGGCAGTAGCACAGGTAGAACTCCCACAAGCGCTGGAAGGTCTCGTCGTAACCCAACTCCTTGAGCGCGGCACGCGCCTGGCGCAGGTTGTCGCGCCAATGGCGCAAGGTGCGAGCGTAGTCCTGGCCGAAGTCTTCCAGGTGCACCAGGTTCAGTGCGGTCTGGCGGCTGGCGGTGTCGAGCAGCACGCTCAGCGAGGGCAGTGCGCCGCCGGGGAAGATGTAGCGCTGGATGAAGTCCACCGAGCGCCGCGCCTGGGCGTAGCGCTGGTCGCGAATGGTGATGGCCTGCAGCAGCATCAGGCCGTCGTCCTTGAGCAGCGCGGCGCATTGGCGAAAATACGTGGGCAGGTAGCGGTGGCCGACCGCCTCGATCATCTCGATCGACACCAGCTTGTCGAAGCGCCCACGCAGGTCGCGGTAGTCCTCGCGCAGCACGCGGATGCGCGGGGTCAGGCCCAGCGTTTGCACACGCTGCAAGGTATGAGCGTACTGCGCATCGGACAGTGTCGTGGTGGTGACGCGGCAGCCATGATGCGTGGCGGCGTGGATGGCCAGGCTGCCCCAGCCGCTGCCGATTTCCAGCAGGTGGTCGTCGGGCTTGAGTTCGAGTTTCTGGCAGATGCGTTCGAGCTTGTTCAACTGCGCATCTTCCAGGCTTTGCTCGGCGTGGTCGAACTGCGCTGCCGAATACATCATGGTCGGGTCGAGCAGGCGCTCGAACAGGTCATTGCCCAGGTCGTAGTGGGCGAGGATATTGCGCCGCGCCCCACGCCGATTGTTGCGGTTGAGCCGGTGCAGCAGTTGCAGGGCCGGGCGCGCCAGGCGTGCCAGGCCGCCCTCCATGGCGTCCAGCACATCCAGGTTGGCGACGAACACACGGGTGACTGCCGCCAGGTCCGGCGTGCGCCAATAACCGTGGATATAGCCTTCCCCGGCACCGATCGAGCCATTGCTGGCCACCAGGCTCCAGGCGGCCTCATCGATGATTTCGACTTCAGCGTACAGGGGGCTGCCGGCTTCGCCGAAACTCCACTGCCGGTCCTGGCAGATCACCCGCAGACTGCCGTGGGCCAGACGGCGCAGTTGGGCCAGCACGGCCATCCTGGCCAGGCTGGCGCAGATCGGCGTGCGGCCTGCCGACTTGCTAACGCTCAGGCTGGGATCGGTCATGATCGTGCTCCTTACAAATGGCGTGGCCAAGGCCCAGGTTGCCCTGGCTGGCACTGTGGTCGTGGATCGGTGTGCGCTTGAACAGCAACTGCAAGGCCTGCCAGTAGATAGCCGACACAGTGCGCAGGCTCATCCAGGGAAAGGTGAGGATGTGGCGATGCAATGTGGCGCGGTCCAGTGGACCGCGTTGCAGGGCCAGGTCGGCTTCGAACACCTTGTGCCCCTTGGCCCAGTTTTCCATGTGCACGTGTACGCGCTGGGCATCGCGTAAAAAGCGCAGGCGGTATTCCATGTCCAGGGGCATGAATGGCGAGACATGGAATGCCTTGGCCACGGCAAATCCCGTCTCCAGGCCGTCTTGCACCGGCAACACATAGTGAAAGCGCTCGCGCCAGGGTGTGTTGCGCACCTCCAGCAGAATCGCCGCCAGCTGGCCATCGCACTCGTGGCAGAAATAGACGCTCACCGGGTTGAACGACAATCCCCAGCAGCGCGGCTGGGTAAGCAGATGCACAGCGCCGTCTGGCGTTCGTCCGGTAGCCTGACCAACCAGCTGTCGCGCGGCCTGGGCCAAGGGCCGGCCATTTCGGGTGAGCGCTGGCAGGTAATCGCGTTCGCGCCAGCACAACGGCGACAGCCGCGAGTGGCCGAGCCAGCGGCTGAGGCCGAGCAGGCGCGATTGTTCGTCCAGGTCCAGATAGAACATGCCGATCCGGTAGCGGAACCTGTGCGGTCGCGGGGTCAGGCGCCGGTGGCTGACCCAGCCGTGACACAAACTGCTGTTCACAAGCCTTCTCCAAAAAAATCCGCCACTTTCAGCGCACTGACCACACCATCTTCGTGGAAGCCGTTGCCCCAGTAGGCGCCGCAGTAGTAAGTGTGTTGCCGGCCCTGCAACTGGTCCTGGCGGGCCTGGGCGGCGAGGGCGACCAGGCTGTATTGCGGGTGGGCATAGTCGAAGCGGGCGAGGATTTGCGTGGGGTCTATCTGTGCGGTCTGGTTCAGGCTCACGCAGAAGGTCACTGGCGCTTCGATGCCCTGCAGGATGTTCATCGCGTAGGTCAATGCCGCCGGGGCCTGTTGGGGGCCGCCAAGGCGGTAGTTCCAGCTGGCCCAGGCCTTATGCCGGCGGGGCAGCAGGCGGGTATCGGTGTGCAGCACCACATCGTTGCTGGCGTAGGTGATCGCGCCCAGCACCGCGCGCTCGTCGGCGCTGGGTGTTTCCAGCAGGGCCAGGGCCTGGTCGCTGTGGCAGGCGAACACCACGCTGTCGAAGTGCTCGCTGCCTGCGGCGCTGAGCACGGTCACGCCATCAGGGTCACGGCTGACCCGCCTGACTGGGCAGTTGAGGCGGATACGCTCGGCGAAGGGCCGGCACAGCGGCGCCAGGTAGCTGCGTGAGCCCCCTTCGATCACTCGCCACTGCGGGCGGTTGCTCACCGACAGCAAGCCATGGTTGCGGCAGAAACGCACGAAGAACTGCAGCGGAAAACCGAGCATGTCGGCCCGCGACATCGACCAGATGGCCGAGCCCATCGGCACGATGTAGTGGTCGATGAAGCGCTGCCCATAACCCTGCATCTGCAGATAGCCGCCCAGGGTGGTGGCGTCGTCGATGCGCTTGCTGTCGAGGTCGGCGATCGCCTTGCGGTTGAAGCGCAGAATGTCGCGCAGCATGCCCCAGAAACCGAAGGACAACAGGTTGCTGCGCTGGGCGAACAGGGTGTTGAGGTCATGGCCGTTGTACTCGAAACCACTGCGCGGGTCGTGCACCGAAAAGCTCATCTCGGTGGGCCTGGAGGCGACCTTCAGCTGATCGAGCAAACGGATGAAATGCGGGTAGGTCCAGTCGTTGAAGACGATGAAACCGGTATCTATCGCGTACTGCTGGCCGCCCCACTGCACATCGACGGTGTGGGTGTGGCCACCGATCCAGTCAGCGGACTCGAACACGGTGACTTCGTGCCGGCGTGACAGCAGGTAGGCACAGGTGAGGCCAGCGATGCCGCTGCCGATGATTGCGATGCGCATGCTGGCCTATTCCTGTTGCTTGCGTGCCAGGCGTTGGCCTAGCTTCAGCCGCCAGCGCACCGGCAGCGCGCCGAGCAGGCGCAGTACCTGGGTGAAAACACCGGGGAAGTTGATTTCCAGCGGGCGTCGCGGCAGCCGCGTGGCGATGTGTCGGGCTGCTCGCTCGGCACTCCACAGCTGCGGCATGGGGAAGTCGTTGCGACGGGTCAAGGGTGTGTCGACGAAGCCGGGGCTGACCAGGGTGACGTCGATGCCCTCGTTGATCAGGTCGATGCGCAGCGACTCGATCAGATAACGCACTGCCGCTTTCGACGCGCCGTAGGCTCCGGCACGCGGCAATGCCAGCCAGGACACCGAACTGCCGATCACTACCAGGTGTGGGCGGTGGCCGCGCCGCAGCAAGGGCAGGGCGGCGTGCAGGCAATGGCTGAGGCCGAGTACGTTGGTGCGCAGCACGCGCTCGACCAGATGCGCGTCGAACTGACCCGGTTCCAGGTATTCGCAGGTTCCGGCGTTGAGAATGACCAGGTCCAGCGCACCCCAGTTCTGCTCGATCTGCGCGGCGATCGCTGCGACTTGCCGTGAGTCATCGATATCACCGATGGCCAACAACGTCTGCTGGCTGAATCGCGAGGAAAGCGCGGTCAGGCTCTCGGCCCGCCGACCGCCCAGTGCAACTTTATGGCCCTGTTCCAGCAGCTGCTCCGCCAGCGCGGCGCCAATACCGCTGCTGGCACCGGTCAGCCAGCAGCGGCTCATGCCAGCCTGCCCTTGAGCCAACGAACGGCGCCACCCAGTACCGGCACATGTTCATAAAGCAATGCTCCGGCGTCGAAGTAGTCCTGATGAAAGTACACCCGCTCGTGCCAGCGCAGGTGGCTGCAACCTTGCAGGCTGACCAGCTGACCACCATTCAGGCGTGGGTGACGAAAGTGCAAGGTCCAGCGGATGTAGCCGTGGCCCGGTTGCACTTCGTCGGTACCTTCGAAGGCGTAGCGCACCTCCTGGATGTTGCCGTAAAGCTCGACAAAGTAGGCACGCAGAGCAGGGAGCCCGCTGATGTGATGCAGAGGATCGCGGAAGGTGATGTCGTCGCTGTACAAGTCACCTAGCTGGTCGAGGGAGTGCGCATCCAGCTGGGCAAAGCGTTCGGCGAAGGTTTGCAGGTAGCTGGACATGCGTGATCCTGTACAGAAATATTTTCTTGTACAGGTATAGTTCAGCTCCCAGCATAAATCTATACAGAGAACATTTTTTGTATAGCTTTGCGTTGCCACTGTTCAGTTCGCATAACTTTTGCTCATCAGATGGCCCCTGGAAATGTCGCTGTCTGCACGCCGAACGGCACCGTAACCTTTTGGCTACTACCGCCAAGAACAATAAGGATCCGTTCAATGTCTGCATTCACCTTTTCCGGTGTGAACCTGGCCATCACCACCCCATTCGATGCGCAGGGCAAGATTGACTTCGCATGCTTCGAACGCCTGATCGAGCGCTATCTGGCCGCCGGTGTGCACGGGTTCGTGCTCAGCTCTGGAACCGGCATGCACGTGTACCTGAGCAAGGACGAATCGAAGGAACTCGTGACGTTCGGCGCCAGGGTGATCAATGGCCGAGCCCGAGTCATCGCCCAGACATCCGCCTTGCTGGTCGAAGAAGTCCTGGAACGCACCCGCCACGCAAAGGACTGTGGTGCGGATGGGGTGATGGTGTTGCCGCCCTTTTTCGAAGGCCCCACCGACGATCAAGGCATCATCGATTTCTATTCGACGGTGTCTGAAGCCGGCCTGCCGATCATCGGTTACAACGTGCCCCAGGCGGTGGGCGTTGAAGTGACCCCGGCGCTGTTCAGGCAATTGAGCGCAATCCCCAACTTCGTCTCGGTCAAGGACAGCAGCGGCGACCTGGCTGCCCAGGCCTCCTTGGTCCGCACCGGCTTGCCGACCCTCAATGGCGCCGACCCACTGGTGCCGTACGCACTGTTTGCGGGTGCCGCAGGATTGATCTGGGGCGGCGCGAACCTGGCACCGAAAACCTGCGTGGCACTGGTCAACGCCGCCCAGCAGGGCAAGTGGGAGGAGGTGCAACACCGCTGGAAATCCCTGGCACCGGTCATGTCGCTGATCTGGCAAGGCGACTACGTGCAGTCGGTGTATGCCGGCGCCGAGCTCATGGGCTATGGCGCGGGTAACCCACGCCGGCCGCTGGCGCGCCTGGCGCAAGGCAAGCTGGCGGCCTTGCGCGAAGCACTGGCGCCGTTGAACGAAGAGGCCTAGCCAGCGTATGAAGTTGAAAAGGCCTCAATCGAGGCCATTTTTTGTATGATGGCCCGCCAAGCGTGAAGTCGAGTCGAAGGCCGATGGTGAAGCACACAGAGCCCGATCAGTCGCTGATCCAGATGCCTTCGTTGCGTGCGGTCAAGGCGTTCGTCGCGGCGGCGAAATACCTCAATTTCACCCGCGCGGCGGAAGCGTTGTGCGTCACCCAGGCGGCGATCAGCAAGCAGATTCGCGAGCTGGAAAGTTTCATGGGCGCGGAGCTGTTCATCCGTCATGGGCGTACCGTGCAACTGACCCCGGAAGGTGCGATCTTCTTCGATGCCGTGCAGTTGTCCCTGAGCAACATTTCCCAGGTGTCGGCGCGCATTCGCAGGCAAAACAAGGGTAAACGGGTCGTTACGCTGTGCTGCACGCCTGCATTTTCCGGGCTTTGGCTGACGCCTCGCCTGCCGCAGTTCCTCGCTGGCAACCCTGACATCGACCTCAATCTGGTGGTCACGCAGAATTTCGTGACGCTTGAGCCTGGCGTGCAACCGGACATCTTCGTCAACAAGCTGTCGAAGATTCGCGAAGGGTACAGCAGCCATCCACTGGCCTATGACGTCATCTACCCGGTCTGCAGCCCCAGCTTCCTGGCGCAGCATCCAGAGGTTGTCACCCTCGACGGCATCAGCCAGAGCGCATTGCTGAACTTGAGCCCCTACGGCCGCTCGCAGATCGCCGAGCACGTCGATTGGCACGTGTGGTTCGAGTACCACAATGTCGACCTGGGCACGCGCGTGGCGGCCGGGGCACAGCTGCTGCATTCCAACGATTACGGTTCGCTGGTGCAGTTGGCGGTCCAGGGGCAGGGCGTCGCCCTGGGCTGGCATTATCTGGTGAACCCGCTGATAGAGGAGGGGAAGTTGGTGCGCCCGGTGGCGCACGAACTGGTGCACAAGGACAGCCAGCATTTTTTGACATTCAATGAACAGAAGAAAGACGACGATGCCTGTTGCCGCTTGCGGGATTGGATATTGTCGAAGTTCTAGACATTGCTCAATGTTCAAAAGCTGCCGACATCGCACGCCATCTTGTCATTTGCCAAGGCGTTAGGCAGGGTCAATCCTACTGAGATCTCTGCGAAAGGAGTCACCCGATGTCAAAGCTCTATCCCAGTATCGATCCCGAGGGGCTGGTCGAGTACTCAGTGGTCTACACCGACCGCTCGCTCAACCACATGTCGCAGGCATTTCAAGGCGTGATGAAGAACATTTCCAGCACCTTGAAACAGGTCTACAACGCCCAGGCGGTTGCGGTGGTGCCGGGCAGCGGCACATTCGGCATGGAAGCGGTCGCGCGTCAGTTCGCCACCGGCCAGCAATGCCTGGTGGTACGCAACGGCTGGTTCAGTTATCGCTGGAGCCAGATCCTTGAGATGGGCAAGATTCCAGCGGCCACCACGGTGCTGAAAGCGCGACCGGCCGACACGGGTCGCCAGGCCGCCTACGCCCCGCCCCCTCTGAACGAAGTGCTGGCAGCCATCGAGGCGCAGAAGCCGCAAATTGTCTTCGCCCCGCATGTTGAAACCTCGTCAGGGATCATCCTTCCCGACGAGTACCTGCGGGCTGTCGGTGACGCCGTGCATGCGGTGGGCGGCCTGTTCGTGCTGGACTGCATCGCCTCAGGCACGCTTTGGGTCGATATGGAAAAATGCGCCGTCGATGTGTTGATCAGCGCACCGCAGAAAGGCTGGAGCGCCTCACCTTGCTGCGCCTTGGTGATGTTCAGTTCCTTGGCCCTTGAGCGCATCGAACAGACGCAGAGCAGCAGCTTCGCCTGCGACCTGAAAAAGTGGCTGCAGATCATGCAGGCCTACGAACAGGGCGGGCATGCCTACCACGCGACCATGCCCAGCGATTCCCTCGCGCGATTCAATGAAGTGATGAAGGAGACGCAAGCCTACGGTTTCGACAAGGTGCGCGACGAGCAGCAGGCGCTGGGTGATCGGGTGCGGGCAATGTTGACCGGCAAAGGCTTCAAAAGCGTGGCCGCTGTTGGCTTTCAGGCACCGGGCGTCGTGGTGAGCTACACCGATGATGCCGATATCAAGAACGGCAAGAAGTTTGCCGACCACGGCCTGCAGATTGCTGCCGGCGTGCCGTTGCAGTGCGACGAGCCGGCCGACTTCCAGACCTTTCGTATCGGTTTGTTCGGGCTCGAAAAGTTGCGCAATATCGAGCGCACGGTCAGCACCCTGGAGCAGGCACTGGACGAGGTGATGTGTTCGCCTTGAAATGTTCAGCGTTTGTGAGATCGAGCGCCGCCCGCGCGGCGCATCGCGGATAAAATCCGCTCCTACGTTTGTTTCTGGCCAGTAACGTCAGTGACAGACGCGCGCGAACGCCTTGTTTGTATGACTCGTTATCGCGTCAGGCACCAGGGCGGCCGCGCGCAAATGTCACTGATATAATTGGCCAGAAACAAACGTAGGAGCGGATTTTATCCGCGATGCGCCGCGCGGGCGGCGCTCGATCTCCTAGGCGCAGCCGATGTCATGACGATCGTCTGACGCTTGAACACGCTCATCACAGGATAACTCATGGACGAATTACCATTCTGGGCTGAAATCTCGATCAGCATTGCCGCATTTCTGCTCCTCGACTGGGCCGTCAGGCCTGAGCGCTTGCGTCACTGGCTGGGGATCATTTGCTGGTGGGTCGGCGTTGTGTCGATCTTCAACCCTTGGGGCTGGGTTTGCCTGATACTGGGCTGGCGATTGTGGTACCACTCGGATCGTCATCTGCCTGAATGACTTGCGCCTTTATCCATGAACAACCGACAAGGAACGTTGAATGCAACACCCAGGACGACTTTCACCCGATCAACATGAAGCATTCATGAACCGTTATGGCCCCGCATTCGCCGCAAGTACCTTGCTGTGCATGGTGGCAGCGGGAAGCGGGGTCGCTTTGTGGGGCGGCACTTACCTGCGTAATTTGCCGGATGGTTTGGCGTACATGCTAACGGGCGGAGTGACGTTGACATTGCTGTTCTCCGCTGGCCAGCTTGCGATGATTCGAGGCTTTCGCTGGGGGCTATGGCTCCTGTTACCGAGTCTGGTACTCCCCGCACTCACGGCGATCAGCTTGTTCGGCACCCGCCATGCCGGCGCAATGCAGATGGCCATTCTCACCGTGTCCTTGCTGGGCTTGCTGGTGCTGAACAGTAAACGTCATCGCGCCATGCGACAGCGCCTGATCGAGCTTCGCTTGCAGCGCGCCGGCATACTCCCGCCGACGCGTGTGGATGAATTCCCAGACGGCCCCCCGCCCCAAAAAGCCTGGTTCAGCACGTCAGTGCTGGTACTGGCCGCGCTTGTCGTCATGGGCAAGATCTACATGCTTTTTTGGGACTGATGCCCGTGTAAGGCAAAACGCGGAGCCAGCCGAACCGCCGCCGCTTCGAACGCCTGCTTCATCAGTTGGACGATCTCATCGCTGTGTTCGAACGACAGATAGATGCGCCCATACGGCGACGGCATCACCAGCAACCCTTCGGCACGTAGTGCCAGGTGCAGCGCCTGACTGAAGGCGGCATCGCCGAATGCAGCGGCTTCTTCATAGGTGGACGGCGCACGTTCGGAAGGCCAGATGGCGAACACGTTGCCGTAGCCGCTGGTGCTGACGGTGATGCCTTGCGCCTTGAAGATCGCTTGCACGGCATGGCGCAGGTGCTCGCCGCGCTCGATCAACTGACCGTAATCGGCCTGGTCCAGTTGCCCCAGCGTGCCGAGCACCGCTGCGCACGCCAGCGGGTTGCCGCTGAAGGTGCCGCCGCGCAGTACCTTGCCTTGCTCGAAACCTTCCAGAATGTGCGGTTTGCCGACGATGGCCGACACCGGCACGCCATTGCCGATAGCCTTGCCGACGCTGGCGATGTCCGGGTCCAGGCCGGCCTGGAGGCTGGCCAGCCCGGCATGCAGGCGAAAGCCCATCAGCACTTCGTCGCTGATGACTAGTGCGCCGTGGCGGTGGGCCACGGCCTGCACGTGTTGCAGGTAGCCCGGCAGGGGCATGATGCAACCCGCATTGGCGAGCATCGGTTCGAGAATCACGGCGGCAATGTCCGGGTCTTCTTCGAACAGGCGCTCGACGTCGTCGAAGTCGTTGAAGCGCAGCAGCGTGGTGCGGGCGGTGGTGGGGCGCTCGCCGTTGGCGAACGCAGCTTCGGGCGAGCCGACGTTGCCGAAGCTGACATCGTCGAACCAGCCATCGAAACCGGCCGCCATCTTGGCGATGCGCCCGCGCCCAGTGTAGGCGCGCGCGGCGCGGCAGGCCAGGTGCACGGCCTCGCTGCCGGAGTTGGTGAAGATCACCCGGCTCAGCGCGCCGGTATGGGCCGCCAGCGCACTGGCGGCGGCGTGCTCGCGCACGTGGGCCCAGGATGGCGAAGCGGAGTCGGCCAGGGCCTCGGCCACCTGCGCATTGACCTCGGTATTGGCATGGCCGAGCAGCACGGCACCGAAGCCCAGTGCAGTGTCGATGTAGCGGCGACCCCGGTCGTCCCACAGGCAGGGGCCCTTGCCGTTGCGGATGAACAGGGCCTCGCCGTCGAGTGCCGGGAGGATACGGGCGGCGCTGGAAACATCGCCAATGAGATTGCGCATGTGGACCTCTGTCTTGTTGTGCGGTTCTGGCCTCAGCGAGTGTTCCATGGGCTGCTGGCGAGCTTCTGTTCGAGGAAGTCGCGGAACACACGGATGCGGGGGCTGAGGTGTTTGCGGTTGGTGTAGATCATGTAGATCGGTTCGACGCTGTCCTGCGCATAGCTTTGCAGCAGGGGCACCAGGCGGCCTTCCTGAATGTCCTGGCCGATATGGAACTCGGCAAGGCGTACGACGCCGGCGCCGCCCAGCGCCAGGTCGCGCAGCAGGTCGCCCTGGGCGAAGGTGGCCTTGGGCACTACTGGCACGGTCACCTCCTGGCCATCGACCACGAAGCCCCAAGTGTTCCACGCGCTGCTGAAGCCGAAGGAAAAGCAGATGTGCTGCAATAGTTGCCCGGGGTGTTCTGGTGTGCCGTACGCGGCCAGATAGGCGGGCGACGCGCAGATGACCCAGCGGCTCTGGCCGATCTTGCGGGCAATGCGCGAGGAGTCGGGCAGCACGCCACTGTGGATGGCCACGTCCAGGCCCTGGTCAAATTGGTCGCTGAATTGTGCGCCGACCTGGATATCCACGGTCAGTGCCGGGTAGGCGCTGAGGAATTCCGGTAGCCAGGGGATGATTTGGTGCTTGGCGAAGGTGGTCATGGTGTGCACCCGCAGGGTGCCGCTGACGCGAGTGGGGAAGGCCTCGGCCAGCGAGTCGGCTTCGGCCATGGCGTTGCTCACCGCGCGAGCACTGACCAGGTAGGCGGCGCCTTCCTCGGTCAGCGTGAGGCTGCGCGTGCCGCGCTGGAACAGGCGAACCTGCAGGCGATCCTCCAGGCGCGAGATCAGCTTGCTGATGGCTGACGGCGTCATGCCGCAGGCACGCGCCGCAGCGGAAAAGTTGCCGTGTTCGGCGGCGCCCAGGAAGGCCAGCAGTTGAGTGTAGTTATCCATGTTCTGCCTCCGGTAATCAGCAGAATGCTGGCAGCGCCGCGTGGGGGTGGCAACTGGAGCGTTAAGTCAGCGAATGAACTGCTCGATGTAATCGTCGGGCAAACCCAGCGTCTTGTAGTGGGCGCGGGCGGTCTCCAGTTTGGTGAACACATCCTCGTAACCCACGGCCACGCCTTGCGGGTCGACATAGGTATAGCCGCCCTGCACGTGGAACCAGGTGATCATCTCTTCGACGTCTTCGGGCACGAACAGGGTGTGAGTTTCGCCTGGCGGCTCGAAAGCGAACGAACCTTCCTCGGCGATCCAGTCATGTTCCAGGTAGTACCAGCGGCCCTTGAGTACCAGCGCATGCACACCGCCGGTATGGCGATGGCGCGACAGCACACCGCTCTGGCGTACCCGCAGCAGATTGATGTAGTAACCGCCGGACACGCTCAGCAGCAGCGGCTTGAACGACACCGAAGCGGTGACAGGCACCCACAGCTGGTCGTCTTCGAGCCACGTGCCGAGGACGCCGGGGTGGACCATGTCGGGGGACATGAACGGCACTTGCGGCAGTTGGTAGGGGATGGCCAGTTCGTCAGGTTTTGGGGCGATGCTCATGGGGGCTTCCACAGTTGTTTTCTTGGAGTGCCCGGCCTGCGCGAGGCCGGGGTTGCAGTCAGGTTAGGGCTGCACTGCAGGGTGAAAAAGAGGTCGTTCGGCACAGTTGCTGTGACGGCTGGTCACGGTGTGCTGGCTTCGAACTGCAGCGCGCTGCGCTGGGCCGACAGTGCGGGTTGGCTCTTCTGCAGATAGGTGCCGATGGCTACCAGCACCGCTGTCAGCCCCAGGGTGCTGAGCAGCTCGGCCCGTTGCCCGGGGAACGCCGCCATGATCGCGAACACACTGACGATCAGGGCGATGGTGAACAGCGTCAGCCATGGGAACAGCCACATGCGCACCTCCAGTTGCTTGCCCAGCGCCACCAGCTTGCGGCGCATGCACAACTGGGTAATTGCGATCACCAGGTACATCAGCAGGGCCAGCGCGCCGCTGGTGGCCAGCAGGAACTGAAACACCTGTGCCGGCAGCAGGTAGTTGGCAGCCAGTGCCGCAAGCGCGGCGGCCGAAGTGAGGGCGACGGCCAACAACGGCACACCTTGAGCAGTCGTGCGTGACACTGCCTCGGGCGCATCGCCGCGGCGTGCCAGCGAGTAGGCCATGCGCGAAGCGGTGTAGATGGCCGAATTCAGGCAGCTGGTGACCGCCACCAGTACTACGATGCTCATGATCCCCGGCGCCCAGGGGATGTTCATTGCGCTCAGTACCGCCTGATAAGAACCCTGCGCCAGCCCCGGCGCATTCCACGGGATCAGGCACACCACCACGAACATCGAGCCGAGGTAGAACAGCCCCAGGCGCCATACCACGGCGCGGATGGCTTTCTTGATGTTGGCTTTCGGGTCACGCGATTCGGCGGCGGCGATGGTCACCACCTCGCTGCCCTGGAAGCTGAACATCGCCGTCAGCAGCGCAGCGACGATGGCCACATTGCCGTTGGGCGCGAAGCCCCCGTTGGCGTACAGGTTAGCGATACCACTGGTGGACGAGCCGGGCATCAGCCCGCAGATCGCCAGCACCCCGAGCCCGATGAAACTGACGATCGACACCACCTTGAACAACGACAGCCAGTACTCCAGCGTGCCGAACGAGCCGACGCTGAGGCTGTTGCAGGCGATCAGCACCAGCGTCATGGCGAAGGCGGTGAGCCAATGCGGCAAACCCAGCCAGTCACCGAGGATGTTGCCGGCGACGATGGCCTCGATGGCGATCACCAGCACATAGAACCACCAGTACAGCCAGCCGATGGAAAACCCCGCCCAGCGCCCGATGGCCTGGTCGGCGTACGAAGAGAACGAGCCCGTGTCGGGCCGCGCCGTGGCCATTTCGCCGAGCATTTGCATCACCAGCACCACGATCGCTGCCGCGATCACATAGGCCACCAATACCGCCGGCCCTGCGGCCGCGATGGCATTGCTGGAACCCACGAACAGCCCGGCGCCAATGACGCCGCCGATCGAGATCATCGTGACCTGCCTGCCTTTCAAGCCAGTCCCCAGCTTGTTGTTTGTCTTGTCTTGATCGCCACGCATCGGCTTGCACCTCGGTTGCACGCTTGTTGTTGTCATGGGCCGCTTGTGGTGCGGCCTTGCTGGGGTAGCTTACGGGGCGTGCTGGCGGGGGATTAGCGGTTGGGGCGGCATAGTGGGTGTGATGGGTGTTCACAGGTGAGCGAGTGAACCATGGTCAGCGCGGATTTTCAGGAGCTTCTTGCTGATGGCAGTACGGCAACGACCTGCTGCCATACAGCGTCGTTATATGTGGTGAATGTGGCAGTTAGGCACTGTTTATCTGCAGTCGGAAGACGAATGAAGTTGTTCCGATGCCGGGGCAGTCCTTGATTCAATGTCCATTTCAGGAGGCCAAGCTACTTTAGGCGCCAAGCGTGAGGCGAACTGGCACCAAAGTAGATCGTTGTGATCCTTGGGCTCACCGGCAGGGGGGAGTGCAGAGGGGCCTTCCTGCATATAGGCACAGATGTATGCCCAGGCATACTCATCTGCGCCCATCGTTGTAAGTTGAAAGCGATCAATCACGTGATTTGTGCCAGGACGAATAATTGAAAGGACCACCCCGCATTTGAAAATCAGTCCGCCATTAGGTAATGCCCCCCTCTGGGACCAACGCTCAGCTCTTACTTGAGACCAATCGTAAGTGACCGGTGTTATTCGTGATTTTTCAAGCGGATTCCACCAGTTATATACATAATTATAGGCGTAAATCTTTTTCCTTGCTCTGTTGAACCTGATGGGTTCGTCGCGTGGTGGGAATATGCTTAATTTGAGGCCATAAATGACGCACCAGATGTAACAGGTTGAAACCACGCCTAGCAAAGCTGAGGCCCCGAGGTAACCACTTGAAATGCTTATTGCTAAAATTATCGGAAGGGCTAGTCCTACTAGCGCCATGCATAATGTCATTAAAAATAGTAAATTCCTTAGTGATGTGGTTTTTCTAGGTGTTTCTAGATATATGTGGTCGACGTGGTTTGGCGTTATGCCTCCAAGCGACAGTGAGGTTTTGGGTGGTTCAGTTGGCAGCGTCAGATCTTCTGCCCACCCTGGACAAGGCGGATGTAATAAAGGTCGAGTCATAATGCTATCCTGTTGTTAATGCCTTTCGTCTCTACTCACGAGTTTTGCGTAGCCGGAATCATCGCTTTTGTCGGGCCAATAAATTAAGGTTAGACTGGTGGCTTGTATGTCATGGTTCTCGCGGAGCTTAATTCCCCCATGAATATTCAAGGTTCCGTTCTGCTTATTGTGTGTGGTCGTCGGCGCGTTTGGTTCTGGCTGTGCAAGTAAGCTGGTGGTCTCGCAAGATATCTCAATAATTGGCTTATTGCTGTTAGAGGATAAGGTTATTGGCTCGCCTTCTTTGTTTGCTCGATAAATTGTAATTTGCCATTCGTAATGTGATTGTGCGGTGTTGAATTGAGGCAGGTGGAATGAATATGCTAACTTGGTCGCTGCTGCAAGCGAAGCGTCGTCGCGAAGTGCGAGAGCCCGTGGCTCTGTGTCTTCTTGAGTGTGTAATGGCCGAAATTCAACCTGTACTGATACTTCAGCGTAGATACCGATAGTCGCTGCGTTTGCCGCACCGATAGCGTCGTCAAGATGTTTCGCTTCGACCCAGCGGCGCTGCTCGATTGGCATTCCCCATCGACTATCTCTGGCCCATAGTTCCAAAAGGTTCGATTCTTCATTTTTTGCAAGTATAGCAATTCCGTATGCAGTCAGCCCAGCTATTGCTGCAATTCCTAAAAGGCCAAGAAGTGAGCTTCCAGCAATGGCTGCGAATGCGCCGATAAATGTTGTGATAAGGGCCGCTGCGCCCGCGGTCGTATATAAGATGGCTGAGAGTTGATCGCCTTGTTTAATAGTTCTGATTGCTGCGTGAATGAATTGTTTGGCGTCTGTGATGTACGCTAGTGACGCAACTACGCCCCCAAGCTTAGTGAGGCTTTTTGCTAGTGTGGCAGTAGTACCCACTCCAGAAGCTACTTTCTCGGGGGCTAGAATCGCAGCTGCGAAACTCACCGATTCAATGCCCGCCCCCAGCGCGCCCAATGATGATGAGCCAATGGCTGCGAGAAGCTCCGAACGGATATGCGGGTTGTCCGCTAGCTTGTCATAATTTGTTCGCAAGCTGTCCTGGTGAAACCAGATACTCCCCAGGGCCAGTAACAAACCGGGCCCACTTGTGTTGGAAGCGGCACCCCGCAACCCACGAAACGCCTCACTCGCCAACTGCTGAGCCGCATCGGCGGTCAGCTTGACGCTCTCCATCGCGCGCACTGCGCTGTTTCGAAATGCCCCTTCGTCGATCGAAACTTCACGTAGCAACTCGCCCACACCACCTGCAGCACTTTCGCGCAAATTCTTCAAACGTGCCTGCAGGCTTTCCGCACTCTCCAGCGTCCACACCATCACATCTACCAGCTGCTTCCGGTTGCCAGCGGAGGCGATATGAATGGCGCCACTGAGGACCATTGCCCGCACCTTCCGACCTGCCGGCTTGCGGAACTGTTCATCCAACCGGTTCAAGTACGCGTCGGTACGCTCCTGCAAAGCCTCGTTGAGCACGCTCAGGTATTCGCCGAGGGTCAACGTGACCTTGATCTGGATAACCGGTTGGCCGGCGAATAACAGAAACGCAGAACTGTGGACGTGGCCAATCAGCTTCTTGGTTTCACCGGAGATATGCTGTCCCAAAGCGTTACCCGCGCTGGCGGTGGCGGCAAGGAGCTGGCCGATCGCATCCTGCACCGGCTTGATCATCAGCCTTTGGCCTTCTTGGCTGGTCAGGATCCCCTTGATCGTGTCATGCAGTTTGGAGGCGTCGTCGCCAATGAGGGCCTTTCCAAGTTGCGACAGTAGATCCTGATGTTTTGCGACCAAGGCCTGATACAAGAGACTTTTAGGGTCTTCAAGCAGTTGCTGCCACAACTCTTGCGTGGCGCCGAGTGGCGAATCTTCTGCAGGAGGCGCTTCGGTAGGGCCGCCGGCGAGGCAGGCCGACAACATGCGGATGAAGTATTCAGCTGACAGTAGATTGGTGACGCTGTAGTCGAAGTGGCCGATGCGTTGAAAGGCGCGCTGCGCGTAGAAATGGGTGTATTGGGCGCCAGCCTGATCAATCATCGATTGCCAATGGTCAAGCTCGCTGTCGTAGGCACGCTGGAAGGCGGCGCGCGCAGTTTCGTCGTACCGTTCCTCCAGGCGTTCCCGCGCTTCAATACGCTTGTGCTCGACGGCGCGTTCGCCGTGCGCTTGCACATCTACCTGCGGCAGAGGGGCCTTGGCTTTGAGAGGGCTGGCGTTCCAGCGCTCGACGTCCTGGGCATACTGGTCGGTATCTTCCAAGGCCTGGACAGCGGCCCTGGCCTGATTCAGTTCGCGAATGCCCAGCAACGCCTGGGAAGTGAAGTATTCGAAATGGCGCTGTGGCTCGGCGCGCCACTCCTGCATGGCCCGGACCAAGCCCGTGCGCTGTGCGTTGGCTTCCGTGACCATGCCGACGGGGTCGGGCAGGGTCAGCGCCAATACCCCGTTGTTCAAGGCTTCCTGCTGAATGATGGTGCGCACATGATTCCGGGTAGCCAGTGAGCGGCTTATGCGCGGGTAAAAACCGTGGGCGCTGATGAACTTGCCGGTGTGGGCCGTTGCATATTCCAGCACCTCGCTCAGCCCCAGCTCGGTCTCCGTCATGGCAATGCCAATGCTGCCGGGGTCGTTGCGTGCTGTGCCAAGGTCGAGCTCGATGAAGCGCTCGGTGCTGTCGGCCTCGCCGTTGACGATGCCCTGCTGGTAGCAGTCAAGTACATCGCGCGGCCAAGGATCGTTGGCGAAGGCGAGCCAGGCTTTGCTGAACAGTTGGGTATCGATGTTGATGAAGGACGCGACGACATCGTGATGCTGGGTTCGGCAAGCTTCCGCCAGCGGCCTGCCCGCGGCCAATGGCATCTGCGAAGCCGGGAACCGGCGCAGCGCGCCCTCTGGGGTCACTTGATAGGCATGCCAGATCGCCTTGTCTAACAGTACGTAGACATAGCCCTGACGCAGTGTTCGCAACTGGTTGGTGCGCATCTGTACATAGGTGATCTCGCTGTCGTGCGAAACACGGTAAGACTGGGTTTCCTGCGGGTGCGGCGCGTAAGCCTCGCGCAACAGCAGAATGGGCAGGCCGGAGCGCTCGCAGGCATTGCAGGTGCCGTAGGGGTTGGGGATTTCTTCCTGCGTGACGATGCTGATGGTTTGGCTGATGCTCATCAGTAGCTCCTTGCGGGTGGCAGTGCGGCGACGATCTGCCGCCAAGTCCCCGGAGAAAAATTTTTGCTTGTTGCCTGTAGGGTATTTCCCAACTTTTGATGATTGATTCGTTATTTCTGTAAGAGTGTTCCTACATTGTTTCGAGTATGCTGTGCATGGTTTGTTTTCCCTAAAAAACCATGCGCGGAAGAGATCTGATTGGTCGACCACAAAAGTGTGACTTAATATTTATTTGTACTGAATGGCTTTTGTGGGCTAGTCTCTCGGGGTTGGGTTTCCATGGGAGGTTTTCACGTCAGTCCTAACGTCCTCAGGGTGCTGTAATCTATTAGTTTAGAGTAAAAACTTAGAAAGTGAAGTTGGAGTTTCGTAAGCTAGATAATCTCGCGCTTCTTGTAAAAAGGATGAGTAAGCCTGAGCTCGGACGGCTAAGTGCGGAGGAGGCCTGCGCTTAGTTTTGAATGGTGGGAATAAATGATCAGTGATGAAAAGCGTACTGAGCGTTCAGGTCTCGAAGCTGTTTCTCGAAAATTCCAAGCGGCAGGAATTTTGTCATGACTAGCCGAATGGCTTCTGCGAAACGAACTTCTGTCGTGTCGCTTTTAATGCTGATGAGTGCGCTAGGCGTCTTTCCTCTGGATGTGATATTGCCTTCCTTTCCGGCGCTTGCAGCTAATTTCAGTGTCGAACTCAAGCAGATCGCTTTTTCGGTCAGTATTTTTGCAATAGGTATGGCTGTTTCGCAAGCGGTCATAGGGCCGCTATCCGATGTGATGGGTCGGAAGCGGCTATTGCTGGGAGGACTTGTTATTTCAATCATAGGCTCACTGGGTTGCGTGGCTTCTCAGCGCTATGAAGGGTTCATGATCTTTCGCCTGATACAAGCTATTGGGTGTGGCAGCTTTGTGCTCAGTCAGGCACTGGTGCAGGATATCTATCCTGAAAAGCAACAGAATGCATTGCGAATATTATTGCTTACCATCAGTGGGCTGCTTATTTCGCTATCCCCTTTGGTAGGCAGTGTGTTGCAGTTTTATATAGGCTGGGAAGGAAGTTTTTATGTGTTCAGTCTCTTGGCATTGATAGTATTAGTCATGTCGTTTTTGTTGTTGACTGAGAAGCCCGTGCATTATAGGTGGGTCGCCATGGCTAAAAACTTCAAGGCACTGGCAGTTGATCGGGGCTTCCTGGCGTATTGCACACTTTCAGCGTTGGCTTTTACTTGTCACTTCGCATTTGTGGTCGTATCACCTTTGCTGTTGATCGGCAGGCTGGGCTTGAGTGAATACCTTTTTGCAGTTGTATTTGTCGGCTATGGGGTGGCGTATGTAGTCGGTGGGCTGATCGCGGGAAAGTTGAACACCATGCTGCATCCCCGCTCTCAGATTGGCTACGGGCTGGCTTTGATTGGCCTTGCGGGACTGATATTGCTCCTGTGGTGTTCCGTTGAGGACTTGTCTGTCTTAAGTCTGATGGTGCCGGTGACGCTCAGTACAATCGGAGTAACGATAATCCGCCCCTCTGCTACCACCTGCGCATTGAGTAATCATTCTGAGCGTGCAGGTGCAGCGGTGTCAGTCAACAATACTCTGCTTTTTACTTTGGGAGGCGTAGTCAGCACGTTGATTGCGTCGGTTGAAATTGGATTGCCAATGGTCTTGGCATCGCTATTCATGGGTGTCAGCGTGGTGGGCGGTGGGCTGCTTTTTTATTATAGGAAACCGGTACGCCCAGCATGTGCGATTAATAGATAGACGCTTCAGCGGCCCGAGGTGTGCGAGGCAGAACCGCGGATTGCAGCTGCCTGCCAACGCCATGATCGAACCAGAGGCTACCGTCCACCGGGCGATCTTCGACAATACGCCCCGCGTCCAGCAATACCACCCGCTGGCAGAAGTACTGCACCAGACTCAGGTCGTGGCTGATCAGCACGAACGCGGTACCGCTTTCGTGACGGAGCGCCTCCAGCCGCTGCAGCAGCTGCAACTGCAGCACCCGGTCTAAGTTCGACAAGGCTTCATCAAGCACCACCAATCTGGGCGAAATCGCCAGCGCTCGGGCGATATTGGCGCGTTGCAGCTGCCCGCCACTGAGCTGGTGAGGCAGGCGCTCGGCATGCTCTTCACGTAGACCCAGCTGTTGCAACAGTGTGAGTACACGTTGCTCACGCGCGCAGCTGTCAAGGTCACTGAGGTGGCGCAGCGGCTCGGCAATGCTCCAGCCAATGCTGCGCTGCGGATTGAACGCACCAGGCGCATCCTGAAACACCAGCTGTATGGTGCGTTGAAAGTCCTGAGCCTGGCCGCCGCGCAGGCGGCTGACATCCTGGCCGGCAAAGGTCACCTGGCCGTGCGTGGGCTTTTCCAGCCCCAGCAGCAAACGGGCAAGCGTGCTTTTGCCGCTGCCGCTACTGCCCAGCAGCCCGACGGATTCACCGGCCTGCAACTCGAGTTGGATGCCATCGAGCACCTGCAACCAGCCGCGTCTGCCCAGCAATCCGCCCGTGCGGTAACCGTGGCCAAGTTGATCGACGTGCAGCAGGCTCATGGTTGGCTCCCGGTGAGGATCTGATGGGCTTCAAGCAGGGTGCGGGCGGTAACGCTGGCCGGTCGGGCGAACAGCCCATGAACTGTCTGCCGTTCGACGATGCGGCCTGCGTCCATCACCACCACGTGGTCCGCGCAGCGGGCAACCACGCCCATGTCGTGAGTGACCAGCAACACGCCTAGCCCATGCTGTTGAACCAGGTCCATCAGCAGGTCGAGAAAGCGCGCCTGGCTCAAGGCGTCGAGGTCGCTGGTGGGCTCGTCTGCCAGCAGGAATGGGGTCTCGGCCATCAGCGCCAGGGCGATCATCATGCGCTGCAGCATGCCGCCGCTCAGCTGGAACGCGAAGGCCTGCAGCACTCGCTCGCGATCATCCAGGCCAACGGCCTCCAGGCATTGAGCCATGCGCGCGCGGGCAGCGGCGCCGACGATGCCGCGCAGCTTGAGGGTTTCCTGGGCGTGGCTGGCCATGTTGCGCACCGGGTTGAATGCGCTGCGCGGGTTTTGCAGCACCAGGCTGGCCACGCGACCTCGTACGTGGGCGGCGGGTAGCGGCTGGCCGTCCACCAGCAACTGGCCCTGCGTGCGGGCCAGGCCTGCTGGCAGCAGGTCGAGCAGGCCCAGGCAACTGAGCGATTTCCCCGATCCGCTACTGCCGACCAAGGCACAGACTTCGCCGCGGCGCAGCTGCAGGTCGACGTTATCGACCAGTACGCCGGTGCGCCCTTCGATTCGCAACCCATGAAGCTCCAGCGTCGAATGTTCCACTCAGCGTACCTCCTGGGCGGGGTCCAGGCGGTCGCGCAGCGCATCGCCCAGCAGGTTGAAGGCCATCACCGAGAAAAAGATCATCAACCCAGGCAACAGCAGCAGGTGCGGGTGGGTCCAGATGAATTCCTTGGCATCGTTGATCATCACACCCCATTCGGCGGTGGGCGGGGTAACGCCGAGGCCTAGGAACGACAGCCCGGAGACATGCAGCATCATGTGCCCGATGTCCATGGTCGCCAGCACCAGCAAGGGGCCGGCAATGTTCGGCAGCACGTGCTGACGCAGGCGCGCCCAGCGTGAGGCTCCGGCCAGGCGTGACGCCAGCACGTATTCGCGACCGCGCTGGGCGATGACCATGCCGCGCACCATGCGCGCGTACCAGGCCCAGTGCGACAGGGCGATAGCGATGATCACATTGCTCAGGCCGGTGCCCAGCAGGGTGACGAAGAAGAACGCCAGAACCAGGGTGGGGAAGGTCATGAACATGTCGCACAGGCGCATCAGCAGTATATCGACCTTGCCGCCGACGAAGCCGGACACCCCGCCCACCAGCAGACCGAGGCACAGCACCAGGGCCAGGGTGAGCATCACGCTGCCCAGCGACAGCCTTGTGCCGACCATCAACCGAGACAGCAGGTCGCGGCCGAGGTGGTCGGTGCCCAACCAGTGGCTGCTGTCGGGCGGTAGCAGGCGCCGGCCAAGGTCGACCAGGTCAGGGTCATGCGGGGCGAGCCATTGGCCGAACAGGGCCAGCACGGCCAGCAAGCTGACCAGCACCAGGCCGACCACCAGGTTGGTGCGGCCAGCCAGGGCAGGGCGGCGCAGCAGGGTCAGGACACTCATGCGCTGGCCCCCTCAAGGCGGCTGCGCGGGTCGAGCCAGGCATAGCACACGTCCACCACCAGGTTGCAGACCATCAGCAAGCCGGTCAGCAGCAGGGTGAAACACTGCATCACCGGGAAGTCGCGGTTGAGCACTGCCGAGACGGCGAAGCGCCCGACGCCGGGCCAGGCGAAGATGGTCTCGATCACCAGCGCGCCGCCGATCAACTCGCCGATGTGCATGCCGGTGGCGGTAACGAAGGGCAGCCAGGCATTGCGCAGCACATGGCTACTCCAGACCCGACGCTCCGGCAGCCCGCGCGCGCGGGCATAGGTGACATGGCGCTGGCCGCTGGCTTCCAGCAAGCTGGCGCGCAGCAGGCGGGCATTGATCGACATCGACATCAGCGCAATCGCCAGCACCGGCATCACCAGGTGCGCGGCGCCTCCACGCCCCAGCGGTGGCAGCCAGCCGAGCCACAGCGAGAACAGCGCGATCAGCAGAAACGCCAGCCAGAAATTGGGCATGGACACACCGAGGAAGGTCACCGCGCGTACCGCGTGATCAGGCCAGCGCCCTTGCCAGCGCGCCGCCACCAGCCCCAGCGGGATCGACAGCAGCAGCGTGCAGGCCAGGGCCAGACCGCCCAGTTGCAAGGTGGCAGGGAGGTAGTAGAGCAGGTCGTCGAGTACCGGGCGGCCGGTCAGGTAGGACGTGCCGAAGTCCAGTTGCAGCGCCTTCCACAGCCAGCTCAGGTACTGCGCATACAGCGGGCGGTCAAGGCCAAGGGCATGACGCACCTCGGCGATGGCCGCGTCGGTCGGGGGAATATGCGACAGGCGCAGGTAGTCCAGCGCCGGGTCGGTGCTGCCCAGGTGCAGCAGCACGAACACCAGCAGCGACACGCCGAGCATCACCGGCACCAGCAGCACCAGCCGCAAGAAGATGTAGCGCAGCATGTCAGGGTTCCTGTTTCGGCGTCATGCGTTCGAAGGGCACGTCGAACAGCGTGCTGCCGAACTGTACGTGGGCCACCGAGTCGCGGCGCACGCTGATGGCGGTGAGGTAGGAGATGGGCAAGTAGACCGCCTGCTCATGCAACGTTGTGAGGATGAAACGGTACTGGTCTGCACGCTGTTGCGCGTTGGTGCTTGCCAACACCTGGCCGATGCGCTTGTCGAGTTCATCCTTGATCGCCAGGCCGCGCTGGGCCATGTAGTCGGCGTGCCCGGCGTAGCGCATGGAGCTGACGAACGAATGCGGGTCGTAGGGGGCGCCCCAGGTGTCGGCGAAGATCATGCCGAAGTCGCCGTCGCGCTGGCGGCGCACCAGGGCGCCTTCTTCCACGGCGCGCAGTTCGATGTGCATGCCGACCTTGGCCAGCTCGCCTTGCAGCACTTCGGCCAGGCTTTTCTGCAGGGCACTGGTGCCAAGGAACACCAACTCGATCGTTAGCGGCTCGCCGTTCTTGCTGCGCACCGTCGTGCCCGGGGCCAGGCGCCAGCCGGCGGCGTCCAGATCGCGAGCGGCGAGGGCAGGGTCGTAGGCGTAAGGTTTCAGGCCCAGATCGGCATACGGCATGTTCGGGGCGAACAATGTGTCGGCGCGGGGCTCGAGGCCGTAGAGGATCTTGTCGATGATCGCCTGTTTGTTCACCGCCTGGTTGATAGCCTGGCGCACCGCGAGGTCGCGGGTGGCCCCGCGGCCGGTATTCATGGCCAGAGTGCGGGTGGCCAGCGGCGCCGACAGGGCGGTGGCGAAGCCTTGATCGCGCAGGCGCACGAAGGTGCCGGCGGTGATCTCGCCCGCTGCGCCCTGAATCAGTTCCAGTTCACCGGCCTGCAGGGCCAGGGCACGGCTGTTGGGGTCCGGGATGACCTTGACCAACACTTCGCCATAGGCTGGCTTGGGGCCCCAATACAAAGGGTTGCGGGCAAAGCGGTCGTATTCGCCCAGGCGTGAATCGACGCGCATCCACGGTCCGGTACCGGCGGGCTCACCCGGTTTGGCCTGCGGCGAGGCGAAGCGTAGCGGGCGCACCTGGGCCAGTTCCATCAGCGTCGGGTAGTAGGGGTGCTTGAGCACCACGCGCAGGGTCAGCCGATCCGGGGCTTCGACATGGTCGAGGGTGGTGACCAGTTCCATCCAGCGGTGGCGTTGGCTGTTGGCCAGGACCGCATCCAGGTTGGCTTTGGCCGACGCAGCGTCGAACGGCGTGCCGTCACTGAAACGTACCCCATCGCGCAGAGTGAAGGTGTAGACCTTGCCATCGTCGGACACCTGCCAGGCCGTGGCCAGCCAGGGCTCGACAGTGCCGGATCCGCTGTAGCGCACCAGCGGCTCATACACCATCGCCTGGGCGTACATCTGGTTAGGGGCGTAGCCGCGAGGGTCGAGGGGGCCGGCATTGACTGGCCAGGAGTACACCAGCGTGGGGGCCTCGTCAGCGTGTACAAACGCGCTTGCAGCCATCAGCAAGAAACCCCAGAGGGCGGTTTTTCGTTTACCGGGTTGCTGCCTCACATGGGGTCCTCCATCTCAACGGAGGCGGTAGGCTAGAGAGTGGAGGGGGGGATGTCTATGTAAAGTTATCTTGCCGGAAGTAACAAAATGCGACACGCGCAACGTCTATTCCGGGCATCTCATGAAGCATCTGGGCAGACACGGTCTGCGGCGAACCTGGCATTTCTGCCAGTAGTCACACTTCACCCACCGTTATAGGGTCGAGGCCAAAGAAGAGGCCAACCTGAGCGAGTTGCAATGGCATGTCTTGGCCACTTCCCAGACCAACATGGAAGTGACAGGCATGAGCATTACGAGTGTGCACTGGCTGGCATTGCTGGTAGTCCTATCCAGTTGCAGTACCGAGGTGTCAGGCGCTTTGCGCATCGACAGTCTGACGATGAATGGCCGAGCCGTTGCAAGTGATTCTCCCCAGCGGTGCATGCACGTTCGGGGTATGACCAGGGTCAACCCCACCGTTGTGCACAACGGCACCGACCTTTCGCCGCTGCAGGTCGAGCGCACTGCACGCTCGCTGTGCTTCACCCTGAAGGATGGCAGTGTCAGTGGGCCGATCTGGTTACGCGAAGGTGTGCGGACCAGCAATGTGGTATGGCTCACCACCCGTCAAGGCAGGATTCTCTCTTCAAGTGACGCCCTGGTGAAGATTGCCGATCATGTTGTGACTTCGCTGGATCTGCTCAGCGTGATCCTGCAGGAGGACACTGACGGGTTTGAGTCAGCGCGCAACATCGCTCGCCACTATGACATGGAAATCGTCGGTGCGATTCCAGCCCTGAATGTCTTTCAATTTCGCCTGCGGGCCAGGTCGGTAGGCGAGCGCAATGCGCTGTTGAACCGGTTGGCGATAGATGCTGCTGTGGTTGGGGTTGTGGTGGAAGACGACAACTTGCAGGCGCCGGAAGATCCCGAACGGGTCATTGACCCACCTGATCGGGAAGGTTGGGTCGCCAACAACTTTCACCAGGCAGTCGAGATCTACGCGCGTTACCTTGGTGAGCCCGGCCGAGAAAAGCTGCTGAGCAGGGTCATGGTCGGTGTGATCGAGCAAGGGGTTGATTTTGACGCAGTCGACTTCGCGGAATTTGCGCGGCCATGCGGGGGCGTCGCTGTCTGCCTTTATGCTCGCCATAGCCCGGCGGCCAATGGCATGGTTCGATTGTCTCGGGCATCCTGGCCGCCCGCCTTTATCCAAATGGGCATCTGGCCTTTCTGAGCCGCTTGGGTGCAGCAGGAGGACGCTTCGATATCGTTGTGAACCGTGGTTCGGCCATGGGCATTACAGGGCGTATCGCGGCTTCGGTAAACCTTGTCGAAGACGGCGCTCGAGTGCTCAACTGGAGTTGGGGAGTGCATCGGACGGACACCTTCGACCGCGAAGGAGGAGCTATCGTTAATAACGTCCGATCGAACCTGGCCATGTTGGGTTATGAACGGCTGCTCGAGCGCTATTTCCATTGGCTGCAACGTCATCATCCGGACGTTGTGGTGGTCAATTCAGCGGGAAACAGCGCGTCGACTACCGACGACCACCTCCCGGCATCATTGGATTTCGGCCAGCTTCTCGTGGTTGGCGGGCACCAGCGCAACCCGTTGGCGCAGAACGTTGCCGAGCCTGGTTTTGCCGCGCCACGGGATGGTTCGAACAGGGGTGAGCGTGTCGACATCTATGCTGCGACGTGCCCACGCCAGCCACGCTCTACGACGCGCCAGGTCGGTAAAGGCGGGGGCTGTGGTACCTCCTACGCCGCTGCGCTGGTGACGGGCGTGGTGGCAGCGATGATCTCGATCAACCCTGATCTCAAACCTGAGCAGATCAGATCGCTATTGAAACGAAGTGCCTGGCGGTTGACTTCCGATCACCACCGCGAGGGAAAGCTCGCGCGATTGAACATGTACCGAGCGCTGGTGCTGGCCAATGAGAGTCTTCGTGAGAAGGATTTGTAGCGATTTTTTACGGACTTTTTACGACGTACCACGGGGTCTGAAAGGATACTTACCGCACTTTTTACCTCCCCCAGCCGGGCAGAGCCACCGTGCAGAGAAGTCATCCGTGAGTGCAACAACCACCGCCGCCAATCATTCCAACCCCGCCGCCAGCTCAGGCATCGGCCTGCTCATCGCCGCCGTAGGAGTGGTGTATGGGGACATCGGCACCAGCCCGCTGTACACCCTGAAAGAAGTGTTTTCCGGCCACTACGGTGTGCAGCCCAGCCACGATGGTGTGCTGGGCATCCTGTCGCTGGTCTTCTGGTCGCTGATCTGGGTGGTGTCCATCAAGTACGTGCTGTTCGTGCTGCGCGCCGACAACCAGGGCGAGGGCGGGATCATGGCGTTGACCGCGCTGGCGCGGCGGGCGGCGGCGCCGTTTCCGCGGTTGAGCCGGGTGCTGGTGCTGCTGGGGCTGTTCGGCGCTGCGCTGTTTTACGGCGACAGCATGATCACCCCGGCGATTTCCGTGCTTTCAGCGGTCGAGGGCCTGCAACTGGCATTCGACGGGATCGACCACTGGGTGGTGCCCGTGGCGGTGGTCGTGCTGGTCGGGCTGTTCCTGATTCAGAAGCACGGCACGGCGCGCATCGGCATCTTGTTCGGGCCGGTGATGGTGGTGTGGTTCGTGGTCCTTGGTGCTCTAGGGATCCATGGCATCGTGCAGCGCCCAGAGGTGCTGCAGGCACTTAACCCGGCCTGGGCGGTGCAGTTCTTCATCGTCCACCCGGGCATCGGCGTGGCCATCCTCGGGGCCGTGGTGCTGGCCCTGACCGGTGCGGAAGCGCTGTACGCCGACATGGGCCATTTTGGCCGCAAACCGATTGCCCGCGCCTGGTTCATGCTGGTGTTGCCCGGGCTGGTGCTGAACTATTTCGGCCAGGGTGCGTTGATCCTCGGCAACCCCGAGGCGGTGCGCAACCCGTTCTACCTGCTGGCGCCGAGCTGGGCCTTGCTGCCGATGGTCGCGTTGTCGACCCTGGCCACCATCATCGCCTCGCAGGCGGTGATTTCCGGTGCCTTTTCCCTGACTCGCCAGGCCATTCAGTTGGGCTACGTGCCGCGCATGTTCATCCAGCATACCTCCAGCGAGGAGCAGGGGCAGATCTACGTCGGCACGGTGAACTGGGCGCTGATGGTTGGTGTGGTGTTGCTGGTGATCGGTTTCGAATCTTCCAGCGCGCTGGCCGCCGCCTATGGCGTGGCGGTCACCGGCACTATGCTGATCACCACCTTGCTGTCCTCGGCGGTGGTGCTGCTGGCATGGAAAACCCCGCGCTGGCTGGCCATTCCCATGCTCCTTGGCTTCCTGCTGGTGGACAGTCTGTACTTCGCGGCCAATGCGCCGAAGATCATCGACGGCGGCGCGTTCCCGGTGATCGCCGGGGTGTTGCTGTTCATCACCATGACCACATGGAAGCGCGGGCGGAAAATCATCGTCGAGCGCCTGGACGAAACCGCGCTGCCGCTGCCATTGTTCATCAGCAGCGTTCAGGCACAGCCGCCGCACCGGGTGCAAGGCACGGCGGTGTTCCTCACCGCGCGCAGCGACGCGGTGCCCCATGCGTTGCTGCACAACCTGCTGCACAACCAGGTCCTGCATGAACAGGTAGTGCTGCTGACCGTGGTGTCCGAGGATGCGCCGCGCGTCAGTGCCGGGCAACGCATCGAGGTCGAAGCCTTTGGCCACGGGTTCTTCCGCGTCAGCCTGCATTTCGGCTTCATCGAAGAGCCGGACGTCCCCCTGGCTCTGGCCCAGTGCCAGCGCGCCGACCTGGACTTCAGCCCGATGCGCACCACCTACTACCTGAGCCGGGAAACCGTGGTACCCACCACGCGCATCGGCATGGCGAAGTGGCGTGAGCACCTGTTCGCGTTCTTGCTCAAGAATGCCAACAGCAACCTGAAATACTTCAAGCTCCCGCTCAACCGGGTGATCGAGCTGGGCACTCAAGTGGAAATGTAAGAGCTGTCATAACGCAATCGCGGATAAATCCGCTCCTGCATTGGTTGCTGTAGGAGCGGATTCATCCGCGATGCGCCGCGCAAGCGCCGCTCGATTTCCTAGGCGCTACGAATGCCCAAGGCTGATGACCATCCAAATGGCCATCAGCCTGTCGCAGTTCAGTCCGCAGTCTGCTCAACGGCCGCATCGGCGACGGGAGCCGCGGCAGGTGCTTTCGACTTCGCACGATTGCGTCGGTCCTGGCTGCGTTGCCGCGAAGCCTGCTGCTTGGCATGCAGCGCCTGGGCGGCGGTCACCGTACCAGCCGGTTGCCCGTTCAAGTCCAGGCGTGGCGCATCTTCCACCATGCTTGCCCAGTATCGGTTTCCGCGGCACCAGGTGGAGATGCCCAGCTTGAGCTGTTCGCGGGTGATGCCGAGCAGTTCGAGGTGTTGCTCGGCATCCTTGAAAATGCCTTCTTTGAGCGGAACCTTGGGCGCGGGGTTGACCGGGAAGGCCAACGGAAAATGCTTCTGCAATGGCCAAATCGCTGCCACCGCCGGATCCACCTCGCGAGGCTTCACAGGCGCAGAGGGCTTGCGCTTGCGCGGCGGTGCGCTCTCGGCCTTGGTCTGCTGTTTTTCAGCCCGCAGGCGGTCACGTAGTTCAGCTAGTTGTTCAAAACCCATCGTTCATTTCACTGCTATGAAGTTGTTCGCGTGGGCAAGGATAAGCCATCTAGCGTTCGGCAGCAGAAAAAAGGACGAATCGCCGCTAATTTTCGTGGAAACGCCGGCTGGCTTCCGTCGGCCAGACGGTCGTGTCGGATCATCGTGACAGGGCTATCGTTGCTTGTCTGGGCAACGACTATCAACCGAGGGCGGCGCCAATGAACACCAGTGATCTGCTCGAACAGTTACTGCGGGCCGGACAAGGCTCGCAAGCACAACAAGGACGCGGCGGCCTGTCATCGCAGGACGGCATGGGCGGCTTGGGTGGCTTGCTTGGCGGGCTGCTCGGCGGCGGCAGTTCAACCGCTGGCGGTGGCGGGCTGGGTGGTTTACTGGGTGGCTTGTTGGGCGGAGCGGGTGGCGGCAATGCGGGCGGCTATTCCCAAGGGCGCTCCACGGGTGGCACCAACTACGCAGCTTTGGCATCGCTGGGGATGATGGCCTTCCAGGCCTATCAAAGCTGGCAGCGCAGCCAGGCCGCAGCACCGCAACAGGCGGTGCGTACCGTCGATCAATTGTCCGGCCCCGAGGCCGATGACCACAGCCATGCCATCCTGCGCGCGCTGATTGCCGCCGCCAAGGCTGACGGTCGCATCGACCAGCAGGAAGAGCAGTTGATCTACGCCGAAATCAAACGTCAAACCAGCGACCCGCAACTGCAGCAATGGCTGGATGAAGAAGTCAGCAAGCCACTCGATGCTGCAGAGGTGGCGCAGTCGGCTCGGGACCCGGCCATGGCTGCGGAAATGTATCTGGCCAGCGTGATGCTGGTGGATGATCAGCAGGATGCAGAGCGGGCCTACCTTGATGAACTGGCCGGCGCACTGCAACTTGATCCTGCCTTGCAGGTGCGTTTGGAGGAGCAGGCCAAAAGCGCAGCTTCGGGTCGTACCTGAAAAACAGCGACGTACGAACGTCTAAGGTGGAGTGGCCGCTGCAAGGCCTCGACCGCTGCTGCTCTTTCGGGAAGGACCCATGAGAAGACGCTTCGTAATAGAATTGCCAATCACTTTTTCACAGCTGCGACTGAGTAGTCTGGTTGCGCTGCTGTCGCTCGCTGCGGCCCCAGCGCAGGCCGATCTGGAGATACTGGGCCGGGCAGATATTCCTCGTCAGAGTGAAACATCCGTCCGCCCACCGCCTAAAGCCAGTTTCCCAAGTCTGGAGCAGACTACTGCCAGCGTAGAAGGCGCTAAGGGAATGGGCGGGATTTTCAGCCAGAAGCCCACCTTCGCGTCGCCTTCCAGGGCGGCTATCGAGCAGCTCGATTGCAAGCTTGCCACCGAGGCGCCCGCCGGTGTCGAACGCAAGGACGGAGGCCTCAATGGTGTCATGTCGGTTTATGCCTGTGGCGCAGCCCATGTTGTCACTTATGAATATGACTACGCGGCTGCACTTACTCAGCGGGTACGGGTGTTTGACGATGACTTCGCCAACCACGGTGACCCGCACCATCCATTGATCAAGAGGAGGACGGTTACCAGGGAAAAGATACGCATGACTCACCTGCGCTGGCTCAATCAAAAAAACCAGATCAGCTATGAGGTCTACACACGCGCTTCGCACACGGACGCTGAAGCACTTGAGCAGGGCCTGGAATCGGTAATGAGGGCTACCGCGATGAAACTGCGCGACACCGAAGGACGATCGCCTGCCATGACGCGCTGATGATTCTCGGAAGGGAGGTAGCCAAGGCGGCAGATCGGCGGGCAAAAGAAAGCCCGCTGCTAGGCGGGCAAGGTCTATCACGTAGGGATAGCTTGAGTATCCCTGTGATGGCGTGAAAATTGAGTGAAAGAAAAGTCCTCACAATGTGATTCACACCAATTTGATTGTTGAATGTACCCTTGAAGACATAGTGCATTGCAGAAAAAGGAATATCCAATGCGTACTGCAATGATCTTTATGGCGATCGCGGCGACATCGTCGTTGATGTCAGCGCCGCTGCTGGCGGCTCCCGCCCAGCGTCCTAAATCAAGCCTGCAGCGTATTTCAGTCCAGGTGGAGGGCTCTGGCCCGGACATCATACTCATTCCGGGACTGGCGTCGTCCCGGAATGTATGGGCTGATTTGGCTCTCAAGTTACGGCAGAGCCACCGCCTGCACCTGGTACAGATTGCAGGTTTTGCCGGCGCGCCTGCCGTGCTCGATGAAGAGGGGAAAGTGGCCGCTCCGGCGGCCGAAGCTGTAGCTGAATACATCCGCACTCAGCGCATCGAGGCGCCCGCGATCATCGGTCATTCTCTGGGAGGAGAGGTTGCATTGATGTTGGGTGCTCGCCATCCCGACCAGGTGGGGCCGTTGATGGTCGTCGATGCATTGCCCTTCTATACGTTGCTGATGAACCCTTCGGCGACCAGCGAAACCGCTGCACCGCACGCCGCTGCAATGCGTGATTCGCTGTTGTCGGCATCGCCGGAACAGGCCGCGGCCATGCAGCATGCCGCCATTGCACGTCTCGTCAAAACCGAAGCAGTCAGGGACGACTTGGCCGCAGCGGGAATCAGCTCAGATCGCAAGACCGTGTCGGATGCCGTGTATGAATTGATGGTCACCGACCTGCGTCCTGAGCTCAGCCGCATCAGGGTGCCGGTCGAAGTCGTGTATGCCTATGACGCCTTGTATGGCGTGCCTGCATCCGCTATCGATGCGATGTACCGTCAGGCCTACGCCACGAAACCTGACATCCATTTCACGCGTGTCGACGGTAGTTTCCACTTTGTCATGCTTGATCAGCCGGAACGGTTCGCCAGTATCGTTATGGAATTTCTCGATGAGTGAACGGCCTCTGCCTCAATGCCAGAGGCGTCTATGGGGCGACGGTGCGATTCATGAGTGACCGCTTTTGACCCTTTGCGGACGCTCGCCATGACATCGTCTGCGCCTATGAGATCGAGCGCCGCCCGCGCGGCGCATCGCGGATAAAATCCGCTCCTACGTTTGTTTCTGGCCAATTAT